>DGTR01000034.1 GCA_002394395.1 Bacteroidales bacterium UBA4331 | reverse complement strand
CTTCCTTTACATTGTGCTTGCAACCTAAGTCCGTCAGAAACTCAATCTCGCCGAAGCCGAGGACATCACAACGGCGATAATATAAGAAAGAACAACGCTCACAAAGGGCGTTGTTCTTGTATGCTTCCTTCTCCGCTCACACTCAACCATCCAAAATTACGACAATTTTTTGAATTATACAAGTTTTTTGTAAAAAATACAACAAACCTCGGCCGTTTTGGGGTCGAGGTTTTTATATTGTGCCTATACATTATTTTTTAAGATTGAGCCAAATAACCGGCACTACAAAGATGGCAAGTAATACGATGCCGACAATAATTGTTGTACTATTCATAATGAATTAATTTTAATTTGTTAATACGTTAAAAGCCTATATGTCAGGTAACCGGCGTATATTATCAGGAGAAGAACTCCGCCCCAACAAGCCAGTCTGCGCCTTTGACCAAAAGCACTAAACCAACAACCAAGAAAAGTCCTAATAAAATAGGATTCGATAAATAAGATGATATCATTTTATTGTTTCAATTTGTGTTGTTAATATTCAGTTATTTCGCTGAAAGTCAACACAAAATGCGCCGGAGGAAGTACACATAGTACGTGCTCCCGGCAGACGAACAGAAAGGACTTGTCTCAAGCCGTTCCTGACCGCGAAAAACAATAAAAACAGGTTGGTAATGATGAATCATTTTGCGCAAGAAAGCCGTTCGGGTTCTGTTCTTGCCGAAAGGCGTGCGCTCGGTATTTGCACTGAAATGAGTGGGTACAGAGACGGTTATGTTTGAACCATTGTTGGCAAGGGTCAAGGGTTCGCCTTGTATCCCCACAAGCGTGTGATGGTCGGTTTGTTGCACTGCGCAACCGGACGTATACACCGGTTGCATAGTGGGCTTATCCATCGGCTCAAGCCACTGAACGCCGATGCTCACCAAGATCAACAATATGTACCAAAATCGTTTCATCTCAAAAGCGAGTGCAAAATTACAAAAAAAATCCCACATACGCAAATATATGCAGGATTTTTTTGATTTATTTTCTTTGGGCATGGACCGAGACGTCTATCTGTTCCTTACGCGGGATCCATTCGGAATAGACCTGCGCGGCGGTCTCGGCATCGTTGCGGGCAATCGTGTGGAGATAGCGATAGACGGGTTCGTCGGTCTCATTGGGCAATAAGTTCAAGCGGCAGGTGAGCGTGTCGCCCAAGAAGGTCTCTTTGAGCCAATGAATAGCCAAACAACGGATGGCGTGCGCGTCCATGAACGCCTCGTCCGCCGACTGCATGGCTATACTAAGGTATGTGCGGTTGTTGACGTGACCGTTGAAATCCAAATTAATCGGGTTGACGCGGTGCTCGATCTGCTGGAGTGGTGTGCCGTCCGTCGGAAAACGGCGTTTCTTATGGGTCTCGGGAGTGACTTCTGGCAGCACAGGTATCTGCGGTTGGAAAGGAGTCATGGGCGCAAGGCGGTGTGCCTCCGTGTCGAGGAGCGTCCAACAGCCGTAGCCATGCGCCACCTCTACCCCATCCGACCGACGCACGCGGAACTCGGCATAGAGACGGAGTGCCCCCACTTCGCTGTTCCAAACGGTCACATCAATATCATCCGACCAGAGAGCTGTCTGTTCCTCAAACCAAGCGTTAAACTCCGTAATGACCCAGATGCGGTTCTGCTTGACCACATCAAAAGCCGCCAGATGCAGACACGACATATAGCGTGCCCAGCAATCTTGATAATAGAGCAGGACGGCGTTCGGCGTCATCCGGTAACGCGTGTCCATATCCGCTGCCGTGAGCGAATAACGATGGGTGTATTGGTTCATTTTACCTCTTCCCAGTCAATGTCGGTTACTTCGCGGAGACGGTCATGCAGCTTGACAAAGCGTTTCTCCACTTTGTTAACCACTGCTACTTTGACCCAGTTGCCGATACCGTCTAAGATAATACCAAGTCCCACAACCCATGCGATGGTCTCTGCGCTCACATTCGGGTTCACGAGGCAGTACACGCCGAAGCATGCAGCCAGCACACCAAAGCAGCAGACAATCCACCAACGGCGGAAACCGACACGCTTGAAATCAAACGAACTGATAGCAAGGTTGATGCCTTCAAACATGAGCCAGAAAGCGAAGATGAACGGCAGCGCTACCATTAATGGTGCCGGATGGAAAACCATGATCGCGCCGAGAATAATTTGTAACAAAGCCGAGAGAAACATCAGTCCGCTCATAGGGATAAATCCGCGTGTAGCCGACCATGCCGCCATCTCTGTGCAACCGCCAAGGAAGAACATCAAACCAAATACCCAAGCAAGGCTTAACAATGTGGTTCCCGGGCAGAGGATACACATTACGCCGAGTGCTACGAGTGCGACACCCGCAATACACATCCAAATTTTAGTACTCGTTTTCATATAAATATTGATTTAAATGTCAATTTGACTGCAAAGTTACAACATTTATTTGAAATAAGCAAATAAAATGGAACATTTTTGCCATTTAGGTCGTCCTTGCCGATTTTTTTCACTTTACCGGCACACCACCGATAATCTCCCTCCATCCATTCGGAAGTGAGACATTCTCCATCGCCACGGCGGCTTTGAAAAGCGGAGCTATCTCTTCGTTCGTAAAACCGGCTATGCCGCAACCGATGCGCGTTACGCGGAAGAGCAAATCCGGATGTTGCTTCGCGTAGTCAATAAACTCATCTACATACGGACGGATGGTCTCCACGCCGCCTTGCATGGTCGGAATGGCGTAACATTGCCCTGTAGGACCGACTCCCACACCCCATTCTGCTCCGAAGAGTTTGTGCGCGATGTGTGCCGCTCCGCCGCCATGCATGCCCGCGAGGTTACTGCCGAACACAAATATCTCGTTCGGCTTCAGAGACGTAATATACTCCGGTGTTACATGTAGTGTCATAATAATTGTTTCAATTGGTCATTTTTTCTTGGTGTATTTGGCTTTGACGATCTCGTATGAATTGCGGATGAGGTCTTTTTATGCAGGTTTTTTTCTTTATTTTAGATTCTTATTGAAGAACTCTGCCAACTTGTCCCACGGGATGAGGTTCTTGGGTTCGCCTTTTCCTGCCGGTTCTGTGAAACCGCCGTCATAGATGTCGCAATGAGAAGCATCGGGAATAATAAGCAGCTCTTTGTTCTCGGGACAGGGATTCGGAGCTACCACGGTCTTGTAGCCGTCCGCCTTGCCGTCCACCATATAATGGTACGCCGCTTCGCCGAAATAACGGCTATGCGCGTTCTCGCCGTGCATGATCAAAACAGCCGAACGGATCTCGTTGATGTAATACAGGAAACGGCTGTTAGCATAAGCCTGCGTACCGATGACACGCCAGCCATCGTTGGAGTTGCCGCTGCGCGCATGGTAGCCGCGCGGGGTCTTGTAGTAATCGTGGTAGTCCTTGACGAACTGCGGTGCATCGTCCGGCTGTGGGTCTATCACGCCTCCTGCCATAGCAGCAGGGGCTGCAAGACGTTGTGCGGCGAGTGCCACGCGCGCTTCGTGACGCGCCTCTTCGGTGTCAGCGGAATCGAAATAACCGTTGCCCGACACACGCGTCATGTCGTACATCGTCGAAGCGACCGTCGCTTTGATACGCGTATCCGCCGCAGCCGCATTGAGGGCTATTCCGCCCCATCCGCAGATGCCGATGATACCGATGCGGTTTGCGTCCACTTCGGGCAGTTTAGAAAGGTAATCCACCGCCGCCATGAAGTCCTCCGTATTGATATCCGGCGACGCCGTGCGTCTCGGTTCACCCGAACTCTCGCCTGTGAAAGAAGGATCAAAAGCCAATGCAACAAATCCGCGCTCCGCCATCTTCATCGCATACAGACCCGAACTCTGCTCTTTCGTTGCGCCAAAAGGACCGGACACCGCGATAGCGGCGTATTTGGTACTTGGTACTTGGTTACTTAGTTCCTTCGGCGTGTAAAGATCGCCAACTAACGTGAAGCCGTATTGGGTCTTGAAGGATACCTTTTTGTGGTTTACTTTCTCACTAAGCGGGAAAACTTTGTCCCATGTGTCATTTTCACATTTATTCATTTTCTCATTTGAATTTGTGCAAGCAGCAAAAGTAATTACCGCGAGCATAAGGGTTAAAAACTTACTCATATTTTCTTTCTTATCTGAAATTTGCTGCAAAATTACTACATTTTTTGCAGATACGCAAACACAAATCGCCCGAATATATACCATTTTTGCAGAAACACACAAAAAACGTACAAGAAATGTACGCTTTTTAAGATTAGGTTATGGCTTCTCGCCGGTGTTTTGTTGGTCTATCGTCAGGTACCTTTCCCGTATGTTTCCCGTGTCCGGCAGGTAATCGCAAAAAGTGACGATTATTAAGAAAAGTTACTCTTCCCAATAAATATTTTCCTTTTTTATAGTAGCAGGATTCCCAGCAATAACCACATTTTCTTTCATGAAAGATTTACTAACCACACTATGTGCTCCAATTATAGAATTTTTTCCAATAGTTATTCCTTTATTAATGTATGCGTGCCTTGCAAACCATACATGATTGTTAATGAAAATATCTTTATTGGGGTTTGTTCGTTCTCCTTGTTCATTAAATACTGGGTGGAAGTCAGTTGTACATAAGACTACACCTCCAGCAAATAAACATTCTTCTCCAATATTTATCGTAGAATCCGCTCCGACTTGGAAAGTTACCTTACTTTTTTCACCTCCATTAGTGTGCGTATATGCTCCAATGGATATGTTGGAATTTTCTCCGTAAAACCCAAAATGAGCACATTTAAGATAGCAATTATCTTCAATTCCCAATTTAGAATTTGGATATCCGTGCTCACTATTCGAACTGATGCTACAATTTTCTATACGAACATTACTTCCTAAGAGTAATTCTACTCCATATTTTTTTGCTTGCCGTTTCAATTTAAGCACTTCAATTTTGTTTTTAAAGTTGCGGAAATACCGCCTTGGATGAATAAGATACATATATTTAGAATTAACACGTACATAAAACGTGGGCAATTTTGTCTATGTCGTGAGGTCGTGAGAATACCTGAATACCAGACAAAATCGTCCACGTATAACGCGGACGTTTGTACTTTCTTCGGTATTCTCTTGTCTTAGAAATTTCTCACGTTTCACGACATTCCGAAAATAGCAAACGCTTCTTTTTAATATGTTATTTGCGCAACGCTTTGCGCCTGTCTTTCTCCTTTTCCGGAGTGCTCGGAAGCACCGTCTCGAAGAGGGACGATGGTTATTTTTGATAAGCCTCTACGGCTTGTATTATTGATGTTTTCATTGACTCCCATGGAGTTTTTATGAACATCAGCGGCATATCTTGCATTTCTGCATCGTCGAAATAGGTCATACTGAGTAACGCGCGGTATTCAGAAAACTCAGGGTATTTCTGACGATAGAAATCCATGATTTGAGTCAGAGAATAGTGTTGCAGCAACACGTACAAGTCAATAAAATCCTTGCGCGTACCACGCCCCATAATCGCATTTATTTTCATGGCGGCTATATCCTTGTCGGAAGCCAATACAAATCCATCTCCTAATATCGGCTCGTCAATCCAAGGATAGCGACTATAGTCCACAAAATCCACTTTGACTTGATTAACCACCATTTGAAGAATGATCTTGCTGCGATTAAGCACCGTGACATCTCCCACACGGCGCACTACATCTATCAACTCGTCCTTATCTTCCGGCAGTTTGCCAAAGAAATCCAAGTCCACCGATTGTCGATGACCATATTGGAGCGCGAGGGCTGTTCCTCCCACCAAACGCAATTCCTTTACCTCCGGTTGGGTGGAGATAGCTTTTAGGAGTTCCAAGGTGTCGGGTTGGACTGTCTGAATTGATAACATCTGTAATCTTCTTTATTGGTATTCGACATTGCGCAGACGAACGAGAGTGCCATCGGGTCGAGCGTACGAAGACGCTTGCAGTCTGACACGATACGATCCATACCATAATAATCGCGCGTAAGGCGCCAATCCTGCAACGTACCATATTCCAGCACGCGTTGGATAAGACCTGCAGAGTGACGCTCTACATCCATCTGCTCACGATCAATATCCCAAAAGAGCACAGGGGATAATTGCGATATGTACGAAAAAGATGACATTCGTTTTCTTGTCTTTGCAAATTTGGTTGCAAAGGTACTAAAAATATTTGATATATGCAAGGATTTCTGCAGGAAATACAAAAAAATCTGCACTTTTGATGCAGATTTAGGATTTTTCTCATTCCCCTAATGAATTATATTGCGTGACGGAGACGGGCTCAAGCCATTCGTTCGTCGCGCCCGGTTGCTCATGGGTGTGGATCGCCAAGTGCTGCATCCATGAGTCCGCAGCGGCTCCGTGCCAGTGTTTGACGCCTTCGGGAATAGCAATCACGGTTCCGGGAGTAAGCGGAACTGCGGGTTTGTTCCACTCCTGATACCAACCCTTGCCGCTCACGCAGACCAGTACTTGTACCGCTCCGTGGTGAACATGCCAGTTGTTGCGGCAACACGGCTCAAACGTCACATTCGCTACGCCGCCCAAATACGGTTGCAGATAACTCTGTCCCGTGAAATACTGCGCATAAGCATCATTCGATTTGCCTTGCGGCCATTCCGTTTGAAGCAATCCTGCCAACCGTCCCGCTTCGTTCAGAAGACCATTCGCCGCGAGAGCCACCACAATGCCTTGCAACTGTTCTTCACTCACGCCCATATTGCGTGCGCCGGCGATGTGGGCTTTCAGTTGCGGCTCCACGCCTTCGAGACCGCTCAACGCCGAAACGGTCACCAACTCGCGGTCAGCGTACGTCAGGTTATCGCGGGCAAAAATATCTCCGAATAAATGCGCCTTCAGGTAATAATCCGTCGCCGGTGCGAACTCATACTCAAAAGCCCTGCCCACCAACTGCGTCTGCACGCGCGTACCTTCTTTAAGTGCATCGTATTCCTCGCTGAGCGGACTTGCATCCTCGCCCAAAATAACCTTGACTCCTTTCGCCTGGCGATCTCCGATAACACGCTGCAACACGCCCAGCGCATTCAGACTTCTCGGAAAACCCGTATAAGCATACAGCTGCGAGAGGGCTTCCTTGATCTGACTAACCGTCAACTCAGCCTCCAACCCATTATGAATAGCCGACTCCAGAGCTACCAAATCGCCCTTTGCCTCATCGCAAGCGATAACACTCATCCACGCTGCCTGCTCAGCCGAAAAACTGAGCTCCATCTTCTCATTTACCATTTTGTCATTTACCATTTTGTTATTTTGTTTTGTGCACGCAGCTAAAGTAACTGCCGCGAGCAAAAAGAATAAAAAATTTTTACATTTACTCATTTTCATATTTGATCATTTTGTTTGGGGTCCCCGGAGTAAACAAAGTCGCAGGCTGTTTGCTATGGGGAGAGCGTAGCGTAAGGCGAGTTTCCATTGAGCGGTAGAGCCGCGAGTCGTAACGAGCCTTAACGTAAGCGAGTGCAAAGGTACTACATTTTCTTGATATACACAAACACAAATTCGCCAAATATCTACCATTTTCGCAGAAACGCACAAAAATCGTACAAAAAATGTACGATTTTTAAGATTTTGAGCATATAAGAGTAAAGTAAGACTAAGATAAGACTTTAATAAGAGTTATGTAAGACTTTTAACCTGTTCAAAATCGTCCATTTCCCGCCTATAAAAAGTACGATTATTAAGATTAGGACATTCCACCACCATCCCTCTAACCTCCGCGCAGCGTCAGCGCAAAGTCTGCTATTTGAAACGATGCTGGAAAGTAGTTAAAAGGTATATGATTATTAAGAATAAGGAATAGAACGCCACTTAATAAAACAGCAGTCGATCAGCCACTCTCAAGCTACTCTCGCGCCACGTTGAAAGGTCAGCTTATTCACTCATTCACAGATTCACACAACCTTGTGTGTTCAACTAATAAAACTCCAGCCTGCTCAAGTGAGTGCAGGCTGGAGTCTGACAAATCGAGTTATCGAGAAAGTAAAAGGGAGACCGGAAAATCCGGAAGATCGACCAAGCTTGGTCGATGCTATTTTACCTCTTGACCTTGGAGGGTGTAGGTCTTGTCGCCACGGAGGATGTAGATGATTATGTGTTAAGTTGTTACTTCTAATATTCGTAATCTTCTTGGGACATTGACGTTTTTAATATGCCGTCTTCCCACCAGCCACCTTGAATATATACACCTTCTTTTGAGTAATGAGCACCACGTCCATGTGGTTGTATGGTCTTTTCGCAAATATCTCCATAATACCATGATTCGTCATCAGGTATGGTACAAACTAATTTTCTTTTAGTTGTTCCAGTGCTATATGGTTCTAATCTCCACTGCATAGCTTACTATTAGTTTAAATTGTTAAAAATAATCCCACCCTCCTCCCGATGGCTCTTAGATGAAGAACTCCAATAAGGTAACTACCGAAGCAGCATACATTATTATCTGCCCTAAATCAAGGTCACCTTTTAAATGAAGATCAATGCTCAACTCCATACTGACATGAATTTTGAGATTAATACTATCATCTTAAATTGACACCACAAAAGATGTCTCATCTACGTAGGATATTTCGCCTACGCTATTTTATTATACATCTCTTACAAGACGAACACTAATATTTCCTATTGTTTCTGCTACGTTGACATATAAGATGTTTGCTCCGAAAAAAATTAAGTGTGCTCCATTGTCATATTCATTATTAACATCGCCAAATGAAGCAGACCAATAGTGACCATCACTATAATTAGAATATGAATCTAAACCTTCTCCAATTTTACCTCCGGCTGAAGGCAAAAAGACAGCTCCGGCTGTTTCCATCTTCTCCCAATCACTAGTAGTGTATATGTTGTCTTTGTAATTATTCGCATTTTCACTAGGATTACCGTAAGTTTTGCTGCTATGTTCTTTATCTTCATACCAAATAAATCCTTTTGTGGTACTTGCATTGAATGTTAAGTCAGCAGGTGTTTTCCAATTATCTGGAAGAATAATAAGACCATTTACATCGTTTACTGTGCCCAACGCAAATAAATATTCCGCATCTTTGCGTCCGCGGAATATGTATTCCCATTCATCACCTGTTAAAGTGCGCCATAAGCCCGCTTCATTTCCTCCATTGGAAATTTTATTGTATACTCCCCAATCGTAATTTGTACCTGCGATATTGTTAATACCTTCATATTGGTTATATTCATAAGCAGAGTATGGCAGTCTATTATTGTAGCCACTTGTTCCCCATCCGAAAAGATCAATCCATCCGCTATATGTTGCAGAGGCTTGTTCGTTTGCTGCACCTGCAAACTCAAATTGGTACTTGGCAAAACGCCATGTATCTGTGCTTGCTTGGTATTGCAAGTTACCTTGCGAGAAATGAACTTTCTTGGAAGGGCTGACAGAAATAGCACCTGTTAGTTCTCCTTCAATTGTTTTGCCGGTTGGTTGGCTCGGATTTTCAGGACTGTTTTGTCCTGTGCATGCAAGCATACCTAATGCTGCTAATGCATAAATAAAATACTTTTTCATGATTAAATAATTTTGTCCCCCTCTAACACCTTCGGGGCTTGGATTTATACTATATTATCGTATATTTCATAGAAAAAGCGTGAAACTTTCTCGTTTCTTTGGTCATACAGGATTCTGGACTACCTACAAGTACCAATTATCGAACAAAGCTCACGCCTTCCGTGAGCATCGTGCTTTGTTCTTGTACTTGTGTCAGTTGAAGTGTCCAGTTTCGTATGACCAAGAATCGCGCAATGCTTAATATTTATGTATGTTGTTTGTCTGTTGTTTTATGCCATAGGCAGATTTTGTTTGTTTCTATTTATTGTCTTTCTCCTTTCCCGGAGTGCTCGGAAGCACCGCTCGGAGAGGGTACGATTATTTCTTAGCCCTAAGGGGCACGATTTACTCTTTTAAGTGTTCACACTTATTAATTACCTTTTTCGTTCTTGAACTCGTCGAGAACATATGCCGGACTTTGGAAAAACAAGCCTGTTTCAGGTTTCGAGAGTGCATCAAACGTACGCGAGCTACAGAAAGCATCCATAGCCTCACGCATAGAAAGGCCTCTCTCTTCCATCAAAAGAGCCACCACGTCGCGCGTGAGCGACTCTATCATAAATGTTTCCTTGCTCATCTTCTTTCTAATAGGGTTAGTGCGCGCGCTGTTCCGAAGAAATACTGCATCGTTACATGATGGTATTTGATTTCTTCTAAAAATTGTGACTTAGTGATAATCCCTTCTGTATATCTACGGATCTGAAAACCAACCGTATCATCAGCAATCGGACCTATAACCACGTCATAGTCGTGTACTGAACGGCGTTCTTTATTTTGTCGGTTTAGGAGAATGAAATCAGCCCATTCTTCCGTATATGCATCAAAACGGAGTACTTTCAGTCCGTCTAATTTCTTTTCATCTAAATAATAACTTTGAACGACTTTCGCTCCTGTTCCGTATTGTAGTAACTTTCGCTCAGCTTGACGGGTAGCCACTTGTTTGTCGGTAGTCAGATAAAAACCATACCCAAAATCCTTACCGACGCGACTAATGTCAAGACGTATCTGTTGGAAATCCGTATTTGTTCCGTGAAAAAGAATCATGCGATGCTTCCTCCCATTCGTTTGCAGTACATAGTAATGTCCTCAATCGCTTGGTCAAAAGATAATGTATGTTCTACATCGTAGAATTCATCTGCAAAGTCAAGACCCTTATACTGCTGTAGATACAAGTATGCTTGCTGCAACGACATATGGTGTGTAGCAGCAAATTCTGATACTAAAGCAATCAGATAATCCAAGCGATCTTTTAGTGTCTTACTCATAACTTTTGCAACTTTTGGCTGCAAAGGTACAACAAATATTTGACATACACAAGGATTTTGTCGTAAAAATCGAGTTTACTTGCATTTTTATGGCAAAAGACTTGAGTATGAGCACAAACGTGCGACCGTAACTTCGAGGTGGGACGGCTTTGCCGTGTCGGTGTCCTCGACGTTACTACAAATATTTGATATATACAAAAAAATCTGCACTTTTGATGCAGATTTCAATGAATTTTTACAGTTTTGCTACCAACTCAACAATCTTTTGCTTTGTGGCATCTGTCTTTTGCTCGTCGATCTTGGCGGTTACAACGCCCATATTCTCGGCGTGCCAGTAGTTACAGATGTCGCGGAACTCAGCCGTCGCGCCATCATACACACCCGGCGAATAGGACGAACAGAGCAACGCCATCTTCTTCACTTTAGCCGGCGCGTTGACGCAGTACATTCGTTGAATAGGCGCCTGTATCTGTGCGCAGAGCGTGAAATAATAGATCGGAGCAGCCAATACCAGCACTTCCGCCTCTGCCATCAGCGGATAGAGTTCCTGCATGTCATCTTTCTGGATGCACGCACCGTTGCCCTTGCCATGGCAGTACTCGCACGCCAGACAGCCTGCGATATGTTTGTGCGCCACATTCACGAGCGTCACGTTATGACCTGCAGCCTCGGCTGCGTTCTTGTATTCCTCCGCCATCCAAGCGGTGTTACCATGGGCTCTCGGTGAAGCCTGAAGAATCAATACGTTCATAATGTATTATATTTTATTTGTATGTCACGGTCTCAGAAAGCGGTTTGCGGCTGAAATGGTGGTCAGATGGTTTCACACCTTCTGCTGCGTAACCGCAAGGCATGAGGAAAGAGGGCTTGTGATTTGCCGGCAGGTCAAAAGCCGCAGCCACTTCTGCTGGTTCGAACCATTTCACCCAACAGGTACCAAGACCTAATTCCGTAGCCTCAAGCATCATATGCGTACCCACGATGGAGCAATCCATGTTACCCGAACTCTCGCCGTCTTTGGTCCACGCGAGGTCGGTATCGTAGCAAACGAGGAACACTACCGGTGCATGATACGCACATCGGGTGAGTTCATTGATTTTCGCGATAGCCTCAGGGCTTTGCAACACGTAAATATGTTGCGGCTGCACGTTCTTCGCCGTTGGAGCCAGACGCCCGGCTTCGAGGATGGAGTCAATCTTCGCTTGCTCTACAGGTGTTGGGGCATACTCACGTACTGCAAAACGCGCACGCGCCAGATCCATGAAACCATTTACCATTTTCTCATTTTGGGGTGCACAAGCAGCGAACATCGCCGCTACACATGCGAAAAAGAAGAATTTTTTCATAATTTTATCCATTTCGAAATCACGGTGCAAAGGTATGCATTTTTTTTGACATATGCAAGAAAAATCTCCTAAAATTCATGAATCAGCTGAATAGCTTTCTCGATAATATCGTCCTTATCGGTACTTGTCATGGATATTTTGACATCCGGTTCGATTCCATTCTCAATATCTTTCTTGTCTCGGTCGTACATCCGTACGCTGGAGAAGCGGACCATCCATCCGTTGGGCATCTCATAACTCATAGGCATACCTCCGCCACCTCCGCTGGTGCCTCCGATGATGTGTGCATAAGGCACGTACCGCATTATGTTGACGAACAGGTTGGCTGCCGAATACGACCGCCGGTTGCATAAGACTACCACCGGTCTCTTCCATTTACTGCCAACCATGGAAGCGTCGGCTGTCAACGGCTCAAAATCCGAGAAATCGTTATGTGCTGGTCCTGTTTTATGCCGCCAGTAACCGATGAGTTCATTCTCCGTGAAGAAAGGCGAAGAAAGGCGGTACGCGTTGGTGATATCTCCACCGCCGTTATTGCGCACGTCGATAATCAGACCCTCGCATTGTTCAAACGCCTTGAAAACCCAGTAGATATTCCCCGCCGAGAAAGAGTTGGAGAAGCTGGAATAATAGATATATCCCACTCTTCCGCTGTCAATCGTGTTGTAATACAGTCCGCCTGCAACGCGGCAATTCTGCAGATACAGAGCCTGCAACCGCGAGTCAAAATTGGCAGGACAGGTATCAAACCACGCGGTGTTGGCGGAGCGGTCAAAAGCGGAATAGAGATTCACATGTCCGTCGCGCAACGAGTCCAACATTCCTGCGCACAAGTCAAAAAGCGCCACTTGGTCGTTAGGCTTGATTTGAGCCGCTTGGGCGACATACTCCTCGCGGATGGCCGGCCAGTCGATGCCTTTGTCCTCTATGTAGCAATAACGCGTGTCGATGATCTGCCAAAGCCCTTCGATATTGGTTACCGGGTCCGCGGAATAACTCATCTCCTCTTTGGCGTGACAACCGCTCAGCAGCCACATGCTCGCGAGCGCGATTCCTATAAAATATATCTTCGTCTTCATAAGCGTGAATGGGGGTTAATTCGGTATTTCCAGATACATCCGATGACGAGCTGGATCTGGTTGCGTGAGAAATGCAGATCTTTCGTGCCGTAGTCGTTCAGCTCGTGCGCTGCGCCGACGCGCCAGGTAGAGTGCGGAAACTGCAAATCAAGCGTCAGTTCCTGTTTGAGGGTATGATGGTTCCAATGCCCCGAACAACGGGCTTGACCCGGCACGCCTTGTGAGATCTCGTAGTACGACTCCCAGTATTCCGGCAGGAAGTCAAAACCGATCAGGTTCGTGCGGATGAGATAATTCAACCGGTAGCTGGTTTTCTTTCCGTAGAACGACCAGCTCACACCACCCATCGCCATCGCCTCTACAGCGACGTCAAACGACACAATCTTGTTGACATTAGAGTCATGCTCTCTGACCGCAAAACTGCCTTCTAAATACGGTCCTACGTGCACTTTGAGACGGTCGTCGATCCATTTCCAGCAATAGAAAGCGCCCCATCCCGCATCAATATGCAAACTATAGAAAAGATTAGACTGAGCGGTGTTGACCAATCGTCCTGCGGCAAGATCGACTCGTCCGACGTGCCCCCAGTTCGCCAACCGGCCTGTCCTGCCTAACTTCGTGTCCTGACGGAAAGCCTGCCACCACTCGTTACCCAAACCCAACTGCCAACCTCTGTAAGCCATCGGACTGAGATAGGTGTCTATCTGCCGTCCATACCCCGCATGGATCTTGAGCACGTTGGTATGCTCTTGCCCGTACGTCTCTGCCGACACGAGCTCCCCTTCCGTCCCGTAAGTCCCATCTTGCGCGCTTAGCGGCAAAAAGATGAACAACAAGAGAATGATTCCGATTACTTTTTTCATATACGCTACATTATCACGGTGCAAAGGTACAACAATTTCGCGATTTACACAATAGCGCGCCTCTTTTTTCTTCATTTTTCCTTAAGATTGCGTCTTTATTTGCATATGTCAAAAAAATTGTGTATCTTTGCGTTCAAATTTCACAAACCTTATGAATACAGATCGTATTATTCCTGTTAATCCACGGGTATATCCTCATTATTTTTATGATGTGTCTGGGAATCAGTTTGAAGTTCATCCCCGGCATGCCTGCTGAGTTTTTCGCCGGTTTCTACCCCGGTCTCGGCTTCGCCCTCTCCCTCGCCGGCGTACGCTACTTCGTTAGTTGGTGCAGAGCCCTTTGACTTTTCTTTCCTCCATTATCCCCTCTCCTTTCCGTTTCGCTTGTTTTACGGACTTGCCACGGTCTTGCAATGGATGCTCAATGGATGCTGAAAGGGTGCTCAATGGTTGCTGAAACCATCCTGAGCACCCTCTCACTTATCTATACACCCGAGGATTACCTCCCCTCGGAATGCTTACGGCTCTATCGTTCGACCCTCCTTTAACGCCTCATTCACCTCGTGTCGCACATAATCGCACAACCGCCCGTAAAAAGGCTTATTATGCCGTCGCGCCTGGCGTTTTTCTTCATCAAATTTGGCTTGCCATGCCGCACGACGCTCCGGGTCATGAAGAATAGCTTTGCTGGCTGCTACAAAGCCCGAAAAACTCTTGCATGTCGGATGAGCAGCCTTCTTTTTCTTCGTCTTCTTGCTTAACTCCGGATTCTGACACACGGCAGCCCACTCTCCATTGCCGGGAATGTGCCGAGCATAATGCTGGCTACCCACTCCTCCTTTCAAATCTGCTACCAAACTGGTCCACTTGACTTTCATAACGCTTTCTTTTTATCTCTCTACCATTTTCGCCTGCAAAGGTACAAAAAATTTTTGATATATGCAAATTTTAGATAGAGTTTTTCTGAATGCGTTGTAGGGCTTCGACGGCGGATGGACGGTTGGCGAAAGCGGAGAAGCGGACAAAACCTTCTCCACAACGGCCGAAACCGACTCCGGGTGTGGAGACCACCTGGCAGCGGTTGAGCAGATGGTCAAAGAAGGTCCAGGAGTTCCATCCATGCGGCGCGCGACACCATATATAGGGTGCATTCTCTCCGCCGTACGCCTCCAGACCTATCTCTCGCAAGCCGTTCAAGATGAGGGAAGCGGTTTCTTTATAATACGTCAAGTTTTCGCGAATGCCTTTTTGTCCTTCGGGTGTGAAAGTAGCCTCCGCAGCTCGCTGGGAGACATAGGCGGTCCCGTTGTATTTGGTACACTGCCGGCGCATCCATAGCGGTTGGAGTCCTGTCTCAAAAGGCACGACCACATAGCCGCAGCGGACGGACGTGAAGCCGGCACTCTTACTGAAACTATGTACTTCGATTGCCACTTCCCGTGCGCCTTTGATCTCGTAGATAGAATGCGGAATATCAGGCGAAGAAATATAGGCTTCGTACGCGGCGTCGAAGATGATGAGCGAGTGGTTGCGATGAGCGTAGTCCACCCACAAGCGAAGTTGGTCTCGCGTAAGAACGGCTCCTGTGGGATTATTGGGGAAGCAGAGATAGATGATGTCCACCGGTTGAGCAGGCAGGTCAGGCACGAAGTTGTTTTCTTTGAGGCAAGGCAGAAGGGTTATCTCGCGCCCCGCCATGATATTTGCATCGACGTACGCCGGGTACGTCGGATCCATGATTGCCACTTTGTTGTCGCGGTCGAAGAGATCACTGAGGTTGCCTAAGTCACTTCCGGCTCCTTCGGAGATGAAGATTTCTTCGGGATGAAAATGAATGCCTCGCGGCAGAAAGAAATGGTCGATGATGGTCTGCTGCAGCCATTCGTAGCCGTTCTCGGGGCAGTAACCACGGAAGGACTCTTCATGGGCGAGTTCCTCTGCTGCCTGCTGCATCGCATCGACTATGACGCGAGGCAGATGGCGCGTGACATCGCCGATGCCCATGCGCAAGAGACGGGCGTCAGGATGCTGCGAGAGGTACGCTTGTACGCGCAGGTCGATGTCGTGAAAAAGGTAATGAGCAGGTAGTTCTGAATAATGTGAGTTGATTTTCATAAGCGTACGTTTTATAAGCTGTATTCTCCGCGAAAGACCTCGGTAGCCGAACCGGTCATGGTGACCTCCCGGGTCTCGGGATCATAATGAATATACAAGTCTCCTCCTCTTAGATGCACTGTGACGGAGTTGCCGGTTTTGGAGAGGACCGCCGCTGCTACTGCTGCCGCACAAGCGCCCGTTCCGCAAGCCATCGTCTCGCCCGAGCCGCGCTCCCACACGCGCATGTCTAATTCATTCGGATTACGCACGGAGACGAACTCTACGTTGGTTCCTTCGGGAAAATGCGGATGTCTCTCGAGAGTCGGTCCGAGCGGCGTGAGCGACATCGTTGCCACGTGCGTCTGAGGAAAAAGCACAATATGCGGATTGCCCAGATTGACAGAGACAAAAGCCACCGGGCGGTAGTTGATCATCAGCTCATCAAACAGCACTTCGGCTTTTCCCATATTGACTTCCGCACTATCCACTTTCCCCTCCGCGACGTGCAACTTGAGCGTCCGCAAGCCGGCGAGGGTATGAATACGAATCTGCGTCTGGCGGCAGAGACCGCTCTCATACAGATATTTACCCACACAACGGATCGCATTTCCGCACATCTGCGCTTCGGATCCATCGGCATTGAAGATCCGCATTTGGGCGTCCGCCTCGTCTGAAGGCAGTATGAGTACCAAACCATCCGAACCGATACCGAAATGACGGTCGGACACCCGCTGAGCAAGCGAAGAGAGTTCCGCATGAGCAATAAGGTCCGCCGTATCGGGGGCAAAACAATCCACATAGATGTAGTCGTTCCCCAAACAATGCATTTTTACAAACTGCATCTTTTTGACGCTATTTTTCATTTTTAATCCGATTAAAATTCAAAATCGGCGGCAAAATTACGTTATTTTTATGAAATATGCAAATAAAAATGCATTTTTAGCATATTTTTCTTGTTTTTGTCAAATTTAATTACTATCTTTGCAGCCCGTAATGAAAATTTAACCTTTCGAAGTATGGAAACGAAGTATATTTTTGTGACGGGCGGCGTGTCTTCATCGCTGGGCAAGGGAATCATTGCAGCATCATTAGGCAAACTGCTGCAATCCCGCGGTTTTCGGGTAACCATTCAGAAGTTAGATCCGTATATCAACGTGGATCCGGGCACACTCAATCCGTACGAGCACGGGGAGTGTTATGTAACCGTCGATGGGCACGAAGCGGATCTGGATCTCGGGCATTACGAGCGTTTTTTGAATGTCGAGACGCACAAGACCAATAATATCACCACCGGACGCATCTATCAGAACGTGATTGAGAAAGAGCGGCGCGGCGATTATCTGGGCAAGACCGTACAGATCATCCCGCATATCACCGACGAGATCAAACATCACATCACGTCGCTCGGACAAACGGGTCGGTTTGATTTTGTGATCACCGAGATCGGCGGCACGGTAGGCGACATCGAGTCGCTGCCGTTCATCGAATCGATGCGACAGCTACGATGGGAGATGGGAAGGAACTGCTGCTGCATCCATCTGACGTACGTACCTTATCTGGCGGCCGCCAAAGAGTTGAAGACCAAACCGACGCAACACTCCGTGAAGGACCTGCAGCAGGAAGGTGTACAGCCGGACATCATCGTGCTGCGAACCGAACATGAGATCCCGACGGAGATGCGAAGAAAAGTAGCGTTGTTCTGCAATGTGGACAAAGATGCGGTTATTCAATCCATCGATGCGCCCACTATCTACCGCGTGCCGCTGAACATGTTAGAAGAAGGTCTGGATCGCGTAGTTCTGCGAAAAACCGGATTCGATGTCGCTTCTTTGCCGGAAGCCGATTTGGCTTCTTGGAATGCGTTTCTCAAGAAGCTGGAAGGCGCGCAAGAGGAGGTCAAGATTGCGTTGGTCGGCAAGTATGTACAGCTGCAAGACGCCTATAAATCCATCCGGGAGGCCCTTTCGCACGCCGCCGCGTACAACAACCGCAAACTACGCTTGACTTCCATCCTCTCGGATGACATCCTCGAAGCGAATGTACAGCAATTAGCGGATTTTCAAGGAATAGTGATAGCTCCGGGCTTCGGCAACCGTGGCGTAGAAGGCAAGTTACAAGCCATCCGTTTTGCGCGAGAAAACATGATTCCTTGTTTCGGCATTTGCATGGGGATGCAATGCATGGCGATTGAGTTTGCACGGGACGTATTAGGATATAAAGACGCCAACTCCACGGAGTTTGACGAACACACGACGCATAATATCATCGATCTGATGGAAGACCAAAAACGCACGATCAACAAAGGCGGTTCGATGCGTTTGGGTGCCTATCCGTGCCAACTAAAAGAAGGAAGTCGCGTACGCGAGATATACGCTTGCGAAAAGATACAAGAGCGACATCGTCACCGTTACGAACTCAATCATGCTTACCAACAGGAGTTGGAAGAAAACGGTTTGATTTGTTCCGGCATCAATCCTGATAGCGGTCTGACGGAGATTATTGAGCTACGAGATCATCCGTGGTTTATCGGCACCCAATTTCACCCGGAATACAGCAGTACTATTCTGCACCCACATCCTCTGTTTTTGAGTTTTATGCAAACTTTGGTTGCAAAAATGGAGAAAAACTGAAGAATTATGGAGAAAAATTTGTATATATACAAAAAAAATCGTAAATTTGCAGGCTTTTTGAAAATTAATGCATAAAATATACAAATACTATGAGTAAAGTAACAGTTGTAGGCGCAGGTAACGTAGGTGCTACTTGCGCGAACGTGTTGGCCGTAAATGAGGTGGCTAACGAGGTATGTCTGATCGACATCAAAGAGGGTTTTGCAGAGGGCAAAGCCATGGATATCATGCAAACGGCTCAGCTGATGGGCTTCGACACCGTAGTAACGGGTGTGACGAATGATTATTCGAAGACCAGCGGTAGCGACGTAGTGATCATCACTTCGGGTCTGCCCCGTAAACCGGGTATGACGCGTGAGGAGCTGATCGGCGTAAACGCAGGTATCGTAAAGAGCGTTTGCGACCAAGTCCTCAAATACAGTCCGAACGCAATCCTCGTTGTTGTTTCCAACCCGATGGACACGATGGCTTATCTGACGCTGCACGCTCTGAAGCTGCCGCGCAACCGCGTGATCGGTATGGGTGGCGCACTCGACAGCGCTCGTCTGAAATACTTCCTGAGCCAGGCGCTGAAGTGCAACGCGAACGACGTGGACGGTTTCGTCATCGGTGGTCACGGCGACACGACGATGATCCCGTTGACGAGCTACACGACCTACAAAGGTATCAACGTAAGCGAGTTCCTGTCGAAAGAGGAGCTGGAGAACGTGGTTAAGAGCACGATGGTAGGCGGCGCTACGCTGACGGGTCTGCTCGGTACGAGTGCATGGATGGCTCCGGGTGCAGCTGCTGCAAGCGTTGCAGAGGCCATCATCAAGGACCAGAAGAAGATGATCCCTTGCTCCGCAGCCCTCGAAGGCGAGTACGGCATGAAGGACATCACCATCGGTGTACCTTGTATCATCGGCAAGAACGGTATTGAGAAGATTCTGGAGCTGAACATCAGCGAAGAGGAGCGCGCCAAACTGCACGAGAGCGAGGCTGCCGTTCGTAAGACCACAGCGATTTTAAAGGATCTAAACGTCCTCTAATATGGATTTATTTGAAAAATGCGACCATTTTGAGACGCTCAAACAGGTTCGCAAATTAGGTATCTATCCGTATTTCCACGAGTTGGAGAGCCGTCAAGCCCCTGTGGTGCAGATGGAGAACCACCGCGTGATCATGTTAGGCTCGAATAACTACCTCGGTTTCACAGAGAACGAGGCGGTTATCAAAGCCGGACATGAGGCCTTGGATAAATACGGAACAGGCGTGAGCGGCAGCCGTTTTCTGAACGGAACGCTGGACTTACACCTGCAGCTGGAGCGCGAGATAGCCGCCTTCACGGGTTACGAGGAGTGCATGACTGTCTCGACGGGTTTCCAGACCAACTTAGCCATTATCTCCGCCATCTGCGGCAAGGATGATTATATCCTCAACGACCGTGAGAACCATGCTTCCATCTATGACGCTTGCCGTCTGAGTTTTGCGAAGGTACTTCGTTACCGTCACTCGGACATGCAGGACCTGGAGCGCCAACTGAAATCCATTCCGGAGAATGCCGGAAAGCTGATTGTGACCGACGGCGTCTTCTCCATGCGCGGCGACATCTGCAAGCTGCCGGAGATATGCGCATTAGCCGAGAAATACGGTGCTCGTGTGATGGTCGATGACGCCCACGGATTCGGTGTCTTAGGCCCCGGCGGTCGTGGTACCGCAGCCCATTTCGGTCTGACGGACAAGGTAGATATCACGATGCTGACCTTCTCCAAATCGCTCGCATCTATCGGCGGATGTATGCTGACGAGTCACCGCGTAGCAGACTGGTTGCGCCACGTGAGCAGGCCGTTCATCTTCTCCGCATCGATCACTCCGTGCTCGGCAGCTACGGCGCTGGAAGCGCTGCATCAGCTGATTCTTGACCCGGAGAGGCCGACACGACTGATGAATATCGCCAAGTATTTCCAGAAACAGCTGCTGGCTAACGGTGTGAAAATCATCGAGGCGCCGACACCTATCGTGCCGATCTTCACCTACAAGACGCTGGACACCCTGTATTTCGGTAAGAAGATGTTCGAAGAAGGCGTCTATGTGAACCCGGTTATCGCTCCGGCTTGCGTAGAAGGCGAGTGCCTGCTGCGTACGACGCTGATGGCGACCCATACGGAGCCCATCATCGACGAAGCCGTTCAGATCATCGCGCGTGTGCTCCATGAGGGTGCGCCCCAGATGTAAATAGGGGTAAATACGGTACTACCGTTAGTGATAAGTTAGTGATAAGTTAGAAATTCGTTAGTAGTTACTATTCTCTATGCGTACCCTAATCATAACCGGCGGTAGTTCCGGAATAGGTAAATCGACAGCCTCGCTCTTCGCAGAGCGGGGCTGGCGTGTCTTTGAGTTGAGTCGAAAGCCCCACCCGACCTCCCCCTGTAGGGGAGGAGAAGTGTACCATGTGGTGTGTGACGTGTGCGACGAGGCGAGCTGCAAGAAGGCTATCGAAGAGGTCTTAACGCAGACCGATCATATTGATGTTGTCATCTCCAATGCCGGTTACGGTATCTCCGGACCGATCGAATATACAACCATCGCCGACGCGGAGCATCAGATGGATGTGAACTTCATGGGCGCGGTGCGTTTCACGCAAGCTGTCCTGCCGCAGTTACGCCAACAAGGCTACGGAAGGATCATCTACACCTCTTCGGTCGCAGCCCAACTACCCGTTCCGTATCAGGCTTTCTACTCCGCATCGAAAGCGGCTATCAACGCGATGGCGCTTGCGCTGGCAAACGAAGTAAAGGATTTCGGGATATCCGTTTCTGTGATGATGCCGGGCGATGTGAGTACCGGCTTTACGGACGCTCGCAACAAATCCACGGCAGGCGAAGATATCTACCGCTCCGCGCATAAGGCAATCGCCAATATGGAGCGGGACGAGCGAGCCGGCATGCAACCCGAACAAATGGCAAAGCTGTTCTACCACATTGCTACCTGTCATTCGCCAAGACCGCAATATGTGGGCGGATTCCTGTATCGGGTACTTTGCTTCCTCGACCGAATCCTGCCGAAACGATTTGTGAATTGGATAGAACATAAGTTATATTCATAATGAAACATATTCGTATCATTTCTCCGTCCGGTGTCATCGACCCGACCTATATTGACCAAGCCTCTGCACGCCTGCGCGCGTGGGGATATAAAGTGAGCGAGGGCGCGTACGCACGCGCGCAATGGGGACGTTTTGCCGGAACAGATGAACAGCGGGCTTCGGATCTCAATGCGGCGCTGGCGGACAGCGATGTAGATTTCATCCTTTGTTCGCGCGGCGGATACGGATTGCAACGCATCATCGACCGCATTGCTCCTATCGGAAAACCCATTATCGGTTTTAGCGACATTACCGCGCTTCACCAGTTATCCGCCTATCACGACCAGTTCTCCATCCACGGTATTATGTGCAAACACATCGCCACCCTCCCGGAGGACTCGGAACCGATTATGGCGCTGCGTCGCCTCCTGGCTGATGAGCGCATGGATTATCATTGGCCGGCTCACCCGCTGAACCAACTCGGGACAGTTTACGCTCCGGTTGTAGGCGGTAACTTATCTGTCTTATACGGTTTACAAGGAACCCGGTATGGGCTTAGGGACGATCTCTTCCGCGAACAATTTCCGATTCTCCTTATCGAAGATATCTGCGAGCGTCATTACCACATTGACCGTATGATTCGCAATCTCAAACTGAGCGGCGTGTTGGCGCATCTGAGCGGTCTGATTGTAGGACAATTCACGGACTGCGAGGACGATCCGGGAATGGGTTGTACCATCTATGAGACCATAAAAGAGGCCGTCGCAGATTACGACTACCCCATTCTTTTCAATGCGCCGGTGGGACATGTGGAGCACAACTTGCCGTTATGGTTAGGCGTGCCGACCCGGATGATTATTTCTGCCGAGGGGGCGGTGGTCCGTACTTGCGAGGGGCCGGTGCTCCGTACTTGCACTTAATGGGCTCATCGGGCACAGGCACGCCGTAGAGCGGTTTGACCTCCGGCTCCGGTTCTCTAACCTCCTGTACTGGTTTGTTGTCTGACTCCTGCTGCTCCGCTGGATTCGCTTTTTTCTGCACATGACAACCCGCCAGCATCATACTGAGGGCGCCGAGTAGTGCATTCATGCAGATTAAGAATTTCTTACTCATAATATTGTCATTCTGCCATCTACGACAGCCTGTATGGTATCTTGTTGTTGTACGGCCTCGAGGTAGAGGTCGCGGATTAGAAGGTCACTCTTCCAACACTCCGAATAATGCGTGAGCGCATCCATATGGTCGGCACCACCGGAGAGGTAATCGCTGGTAGCAACCGTGTACGATGCCTGCGGATCGACTGCTTTGCCGGCAATGGTCACTTCCGCCAGTTTACCATCAACCGCCGTTACACGCATTCCTGCTACGCCTTGACCTCCGTACCGCACGAAGGACTCGCAGAGCGCGAGGATATCTTCTCCCTTGAGGGTCAGGACAACCAGTTCGTTATCAAACGGCATGAGTTCAAAAACACTTCTCTTGGTCACGGGTCCCGCGTCCCAGGCACACCGCATTCCTCCCATGTTTGCAATCGCTATATCCACCTGACCGGGGTACACTTTCTTTGCCGCTTCCCACAAAGCCTCCGTCGCCCAGTTAAGCATCGGACACTCCGGCCCGTCCACCCACATTCGTTCGGGGGCATAACCGATCTGCACATTCATATCCGCTTCAAGCGCCGCTTTGGTCGGTGCCAGATAAGCGATGTAAGAACTATCTTGGATAGCGTCCGCAGAGGCATCTACAGGAATGGCTTCCGTCGTCACCGAGACCACTTGCGTCTGACGGTGGCAGGATGAGAATATAAGAACACAGAGTACAGAGTACAGAGTATAGAATTTTATTTTTCGCATAAGGCTTTTGCAGTTTTTGCCGCAAGGCGGGCGTTATTCAGTACTAATTGGATGTTCGACGCCAGACTCTCGCCGCCGGTGAGATCTTTGACTTTCGCCAGCAGGAAAGGCGTACACTGTTTGCCATGGATGCCGGCTTCGTCCATCTCCCTGAGGGCCTGATCGATGGCTTTGTCAATCACCTCTTTTGGCATCGAGAACTCCTCAGGGATAGGGTTCGTGACGAGCATGCCGCCTTTGAGACCGCAATCCATTTTTGCCTTGAAAGCCGCAGCCAACTCTTCGGGAGTGTCGATACGGTAATCGACCTTGAAGCCGCTATGACGGGTATAGAACGCAGGTAGTTCCTCTGTTCCATAACCTATCACCGGCACGCCCTTTGTCTCCAGGTACTCGAGTGTCAGACCGAGATCGAGAATCGATTTGGCTCCCGCACAAACGACCATGACCGGTGTCTGAGCGAGTTCCTCGAGGTCTGCAGAGATGTCAAACGTCTGCTGCGCACCGCGGTGTACGCCGCCGATACCACCGGTAGCGAACACCCGGATACCCGCCATGGCAGCGATGATCATCGTTGTGGTAACCGTCGTGGCACCATCAGCCTTGCGGGCGATGAGCACCGGCAAGTCACGCCTCGAAGCTTTGATAACCGCCTGGCCTTTCTTTCCCAGATACTCGATCTCCTCGGGAGTACAACCGGCTTTGAGTTGTCCGCCGATGATGGCTATCGTTGCAGGAACAGCTCCGTTCTCGCGAATCGTCTGCTCCACCTTAAGCGCCGTCTCCACGTTCTGCGGATACGGCATGCCGTGACTGATGATCGTTGATTCCAAAGCCACAACGGGCTTGCCTGCCTTCAGTGCCTCTTGCACTTCCGGCGAAATAGATAGATATGCATTCATGGATATGTGTAATATTTGACGTATTATATGTGATGTTATAAAAGTATATTGGCTATATCCGGATTGACCGCTTTGGGGGTCATGAGGGTAGCCCGCGCCGCCATGAGACCATACTGCGCCGTTTGCGGGAAATCGATACCTTTCGCATGGGCGTACACGACTCCGGCAAGGAACGCGTCTCCGGCTCCCGTCGTATTCACTATTTCTCCCGGCAACGCAGGGAAGAGCCATTCTTCCGCTGCTGTCCGGCAGTAAACGCCTTCGCTACCGAGGGTGATATAGACATGCGCCGCGCCGAGGTCCAACAGCTCTTGCGCCGCCTCGCCGTAAGTCTGTTTCTCGGTTACCGCCAACGCTTCCTTGAGATTCAGTTTGAGCGTATGGAGGTACGGCAGTTTGACTTTGCGCAAGGCGTTCACCACCCGATGCGCCTTAGTCGTACTGACACCGTCGATGAAGAGCGGCACCGTGACATTCTCCATGAGCCATCGGATAGCTTCTTCGCCGATATTCGTATCAGCCACCACATAATCCGAGAGGTTCAACTCACCGCTCCTTTTGGCGAGCCACTCCGGTGTGATCAGACGGATAGCCTCTGTATCTGCGACCGCGGCTATCATCTCTCCCGCATGGTTATGGAGGCAAAGATACAAGCCCGAACGCAAGGACGACTCACGCTCCGAGAGGTGCACATCGATGCCTTGTTGCTTGCAGTAGTCGTGCAAGAGACCACCGAAGAGGTCTCCTCCGAAAATCGTCAGAAGCTGAGTACGAGCGCCTAATAACGTGAGGTTATGGGCGATGTTCCGTGCCACACCTCCGTAGCCCACCTCCACATGACCGGGGTTCGAGTCCGCAGCGATAAAAGTGTCCGTGAGCGTGGCTGACATGTCCACATTCGCTCCGCCAATAAGAGAAATAAGTGTCGCCATAGTTGATTTATTTTAGTTGCCAGTTAAACGTCCATCGCTCACGATCCCATATCCAGCCCCATTTATTGAAATACCGGCACATGTTTTGGATATGCACCCACAGCAAATGCTTATTCTTATAGGACTCACGCGCATGGGCGTGAACGATGGTCCATTCGGGGTAATAGAGCGTGAGGTAGTTGCGATGGATGGTACGCGTGAGGTCTATATCCTCGGGGTACATGAAATACCGCTCGTCAAAGAGCCCTGCCTCCACCGCCGCTTTCGTACGCAGCAGCATGAAACAACCGCTGAGGTATGGTGCATTGATCGGATGGCTGAGGTCCATATCGCGCAACTCGTAGCGCTTATTCCGCCGCGCCATCATCCATGCCGGCAAGAACCGACGGCCGAAGACATCTATCGGTGACGGAAGTCTTTTTGCGAGGTATTGTTGCGAGCCGTCGGGGTTCTCCACTTTCGGCATCATCTGACCCACCAAAGGGTACGCCTCCATCCGTTCACACATCGCGTCTATATCTTCCGCTTTGACGCGGATGTCGCAATTCATCACCAGATGAAACTCCGTCCGGTAGTATGCACTCTCACGCAGAGCGATATTATGCGCCCGGCCGTAACCGAGGTTCTCGCTCATCGCCATGTACCGCAGTTTATCCGTCCTGAACTGTGCAGCAAGGGTCTCTTTCTGCTTCGCAATCTCCGCCTTGCGGTACTCCGGCGCCGTGTTATCCAGGAGGTATATCTTCCGCAAACACCGCACACGCAGCAGCTCCTGAACAAGAGGTAGAACCTCCTGCTCCCATTTCGGATGATATAACACGATAGAGATGTTCAGCATATTATTTACGGTATTTCTTATAGCCGTTCCATGCCCAATGTCCCAAGTAATAGAGACTTCGGCAAAAGCCTAATTTCTCTACTTTGTAGTTGACCATAAACTGCGGAATGATGACTTTGCGTTTATTGCCTGTTACCTGATTTGCCGAGAGACGATAGTTAGCAAGGATTTTCTGATTGCCGTACGCGTAGTCGGTCTGTCTCATGAGTGAAAGCCAAAGAGCATAGTCGTCTCGCAAGTTATGCAACTCCTCATGAAAACGGATGTCGTGCAGTTTGCTTGCATCAATCATCGTAGCCAGACAAGGAAGGTTACAACTCTTGAGGATGTCGTAGTAATTCATCCGTTCGGGTACTATTTGCGGTTGGAGGATTTCTTTCCCTTCCTCATCCACACGGCGTACGGAACAGGTGACAATCGCTGCATCGTGTTGCTCCAAAAAGGATATCTGTTCCTCTAAAAATGTCGGATCCCAATAGTCATCCGAGTCAAGGAAACAATAGTACCGGCCCTGCGCTTCTTTGAGTCCATGGTTTCGAGCTGAAGCGCACCCTCCATTGGGTTGATCCAAAAGCTTGATGCGCGGATCTTTCTCTGTATAAGAACGCACTATATCCGGCCCATTATCCTTGCTGCCGTCATTGACCACGATCATCTCCCAATGCGGATATGTCTGCGCTAAGACACTCTCTATCGTCTGCCCCACAAATCGCTCAGCATTATAGAGCGGCGTGATGATAGATACTAAGTTGTTATTCATATATTATTTGCTCAAATTCTTAAATAGTTCTTCCCATTGTTTGCCAATTTTTGAGGGCAGATAGGGCGCAATGATAGCTGCGCTTTCACTATGACTCTTGTCACGCAGCGCAGGGTTTTGGATCATCGTTAGAATCGCTTGTCCTAAAGCAGGTACGTTTTCTCTTTCGACGAGTATTCCTCCTCCGTTTCTCAATAAGATTGCAGGACCTTCCGGACAATCAAAACTGACGATAGGCAGTCCGCATGATGCTGCCTCTAACAGTACCATCGGGAAGCCCTCAAACCGCGAACTCATGACATAGAAGGCACTCTCTGCATAGATGGATTCGATCTGAGTGCAATAACCCGGAAAATGTACCCGTTCGTTTAATCCTAACCGACGACATTGCGCCTCTAAGGCAGGTCTGTCATCTCCTTCGCCATATATATCAATGTAGAAATCCCCCATCTTGTCAGCTATCAGTGCGATCGATTGAAGCAGCAGGTCGTAGCCTTTTTGCGATGTGAGGCGTCCTACGGAAACGATTCGTTTAGAGTTCTCCCCGTGATAAGGAAGTGGTGAAATGGAGACCATATTTGGAATACAGAACACATTTCTCAGTCCGCTTCGTTCGAATGCTTTCTGGTCGTTCTCGGTCAGTGTCACAACGGCACTCATATGACAGTAGAGCCGTTTGCGGAGTCTGCGGATTGCGGCATTGTACATCGTATATCGGTAATGCTCGCAGGCTACCGATTTGTGTCCGAATCCCGCCGACCATGTCATAAACGAGGCTGCAATCTTCTGGCAGATGATGCAATCCGCTTCCTGTAGCACCTTGCATGAACGGACAAGCGTCCTTTGTCGCCAAGCCTTCTTTATACGCGCCAAGACCGTTTCGCGGAGCGTATATGCTTCGTGAGTCAGGTATATGAACGCCACCCCCACCGCGGTATAATAAGGCTGAGGCTCATTGCGAAAAACAGACACCACTGACACTTCATGACCTCTCCGCGCCAACTCCTGCGCCAAGCAGCAAGTGGTGCGTTCGGTTCCGCCTTCAGTCGATATATCTTGAATAAGAAAGGCTATTTTCATGAGGTGCTGAGGGTATGAAGGGTGATAAAATACCGTATTTTCCACCATAAGAAATGGAACACGTTACGGAATACAAGTGGATGTCCTGTTTGGTAACTGCGGACTGCCCATTGGTATTTTTGGCGGAGATTAGTCAGCCGGAAGCGATACCGCTGTGCCCCACACACATTGTCGCCGTGTTGGCGATAGAGGATAGTCGGAGTTGCAATCGGAAGGACTTTTCCGCCTTGCTCCAACACCCGAATGCCAATCCATGCGTCGTGCATGAAAACATGTAAAGGGAAGGGAATGACGACTGTTTGCGCTTTTTTGTTCATAATCATCGCGCACCCGGTAACGCTGTTACAGATTGCCAAATAATGGATTTTTCCGTCTAAGATATCAGGGTGAATACCTCCGTAGCTCCAGAAGGAGGGAGATAGTTCGTTCAGATTCTCATCCACTACCCGGAGATCAGTGTGTACCACAATCGGTTGGTTCGGATGGCTTTGCTCGGCTTGCTCCATCGCCGCAAGACTTATCTCTATCTTATCAGGCAGCCACACATCGTCCTGATCCGAAAAAGCGAAATATTCCGCATCTCCATGATGCGCCAAAAGATACTCGAATGACCGCATTGCACCGAGACCTCCCGGTTCACTCTCATCCACCATAATCTTCCCAGGGTATTTCTGCGCGTACGTACGCAGTATAGTCATCGTACCATCCTTGGAACCATCATCCCGTATATAGAGCCGCCATCGGGTGTACGTTTGCGCCAAGATGGAGTCAATCTGTTCGGATATAAACCGTTCTCCGTTATATGTTGATAAGAGGATGTGTAACATTAGTTTACTTTATTATGGGTGTCTTTCATAAAATCTTCTTTCCAAAACTTTATGGCTTTGTTCATTTGCGATTTTTCTATGTCGGAGGATCGGTGGTCTAATAGATCGAAAACAGTAGAAGCGATATATATATTGCTTTTCATTTTTTTTGTATCCCGGTTGAAAGCATATGTTGCGTAACTCATGTAGAGCAGCAACAGAAAGAATGCAGCCTGTTTGACCAGCGCTCCATAGGGCACTCTTCTTCCTTGCTCTTCGCTCCCTTGTACCAAACCGAAAGCAAAAGTGATGACTAAGGGCAAAAAATACGACCGCAACCGTACCAATAGGTAGTAATATTGATACATAAATGCCACAAGAATCAAACCCGCAATGACTGAAACGGTGATAGCTTGTATTCGGGATCTGTTATATTGCGTGAAATAAGCAATCACAAAGAGAGTGACCGCATATACGATAAAAACAGTTTGAATTTGCCGACCTAAAGTCAAATGATGTTGCAGGGAATGAAGATAGGATGAGGGTAGCGGTAAATGCATAATAAACGACTCAGAGATTTGTGCGATAGGCATGATGAGGGTCAAAATAAGTACCAAAAATAATAATTGGTAAAGCGAAGCTGAGTCTTTGCGAGCAGGAATGAGCATCAACAAGCCGGTAAGACTTACTGCAAAAATGCCTGATTTATGGAATAGTACCGTTAGCACCGCCATTATTACGCTAATAAGGTATTTCCTATCTCTAAAACATAATACAAAAAGAATAAAACAACTTACCGCCAAACACTGACGATATGTAGCGAAAATACAGTTAAAATCCAACACGACCAGAATGGCTAAAGCAAAAGAGCGTTTGTGGGGAATATTCCTAAACAGTAGCGCGATGACTGTAAAATAAAACAAACTGATAATAGCTGTCATCCAATAAAAGGAAATTCCGATACTTTTCATAGCGGAGCATAGCAGAGCATATCCCAATTCGAAATTATGCGGGATAGAGTTGCTGTGATGCCATACGTATTTCGGAGAGGGGCTGAGCTCTTTGTAGAAGTGGACGTAATTCCAAATATCCGCCCCATAGTAATACTTAATGGTGAAAAGGAAAGTGATGGTGAATAGAGAGATATAGTAGATATCCCGCTGCAGACGAGGATACCGCTCAGTCAAAAAGTCTGTCAGTCCAAATAGAATTGCGATAACTTGTATGATAGTGATTAGATTCATATCTCTTTTCTCCCTTTAATCATTAATATAGTGCCCGAGAGGATGCATTCCAACACCTCTGCTGCGATCCAACTGACACAAACCGCCGCCACGCCCATACGCGGAATGAGCACGATATTCATTGTAATACACACCACCGCCAATGTTAAGCCGATCCAGGGAGCATACCGCTGTAATCCCATACCGTACAAGCCCTGAATCGTCAATAGAGTCGCCATCATCACAAGGAACGGGATCGGGGATAACCATTTCAGGATCTCGATAGCAGCAACGAAATCCACTCCAAACACAAGCCTGATGGCTATCGGAGCGATGATATACGTACCGATAGAGATCACGCCTGCCGCAGAACCCGCATAGAGCATAGCCCGCTTGAGGAATGCCATACCGTTTTCTTTGGAGGCTTCGAACCGCTTGCTGATCTCCGGAAAAACGGAGATACTAACTGGTAGTACCGCTACCATAATCAGCGCCATAATGAGCCTTTGTGCCGCGGAGAAATAACCCACGATCGTGTCCGTAACATAGAGCCCTAAAATGGTCATATTCACCGTCGTGTAGAGGCTACCAAAGAGATTATTGAGGAAAATCGGCCAACTTGGAGACAGTACTTCGCGCAAAGAAGCGCGCGTACACACGAACGAACCAATACCAAAATGGTGGATAACATAGAGCAACGCTCCACCGCCCACTACGATGCTCGCCATAGAAAGCAATAACGGATATAACCGATACATCGAAGCCTCGCGAACGAGCAATAAGACCAACCCCGCCCCTAAGAGCTTAATGAAGAAATTAGTCCACGCCATCTTGTCCATTTGTTGCTCACCCTGCAAATACCAAGTCGGAAAGAGCACAAAACCGATATTAATCATCGCGGTATAAAGATAAAGCAGTGGATCCGCGGCAACTCGGTTAAAGAATAACGGCAGAGCTGCCATGACCATAAACGAAACGAGTAGTAGCAGTGTTTTGACGCTCATCACCGCCCAGAAGATCCGTCTTTTATGTTCCTTGTCTTCGCCCGCCAAGGCTATCTGACGCGTAGCCGAATACTCAAAACCAAAATTGACCAATAAGGTTAGGTAACTAACGATATTTTGAGCATAACTGACTGAACCAAATAGCGTTGCGCCTAATATACGGCTGATAACAGGGAGTACTAAAAACGGTATCAGGTAGTTAGCTACCTGTAGTACTCCGACTGAAACCATATTTTTATATATCCGCTGCAATATTACTTTTCAAATTGTTCGTTTGCCAAACGTAGTGCCTGCTCGATGGTTGGCGCCATGTCGTAATATTTATACTCTGTGAGCCGACCGCCGAAAAAGACATTTTTCTCCTTCTCTGCAAGCAATTTGTATTGTTGATACAATACTGCATTCCGATTGTCATTGACAGGATAATACGGTTCCATACCCGGCTGCCATTCCATACTAAACTCACGGCTGATAACCGTCTTTGGGTTTTCGTAGACCCCCTGACCGAATGACTCAAAATGCTTATGTTCGATGATGCGCGTGTAGGGTGTCTCTATGTCTGTGTAATTAATAACCGCATTGCCCTGATAGTTCGGTACATCCATTACCTCGGTCTCAAACCGCACCGTCCGGTACTGCAAAAAACCAAATCGATAGTCGTAGAACTGATCTATCGGCCCCGTATAAACAATCTTCTCAGCCACCCTCTCTAACTCCTCTCGGTGCGCAAAGAAATCGCAGTTTGTGCGCGTATCAATGCTATCTAATAGCTTCTCGATCAATAGATTATAGCCGCCGACAGGAATGCCTTGATACGGGTCATTGAAGTAATTATTGTCATATACGAACCGCAACGGAAGACGCCGGATGATAAATGCCGGCAACTCCGTACAAGGTCTTCCCCACTGCTTCTCCGTATAACCCCGGATGAGTTTCTCGTAGATATCTTTTCCTACCAAGAATAACGCTTGCTCCTCAAGGTTCTGCGGTTGACGGCCGTTGAGTGTGCTACTGATAGCTGCCCGCTGACGGTTGATCTCCTTTAGCGCTTCCTCCGGTGTCCGAACGCCCCACATCTGATAGAACGTATTCATATTGAACGGCAGGTTATACAACGCACCCTTGTAGTTCGCCACAGGGCAGTTCGTGTATCGATTGAACGGCACTAAACGGTTTACGAAATCCCATACCTCTTTATTCGAAGTATGGAAGATATGCGCACCGTAGGTATGGAGATGAATACCCTCGACCGTCTCGCAAAACACGTTTCCACCAAGATGGGCACGTTTATCAATGACCAAGCACCGCTTACCGGCTTGCTTAGCATGGTAAGCGAACGTTGCTCCAAATAGTCCGGAACCTACTATTAAATAGTCGTACTCAAACATAGTTACTTAAAAGTTTGCAAATTTACAACTTTTTTTGCATATATGCAAATAAAAGTAAAAACTTTCTTAAATAAACGACTAATTACACACAAAAAAGCCCAAAACTTACGTTCTGGACTTCTTTTTCTTCGGTATTTCGATATGTCGATATATCGATATTCCGATTTTTAAGCTTCAGCCTCTGCGGGAGCCTCTTCGCCCTTAGCCTCTGCCTCAGCGGCAGCAGCTTCTTGAGCAGCCTCCTGTGCAGCAGCTGCGAGCTCTGCAGCCGCAGCAGCACGTTTCTCTGCGATAGCTGCAGCTTTGGCCTTGTTGGTCTCTACCTCTTGAGCAAGAAGAGCTTTTGCAGCAGCAGCTTTCTTGTCTGCCTCTGCCTGGCTGATTTTACCGGCCTTAGCGTCCTTCTGAGCCTTCCAAGCGTCGAAACGCTTCTGAGCCTCTTCCTGGCTGAAAGCACCCTTTGCTACGCCACCTTGGAGGTGTTTGCAAAGCAGTACACCCTCGTTAGAGAGGATCGTACGAACGGTGTCAGTCGGCTGTGCACCTACGCCTACCCAATACAACGCACGCTCAAAATTGAGGATGACAGTTGCAGGATTAGTGTTCGGGTTGAACGAGCCAAGACGCTCAATGTACTTGCCGTCACGCGGCGAACGGCTGTCTGCTACTACGATGTGGTAGAAAGCATAGTCTTTGTGACCATAACGAGCCAAACGAATTTTTGTTGCCATTTCTTTTTGTTGGTTTTATGGGCCGTGGATTACGCGAATCCTTGCCCGGGTTAATACTAATGACGTGCTTTTTACTCGAAAAAGCTTGCAAAAGTACAACAATTTTTTGATATACACAAATTATTCTTGCATTTTTCATTTTTTTTTTGTAATTTTGCACCCGATTTTACAAAATATGCGTATTTCGGACTCAAAAATAGAAAATCCTATCCTTCACCTGGTAGGCGAAGAAGCGGATCGCTTAGGCTTGGAATGTTATGTCATCGGCGGATGGGTGCGAGACTTGTTTCTCCATCGTCCCTCGGATGATATCGACATCGTGGTGGTTGGATCCGGTATCTCGTTGGCAGAAGCCGTAGCCAAACGGCTTGGCAAGGGTGCGCATCTGGCGGTCTTCAAGACCTATGGTACCGCGCAGGTGAAGAAGAATGGGATGGAACTTGAGTTCGTAGGTGCCCGGCGCGAGAGTTACACGCGTGACAGCCGTAATCCCATCGTCGAAGATGGTACGTTAGAGGAGGATCAGAACCGGCGCGACTTCACCATCAACGCCATGGCAATCTGCCTCAACAAAGACCGCTACGGCGAACTATTAGACCCCTTTGACGGCATAGGCGACCTCGAGCGCTGTATCATCAAAACACCCCTCGACCCGGATATCACTTTCTCGGACGATCCCTTACGGATGATGCGCGCCGTGCGGTTTGCTACGCAATTAGGCTTCAACCTCGACGGCGAGACTTTCGACGCTATCGCGCGTAATAAGGAACGCATACGTATCATCACCAAGGAGCGCATCGCGGAGGAGTTGAATAAGATTATGCTCTCCCGCAGACCCTCCGAAGGATGGATCCTGCTGGACAAGACAGGTCTCTTGCCGCTCATCTTCCCGGAATTAGCCGCTCTCAAAGGCGTCGAAGTAAAAGAAGGTCGCGGACACAAGGACGTCTTTTACCACACGCTCAAAGTGCTTGACAATGTCGCAGAGTTAACGAGTGAACGAATGAACGAGTTAACGAATGAACGAAAGGACAAAGTCCTTTGGCTCCGTTGGGCAGCGTTATTGCACGACATCGGCAAACCGCGCTCCAAACAATGGGATCCGCAGGCAGGATGGACCTTCCGCAACCATAACTACCTCGGAGCGAAGATGGTACCGAAGATCTTTGCAAAGATGAAACTGCCGCTCAATGAGAAGATGGAGTACGTCAAGAAGATGGTGGATCTGCATATGCGCCCCATCAACCTCATCGAGGACACCGTGACCGACTCGGCAGTACGGCGGTTGCTCTTTGAAGCAGGAGACGACATTGACGACCTCATGCTTCTTTGCGACGCAGATATCACCTCCCGCAATGAGCAGAAAGTGGAGCGGTACCATCAGAACTACCAACTCGTGCGGCAGAAGATGGTCGAGTTGGAGGAACGGGACCGAATACGCAATTTCCAACCGCCCGTCAAAGGCGATGAGATCATGGAGATGTTCCATCTCGAACCTTGTTCGTTAGTAGGCGAACTCAAAGCTGCTGTCAAAGATGCGATACTCGATGGCATCATCCCTAACGAGTACGAGGCAGCGAAAGCATATATTATTGACTTATGGCAGAAGAAAACGAAATAAATTTGGCAGCCGTTTCATACGGCGACGAGAACATTATTCACCTCGATGACATGTCCCATATCCGGCGGCGTCCGGGTATGTACATCGGTAAGTTAGGCGACGGCAGTCACTCCGATGACGGTATCTACGTCCTCATCAAGGAGTCGATAGATAACTCTATCGATGAGTTCCGCATGGGCGAAGGTAAAGTGATCGAAGTGGACGTAGAGGACGGCAAAGTGCGCGTGCGCGACTACGGACGCGGTATCCCTTTGGGAAAATTAGTCGAAGTGGTCTCCGTCCTCAATACCGGAGGTAAATACGACTCCAAGGCCTTCAAGAAATCCGTCGGTCTGAACGGTGTCGGTACCAAAGCCGTCAACGCCTTGTCCTCTTTCTTCGCCGTACAGTCTTTCCGAGATGGCAGCACACGTCGCGCAGAGTTCGCGCAGGGCAAACTGACTTCCGATACGGGCATCCAACCCTACTCCGGTACCGAACGCCGCGGTACGATCATCGAGTTCGTGCCGGATAGCAGCAAAGGACTCTTCGAGAACTACCATTTCCGCGACGACTATATCGAGGAATTGCTGCGCAACTACGCGTACCTCAACACCGGTCTGACGCTCGTCTATAACGGTAAGAAATATACCTCCAAGAATGGTCTCTTGGACCTTTTGACAGAGAATATGACGGTCTCGCCGCTCTACCCGATCATCCACCTCAAAGGCGAAGATATCGAGATAGCGCTGACCCATACCGACCAGAACGGCGACGAGTACTACTCCTTCGTCAACGGCCAGCACACGATTCAAGGCGGTACGCATCAGGCTGCTTATCGAGAGGCTATCGGTCGTACTATCAAGGAGTTTTTCAATAAGAACCAAGAGCTCGCAGACATCCGTAACGGCGTTGTCGGAGCGATTGCCATCAATGTAGAAGAGCCTGTCTTCGAGAGCCAGACCAAAGTCAAACTCGGTTCCAAAGACATGTCTCCTTCCGGCGGTATCTCCGTCAATAAATTCGTCAACGATTTTGTCAAGACCCAACTCGACAACTATCTCCATAAGACGCCGCAGACCGTAGAGATCATGCTGCAAAAGATCCAAGACTCCGAGAAGGAGCGCAAGGCGATTGCAGGTGTGACCAAAGCAGCACGTGAGCGGGCGAAGAAGAACCTCGTCAACAACCCCAAACTGCGGGACTGCCAGATTCACCTCAACGACGCCAAGCAAGTCAAGTCCTCCAAGGACGCAGACGACGATCTGAGGCTCGAGTCCTGCATCTTCATCACCGAGGGTCTCTCCGCTTCGGGTTCGATCACCAAGAGTCGCGATGTACGCACCCAGGCGGTCTTCTCCCTGCGAGGCAAACCACTCAACAGTTATGGCCTCAGCAAGTCGGTCGTTTATGAGAACGAAGAGTTCAACTGCCTGCAATCAGCGCTGAATATCGAAGACGGACTCGACGAATTACGATACAACAAAGTCATCATTGCCACCGATGCCGATGTCGATGGCATGCATATTAGGCTGCTGATGCTCACTTTCTTCCTGCAGTTCTTCCCGGATCTCGTCAAGAAAGGGCATGTCTATATCCTCCAGACGCCGCTCTTCCGTGTCAAGGACAAGAACCAGACAATCTACTGCTACTCCGAAGAGGAGCGGCAAGCGGCGATCGCCAAGATCAAGACGCCGGAGATCACACGTTTCAAAGGGCTCGGAGAGATCTCCCCGGATGAGTTCAAGGGCTTCATCGGTGACGGTATCCGTCTGGACCAAGTGAACCTCCGCAAGGATGATAACGTCAAAGAACTGCTCGCATACTATATGGGTAAGAACACCACCGAGCGCCAGCAGTTCATCATCGACAACCTCGTTATCGAGGAAGACCGAGTAGAAGAGGATTTCGAGTCATGAAAGCGCTAATCGCATTCATAGGTATGGCGCTCGTCATCATCGCTCTTATCGAGATCAACGAACGCGTCAAAGCCAAGCGGGCTCGGAATACCGATAAATCGGGATACCGAAATCCCGAAGACTGCCAAAAAGAAAATCCCGAGCAGGAGGACTGCTCGGGCTGCGGACTGATTGATGTCTGCGAGAGGGAAGAAAAGAAAAAATAAGCTATTCCCTCACCGTAATGTGAAAGCAACTCTGCTTTGCCTCGTATTTGACGAAGATCTTTCCTGCCCGCTGATGATTCAGCAGCACCTGCCCCAACACTAACTTCAGGTTATCCTCGTGCATGTACATACGGGAGCGCGTAACCTTATTATATCGCATGTACGCGAGGTCAAAAGTCGTACCGTAGCAATGACAGGACTGCGTGACAGAGTTAATATTGCCGCTTTTCTGCAAGAACTTGATATCTTCTTGCGTACGCAGTACCGACGTGACGTAAAACTGATAATGCGGCAGACCGTTCCGGCTTAGTATATCTGCCCACTCTGCCCCGATAGCCTCTAACTCCCGCGCTGCAGAAGGAATGAGGTACGGCACTGAGTGCGTCAAGCTATCAACGATATAGTTCTCATTGGTCTTGATCTCTACCAACTGTTTACGCATCTTCGCAGCATCGTCTCTGTCCTTTGGCGGACGGGACAAGCCGATACGACTCGCTACCTCATGCTGTTTGCTCTGCAGGTCGTTGAATTTCAACTTGTAACTAAACGTCCTTCCGGGATACCAAACGAGGCTGTCCTCTGCGACGACCGTCTCTTGCGTCTGGCGAGAGCAAGAGACTAAAGGAATAAAGAGTAAAGAATAAAGACTTAAATGCACCACCAGACGCAAACAAGTCTTTACTCTTTTAGCGGAGCGGTCTTTATTCTTTATTCTATATAGACCACTCAAAGCCATCTTTGGTGTCTTTTATTTGGAAGCCGAGAGCGGTGAGCTCGTTGCGGATCTTATCGGAGGTTGCCCAGTCTTTGTTCTGCTTAGCTTGCAGACGGATACCGAGCAGCAAGTCGATGGCGCCGTTGAACGCCTTCATCTTCTCGTCTCCTTCTCCTTGCTCTTCGAGACGCAGACCGAGGATATCAATCGCGTACGTCTTCCATACCTCGCGGAGTTCCTTGAGATCTGCTTCGGAGATTGTGCCCTTACCGTCCCAAACGGTGTTAATCGCTTTTGCGCTGTCAAACAACGCAGCGATTACAAAAGGCGTATTCAGATCATCGTCCATCGCTTCGGAACAGCGGTTCCGAAGGTTTGTAATCGTTTGAAGATCGTTTGACGTTGTTTGAGATGGTTGGATCTTCAGCAATCTTGCGTACGCTTCCTGGAAGCGTTGGAGACCTTTCTCGGCTGCTTCGAGGGCTTCGGAAGAGAAATCCACCGTCGAGCGATAGTGCGCCTGGAGGATGAAGAAACGGATGACCATCGGACCGAAAGGTTTTGACAAGAGCGGGTGCTCGCCCGAGAAGAACTGCTCCAGGGTAATGAAGTTATTGTAACTCTTACCCATCTTCTTGCCGGCGATGGTGATCATGTTATTATGCATCCAGTAATGCACGGACTCATGTCCGAGCGCTGCGCAGGACTGCGCTATCTCTGCCTCGTGGTGCGGGAAGATCAGGTCCAGTCCTCCGCCGTGGATATCGAACTGCTCACCGAGGTACTTCGTTCCCATCGTGGAGCACTCCATATGCCATCCGGGGAATCCTTCTGACCATGGAGATGGCCAGTGCATGATGTGCTCCGGCGCGGCTTTCTTCCATAGCGCGAAGTCGTAAGAGTGCTTCTTCTCTGCTTGTCCGTCGAGTTCACGCGTCTCGGTGACGATATCGTTGAGGTTACGTCCGGAGAGCTTGCCGTACGGATAATCTTTTGCGTATTTCTCTACGTCCATATAGACGCTTCCATTCGACACATACGCGTAGCCGCGATCGAGGATCTTCTGCACGAAAGCGATCTGCTCAATGATATGTCCGCTTGCGTGCGGTTCTATCGACGGCGGCAGGACGTTGAGGGCAGCCATGTCACGATGGTAACGGTTGGTGTAGTATTGCACCACCTCCATCGGTTCGAGTTGCTCGAGACGCGCTTTCTTAGCAATCTTATCTTCGCCTTCGTCCGCATCGTGCTCCAAATGTCCCACATCGGTGATATTACGGACATAGCGCACCTTATAGCCCAGATGCTGCAGATAGCGGTAGAGGATATCGAAGGTGATTGCCGGACGGGCGTGCCCTAAATGCGCATCGCCGTACACGGTGGGACCGCAGACGTACATGCCTACATGACCCTCGTGCAGCGGCTTGAAAGTCTCTTTGAGACGAGTTAGCGAATTATAGATTTCCATAAAATATAGTTTCTAATGTCTAAAAAACAATTTTGCATGCAAAATTACTGCTTTTTTTTGAGATACGCAAGGATTTAAACAAAAAACGACGTAAAATTGCATTTTTGGTTCAAAAAGGTAGAAAAATAAAAGTGTGCCAAGTGTGCCAACTGTGCCACGCAAAATATTGTCAAATGACATTTGATCTAATGGACAACATCTAAAGGATGGATAGGACGAGAGTACGTTAAGGGTATTACTATGGTCTAGGATTAGACCGTTTTGAGTCATACTTAAGTCCGTTTTGAGTCTTACTTGAGTCCGTTTTAAGTCTTACTTGAGTCCGTTTTTAGTCTTATTACTCATTCTTGAAGCCGTATCCATTTTTGAATCCTCCGGTGGAGAGGATCTGCGGGGTGAAAGGCCAGAGGTAAATCGGCGCTTTGGTATAGTCATAATCGTAGAAGAGGTATGTGTAATACTCATCTTCATATTGGACGATATCGGCTCCCCATGCCTGTGCTTCGTAGCCCTCGGCTTTCAAGGCAGTTATCTCACTGGAAGTGAGCGATTTGAAGAGTCCTTTTATAGCCAGATTGGTCAAGGTGTCTCCTTTGTACGCGCAGCCTAATTCATCCCAGTTATCCTTCTGTCCTCGCCATCCGGGGTAGAGTAGCGGATCATCCTCTTGTCCTTCGGGGCATTGGGTCGTGAGGCGGTAGCCCTTCTCCTTTTGGCCGTTCACCATCTTGGTATAGACGGTGTCGCTGATCGTATTGCCGTTCTCAAAAGTGTAATAACCGTTCGTTTTGAGTCCGTCAATCATCGCGCGCGTCAGATCCTTGATATATTTGATTTTCACCGGCAGAAGTCCTGTACGGATGAGGGTGAATCGTCTGTCCCCTTCGGCGGCGAACTCAAATCCGCGTTCCTGAATGATAGCATTGAGGAGTGATCCTTCCTGTGCGATGAAAGCATCTGTTTTGGCTTTTATGGCATCTCCGAAAGCGCGGTTACGAATCAAGTCCAGATAGGTACGCGCTTCTCCGTTGTCGCCCAAAGCGGCACAAGCCTCTGCGTAACCGAGATACATCTCCGAGAGTCGCATGTATGGTCCGTTGATACCTGACATTCGCTGTGCTTTCACCCATGGATGGGTTTGACGGTTCTCATCCCATTTATTGAAGGAGAGTCCTCCACCGTTGGCTTTGGAGTTGGGCACAAAGGGGATCAGTTTCTCGTTACCAGCTCCATCTGATCCTGTGACGGTTACGGCTACGTCTCGTCGTTTATCCTGCGGGTCAAAGACGCCGTAATAGAAAGCGGGATTGACGCGTCCCTGCCCGTAGGCTTTGCAGGGGTAAGCGTTCTTGGATCCGCCGTTGGAAGGCCGTCCGAACGAGTACGGGCGTGCATCATTGACGATGCCTTGCTGCATGGGATATTCGTATATCGACTCGTCTGCGTACATTCCATCAGCATCCATCATCTGCTGGAAGAAATACTGGTAAGGGTTGTTGTATATTCGTCCGTTCGCCTCATCTGCACGCGGGTCTGTCTCATGAAAAACAGCCGTTCCCAAATGCTCTGAAAAGGCTTTTTGGAAATATGTTTTCGCGAGGGAATAAAAACGCTGCCAATCGGAACGACGGGCATATGTAGCATCATTATTGACTGTTCCTAACGGCTCATACGAAATGACGTTTCCTTTTAGATCTTTGCGTTCTATATCGTTGCGCCGAGTCTGATAACCTCCGGCTTCGAGAGCCATGCGCCCGATCAGACCGTCCACATAGGTCTGCGAGAAGCGGCTTTTGTTATTCACCGGATACATGACGGGTTCCACTTTCTGCAACTCCTCCAGACATTTCTCATAGATCCAGTCTCGTCCTACCAATCCTTGCGCCACCTCGCCAATCTTGTTGTTGAAGGGTACATCTCCGAAGTTCTTGATCAACTCGCGATAGGCAGTGGCACGCATAGCCACCGCTTCTCCATATAACTGCCCCAACTCGGAAGGTTTCCCGATAATCATGGACTCGAAGTCATCTCTTGCCTCGACAGCCTCCGTGATTGCGTTGGAGACGGCGATGATTTTATAGAGGCTGGCGAAGATATCGTCCTCCTTCAGATAAGACAGCAAGCCATACTGTGAGGCATAGTTTCCGTTCTGATAGAGACATTCGGGCCAATGTCGCCCAGGTTGGTTAGTGAATGCTTCGGGATGTCGTGTGATGTCCGAACCAGGCACATCGGCTCCGTACCATAGTCCGTCCCCGAACACTTTGTTTTGCGCGCAATCACGCCAAGTCTCATACAAACCACTCATTGCCAAGCGTATATTCGCTTCGGATGACGTCACAAAATCTCCGTCCATCGTAGATGCCGAGTGGGTTTCTAAAAAATCATGGCAGGCAGGAAAGATCCCGACGAGCATACATATCAATGTAGTATAGATAGTTCTTTTCATAGGACTTAGAAGAATGAAAGGTTAAGACCAAAAGTGAATGTACGTGCTTTCGGATAAGACAGGTAGTCGTACGCGGGCGTTGGGAAACCTCCGGTAACAGGAGTGGTGTTCACATCAGGGTCGAGTCCTTTATATCCGGCGATGCAGAACAAGTTTCCTCCTGTGAAATAAACGCGCAGTTTGCTGATTTTGGCTTTCTGCATCCATTTATCCGGGAAGGTATAACCTAAGGTGAGTGTGTTCAGACGCAGATACGAGGCGTCCTCAACAAAATCCGAGGAGACGATACCATATTCCGAATAAGGAAGCCCATAACGCGCGTTGGCATTAAGATTCCGAAGGCCTTCCGGATCCGTCACCGGAACGAGGTCTCCGGTTGCGTTCACATCGTACATCTTCCATGCATCAGCCACGAATGACAGACGGTTGGCACCCAGCGAGTTATCTTTGTTACCCATCATAGAAAACATGGCATTGGCGTTATACACACTTCCTCCAATCTGATATACAAAACCTGCTGCAAAATCCAAACCTTTCCATGTCAAGTAGAGATTGAAACCACCGGTATGTTCGGGCATAGCGTGACCGATAATCGTCGCGTCGTCATTATTGACTACCCCATCATTATTGGTGTCTTTGAACTTCACCATTCCTGGGAAAGCATTCTGGGCTTTGTTCTTGAATTGCCCGCCGGTAGCATAGTTGGTCACATCCACCAAATCGGGAACACCCGGGCGCAACTGCCATGTACCGGTGGCGTTATAGATATCCATGTCGAAATCATCCACCGTATAGAAACCGTCACTCATGAATCCATATATCGACCCCACGGGTTGACCACTTCGAATGACGTAGTCGTAATATGGTTTACGCATGGTTGAACCCCAGTTGGTATGCGTGTCGGCTATGACATCCGGAGAGAGTTGGTCAATATTATTCTTGTTATAGTTATAGGTAATATTAACACCTATCTTCAGGTCTTTAGAACGATACAGATCAGCATGCAGGGATATCTCCACACCTCTGTTGGAGGTCTTGCCGATATTCTGGTATTGGTAACTATACCCCGTAGTAGCATCAACCGGCACACGCATCAGGATATCCTTGGTCGTATTACAATACCCCTCAATCGTTCCCCGTAAACGACCATTCCAAAAGCCGAAATCCAAACCTATATTACGGCTGATCGTTTTTTCCCATTTGAGATCGTTGTTGCCCATCAGTTCGGTAGGTTTGTAGATGTTCGTCGGGACACCGTCTATCGTGACTACAGCGGTCGTCCATAGACCGTTCTGCCATAAAGAGGGATCGATATTATCCGAACCGGACATACCCCATGACAAACGCAGTTTGAGGTTATCCAACCAGCCGGAAGCGCCACTCATGAACGGTTCTTCGGAGATACGCCAAGCCGCAGCAGCTGCTGGGAAATAGCCCCAATGATGCTTAGGAGCGAACTTAGAACTACCATCCGCACGGAAAGTGACGGTAAACAGGTATCGGTCTAATAAATCATAGTTAATACGCCCGAACCAAGATAGAGTTCGAGTAGGAACGCCTATCACATTACCGAACTCATCTTTACCGATAGACGGATCCGTGAGGGACAGACGCGCCATCGCTAAATCCAAATCGTACTGTTTCGGGTAGCCGGATCCGTAGATATGGCTTGTGGAAGATTTTCCGGAAATCAATTCATTACCCGCAAGGAAAGACAGACGATGCGCGTCACCTAATCCTTGTACTTGATAGCCCAGTGTAGTGGTCCATCGGAGATTCGAACCTTTAGCTTGTGTAAGTTTAGCAGTCGTAAAGCCGGAGAAATGTCCGCCGTCCCAATAATTCGTCTCATCCCAATAGCGGCCTAAGGAGAGCTCTGTCTTGGCAGTTAAGCCTTTTACAGGCACCCATGTAAGCCCGACATTACCCGTAAGACGAATACGTTTGACGATATTCTGATAGTTGTTAAGGACTGCCGTCGGGCTATTGGATAACTCCATATAGGTATCACCGTTACCGAAATAAGCGGTTTTGTCTTCGCCGAGTGGCACATCTATCGGGCGGAACCAATAAGCAGAGGTCGCCAATTCGTACATATCCTTCACGCCCTTGTAACTGCGCTCGGTATAACGGATATCAGCGTCCACATGCAAATTCTCCAAGATTTTCTGACTCACCTTGATATTCGCATTCCAACGTGTGAAACCGGTGTTACGCAACAAGCCACCATCGTCTGAATAGTTAAAAGCAGCATAGTATTTGGTCCATGAAGTACCGCCACTGAGCGTCACGTCGTGATTCCAACTGCCGGCATTACCCACTACCTCGTCCACATAATCGTGCACTTTGAAAGTACGATAATCTTCCAAGTGGTTGCCATACGCACTACCCAAACCGAAATATTTGGCTACATTATCGCCATACGAGTCGCCATAGGCCTGCGCGTACGCCCACGTGAACCTTATATAATCATACGCATTGAGCGTTTGCAGTTTACGGGCGTTGGTCTTCAACTGATAGTACATGTTGTAGTTGATCTTCACTTTCTGCTGGCCATCCGAACTTTTGGTGGTGATTAAGATGATACCATTGGCACCTCGGGCGCCATAGATAGCGGTAGAAGCTGCATCTTTGAGCACATCAATGCTGGCAATATTATCAGCCGGTATATCGCTGATGTCGCTCACTACCACGCCGTCTACCACAAAAAGCGGATCGTTCGATTGTGTGATTGAACCTCCTCCTCGGATACGGATGGCCGCATTAGCACCGGGTCTTCCGTCCTGCGTACTGATACTCACACCCGCTATCTGACCTTGTATAGCCTGCGTCACATCTGCTACCGGAACAGCCAGAACTTCATCTCCACTAAGGGACGAAACAGATCCCGTCAGATCTTTCCGGCTCGTGGTTCCATAACCGATGACAACGACATCATCGAGGGTCGTCACGTCCTCCTCCATGGTAATAACCATGTTCTCACCCACTACGGTGGAGACCGTACGGAAACCCATGTAAGAGAAGGTCAATTTGGTTCCTTGCGGGGCCTCTATGCTGAACTCGCCATTCAGGTCTGTACTCGTTCCCTGACTTTCTCCCCATAGAACGCTTACACCTATAAGCGGCTCACCGCCTGTGTCTTTCACTATGCCTGAGAAATGAGTCTGGGCAAAACAAGTCAATCCCATTGCAAGAAGCAACAGGACTGACAAGATTCTAAGATTAATGTGTTTCATCATTTTATAATTTCGACCCCACCAATACAACAAAAGCGTATCGGGTACGCAAAAGAGTTACAGCAGCGTGTTCGGATCGAGATTGTTCTTCTCAATGTCCTTGAAATAGTTGAACGTACCGAGTTTGAGTTCTTCGCAGGCAGCCTCGTCGCAGACGATGATACCGTGTTGGTGCATCTGCAGCGCAGAGACGGTCCACATATGGCTGATCGGCTCCTCGATAGCGTGTTGCAACGCACGTGCCTTGTTATGACCGTTGACCATGATCAGCACCTCTTTTGCGTCCATCACCGTTCCTACACCTACCGTGAGCGCGGTCTTCGGCACTTTGTTCACGTCGTTGTCGAAGAATCGGCTGTTAGCGATGATCGTGTCGGTCGTCAGCTCTTTCTTACGGGTGCGGCTGCTTAGAGACGAACCCGGTTCGTTGAAGGCGATATGTCCGTCAGGACCGATGCCGCCGAGGAACAAATGGATGCCGCCGATATTCTTGATCCGCTCTTCGTAACGCGCGCACTCGGCTGCGAGGTCCTCGGCGTTACCGTTGAGGATATTCACGTTCTCTTTGCGGATGTCGATATGGCTGAAGAAGTTATTCCACATGAAGCTGTGATAGCTCTCCGGGTGCTCTTCGGGCAGGTTAACGTACTCGTCCATATTGAACGTTACCACATTACGGAAGGACACTTTGCCTGCTTTGTTCAGTTCGATAAGGGCTTTGTACATACCAAGAGGCGAACTTCCGGTCGGCAGACCGAGCACAAAAGGCTTGCTCTCTTTGGGATCAAACTCATTAATTTTTTTTGCTACATAGTTCGCAGCCCACTGACTCAGCAGGTCATACGAAGGTTCAATAATTACTCGCATTGTTTTTAATTCTTAATTTTGAAATTTTAATTTAAACTATTTTTCACCTTTGCCTGCCGGTAACTACTGCCTAACGGACAGGCACGGTTTGTTTTTTATTCTGCAAACAGAATCTCCTGGATCTCTGGTTCCTCGAGGTTGACACCGACGATCGTACCCTCGCTGTCGATGAGGACGGTATGAGGGATGAATTGTACACCGTATTTATCGGAGCAGGGATGTGCCTCATCTTCGCGCACTTGTACCCATGGCATATCTTCTTCACTCAGCGCCGTGCGCCAAGCAGCCTCTTCTTGATCGACGGAGCAAAAGAGGATCTGCAATCTGCCCTCCGGCATGGAGGTGTAGATCTCCTTGAGTACCGGCACGAAACGACGACAGGGACCGCACCACGATGCCCAGAAATCTACGAGGACATAATCGGTCTTGCCGACCAACCCGCTCAGCGACAGCTCTTTGCCTTCCGGCGTCACGCCCGTGAAATCTGTAAAATATGCACCTGCTGTATTACCGGTCTGTACCATCACTTCTTCGACGATCACTACGGTGTCCGTAGCGGTCTTCTCCGATTCCTGAGCTTTCTTGCCGCAGCCGACCATTACCATCGCCGCGAAAATAAATAATAGAGTCTTTTTCATTGTTGTTTGCTTTTTTTCGGGATTACGTTATTACGTAATTACGGGATTTCGAGATTACGGAATCCCGATTTAACTTCTCTTTAAGACTACTGCGCTGCGTGCCGGCAGGTACATCTTCAGCCATCCCTTGCCGTCCTTGGCGTAGAGGTCGTCATGTACCGTGAAATGCTCTACGCTGTCGTCCGCGAGACCAAAGCCCGCAAACTCCTTCGCGTCCGTATTGAGCACCACTTGGTACTTGCCTTCCGGCACGAGGATACCGTAGTCGGAGAAGGACTTCTGACCGTTCCAGTTGAAGATGAACAGCAGATCTCCGCGCGAGTAAGCCACTACCTGGTCACCCTCGTTATCCCACCATTTCATCACCCATGGCAGGTGGTTGCCGACGTTGTATTTCTTCTCTTCTGCGGTCGGTTTCTGGATCAGCAAGTTCTCCTTGAGCAGGTGCACCATCGCCTCGTCGAAGCGGTTGAGGTCCGAGAAGAAATAGTTCGGGTTATCTACCAACCCCCATTGTCTCCGGGCGTATTTATAGCTCCATCCGTTGCCCTCACGCGGGAAGTCAATCCATTCCGGATGGCCGAACTCATTCCCCATGAAGTTCAGGTAGCCGCCGTTGATGGTGGAGGCAGTGACGAGGCGGATCATCTTATGCAGGGCTATACCGCGGTCTGCCATATAGGTCGAGTGGCCGTGCTCAAAATGCCAGTACATGTCTGAATCCACGAGGCGGAAGATGATCGTCTTGTCGCCTACCAGTGCCTGGTCGTGGCTCTCCGCGTAGGAGATGGTCTTCTCGTCCTCGCGGCGGTTGGTCATCTCATAGAGGATATGTCCGGCTTTCCAGTCTTCGTCCTTGACTTCTTTAATATACTTGATCCAGAAATCCGGGATACCCATCGCCAGCCGATAATCGAAGCCCACACCGCCGTCTTCTATCTTTGCTGCCAGACCCGGCATGCCGGACATCTCTTCGGCGATAGTGATAGCATCGGGCTTTACCTCATGGATCACTTTGTTAGCAAGCGTCAGATACATGATCGCATCGCCGTCTTCGTTGCCGTTGAAATAGCTGCCGTACCCGTTGAAGTCTTCGCCCAGACCGTGGCTGCGGTAGATCATCGAGGTCACGCCGTCGAAGCGGAAACCGTCGAAGTCATACTCGTCGATCCAGAACTTACAGTTGCTCAGCAGGAAATGCAGCACTTCGTTCTTGCCGTAGTTGAAGCAGAGACTATCCCATGCCGGGTGCTCGCGCCGCGGACCGTCGTGGAAATACTGATAACCCGTGCCGTCGAAATTACCCAGACCTTCCAACTCGTTCTTCACTGCGTGCGAGTGAACGAGGTCCATGATCACCCGCATCCCGCGGCCGTGAATATCGTCGATCAGCGCTTTCAACTCATTCGGCGTACCGAAACGGCTGGAGGCGGCGAAGAAGTTCGATACATGGTAGCCGAACGAACCGTAGTACGGGTGCTCCTGCACCGCCATGATCTGTACGCAGTTATAGCCGAGTTTGGCGATACGCGGCAGTACGTCGCGGCGGAACTCCTCATACGAGCTCACTTTCTCCTCCGCCGAACTCATGCCTATGTGGCACTCGTAAATGAACAGAGCTTCGTCTTTCGACTTTTGACTTTTGACTTTCGACCTCCTGTTCTTCCATTCGTATTCGGGCTCGTCCCATACCTGCGCAGAGAAGATCTTCGTCTGCTCGTCCTGCACCACGCGGCGCACATAACTCGGTATGCGTTCGCCGTAACCGCCTTGCCATTCGACGAGGAGCTTGTATAACTGCTCATGCTTGATGGCGTCCTCCGGCATTTTGGCTTCCCAGACGCCGTTACCGATGGGTTGCAGACGGTAGGCTTCGTCTTTCTGCCATCCGTTCATATCGCCCTTGATATAGATCGCCGTGGCGTTCGGTGCCCACTCGCGCATGACCCACTGTTTGTTGTGGCGGTCATGGTGTAATCCGAAATACAGGTATCCGCTTGCCCAATCTGCAAGATCTTGTCCGCCGGTAATCTCCGCCTCTTTGCGGAGGGCATACTCGGCGCGTGCTTGCAGCGCACCCTCATACGGCTCCAGGTATGGATCCCGTGCCACTATCGGTAAATGTTTCGGTCCTTCGTCTTTCGACTTTTTACTTTCTACTTTTGACTTTGTAGCCATAATATGTGTGTTTTTAATGGTTTTCTTCTGTACTCTGTCAGCCGAAGGCGGTCTTTTTAATCCACTCTCGCCTTGACGATGAGCTTCCGGTACTCTTTTCCCGGAGCGATACCGGGCTGGTGAGCATCTTCGGGGAAGAAGACAGCGAAATGACCTGCCGGCACAGTGAATTTTGCGGTAGCCTTGTCGCCGTAGAACTCTACGTCCTTACCCTCGTCGTACTCCTGCGTCACGTCCTGGCAATCGACCTGCGCTTTCCATCCCATCACCTCGTCGTCGCCCAGCGGAATCTGGATATCCAGGTAGTCGCGGTGTGCCTCCATGCGGCATTTGGACTCCTCTTTGCCCTTGAAATCATTGATGTTCACGAAGAGGTTCTTGCCGTCCAGGAAGATCTTGCACGCCGGCATCTCTTCCAAGTCGTTTTCGTTGTAGAATTTCATGAATTGTTCGAAGCCCGGTACGCAATCGAAGTACCTGTCGGCGTTCTCTAATTTGTCCAGTATCATATTATTTAAGATTTAATTTAGTTCTATTTCATTAATTCTTTCACTCGTTATTATTTGCGGCTGCAAAATTACTAAAAAAAAATGACATACACAAGAGTGTATGCCACTTTTTGCATTTTTTCGTAAATTTACTTCACCGTTTGCCCTGTAACGGTATATACCTTGTCATCGCGGAGAATATACACATTGCCGTTCCGGATGAGTTTCTGTGCAGGGTTGGCAGGATTGGTATAGACCGCAGGAGCAGAGGTTGGCTCTTCCGCTTGATAAACCGCCTGAATGATGATTCCTTCTGTCAGCATAGCAGAAACAGTCTGCCAACCGACAAACAAAAATCCTTCTATCACCGGTGCCACAGGCAAGTGCAACGTAACCTCTTCGGATGAGATATAGTCCCCGTCGTGACCAATATACAGCACATTGAATTCTCCCTCTGTCGGTTCTATCGGCAGATCACCCTCAATCGGCAGGATAGTTCCAAACTCTTTCCACACATCCGCTGCTTTGTAAGCTGCAAGGCTTTGAGCCGGAACATAGAGCGTGCAAGATGAGAGGTTAATAGTATTAAATACATCCGCCTCAATCGTCTGCGGGGTTGGGGAATAATTGGTAATTGAACTCAAGCGGGAACAATACTGGAAGGCATTCCACTCAATGTTTGTTACGCTTGCGGGAATCTCCACAGAGATTAAGCCGTAACAGTTCCAAAAAGCATCTGATTCAATACTGGTAACACTATTCGGAATCGTTATCGTTGATAAACCACTACAACTGCCAAATGCACATTGTCCAATGCTTAAAACACTATTGGGGATAGTTAGGTCTTTCAAATGACTACATTTGGTAAAAGAACGATTGTAGATTATTTTCACCGTGTTGGGGATAGAATAAGATTCATCTTCTTTACCTGCCGGATATTGTCTGATTATTGTTTTGTCTTTACTGAATAATACTCCATCCTCTGAACAAAATGCCTGATTGTCAGCTTCCACATCAATAGATGTTAGTCTTTCGCATGAGCCAAATGCGGCTGCACCCATGTAAGTGAGGCTATTCGGAATAGTTACTGAAAGCAGATTTGTACAACCCACAAATGCATATGCACCGATAAAAGTTATAGCATTTGAAAGTGACAATGATGTCATACCTATACAGCTTTCGAAAGCACGGCTTTCAATTGTTGTAACGCTATTTGGAATCTCTATTGAGGTCAAACTTCTGCAATCAGAGAAGGCTCCCCATCCAATGCTTGTGACGCTATTAGGAATCGTCACAGAGGTCAAACCAGTGCAACTAGAGAAAGCCCCATTTCCAATGCTTGTGACGCTATTTTCGATTATCACAGAACGAATGGCATTTATATTTGAATACCATGGAGCACCATTCCAATCATAGTCCTCCATCGCTCCTGTTCCACTAATCGTCAGCACACTGTCACAGGTGAGTGTCCATGTGAGGTTGTCGCCTTGTGCGCCGCATGTACCGGAAGCGATGATACAAGGTGCTGGACTCACTTCTTCTACCGCCAGCGGATAAGCTTGCAGAGCAGTGCCATAGACAGAATTAACAGCAGTGATGTTATAGGTCTTGTCCGTTGAAAGAGTTGCACCAATGTGGTATTGATTATAGAAAGTTATCGTTTGTCCATTCCATGTTCCATAAACCATATGTCTTCTTCCTTCTACAAATGCGGTATCAGTTGAGAATGATACATTCTTATATACTAAATATTGGTTCACATTTGCCAAAGAAGGAGCCTCCGTTGCTTCCATTGGAGCCGGGGCCTCACCGGAAGTGATAGTTAAGTCTTCTTTCGCTGTAATGGGCGTAACTTCGTGCAAGCCATGGTAAATATTTACTTTTCCTTGCAATCCGGCTTCTACGTGATCACCAGTCTGCAATCCATAACTTGGCATGTATATAACACCCGAACCGGATGCATCCTTAATGTACATATTGGCACCATTCTGGTAGCTCGCAACATATACTACATCAAATGCTCCGAGTGTAAATACAGAATCCGCTGCCATATTGTATATATCAGCCAGAGTGGCATAGTTGACTTCCTCCGTGCTGTCAATCGGCAGGATATTGTAGAAATCTTTCCATACATCCGCTGCTTGGTAGAGTGCAATGGACTCCACCGGGACATAGAGGGTGCAAGCAAGAGGAACGCCTCCAAATACAGAGATGCCATCAGGATCAAGGGGTTGTGGGATAGTGGCATAATTGGTAATTGTAGTAAGATTACTGCAACCATCGAAAGCGCCATCCCCAATGCTTGTAACGCTATTAGGAATCGTTACAGAGGTCAAACCGCTGCAATAGCGGAAAGCTCCTTCTCCAATACTGGCTACTTTGTCAGGTATCTCGATTAACCCTAAATTCTCACAAGCACAAAAAGCATAATTACCAATACTGATGAGGTTGCTGGGAAGAGTTAGATTTTTTAATGCCCCGCATGTGTAAAAAGCGTAATTCCCAATACTTGAAACGCTATTAGGGATTATCAATGATTCCATCTGACATCCTCCAAAAGCCCAATTCCCAATATTTGTGATGCTTGACGGGAGAGTGACAGAGGTAGCATTTACGCAATTACCAAAAGACCACTTTCCGATACTTGTGACACCTTGCTCCACAATAATCGTTTTAATTGAGAAACGTTCGTTATACCATGGAACATAATACGTATCAGCAAAATCTCCCATCTCTCCTGTTCCGCTGATGGTCAGGACACTATCACAAGTGAGCGTCCAAGTAAGGTTGTCGACTTGTGCGCCGCAGGTACCGGAAGCGACGATGCAAGGTTCCGGCGACGAACTTAGGTCAAAGACTAAATCCGGGCTGGTTAATTCTGCATCACACTCTGTGCTTACCACATAACGCATCACTACCGAAGTCGCATTTCCCGGAACCGTGTATGGCATATCCTGCCATCCGTTTTCTGTTTGAACCTGCCACTTGATATCCGTAACATACATCGGCCGTTCATTGAACTGAGCGGATGCATATGCGTCATGGAATTTTGATAGAAGAGCGTTTGTCGCAGATGTCACATCTATCACCGCGCCATTTCCAACGACAGGAAGTACATCCAGTTCCGTTTTGGGGTATAACTCTGGCTCTCGAATGACATAAACATGGCACATTGCAATAGAATCCATCACATTAAGATGTTCCCCTATTATGTCAGATACAGTATCTGTCCATGTAGTATCATTATTGATTAAATGTAATTCTCCTAATTGACCCATGAAATAAGAGCCGGCGCATACATAGGCAACAGTGTCGAACATGATAGTATCTCTATAGGACGGAACAATCTCCATGCGAATGCGGGAATCATTTTCCGATCGATAATTTATGAAAAAATATGGAGGCCATCCTATTCTGTCCAACAGATCATGACTAAAATCTATATACGCCTCATCGTTCGCCAATAATGTGAAATTTTCGTGGTATTGCTCCGGGTCTCCACATTTAAAAAATAGGGATGCTTGAGCAGAATTCACCTCCGACGACTGATTCTCAAAATGCATACGAAGCGCTTTGCCATATGGTACTATATCGGGGTTCACTTCTGCCACATACCATAAATCCTCTCCCGCAGGATGAGCGGTTGAGGTTTCACTATTCAAGCGAATCGGATTGAAACATTCTAAACCATTATAAACATACTCATATGACATAGAACAATTGCCGGAACTGGTACATGATACCAGCAAAGAGGACCATCCCAACGACTCCAATAACGTTGCAGGAATAAACATGCTTTCGTACCCATACGGCTCTAAAGTAACGTTCTTATACATCAGAGCAGGTGAACCACAATCGGTAAAAATTTCCAGAGAAACATTGTTTTCCTGCTCTTCCCAATTCGAAAAATGAATGGCTATTTCGCCAAAATGATTTCTCTCATCAAGGACCGGAGGAAACAAATGGTACCATCGTGTTCCGGATTCTCCCTCATCATTCCATTCCTCCCAGTCATATTTTGCTTTCTCACAGGATTCACCTGTCGGGAAAAAGGATTGCCAGAATAATTTCACAGGTCCGGTTGAGGAGACCGTAAAGAAAATCTCTTTTACATGCGCACTCACAAGCGGTTCTCTACTTGTTGTCCGCCCTTCATACGTAGCTTGCGGCGCCAAGGTTTGATGGATACTATCCGTAATCATCACCATCGGTTCAGGAAACAAGATAGTTGCTTTATATGACACGTTCACCGACTCCGTATAAGACATATTGGTGATGACTAAACGTATCGAATCAGCAGAATACAAGGGGGCCAAATCGAGGCGATACCATTTGGCGCCTTCAGGGATAACACCATTTTCCCAATCATACTCAATGGCATTTTCCTTTGTACTACCATCACCAAAACCCAACGCCCAACTGGTCATTGCGGCCATCAAAACAAGCACTAAACTGAAAATTCTTTTCTTCATTGTATTTTGATTTTTCGTTAATATACTTTAAATTTATTTTAAATTTACTTCACCAACGCGCCTTGCGCATTATATACCTTCTCCCCGCGGAGGATAAAGAGATGACCATTCTTAATGATTTTGGTGGTAGTCAGCGGCGCAGTTCCTTCCGGTTGCTCTATTAGAGACGGGATAGTTCCTTCGGTAGTAAATACACCGGCCTGAGCGGAAATGACTTGTTCTGCCTCATCCACACCTTCAATCGTAAAGAAATACGTTGTGGCAGCATCCAATTCAGTTAAATCATATGAGATTACCGTTGAGGCCTCCAAATATCTCGCAGGAGTTCTATGCAAGTTCTGAGGTTTGACATGGCTTGGCATAGAGGCATCATAATGATGGCTTGCGGGACCCCAGTAGAATTTATCCAGTACGCCATTTGTCTGGAAACGCATCTTGCAATACCATTGCTCGTGATTTTGGTCCACATAAATCCATACCCAGTACCCATGATTTCCCCACGGCTTTACGTTCCACTCCATATGAATGGAATTAGAAGTGACATCCGACACTATGCCTTCTTCTGTGTTTGGCAGAAACATTGCTACAAAAGAGGTATCTTGGGTCAGCGTAAATGCATAAGGGTTGTCTTTGATACTATTATTCCAGTGATAGAATTGGTATCCTTCCGATGCTAAGGCAGAGATGATAACAGTACTGTTTTCATTGTAGGTATTGCCTCCGCTTACATCCCCCCATTCTTCATTATTACTGAGTGTAGTTACCGTGAACTGATTGGGATTTTCAATCACGAACGCCAATACGTACGTTTTGGCATATCCTCTTCCAGAAGTAACATTGAGTACGACCGTCGAAGCCGTTTGAGACACGGAAACGGTTTGGTATTCATCGCCTAACTCCCATGTTATATCATCGGCTGTAGGAATATTGGTTTCACTTGTGCCGGCCGGGAAGCGGAAGGTATAACTGTATTTATTGGTTTCAAACCCCTCAACCGGTATTCCATCAATGTAAATCATAGCCAAATCAGTAGCCATGAGAACAGGTTCAAACTCAGCAACTATAGATTGGTCTTGCGTCAGTTCAATAGTTCGCGGATTATCCGTGCTGCCGTCCGACCATTGTATAAATTGATACCCTTCTTGAGCATTTGCCCTTATTACATATTCTTGCTTGTCACAAGTGAGGTACCGTTTCTGAAGTAATTCGACATTACCATACAGAGTGTCATTGACAGTGAGATTAAGATTTATTTCTATAGTGTCCAATGGGAAAATGTTTGCAAAAGAGTTCCATTGGGATGCCTGCTGATATTGATTTAATGAAGCGCATGGCACAAATAGAGAAGTGGTCTGGCTTATTGTGCCAAAAGCATTTCCATCGAATACGGGCGGCATCGGAGCAAGGATAGTAAAAGAACTAACATTTGGACAATCGAAAAACGCGAATGTACTGATGTTTGTGACTCCGTTGCCTACTTTTATATTATTCAATCCGATACAATCCATAAAGGCAGCTTTTCCTATGGTTTTAACGCTGTTAGGTATTTCCAGAGAAATCAAATTAGGATTTCCACCAAAGGCCCATTCCCCTATGTTAACTACATTGTTACCTATCTCCAAAGAGGTAAATTTACAACTTCGGAATGCCTCTGTACCTATAGTAGTAACATTATTGGGAATGATAACAGAATCCAAATTTACGCATCCTCGGAAAGCGCCTCTACTTATGCTGTTGACACTATGAGGAATATCTATAGCAGTTAAACTGTCACACACCGAGAAAGCATTGCTACCGATGCTTGTAACACCTTCCAGAATAACATATGCGCCATGTTTCCCTCTTGGATAAGAAACAACTGTTGTTTTATCCTTGCTATACACCACCCCGTCCAAATCACAATAATATGGATTGTCACTTGCTACTTCAATCGTTCTCAAGACTGAACAATATTCAAATGCATTGCCGGCAAGATATGACACACTGTTAGGAATCTCGATGGACTTTAAGCTTTCACAAACAGAGAAAGCACTACCCCCGATATATTGAATACTATTGGGAATGTCAATAGAATCCAAACTTAAACAAAATGAAAACGCACTACTGTCAATACGGGTAATTGTATTGGGGATAGTTACTGATGTTAACCTGTCACAACCATAGAATGCATTTGCACTAATTGTTGTAAGACCGGTGGAAAGAGAAACAGATTCTAATGATTTACAATTGGAAAAAACATGTTCCCCGATACTGGTGACCGTGTTTGGAATGGTAAATTTATGTAATCCGCTTATAGCAAATGCTTCTCCCCCTAACGAGGTAACACTACTTGGAATATACACTGAATCCAGATTGAATGCCTGATAAAACGCATAATTTCCGATGTTGATTACACCTTCTGATATAATCACTGATTTTATTTTACCTCGCGTACCATAAGAATACCACGGAGCTCTAGCAAACCCGAAGTCCTCCATCGCTCCTGTTCCCCTGATAGTCAGGACACTGTCACAACTCAGTTCCCATGTGAGGTTGTCGCCTTGTGCGCCGCATGTACCGGAAGCTTCTATACAATCCATTCGCCCGAACAGCGCGACTATGACTGTGTCCTGAGTGATTGTTATAGTACGTTCGATTTCCGTACTTCCATCACTCCATTGAATGAAATTACCGCCCTCTGCAATATCTATGCGGAATGAAAGAGTTAGATCTTCACAGGTGATATGTTTTGTAATAACTACGGAGCCTTGTACCTGACTTGAAGAATATATAGAGTATGAAAATTCGGCTTTGGGACGAAAACGCGAAATGTCAAAGGAATAACGATCACTTGCATTTAACGCATTTAAATATGCATTCTCAGTTCCACAAGGGATAATAAATTCACATGGAGACGAAACGAAACACCCATAATTACCTATCGAAGGAGGCGTTTCTGATAGAAATTCCACTGAAGTCAATTTATTACAATACCCGAACCCGTAGGAATCAATACTTTTCAGGCTGTGAGGCAATACGATAGATGTCAGCTTGTCGCAAGAGTATATACCGGCATAACCGATGGTATCCAATCCTTCAGAAAGGGATATTGAAGTCAGTTGGCTGCAATGATCAAATGCATTTTTTCCAATGGTCCTTACACTACCTGGCAAGGAAATGGATTTGATGGCGGAATAAGCAAATGCAGACTCTCCTAAGAACCTGACACCATCCGGGATATGGATACTGTCTAATCCGTAACATCCATGAAATGCATCTCCTCCAATACCGGTAACTGTCTCGGGAATAATCGTATTCACACACCCTGTCAGAAGCGTATTGGAAGATGTTTCAATAATGGCATTACAATTGTTTCTGCTATCGTACTTCGTATTTCCCGCATCAACGGATATAGAGTTCAAATTGCTGCATTCTGCAAATGCTCCGTCGGCGATATTAGTAACGCCGCTGGGAATAGTGATAGCTGACAAGCCGCAATTCTCAAATGCATAGCTACCGATAGTTGTCAAACTATTTGGGAATGTAACAGAAGATAGATTATTACACATTCGGAAAGCTCCGTATCCAATAATTGTATTCCCTTCGTTGAAAGTGACAGACTGTAAATTCATGCAATCGCTAAAAGCCATATCTCCTATAGTACTAACGCTGCCCGGAAAAGTAATCGAACTAACTCCGCTATGAGAAAACGCTTCCCTTTCTATACTTTCTACTCCGTCTGGAATGATAATTGTATGCAAACTGTTACAATCCCGGAAAACACCTATTCCTATACTGGTAACGCTATTAGGAATCTCTATTGACGTCAAACCGCCACAACCATCAAAAGCACTCTCTCCAATGCTTGTGACACTATATGTCTTAGAATTATATGCCACTGATGCGGGGATATTGGCTGTGGTAATAGTTGTTGACCAATATGGATAATTGCTGTTTTGATACGTCACCTCTGCCGTTTGGTTGGTGGCATCGAGGTTGTAATACAAATCGCCGATTTGGACGCGCTCGTAATCCCAGGCCAACATAGTTCCTACGCTGGCTGCTACAGCGAGCAAAAGGGTAAAGAGTTTTCTCATAATATTATTGATTTTAGTTATATTTCATTTTGCGCTGCAAAATTACAATAATTTTTTGACATACACAAATATTTCTGCTTTTTTACCGTCCAAAAAGAAAAATTCAAAAATCTTCATTTTTTAACGAAAAAAGCCACTTTTTGCACTAAAATGCTATCAGTCTGAAAATCAGCAACTTACAACGAGACTCCTTTTTCACGATTTTAGCGGCCTCACGAGGGCAAATACACGGAGGTGCGCGTCTCACCAATGAATTTGGGTGGTTTGTGTACGAAAATTCTCTTCAGCGGAACATAAATCGAAACCGATAAGTCACTTTCGGACAAGTCGGACATCTTTCGGACATTTATAGGACAAAACGTCCTAACAATCGGACAAAAATTGCAGTACTTTTGCACCGGATTTCAAAATGAAGTCTGGTGCTTTTGCTTTATGCAGGCACCTGAACATTAACTAAAACTTTTTTAACATTATGAAAAATTACGAAGTTATCGATCAATTTTTTGCAGCACAAGTAGCATGCAACGAGTCCGAAGAAACCCTCAAAGCGCTCCGTCCGCAGGTAGAGGAAGCCGTACAAGCCCTCATCGCCGAACGTGGTCTGGGCAAGTCCTTCACCGGCACCATCGAGTACCACGGCATCAAGATCGTTGTCAGCCGGCCTAAGTCCTACACCTGGGAGAAGAACACCAACCCGGCTGTGACCTCTGACCCGAACCACGCGATCTACGTCCAGCAACTCGCCCTGCAGGAGCAGATTGCCGCGCAACTCAAGGACATGCGTGCCGACGTCAAACGCACCGCCGAGAAACTCGCCAAAGCCCATCCCGACTCCGACTCCATCAAGTTCGGCTTCCGAATGGCGTTCGGTAAAGAAAAAGAAAGCCGATAAAAGCATACAGCGTTAGCAGATCGTTTGAGGCTTGCTTTGAAAAAGAAAGCCGATAAAAGAAAAGAAGCAAAAGAAAATTAAAAAAGAAAATGGGTGGTAAAGACTATACTATGCTACACTCTACCACCACCACAATTTTTTTAGACTATGGATTTTAACGCGATATGGCAGCTACTCTACGACCACGGAGCGAGCGCCAAGAAAGAAGAAGGCACCCGGCGGTTTTGGGAGACACTGACGGACGAAGAACAGCAGATAGCCTTTACCACCATCACCAAAAAATTGAAGGAAAAGGCATTTGTCAACTTCGACCCGATACGTGCCATCCGCGAAAACATCTGGCAGACAAAAAAGCCTGAGCCTATTAATTATCGGGGATGTATCATCCCGCAAGGCGTGCAGGTCTTTTCCGCCAAATACAACGGGGCCTGGGGGATGTACACACGGGAGGATATAGAGAAATTTCATTTACAAACGTTAAAAAATTAAAACTATGGCACAAGTAATAGAAGTAAAGACAGCTCGCGGAGCGGGAATGATGCTGCGCGGCAAGTTGGGAAACCAAGTTTTCCAGATACGGAACGGCAAGCAGGTAGTAGCCAAAATGCCGAAAGAGAGAACCACGCAGCCGAGCGAGAAAGAGATCGAACACCGGCAGCGGTTCGCCACGCTGACACAGGCGATCAACCGATTGACGCCCGAACAATGGGAGTGGTTGCGCAAGAAATGGGTCGCCGACGGGTATAAATACCAGGGCAAGACGTACTGCACGTTGCGGGGGTATGCCTTTGCGCGGCTGAACAAGGAATGGATGTAAGAAAAATGACAAAATGGTAAATGACAAAATGGTAAATAATCTTTATCCTTTATATGACGTACCGTACCTCGTCCGTGACCCCAATGACACCTATATGTCCCAGACCCGCCACAAGATCGAGGTGCAAAACCAAGCAGTTGTCGATGATTACTTTATCGCCCGGGACAAAGGGCTATCCGCGGAATCGGCGAGAAAAACGGTCGCCCAAAAGCACGGCATTCCCACCATCCGCGTGTACCACTGCCTCAGATGGTACTACCAAGAAGCCTTCCGACGAAAAAGATACGATTTTTTGATAAAATTTCCACCTGCAAAGGAACACATTGTTCACTTTTGAATTATCTTTGCACCGGATTTTTGAAAATAACCTCGTGGTGTCCCAAGTGCGCATAAGGACTACCACGGGATTAAATCGAAATCAAATTGCTTCAATCAGCACACGTCGCGCTGACGTCGCGCTGAAATTATTAACCTAAACTTAAACCCTCTCATCGACATGGCAAAATTCAAACCGATCGAATTGATCAAAGAGCTCCGAGGAAAACTCTGTTCCCACTCGGACATCTACTTCCAACGCCGCGCTCGCACCCTTTGCACCGGCAAGATCTGTAACCCGCGAACCAAACCCTTCTCGGAAGCAGAACTCGCTCGACAAACGAAGTTCACCCAGGCACGAGCTGCCGTCAAAGCACTCACCCAAGAGCAAATCGCCGATTACGCTACCGCCTTCAAAAACCAAACGAAGTACGTCTCCCTCCAAGGGTACATGTTCGCGATGGAATACGCAAAGCTCGGCAACTAAAAGAACGCATCAGCCATAAATGGCTGATCTAACCCTTAACCCTAACCCACTATGACTAAGAAAGAAATTCTGAAACTGGTCATCTCCGTCCTCATCGCCGCCCTTACGGCATTGGCGGCGGGCCTGGGACTGAGTTCCTGCAACGTCACCCGAACCGTCACCACCCGTTCGGAAGCATGGCAGAAAGGCGACACCTCCGTCGTCATCCAGACTAAAACAGTCGAGAGCTACGACGGCTCACGGAAGTATTAACCTATTGTTCAATCAAACCTAACACCTCTCATCGAGCTTAGAGGGCTCTCCCCTCGGGACGTACGCTAACGCAGTGCGTGCGGACCGAAGAGTGAGAGCATCCGAGTAACTACCCATAAAACGGAGTTTTGTGGCGCTTACGAGGATAGCTCGCACGACATGGCAAGTGTAACTTATTCAGCCGGAATTGATCATGTGTCCGGCGCATTGTCCAAACCTAGTAAGAGCGGTCAGCACAGCTGCGAGAAGATGTTGCTCGCGACCCACCGAACGGCGGCGACCACCAACCCGGACTGCCAACGCATCTACGTCAAGGATCCCGATTCGTACAAACGCAACAGCCCGTTGAGTCAGCGCGAGATTCAGATCCGTAACCGCTTCACCGCGGTAGCGCAGGCGATCAAGGCCCGCAAATCCGATCTGTCGAAGCTCACCACCGATCAGGCGAACTTCCGCGCACAGAAGAACGACCCCGATGGCGCAAAAACCATGAAGGCCTACTACTGGAAGATCTGCGGCGCTGAGTGGGATCAGCAGCACAGCTAAAGACTACCCCCGACCCCTCCCTAAAAGGAGGGGCTTTTTATACCCAAACTCCCAAACGAGGGCGAAGCCCCAAACCAGCGGCTCTGCCGCCAAACTCCTAAAAATCTACGATTTTTCTTGCATATCTCAAAAAAAAGCAGTAATTTTGCAGGCGATTTTGAAAAATTCGATTATGAAAAAACTTATTTTTACTTTAAGCGCAGTAATGCTTATGACTACAGCTTGTACTAACAAACAGGAACAGACGACCGGTATCGACTTAGCGAACTTAGACACAACGGCGGTTCCGCAGAATGACTTCTATCAGTTTGCGTGCGGCGGATGGATGGCTAACAACCCCTTGACGCCGGAGTATGCACGTTTCGGTTCGTTCGACAAACTCGGGCTGACGAACCTCGAGCAGGTGAATGGGCTGATCCAGGAGATAGCCAAGAGCCAAGAGTCAAGAGACAAGAGCCAAGAGATGGGTTCTATCGAGCAGAAGATCGGGGACTTGTATAACCTCGCGATGGACACGGCACGTCGTGACCGCGAAGGTATAGCACCGGTGCAGCATACCCTCGACGAGATAGCGGCTATAACTTCTCGTGAGGAGCTGTCGAAGCACCTCGGTGCGGCGATGGACTATCAGCTATGGGCGATGTACGTCGATGCCGACGCGATGAACAGTTCGATGAACATCCTCAACGAGTGCCAGGCAGGTTTTGCGCTCGGCGAGAAAGAGTACTACCTCGACACCGACGAGCAGACAACCGCCATCCGTAATGCCTACGTGGCGTACGTAGAGAAGATGTTCGGTCTGTTCGGTTTCAGCGATAGCGCTGACCGCGCTCAGACGGTGCTGCGTATGGAGACACGCCTCGCCAAAGCGGCGTATAACAACGTGGAGCTGCGTGACCCGATCAAGAACTACAACAAGATGTCCATCGCGGAGTTGCAGGAGCTCGTGCCGCAGGTCGATTGGAAAGCATATTTCGATGCCTTGGGCGTAGAGTTAGACAGCCTCTCCGTAGGACAGATACCGCACCTGCAGGAAGCAGGCAAGATGCTGGCGGACGAGCCGCTGGAGGACCTGAAGACGCTGTTCACATGGCAGGCCATCGAAGGTGCGGCATCGTACCTGACGACGGAGATATACATGACGAGTTTTGATTTCTACGGCAAGGTGCTCTCCGGCCGTGAGGAACCGAGTCCGCTATGGAAACGCGCCGTGGGTATCGTCAACGGCACGCTCGGCGAGGCGGTAGGACAGATGTACGTACAGAAATACTTCCCCGAAGAGAATAAGGAACGCATGCTCGCGCTCGTGCATAACCTGCAAAAAGCGCTGGGTATCCGCATTGAGAACTTAGCATGGATGAGCGACGAGACGAAGGCGAAAGCCCTCGAGAAGCTGAACGCCATCACCATCAAGATCGGTTATCCGGACGAATGGCGCGACTACTCGAAGCTCGACATCAACCCGGAGGATACCTACTATGCTAACCTCGAGCGCGCTGCGAAATTCGAGCAGGAGTACAGCCTCAGCTACCTCGGCAAGCCGGTGGACAAGAAGAAATGGTACATGACGCCGCAGACGGTGAACGCATACTATAACCCCTCGTCCAACGAGATCTGTTTCCCTGCCGGCATCCTGCAGTATCCGTTCTTCGACATGAGCGCCGATGACGCGTTCAACTACGGCGCTATCGGTGTTGTCATCGGTCATGAGATGACCCACGGCTTCGACGATCAGGGTTGTCAGTTCGACAAGGACGGTAACATGATCAACTGGTGGACGGCAGAGGACAAAGCCGCCTTCGACGAGCGCACGAAAGTGATGGAAGAAGCGTTCAACAAGATCGAAGTGGCTCCGGGTGTACACGCTAACGGTGCGTTCACGCTGGGTGAGAACATCGCTGACCACGGCGGTCTGCAGGTTAGTTACCTGGCTTTCTGCCTGAACGAAGAGAGCAAGCCCGAGAGTGAGCGTCTGCAGACCCGCGACGGCTTCACGCCGGCACAACGGTTCTTCCTTGCGTACGCGAACGTCTGGGCAGGTAACATCCGTCCGGAGGAGATCCTGAACCGCACGAAGAGCGATCCTCACTCCCTCGGTCGTTGGCGTGTCAACGGTGCTCTGCCGCAGATCAACGCCTGGTACGAGGCATGGAACGTGACGGAGGAAAGCCCGATGTATATCGCTCCGGAGAATCGAGTATCGATATGGTAAACAATAAAGCCCGCAACCGCGGGCTTTATTTATTTCTTCTCTATCGCTTCGGCGATGGAGTTGGCGATGATCGCCATCTCTTCTGCCGGGAGAGAGAGCTTGGGGTTAGTGAAGAGCATGTCCTTCTCCGAGTTCATCGGCACGAGGTGGATATGCACGTGGTTCACCTCCATACCCAAGACAGCTACACCGACGCGTTTGCAACCCGTAGCGGCTTTGATTCCCACTGCTACTTTTTTCGCAAACGTGATCAGGCCTTGCAACTGCTCGTCCGTCAGATCGAAGATATAATCTGCTTCCGGCTCCGCCAACTTCGGGATGACGAGCGTATGTCCCTTCACGAGCGGATTGATGTCCAGAAAAGCGTAATGCTTGTCGTCCTCGGCTACCTTGTAGCTCGGGATCTCACCTTTGATGATACGAGTAAAGAGAGTCATGACATTTACGATTTGGGCATTTACCATTTGGTCATTTAGAGGCTGATCTCGAGGACCTCAAGTTTGAGGACACCTGCGGGGACTTGGATCTCCGCAATCTCTCCTACTTTCTTTCCCATCAGACCTTTTGCGATCGGGGTGGTGACGGAAATCTTACCTTCCGCGAGGTTCGCTTCTCCTTCGGTGACGAGATGGAAAGTCTTCTCCATTCCGTTCGCCATGCGTACGCGCACTTTCGTCAGGATCTGCACCTCATCGGTCCGTATATCCGATGCATCAAGGACGCGCGCCTCAGCCAGACGGGCTTTCAGCACAGCGATCTTCGTCTCCAGCGCACCCTGCGCCTCTTTCGCAGCATCGTATTCTGCGTTCTCACTTAAATCGCCCTTCTCACGCGCTTCTGCTATAGCGGCAATGATACGCGGGCGTTCCACAGTCTCCAACTGTTGGATTTCCTCTTTTAGTTTCTTTAGACCATCAGCGGTCATGTACGTTGCCATAGTATTTCTAATTTAATATTTTCGGTCCAAAATCTCGCTGACGATAATCGCTTTGCGAGCTTCCTCCATATCTGTCAAATCCGGCAGAGAGGGAGTGTCAAAAACAAGATCCGTATTTTCCATATTCTTTTCGCTTTGTTTAAAAAACAATAGGCCAAAAAAGACCTATTCTTTTTTAACCCTTTGGTTTAAAAACAATAGGAAACTTCACAGCCTCCTATTGCCATCAAACCTAAACCTTAACTATGAAAATT
>DGTR01000024.1 GCA_002394395.1 Bacteroidales bacterium UBA4331 | reverse complement strand
ATGCAAGGAAAATCGAATATTTTTTTGGAGTTTGGCGGCAGAGCCGCTGGTTTGGGCTGCGCCTTGTTTGGTGGTTTAGCACCAAAGGTGCTAGTTTGGGGCTTCGCCCTTGTTTGAGGGTTTGGGTATAAAAAAGCCCCTCCTTTTAGGGAGGGGGTTGGGGTAGGCTTTAGCTATGCGACTGGTCATATTCAGCGCCGCAGATCTTCCGACGCGGGCAAACCCCTCGTATATGTACCTAAACTACGTTCAGGTAGTAAATACTCGGGGCAGCTCCGCTTTCCCCAACAGGAGGTTATCCTCCTGCTGGGGACCCCATGGAAAATTTAACCGTGTTGCTGATCATATTCAGCACCACAAATTTTCCAATAATAGGCCTTCATGGTTTTGGCGCCATCGGGGTCGTTCTTCTGCGCGCGGAAGTTCGCCTGGTCAGTGGTGAGCTTCGACAGGTCCGCCTTGCGCGCTTTGATCATCTGCGCTACCGCGGTGAAGCGGTTGCGGATCTGGATCTCACGCTGCGAGAGCGGGCTGTTGCGCTTCACCGCATTGCGGAGGTACAGACGGTTGCACTTGTTTGAGGTCGTTGCAGCGGTACGATGCGTCGCGAGCAACATCTTCTCGCAGCTGTGCTGACCGCTCTTACCGGGTTTTGCCAATGCGCCGGACACATGATCAATTCCGGCTGAATAAGTTACACTTGCCATAATTTTAAGGTTTTTTAGGTTTGATTGAACAATAGGTTAATACTTCCGTGAGCCGTCATAGCTCTCGACGGTCTTGGTTTGGATGACGACGGAGGTGTCGCCTTTCTGCCATGCCTCGCTTCGCGTGGTGACGGTCCGGGTGACGTTGCAGGAACTCAGTCCCAAGCCCGCTATTACAATAATGGTAATCGTTATTACCATGGGGCCCCCGAAAATTTTACATTTTTGGGGAAAGCGTAGGGCAAGGCGAAAGATCCCATGAGCGACGTGGTCGCGAATCGTTCTGAGCCTTAGCCTAAGCGTGGAGATGATTACTTTTACAATTTCTTTCTTAGTCATTTTAGTCGAAGTTCGGTTTAACATACTTCTGCGCAACGGTGTACGCAAAGAGAGAGGTGTACTTGCTCTGTGCCTTGAATGCTGCTTCAAGGGTAGCACGCTCTGCGGAATCCGCGAGAGCGGTCTTGGCTGCCTGTGCTGCAGTTTTCAGAGCGGCTTGGCATGCCTGTACCTTGCTGTCCTTGTTGTTCCGGACGGGGTTCAACAGATCAACACCTAACTGCTCTTTCTTGCAGTTGCAGCGCTTGAAATACAGCGTCTCCGAGCGGTTGAATTTGCCCATCACGCGAGCAAACATACCATGTAATGTGATTTTTGCCATAGTTTTAGGTTAAATTGTTAAATTGTTAAGGTGCACCGGATTGGAGACCTTCCTTTTTGGATGAGCGGGACTGAGAAGGAAGCAACAAACGCCCCGGTCATCCATTATCTTGTTTTCTCAAATCCGGTGCAAAATTACTGCTTTTTTGCGAGATGACCAAAGAACGGCTTTCGCGGATTTAAGATTTCTTAAATTTCCGTCAGATCGTATCCGGCGTACTCGCTCAGTGATACCGTCTCTTCATAGGTCAGCCAGTTGCGCACATAGATAGCATGCGAGGTGATTCTCTGTTTCCATCGCCAGCCGTAGATCAGGGTTTTCAACCCCTCCGTGCCTACCGGCGCACCTATATGCTGCTCCAGAGATCGCACGAGATCGGTTTTCAAAAATTTCTTTGCCATTAGTCTGTAAATTCGATTTCCAATTGTCCTTTCATGGTCCGCTCGATAAACTCGCGGTGCCGTTCTTTGCCATAAGCGATGCCGAAGGCAGTACGGTTGGCGGCCTCGGCTTCGGAAGGCGTGTGACCGGACCGGTCGGGACGGGCTTGCACGATATGCATCACGCCGCCGTCGCGAGCCGGATAGCGCCGCAGGTAATACGGATCGGTGCCTATCAGGATTCCGCGGACGGATTCGATTCCGGGATCAAAAAATACTTTACCCATCAAATCATTTACGATTTGGCCATTTACCATTTTGTCATTAAGTGGTTCTTTGCTTTTCCTCCGCAGATGGTCCCGTGATGGTCGTGTGTAGGACCCGACCATCACGGGATCATCTTACGGGAACGACTTAACCGCGACGGGGGAACGTGCCTTTCGGATAACAGGTTCGTTTGTAGAGCGTACCTCGTTTGGTAGCGATGACGGTTTCGACTCTTCCGTCCGGATAACGCTTCCGGCTGATCACCCCGGACATGCTCTTGAACGGGGCTTCCAATGTAAATTTTAGTGCCATAAGAAATTAATTTTTAATATAGATAACTTTATTCCCCGTCGGATTAACCATTTGCCATCCATCGCGGGGTTCTGTAGTGTGATAACGGGCATAATAGTCCGCATAGGAGAGGGTCTGCTGTCTTGGAGCCCGGGCGTTTTCCTCTATTGCCCGCAAGGGATCATAGTGCACAAACTTGTTCTGCTCCAGTTTGGTACGGATGGTGTCGTAAATCCGTTGCTGCGTTTGAGGCGGATAGGTGGCCCATAGGGCGGCACATTCTGTTTCCCGTTTTGCGCTCGATCCGTGTGCCCGGAGCAGCTGCCATAAATCATTAAATAAAATCATAGATTAAAAATAAAAATTTATTGGTGGTACAAAAGGTGGTGGTACGTGTTACGTAACACCTTTACGTAACACCTTTACGTAACACCTTTTTCTTTTTAATTTTCTTTTGCTTCTTTTCTTTTATCGGCTTTCTTTTTCGCGTTCGTTCGAAAGACGGTGCAAAATTACTGCAAATTTTGTCAAGTCGTCTGCACTCAGTGCCACTTTTGGTTTCAGGAGTAAGATTTTTCGTAATTGTCTGTCATTCAAGCCGAAAAAAAAGCCTAACATAATGTAGGCTTGTGAGAAAGAATAGTTTTCGGCAGTGGTCAATTCATAAAAGACCGCTTGAATCAGGGCATTTCTGCAGGCAAGGCGTGTTGCCCTGTCGATAGTTTCTTTTTTTTGGTCATACTGATTGAAATTTTGATGGATTATAGACAAAAAACAGACCCGCGAAAACATTCGCGAGCCTGTTTACTAACGCTTTTACAGCTTAACACTTTAACGGTTTAACGCACTTCAGCGCCTAAGATGTTGAATACCTTGCCATCGGGACGAATGAGATAGATATGGTCGTTGATAAGCACCTTGCGCACCTTTGTACATTGTACATTGTCCCCTTGTACATCCTCAATGCCCTCTGCGGCATTGAGCTGTATTACATACGGTTCCCACGGGGTACCGATATGGTTGTCGGAGACGAAGGTGAGGGTCTTGTCTATTACTCTCTCTTCGCCGTTGATGACGGTACGGAGCTCCATCGGCTGGCCTGCGCCGTCGCCGGCAATGACGAGGTAATAGAGGCTGTCGGTATGCGCACGCACGGCACCGCGGCACTCACCGCCGATAAATGCCGCTATCTCGCAGGTATCCACTACCGCCTCGCCGTCCATCAGACGAATCGTCATCGTCATGTTGCTCGGATAAGCGGTATGCACCCTTTGTACTTTGTACATTGTCCCTTTGTACATCAACTTGCGTTGTACGCGGCGGATGTTTCCCGCGGGGTCCGGATAGACGAAGGACTTAGCCGTGCTGTCGGTGCTGTAATAGAGGTAGCCGTGGCCCAGTTCGAGCGCGGTGAGCGTGCCTTCCCAGCCGTAGATGTCATAGACGGAAACGCCTGTCTGCGACTTGATGATGTCGCCCTCCTTGGGCTGCACGCCCGCAAGGGCTTCGTCCACCACCATGGTTGACAGCGGCGTATAAGGCAGCCAGTTCCAGCCGTGCTCTATCATAACGCCCATCGAGTCGGAAGGCAGCCGCTTGCCGCTAACGGAGAGCTGCGGGTCGAGGGTGGCGGAAGCCGTCTTGGTCGTCCGCAGGATACGCAGTTTGTACATCCGGTTCACCGCAAGTTTCAGCGGACCGTTGAAGGTAGAGCCGGAGCTCTGGCTGAAGGTCTGCTGATCCTTGACAAGCACGTTCCAGCCCTTGTATTGGGGCGTGAAGACAGGGTCGCAGTACTCCGACGGCGGCTCTACGCCGAAGGCGATCCAGTTCCAGTTCTCGTGTACAGGAATGAGCTGCTCTACGCGGTCGGACTTGGTCCAGATAGCCGGTGTGTTGAAGGAGCCGAGCATGGCGTTTTGCTGGAAGAACACCTCTCTCCCGTCTCCCCCAAGGGGAGAAGCCCCCTCTCCTTGGGAGAGGGATGGGGTGAGGTTTGGTACTTGTATATTCGCATCCGTGTAGGCAATGCCTTTAGAGGCATCCCAGATACGGAAGGAGACGGGTTGGTTCCGGTCGGCGTCGGGTGTGTCGGAGCCGTAGATGATCAGGGTCTCGTACGCCGCGCCGCGTATCTTCTTCGGTGCAGCCACGCCGCGGCACTCGCCGCCGATGAAGGCAGCCACCATGCTCTCGGGGTTCTCCATCAGGATACCGCTGAGGTAAACCTGTCCGATGATGGTCATGGAGTGGTCGTACTTGGTCGGGTCAACGGTCCAGTTAGGCGTCTCGCCGCGCACTTTCATGACGATACGGAGCGGTTCGAGGATGCCCTTGTTGCCCTGCACGCCTATCGTCGCTTCGTAGTTGCCTACCGGCACGAGCGGATTGACCGCGAAGCGCAAGGTCTTCGTCTTTAGAGGTGAAACGTCAAAGGCAGTCGAAAGTCCAAAGTCGAAAGTCGAAAGCCCGTTGCCATCCACCAGACTCAGCCACGACGGCATGTTCTCCACCGTGTAGTACTCGGTCTGCCCGGACTTGTTCTCGATGGTCACATCGAAGGTGTAGTCCTCGCCGTACTGCTTGGTGATGTTCACGGAGTCTTTACCCCAGAGGAGTGTGTTCTGCTTGACGTAGGCAGTCCATTTGATCGGCTCGGAGGTGTTGCCGTTGAGGTCGTGTACATCCGTCAGGGTGATATTGAGCGTCGTGCCCTCCAGGTCGCGCGGGGTGACTTCTTCCTCGACGAAGTTGATCACCACCTTGCGCTCGGACGCTACCGGCATTGCCGTGAGAATCGTCTCGGAGGGTGCGCGCTTGAGCGGCGGGGTTTTGGCTACATACGTATGACGAGTGGACTGCATATCGCCCGTATTGCCGTAGATGGAAACGGGTGCCATGTTCTGCAGCGTGAAGCCTTTGGTCGCCACGCCGTTGATCGTGCTGTCTTTCTCAAACGGATAGTACCCCACTAAGCCCTGCGAATAGACCTTGGCGGTGTCGATGGTGTTGTACATATTGCTCAAAAGCCTGTCTTCGGAGAGGGTGGCTTTCCAAATACGCACCTCATCGATGTAGGCATACTCCGCGTTCTTGGCGAAGACGAGTGCCGAGCCGCTGAGGTTCGGTACATCCGCCTCGGCGATGACGGCTGTGCGTGACCCGTCGAGGTAGAACGAAGCCGCCTGTCCGCGTACCACGTTGAGCGCGAAGTGGTGCCAGCCGGATACGATCTCCGGGAAATCAGCATGGGAGGCTACTATCCGTGACTTCACGCCGTAGTCCAACACGAGGTTCTGCGCCGTGTCGTAGCGCAGGCAGAGCTTCTCGGACTGTGCCTGCAGGTCGCCTGCCACGGAAGGCACGGCGGTCTCGAAGACGGTGTCCACGCCGAAGATGATCGCCGGATCATGCCATAGCTCGATAGCGTAGCTGTCGTTGAAACCGGTGGTGATGTGCGAGATGTTCGTCTGCATGCCGTTGGTGCTGTCCATCCGTGCGGAGAGGTTTTTGCTGAGGATGTCCCATGCGTCTTTGCCGGTGAAGTTATGCGTGCGGCGTGTGTCTGCCGCCACGAAGCCGTGACCCTCGTTCATGTGCCAGTAGTTGGTCAGACCGTAGGTGTACGCGTCTTTGGACACATACTTGTCGGTTTTCGCTTCCTTCAGGTCGCGGAAGATATTGTAGATCGCGAGGTCGTGGATGTTCGCGTCAATAGGACCGAGGTAGAGGTAGTTATCGTCGCGGTAGTCTGCTTTGTCTATCTCTACCTCCGAGACGGTCTGTCCGGTGAAGAGGTCAAGGGTCGTCGTGTCGTACTGCGCTACCATGTTGAAGAGCATGGAGTCGGCGCGGTAGTTCATGGCGACGAACATCCATTCGTCCATCGGAACGGCTTTCTCGGAAGTGTATTTGGCACCGGCGATATTGACTACCACATAGCCGTTCGGGTCTATCGAGAGCCCGAAGTTGCCGTCCCCTTTCCCTTGGTGCAGGATAGTGCCGCTTTCGTGGGGGTTGAGCCAGAACTCCATAGCGAAGTTACCGCTGAGGAAGAGCGGGTTGTCCGTCCTCACCTCTTCGCCGTAAGGTCTGAGCCGCATCGACACCTCATGGTCGATCGGTTTGCCGTTCAGCCGGGCGGTAATCACGATATTGGAGCTGCCTACATAGCCGGGGATGATGTCCTCGTTGAACTCGACTGCGAGCTGCTCGCCTATTCCTAATATACCGTTAGCGGGCGCGGGCGTGTAAAGCGGACGCGGACGTTTCATATCTTTGATGACGGTCACCACGTCGCTGTAGGCGCGTATCGGGTCCTTGCCGTAAGGCGTGGTGGTGTACGCGCGGAACTCATACTTGCCCTCGGGGTAATAGATGTCCTCCAGCATGTCGAGCGTCATGCGCAGGTCGCCCTCCGTAGGCAGGAGCGTGCGGTTGGAGCCCGCCGTGTCCGCTGCACTCGTCGCCCAGGCGTAGAGGTCAGTCCATTGGGTATTGCCCGCGAAGCGGTACTGCACGCCTATCTCCTTCAGATTGCGGAAATGGCGGTTGAAGCCCGACAGCTTGAGCTGCAACTTGCCGTTGCCCGTCGTCACGTCGGTGTTGAGCACCGGGTTCTCCGCCGTCAGGGTTACCGGAGAAGACGAGGGCTGGAAGTGTACGCTGAGCAGTACCTTGTCGTAGATAAGCGTCGGCTGGTACTGCGACATGAACCATATCTCGATGCTGTCGTAGTCGAGGATCGACTCGTCGGTCTGACGGATAGAAATCACTTTCTGCGCGGTCTCGTTCTGGTTGAGGAGGATAGAGCGTCCTTTAACGGGCGTGCCGTCCATGAGGATCTCCAAGCCTTTCCGGTTCTTGCTCTCAATAATACCGAAGTCGTAGCTGAAGTTCCTGCCTTGGTGGGAGTTGCTCATGTTGGAGCAGTAGAGCACGGCGTTCACGCTCTGCCCGGCGGGGATGTCGGTCAGGGTAAGGCTCTTGGCTGGATTGCCGGTGCCGTCGCCGATGCTGATACGCGGCTCCTCCATACGAACGGAACCGTTGCCAAGAGGCAGAGGCTGCCCGTTGGGCTTGTAGTAATGGGTCGAATCAGCCGGCTCGTAGGGGTTGTAGGTCTGTCCGCCGAAGAGGGTGAAGATCTTACTGTTGTTGCCGGACTCCGCATCGTACATATTGATGGAGAGGTCCACGTCGCGGTTGCCGTCGGAGAGAACGTAATCCCACTCGGTATAGTTTGTCGAATCTTTACCCGTTCCGGAGACATTACCGAAACCTGCAGAGTTCTGCAAGTTGGTCACGATGCCTACCGAAGCTACATTTTTGTATTCCCAATTGTTTTTCCAACCTCCGATGACACTAACCATATAGTTTGTCTGTTTCTGGTCGAAGCCGGTGGTGTCGTTGCGGTAGGTGAAGGTACGGCTGCTACCGCCGTCAATGGAGTAGTTCTTCGGCGTCTGGCTGTCCATCACTTTTATCTTTGCCTCCTCGTTTCGCCTGATGCACTCTTCCCATTCCACAATCTGGTTGTTGCACCATTCTACGCTGTCCCGCTCTTCCTTCTCGGGATGCTCCGGTGCCACGAAGACGTATGTACCTGCCTCGCCATAGTTGGAGGCGGAAGGATCGAGCCATGTCAACCATTTGGCGGATTTGCCGTGGTTGACGTAACTCTCGGCAGCCTCTCTCGACGCTACTTGCGTGAGGTACTGCTTGCGCATGGATTTCCATTTCGGAATCATCACTTTCTCCAATTCGTATTGCGAATAGGCGAACATAGTATTGATTTGTGCGCCCAATGCCAATGCGTCCTCCAATACAATTTCGTACTTGCCGCTCTGCACATTCTTCTTGATATGTACTTTCCGGCAGGTGCCGATGAGGATATTATTGGACGTACCTACATACACATCGCCCATGGCACCTACGTACGGATATTTGTCGCTGGTGGAAATAGATTCCACCGTAGTCTCTACGAACACGGAGTCCTCTCTGTGCGTTGTTTTCCAGTTTGCCTTTAAGCCGATAGAAAAATCTGTATGTACGTGGCTTGAATTGATAAGAGCAAGACCTAGTCCTTGCGAAGTAACAACATCCGAACCTAATAAAAAGTCCGCTACCAGCGAATGCTCTCCCGCCTCTTGATAGGTATCGAATTTCGTTCTTGTAAATACTTTACCATTCTTGAGGGTGGTCTTGGAATGTGCGCCGTACGGGTCACGCAGGATGAACTGCACATTGTCCGGTCCCTTGGTGACGAAGTTGTTACCCGTAGTGAGTTGCCCTAATACGACTGCGTCCATGCGGAAAGGCGTGTAGGTGCGGTCGTCGCGCGTGAGGTTGATATAGAACTGACGCGTGAAAGGCGAGACGATGTTCGGGAAACCTACTGTCCACTGCACGCGGGCGCGACCGTTCTTGTCAAGCGTAATCGGGTCGTGCTGCATCTGATAGACCTGACCGGGGGTATATTGCGTGGAGTCCTCCGGCGCATCGTAGATGACGGACTGGCTGGCACTCATCTCATTGCCGATGACCAGTTCCTGACCGTTGAGGTCAAGGGTATCCGTCACGGGCGCAGCACCGTCGTAGTTGGTATATGCCTCGTAGGCGTGTATCGCGTACTCTACAGCATCCAAGGTCTTATAGACGGGATAGCCGAAGCGGTAAGCCACCGTGTCGCCACTTACGGTATAGAGTTGGCGGAGGGTGTCGCTTACTACATCGTCCGGTTTCAAGATGATGGAGTCCATTCCGAACGCACCGGCGGGATTTCCTACTTGCACCACATCCACTTGCGGACGGGCGAAGTAAGTCTGCACCATCTTGGTGTTATACTTGTAGTTCAGCGTGACGGTGTCGCCTTGGGCATTGGTCGTCCGGATGGAATCCGTCCGCACTGCTCTCGGGTTGGTCAGGTCGATCTCCGGCAAGCTGGTGAACGCTATTTCTTTGCTGTTCTTGTCTATCTTAATACTCTTGGTGATATATTTGAGCGGCGGAAGCAGGGCGGAGAACTCGCCTGTCGCCGAGTCCGTGGTGATGACGATATAGCGGGACAATTCCCCAACACCGGTAGAAGCATGGCTACGGATAGAGGCGGTGTCAGAAGCGAAGAAGCGGTCCGTAGTAGCATATTCGGTCACCTTGGGCTGTTGGCGGTTGAAGGAGAGGTTGGCACTGTTCAGACCGAGGGTGATGGTCGCCACGCCGATATTGTTCTTCGACAGCCCGAAGCCGACAGGCAGGGTGTCGTTGACCGTACCGCCGCCGATACGTCCTACGAAATTGACAAGCGTCGAGTCGAAGAAGTCGTACTGCACTTCGTCGGTGAAATCATAGGTGCCGGTTAGGGGGTATCTGCCGCCGGCTACCATGGTGTGTCCTTCCAGACTTGCCTCGACGTAGTGCTCGCCGATCGGCACGCTGATGGAATAGCGACCCTCCGCGTCGGTCTCTTTCACCTTGCCGTTAGCGGTCACCAGCTCGCCGTCGATATAGAAGCGGACTCCCTCGGCAGGGATGTTCGTGCCGGCGTAATAGACATGTCCCCGCATGGGGAAGGAGCTGACGTCCTCAAAGTCGATGTTGTTCGCCGTGAGGGACGAGGGGCTGACGAACATGGAGCGTTTCTCGGGATTAAACCGGTGGATGCCCAACTCAGGCGCAATCTTGTAGTTCGTACCGCCCTGCTGGAAGGGTATGCCGCGGATGATGTAGTCGCCCTCGCTGTCGGTCAGTCCGTACAGACCGAGGCGCTTCGGCACATCGGTCGTGGGGGTCACGTTCGCACCCACCTCGGGGTGGTTGAGCTGGTAGATACCTTCCTGGCAGGCTACATCGAAGGCGTATTTCACGACGCGCAGTCCTTCATCGAGCGGCCAGTAGAGGAACAGACCTTTCTCCGTACCGCCGAGGATACGGCAGTAGTTGTTCTCTATCTCCTTGCGCGGGAGGGCGCGGCTCCACAGACGCACATCGTCCACGCTGCCGGTGTACGCGCTTCCCGCTGCGCGGTTGTCGCCGCCGATGCTGAAGGTCAGCGTTCCGGCGGTCTGGATGGCTTGCCATCCGCTGTTAGCCACCTGCATACTGTCGGTGCGCAGGCTGTCCGTACCCATGTAGAAACGCCACTTGCCGCCGCTATAAATAGCGGAGATATGGGTGAAGTCGGTCGCGGAGAACGTCAGCGAGGGGAACTCGGTGAGGTCGGTGCCTCCGTTCGAGCGGTCGATGGCGTAGAGGTGGAACACACCCTCGCTGCGCCGGATTCCCAATTCGATTGCGTTCGTGAGTTGCAGCAACTGCTGCCGGTCCGCGCCGAAGCTGCTCGGGCGTGCCCACAGTTGCAGCGTCACGCCCTTGCCGCCGTTCAGCACCGAGGCATAACGCGTCGAGTCACCTCTCCATTGCAGACCCTTGCCCGCGCCGCTGATATAGCGCGAGAAATACTGCGGTACGATATCGTTCTCCTCCGTAGGCACGTTGTAGAGCTGTACCTTCGCGCCCTGCACCGCCGTGCCCGTGCCGAAGGAGATATGTCCGGTGATCGTGGCGTTTGCCTGACTGAAGCCCGGGGCGATCACTTCGTTCTTCTTCGTGAGCTGCGCCTCGCATTGCGCGCCGTACGCCTCTACCGAGTATTCGTAGTACGAGCCTGCCACGGCGCGCGTATCGGTAAACGTATATTCGGAGGCGGTGCCGTGCTTGTCGTCCGTGAGCAGCGTCCATTCGCTGTCGCCGATCACGCGGCGGAGCACACGGTACCAGATGTCATACTGCCTGTCAGGGCTCACCACTTTCCATTTGACGGTCACGGAACTCTCTTCCGTACCCGTGGAGGCAACCACCTCGCTGATATACGTGCTGTCGGGCACGGAGGTGGACGCTATGTTGGAATAGAGCACCCGTCCGTTGATAGAGACGCGCACGCGGTACTCCTTCGGTTCGCATACCGAACTGCCGGTAATATCCAGCATCGCTTCGGACTGATTCTTGTCCACGGTAGGTGCTTCGCTCCGCGTCTGCCATGCCTTGTTGCTGCCCGCATCGCGGTAGTCGATATGCCACGTCAGGTCATCCAACTCGATGCCGTAGCTCCATTTCAGACGTACCGCAGCGGTGTATTTCATGTCCTGCCAGAGTTCGATCTTCACCTCCATCTTCGTCTCCACCTCGCCTGTCTCCATCCAAAGGTCGTAGTCGTTGCGGGTGCGCTGGTAACCCGGCAGCTGCGTCAGCTTGTCCTTGTACGTGCTCTCCAATATATCCGGCAGGAAGATGACGCGATACGTATATTTCTTGTCGTAGTCGATGTTGCTGTCGGTCATTTTCAGGGAGGAGGCATTGCCGTTCAGCGTATTGACAAGGGTGTAGTCGTTGGGCTTGCCCGGCTCGTAGCGGATCACATACCATTTGCCGTCCGTGCGGCAATCGACGTCCTTGGTCGTAGAGCCGTCATAGGCGGTCTCGATCTTGCTTCTTTCCCAACTGACGGTCACCTCCTTGGTCCATTTGTTGTAGTCGGTGCTGGTCGATACAGGGCGTGTGTAGGGCTGGATATAAGTGCCCGTGATATACGGCTGGTAGAGGTTGTTGTCATGCGCAAGAGTTCCGCCCAAGTTCACATGCATACCGCCTCGGTATTTCAGATAGACGGGCGTGGTGTAGGCGTACTCGGCATGACCCGCGTCGGAGCCGCGGAGCCAGGATTTCCACTCCATGTCCATCTTGCCCCCGCTCTTTTCGGTGATGCTCACATCGCTGCCGGAGGTGGTGTAGTACTCGTAAGTGCTTTTCCCTTCGCCATCGTAGTAATACTCATACACTTGGTAGTACTGCTTGAACTTGCTGTTGGAGCGTTTGTCCGGCACATCTTTTATCACGCCCCGCAAAGAGCCGTCCGTACTCCATGCCACGGAAGAGAGCTTCGGCATCGGAGAATCCTCTTTGAGAGCCGAGCAGTTGATGCTCTTCTCATATTGCACCCAGCCGATTTCTTCACTAGCATATATTACGCTCTCTTTCATCATAATACATATCACGCCATCTTCAGCGGCTTTGGAAGAAGGCATATATTGTATGGTTATGTTATGCTTGGAGATATTGGAAACATAGATGTACCCCCATGTGCTGTCGGTGATGTTGTAGGATATATCATAAGCTTCTAAGGGACAACATGGGTGACCTTCTGGTCTCTCCCAATGGGCTATCGTATGTGCCTGACTATCAGGAGTCATGACATAGATATCCCCCTTATAGGCTGTACTCGTGTAGTAATCCATAATACCACCTAGGCTGTGATAGCCGTAATTCACATACATATTGAATTCCCAATAGAATTGGTCATTAGCGGGATTGAAGGTCTTATTTGTTTTGAATTCGTAAAGCGAATAACTCCAATTGAAACCGATAGAGTTATAATTCTGCCCCCTGAAACGCACTTCTCCTCCGCCATCATCCGTGATCATATCGTTCCATTTCCTAGCCCAGCTGTCTGCCCATGCGGGTATAGCGGTGGTGCAGAGTAAGAGCAGCATAGCCGCCACTCTCGCGCCACTCTCGCGCCACTTTTGGTTGCCACTCTCGCGCCACTCCGATAAGTGAGTAATCAGTCTTCCGACTGTCGATTTTGTTTTCATAAATGTGGTTGTTTTTTATTTGTTTATATTTGTTTGTTTTCTTGTTTACAGTTTCGCTCTCCCGGCTATCCCGGACCGTTTTATTGGATTACCTGTCTGCACTAAAAAAATGCATATTTATGCAAAATCTGCACAAAAAAGATGCATTTCTTGCGGAATTACTTGCATATATCATTTATTTTTAGTACCTTCGGACGCCGCCTGCCTTTGGCATTCCCCCGAAAGTACAGTCGCGTCCTGCCGGACATATACCACCGCGGGCATTTTTTGCCAAGCCTGACGGCTTTCCCTGTTGCATAGGTCTATAAGCCGTTCTTATGCGAGCATAGACGTCTCATAGCCCCATACAACAGATAAAATTTCATTTTATTTGGCAAAAAAATACCCGAACGCTTGCATATGTGCAATTTTTGTTGTACCTTTGCAGCCGGAAACGTTAAAAATTAGTCAATCATAAAACCTAGAAACGTTAATTTTTAATTCTTCTAAATTATCAGAAACGTTAAAAACAGTTATATATGCAACGCAAGATCTATTCTCAATTAGTAGATTGGAAGCAGTCTTCCAATGGTAAGAGTGCATTGCTCATTGAAGGGGCACGCCGTATCGGGAAAAGTTACATTGTAGAGGAGTTTGCACGTAATGAATATGAAAGTTATCTCATCATAGACTTCAACCATACGGAAGCGGCTGTGCTGTCGTTCTTTGAAGATTATGCTACGCGGTTGGATATGTTGTTCCAGATGTTATCCATCCATTACGGCGTGGAACTGGTCGAGCGTAGGTCGCTTATCGTTTTTGACGAAGTCCAGCAGTTCCCCCCTGCGCGTGCGCTCATCAAGTATCTTGTGGCAGACGGCAGGTACGACTATATCGAAACCGGTTCACTCATCAGCATTCATAAGAACGTGAAGAATATCGTCATCCCCTCTGAGGAGCAGCATCTGGCGATGTACCCGATGGATTTTGAGGAATTCCTGTGGGCTACAGGAAACGGGAAGATGATGGCTTATATCAAAGACTGTTACGCCAATCAGACTCCCCTTGGTCCGCTGCATCGCAAGGCGATGGATCTTTTCCGGCTGTATATGATGTTGGGCGGAATGCCGCAAGTGATCCAGACCTATATCGATACGCATGATTTCCGGCAGACGGAGAAGATAAAGCAGAATATTCTTGCCCTGTATCGTGACGATATTCATAAATATGCCACGGGCGCAGAAGCCAAGGCGGCGGATATATTCGAAGCCATCCCCTCGCAGTTGCAGAAACAAGGCACCCGCTTTGTATTGGCGGATATAAACGCGAACGCAAGATATGTTCACTACGAGAGTGCCTTTTTCTGGTTGCGCGATTCGCGTATTGTCAATATCTGCTACAATACGTTTGCCCCGAATATCGGGCTGGGAATGAACACAGAGCGCACCACGCTCAAATGCTACATGGCTGATACCGGTTTGTTCCTCTCACTTGCTTTCGACGAGCAGGGAAGTATGCCGGCAGAAGTGTACGAACGTATCCTGCATGGCAAACTGGAAGTCAACCTTGGCTATGTCATGGAAAACATGGTCGCACAAATGCTACAGGCGGCAGGGCATAAATTGTATTATTTCTACCAATATGACGACAAAGACTCCGACAATACCATGGAGATAGACTTTCTGGTCAGCAAGCCTTCCGTTACTTCGCGGAAGAACATATGCCCGATAGAAGTCAAATCTTCCCCACGCTATGCGCTGTCGTCCCTGAAGAAGTGCATAGCCAAATTCAGCCAATACGTCACCCGCCCCGTTGTTCTTCACACCAAGGATCTGGAAATCAAAGACGACATTCTCTACCTCCCTGTCTATATGACCGGGCTGCTGTAATGGGGGTAATCCAATATGTCAAAGATCGTATTTGGGCTGTCAGCATTCAGCTGTCAGCTTTGAGATTTTACTGCTTCACGAGCTTTAGCCCGGTGGCAGGCACAAACTCGCCTTCTTTAAGGACGGCGGTAGCGGTGCCGGTGTAGGTGCCGTCAGTGGCGGCACCGGTTGTGCTGGTGACGGTGAAGGAATAGGTTGCTCCCATGTCCGGAAACAGCGCAACATAGACCTCCGTCGGATTTACCCCTTTTGTGTCAATGGTGAGCGGCTTGCCGCCTTCGCCGGTGGTTTTCCACTCCGGATCTACGGATACATCCCATGCGGATACGTTCTGCGCGATGGACACCGTGCCCTGTTGCGGATAAGTGCCGACATAGTAGCCGTCGCTTACGCTGATTTTGAACGTGCTGATCGGGAGTGGCGTACCCGGATGGTTTTTGTCCTCAAAGGAGAACTTGCAGACCGTCATCAGGCTCTTCATCTGCGCCAGCTCCGCATTGGCGGTGGTCTCCGTAACGGACACCACGCTCGCAATACCGTATATATGGTGGAAATCCTTCGCCAAGGTTGCCAACGAACCGTCCTGTCCGGCTATGGAGATGGTGTATTCCGCAGACAGAGGGTTATCGTGGAAAGTGAATGCCAACGGGTCAAGCGCAGGATAGATAAGCGCTAACTGGTCCTCCTCTGCACACCAGACGCGGTCGCCGGAGAAGGAAGCAACGCTACCATCTTTGTCCGCTTCGAGGACGCCGTAGAGGGGTTTTCCTTCATCGTCTTCATAGTAGTCTTCGCTATAACTCAGATTGCGGTAGAACACCTCGTCGCCTTCGTTCCATAGGGCGTCCAGCACATCACCGTTCTCCGTGATCGTCGCCTGCGGGAGACGTCTTTCGACTTTTGACTTTCGACTTTCGACTTCCGTCACTATCAGCGTGCGGGGCTTGAGTTCCGCCTGCTGCTTGGGCTGGTCAGGGTTGTTAGTGGTGCTGCACGCTGTGCCGAGGAAAAGCAAGGACGAGCAGACCGCGCCTGCCAACCATGCAAAAGTCTGGGTAAAACCGCCGCCTGTGTTTGTGCCGTAACCGGAGATTTTCGCATTGATACCTCCGCTGGCGCAGAGCATCTGCTGCGGAGTAGTTGCCACGGTCTCTATGCGTGGCTGAGTGTAGATTTTCTTCATTATGTATGGTAGTCAAAAATTAACAATTATATACACGCAAGCGGCACCCGCGAATTACGGGCACCGCCTGTGATAGCGTTGCGTTGGTCTGTGGGGTGCTTACAATATGACTGCGGAGGCGAGGTATGCGAATACCCCCCCCCATATGGCAGCAGAGGTAATTCGTTGGCTATGAGCGCCGTATGTACAGTGCGTAAGCATAGGAATCCTAATTTAGCAATATGTAAAAAAACTTTGCAAAAGTACTACTTTTTTCTGACATATGCAAGGATTTTGGCATGAAATGTATTCAAATGTGTCATTTTTTTCGTTTTTGTCAAAGAAAGAAGCATGCCGGACGCAGTCGGCACAAAAGAAAAAAGTTTGCTACATCGTAGCTGTCAGGAAGGTGGCATTACCGAATATATAGAGGACGTTTTCGGATGCAGGAACGAGGAGCGTCTCGCCTTGCTTGACTCGGATGCCATTGATGTTCGCTTCTCCCCAGAGGCATACTACTACGACGAAGGAGTCGGTATGTAGATCGACTTCTGCGGCCACCTGTACGACAACGCGGTTGACGGTGAAGTAGGGACAGTGGATGAGTTCGGAATTGGGTTTGGTAGAGTCATACGACGTACGATACTCGGGCCAAACTTGATAGTCGATAGCTTCCTTAGCTTGCTCGATATGGAGTTCGCGTGGTTTGCCGGCAGCATCGACGCGTCCGAAATCATAGACGCGGTAGGTGATATCCGAAGTCTGTTGGATCTCAACAAGAAAATTACCCGCTCCGATGGCGTGCAATCGTCCGGCAGGGAGGAAATAGAGGTCACCCTGGTGGGACTCATGCGTAGCGATGACATCCTGCATAGGTGAGTGCCCGTTGACAGCAGGAGCAGTAGCGAGTTGCTCGTATTCCTCGGGTGTGATGGGTTTCTTAAGACCGGAGTATATTTTTGAGCCCACATCGGCTTTGAGCACATACCACATCTCGGTTTTTCCCATACAACCGTGACGCTCCATCGCTAACTTGTCATCGGGATGCACTTGGACGGAGAGGTCCTGACGGGAGTCAATGAACTTGACCAAGAGTGGGAACTTATTTCCGAACTTCTTATAGATCCGTTCGCCGAGAAGGAGTCCTTTGTACTTATCGATGAGTTGGGTGAGGTTGAGACCGAAATCGACGTCACCGATCAGTCCTCGCTCTATTGCTACGGACTCATGACCGGGTACGCCGGAGATTTCCCACGACTCGCCGATATTCGGCTGCGCGGTATAAATGCCCTTGAAGGGCGCAATCTGATAGCCACCCCAGATGGTGGTCTTCAAATAAGGTTGGAACTTGTAAGGCTTCATAGTCTTTCAATTAGTTCAATACACATGCGGGAGTTATGGTAGGGGCATTTCCAGAAACCGGCTTTATCGTTGGAGCGGTCGGGTGTTCCGTCGGGAAGGACGGACCAGTACCACTCTCCATGCTCATGATCTACCAGATGGTCAACGATGAAATCCCAGGCTGCATTAGCTAAGTTGAGATAGTGCGGATCCGGAATATCCTGCCATTGGTCGATATATCCGACTACCGCTTCGGCATAGCACCACCACTGGGTCTCTTTCATAATACCATCCCGTGCAGCGATAGCGAGACGCCGTGACAATTGGTTTACTTCCTCATTTTCCTCCAGCACGGCTTGTGCTTCCCGTAAAAGCCAAGCAGCCTCGATGTCATGACCGGGAGAAGTATGGGTGTTGGATGGTTGCCAGTTCTCGTCAAAGAAAAGCATCAAGTGACCGGTGGAGGGATCAAAGATACGGTTGGCAAAGATATCGATGAGTGTACGGAGTTGGCGCTCTACCCTTTCCTTTGTACCTTGTATATCGTCCCTTTGTACATTCTTTAAGACGCGATAAAGATTAGTGTAGGCTTCGAGCACATGGAGATGGGTGTTCATGGTGAAGACAGCGTTTTCGTCTTTGTCGGAGAGACGCATGTCAGCTATCGGTTGCCAGTCGCGGGTGAGAGCCTCCACATAGCCAACCCCCTCCGACTCCCCCTCAAGGGGAGAGACATGGAACGCATGTGTCTCAATGTCGTCGAAGAGGCGGATGGCGGTAAGCAGGGCTTCGGGGTCATTCGTAGCACGATAGTACTCCGCCAGACCATATATGGCAAAAGCGATAGCGTAGGTCTGCTTCTTGGTGTCCAGCGGAGTACCATCGGCATTGAGCGACCAATATACACCTCCGTATTCTCGATCGACGAAACGAGTGATCAGATAGTCCTTCGCCCGGGTAGCAAGAATGCGGTAAGGCATTTTATGAAAGAGACGGGTAGCCGCAGAGAATGTCCAGAGGATACGCGCATTGAGCACCGCTCCTTTCTCTGCGTCCGGATGAAGGGTATTATGTCCGTCTATACGTCCGTAAAAGCCACCTTGTTGGTGGTCCACCATGCGGGTGGACCAAAAAGGGAGGATATTGGTTTCGAGCATCGCTTGTGCAGATGCTCGAAGATTTACGATGTACGATTTATTTCCCATTTTGTCTTTGGATTTTGAGTTGGGCATCAATCTCTGCCATCTTTGCCGTAGTGAGGGGATAGAACGATACCACGAGTACTGCGATGATACTCACCGCAGCCGGAATGAAGGACATCAGGCATCGGAGGCAGAGAAGCGCAGAATCCGGCTGGGTGAAGGCTTCGCCTGTTTGAAGGTTTGAAATTGTTTGAGGGTTTGAGATATATCCGCAGGCGGCGAGAAGCCAAAGAGCCGCTGAACCGCCGATCGCACCGCCGAACTTCTGCGCCATGGAGGACGAGGAAAAGATTAGTCCTGTGGAGGCTGTTTTGTATTTCTGCTCCGCATAGTCGGACACATCGGCGTACATCGACCATACCAGAGGAGACATCACGCCCGTGAGCATAGAGGTAAGTATCTGAGCGAGGAGCATGAGCCAGAAGCCGGTCTGCGAGACAGGAATAAAAAAGAACAGCACGGACAGGATGCAGAGACCGATATTGACTGCGATGAACGTCGTTTTCTTACCGAACCGCGCAGCGATAGGCACGCAGAGTGCGACACCTATCATATTAGAGACCTCGCCTATAGCAAGGAACAAGCCGGCATAAAACAAGAACGACCATCGACCGATAGCCAGTTGCGCTCCGGCAGGAATGATGTCGGCGAAATAGTACGCTACGGTAGCACCGCGGACGGTACAGAAGAGATTAAAGCAAAGGGCAGCACCAATGAGTATCCACCAGGGTTTGTTGGAAAGCAGTGCCTTGAAATCCGAACCGATGGAGACAGTTGAGACGGTCTTCAGTTCCTCTTTCGTCAGCAGGAAACAGCAGATAAAAAGGACGAAACAGGCAGCCGCAATGACTACCATCGCCCAATACCATCCTTGCGGCGAGTGGTAGCCGCCAAAGGCGTTGCAGAGGGGCTCCCAAAGGAAGAGCGCGAGGAACGAACCTCCATAAGCGAAGAACATACGGAAGGAGGAATAAACCGTTTTCTCATTCGAGTCATCGGTCATCACCCCGAGCATCGCGCCATAGGGTACGTTGATACCCGTATAGACGGTCATCATCAGAATATACGTAGCATACGCCCAGACAAGTTTGGCGGTGTACCCCCAGTCGGGTGTAGTAAAAAGTAATATACCTGCGATGGAGAAGAGCGGTGCCACGAAAAGCAGATAAGGTCTGTACTTGCCCCAACGCGTTTGCGTACGGTCTGCCAGAATACCCATCATCGGATCCGAGACAGCGTCCCATATACGCGTGACGAGCAGGATAATACCTGCGTCCTTGAGCGAGAGCCCGAAGATGTTACTGTAGAAGAACGGCAGGTAATAGGAAAAGACTTTCCAGAACATCGACGAGGACATATCGCCGAAACCGTAGCCTACGTGGCGAAACCACTTGCTATTTACGATTTGGTTATTTACCATTGGGGCATTTATTTAGACATTGAGGCATTTTTTGCGACGAGGGCTTTGATATTCTCCACGGAAGCAGAGGTCGTCAAGCCATCCTCCGGGGTATGAAGGCAGTAGTCAAGAAGCTGCTCCACGGTAGTGGTGGCTACATGGAGCCGGGTGTCTGCGGAGGCGTAGTAGATAAACACCTTGCCGTCGCGCTCTATCCAGCCGTTGGAGAAGGCGACGTTCATCACATCGCCGATATACTCGTATCCTTCGGGCACAAGGAACCATCCGCCGGGTCGGGCGATGACACGTGTGGGGTCATCAAGGGCGGTCATGTACATATACAACACGTAGCGCAGTCCATCCGCCGTATTGCGTACGCCATGGGCGAGATGCAGCCATCCTTTGTCGGTCTTGATAGGCGCAGGTCCTTCTCCGTTCTTGACCTCATAGACCGTGTGATAGGCACGGGAGAAGATGATGCGTTCGTTGCGCACCTCAGCATGGGTGATGTCGGGAGTGAGCGTCCAGCCGATTCCTCCGCCTTTGCCGGTCTCGATAAAACCGTCTTGCGGACGGGTGTATAACGCATATTGCCCGTCCACAAACTCCGGGTGCAACACCACGTTACGTTGCTGACAGAGGGACTTGAGGTCATCGAGCCGGTCCCAGTGAATGAGGTCTTTTGTGCGGGCTATGCCGGCTGCAGCCGTAGCGGCGGAGGTGTCGAAAGGTTTGGTCTCGTCATGACGCTCCACACAGAAGATGCCGTATATCCAGCCATCCTCATGACGCGTGAGGCGCATGTCATAGACGTTCGTCGCAGGGGCATTATCGCCATCGGGCATGGTGATTGGTTCCGGCCAGAAACGCCAGTTATCGATGCCGTTATCAGACTGCGCTACCGCAAAGAAGGACTTGCGATCAGCACCCTCCACACGGGCGACTACTGTATATTTGCCTTCAAAAAGGATTGCTCCGGCGTTGAACACACCGTTCATCATGATGCGCTGCATCAGGAAGGGGTTGTCTTGTTCATTGAAATCATACCGCCACTCCAGAGGCGTATGCTCCGCGGTAAGAATCGGATATTTGTATTTTGTATAAATACCCGTCGAAAGTCGAAACGGGACAGAGCCTGTCGAAAGCCCATTTTCCGTCATCGGCTCATTAGGGCGGGTAAGGAGTGCTTCGTGCGCGGCACGAAGAGCCGAAATCTTAGATTGATAATCTGACATTGTATATTTATAGTTGTTTTAAGAACTGCTTGAAATCTTCCGCCTCAGCGGTGTTGGATTGCGGGAGGAAGTAATGGGTGGGTATATCCCAGGCGTTGCGCCAAACGAGGACGTATTCGATGTCCGGATATTCGCGCAGGAGCGGCAGAAGAACGGTAGTGTACCAATTAGGGCAGCGAAGCGCCTCACAGCCGGTCTCGGTAAGAGCGAGACGTTTGCCGTGCTCCTTTGCCAGTCTTGCCGCTGCGTCCAGTTGACGGTGGGCACGATAGAGATAGTCCTCTGTGCCTTCGGCTCCGCCGTGGTGGTAGCAGTCGGTACCGATGATGTCCACATATTCGTCGCCCGGGTACCACTCTGCGGTCTCGCGGTATGCCCCTTCGGGCGTATCTTCATAGAGCGTCAGTTTATCGGGAGAATAGGCGTAAAGAGCCTTCACTCCGACGAGATTCATATAATTGCGTGTCCAACGCCAGAGGGCGATATAGTCGTCCGCCGAGCCGGCTTCGCGTCCCCACCAGAACCAGTTGCCGGACTGCTCATGCCAGAGGCGTACGATGAGTTGGTCAGGCTGCTTTTGCAGGGCAGCTATCTGTGCCACGAAAGCCGCTGCGCGTTCGACCCACACCTGCATGGTGTCATGGACATCCGTGTCGGGGTCAATGATCTGCGCAAGGCAGGGTGTTGTGTCCCACGAGTTACCGCCCGTAAGGGGGTTGCGGGCGTGCCAAGAGAGCGTCACTTTGCCGCCGCGCTCGAACTGACGGGCACACTCCTCTATCATGCGGGAGAACGGCACTGAGTCGAGGTTGCGGGAGTGGTTCAGTTCGATTCCTCCGATATCAAAGCCGATAAGGTCGGGCCATTGACCGGTGAGGTCATGGATGCAGGAACGGGTGTCAGCATAGGTACTATCCGATAGGCGCTGCCAGTCAGAGCCATAGACCACGTCGTCCTGGTGACCAAAAAGCATTTTGCTTTTCTGCTGGCACGCGCAGAGGGCGCATGCCAACAGAAGCAATAATGCTTTATTTACCATTTTAACATTTACCATTTCTTTATTCACTTCGTTCATACGATCTGCTTCGCCGTATGGTACATTTATTTAGTTATTGAGTTATTTCAACTCAAAGATGCGGGATGGGTAATCGATATTATATTCTGTGCTCAGAGGTATTTCTATGCCTGTGTTCATGAGATATTCTCCTGTGTAGGATTTGCCGTCAAGATCGCATGGCTTGCCCTCGTCCCAAGCCCCTTTGTCGTGGTTGTACGCCACGCGGATGTTTTTCTCATGGAGCGTGTAGGTGCGGTCGGGGTCGAGTCCTGCGAGACGAATACGGCGGCTGCTTTGCTTCATAAAGGACGAGAGACCATAAGCAAAGAGCACTGCATGATCTTTCGCATCATTCACATACATGAGCGATGCCACTTGCTGTTTCTCTACAACCGGCACGGGCTCATAGGGTGAAACCAGACGGTACAGGTTGCCTAACTGGATGAGGGGGCGCAGTTCCTTATAGTCAGCGAAAGCGACGGTACATTGAGCGCGTTCTTCGTCCGTCATATGCGCCGGCTGGAGTTCCATGCCGAGGCGACCGGACATCGCCACATCACAACGGAACTTAATCGGTGTCGTGCGTCCGGTCATGAGGTAGGGACTGCCTCCGATGTGTTGCGCCATGGCGTTGGAGGGGAAGAAATACGAGGTGCCCCATTGGATATAGACGCGCTGGAGGGCGTCGTTGTTGTCACTCACCCAGAACTCGTCGAAATAGGGCATGAGGCCATAATTAGCGCGTCCGCCGCCCGAGGCGCAGTTCTGGATGACCACGTCCGGGTACTTGGCGCGGATGCGTTCGAGCGTCTTGACCAGCCCCAGATGGTAGTCCACATAGAGGTTGGACTGTTTGTCTCGCGGCAGGTAGGTGGAGCCGCAGTTCTGGATAGAGGCATTGGCATCCCATTTGATGTAGGCGATTTCGGGGTGTTTAGTGAGTAAGTCATCCACGGTAGAGAAGACAAAGTCCTGCACTTTGGGGTTGGTCATATCCAGCACCAGTTGGGTGCCGCCTCTGCCTAGTTTGAGTTCACGTCCTCGTTCCTGCAGCACCCAGTCGGGGTGTTGTTCATAGAGTTCGGACAGGGTGTTGGTCGATTCGGGTTCGATCCATATACCGAACTTGATATGCCGGTCTTTGGCTGCATCGGTGAGGGCTTTCAGTCCGTTGGGCAGTTTGCAGGTATCGACCACCCAGTCGCCGAGGGCGGCATTGTCGGAGTTGCGCTGGTACTTCGCGCCAAACCAGCCATCGTCCATAACGAAGAGTTCACCACCGAAAGAAGCGATGTCATTCATCATGGCGAGGATCTTCTCCTCGGTGATGTCGAAATAGATGCCTTCCCATGAGTTGAGAAGGATGGAACGAGTGGCATTGCCGTTATGGAGCATTCCGCAGGTGCGTGCCCAGCGATGGAAAGCACGCGAGACGCCACCCATTCCTTCATTCGACCATGTATAAGCCAAATGGGGCGTAGAGAACACTTGTTTCGGTTCCAATACATACTCGGACGCCATAGGGTCGATACCGGCATAGAAATGGTAACCTTTCTCATCGGTAGCCGCCACCCGTATCTCGAAGTTACCGGACCAGCACAGCGCTGCACCGAGCACCCGTCCGTAGTTCTCTTGGGGCGCACCGTCCAGCGAAATCATCACTTCGGGCGCATCCAGATGTGCATTACGCGCGCCATCGGAGTTACGAATAGATTTCACGCCGCGTGTGAGACGCTCGACGGTAGGAACTCCTTCCGCCGCCCAGTTACCATGAATATGCAGCAAGTGCGGGTTGTCTCCCTCGATAGGCAAATAACCGCTGTCGTACCGCTGCAAGCGCACAGGTCTCTTCTCGGTGTGGGAAATATCGTACCATGTCTCGGTCATCTCCACCGCCTTCCATTGCCGCACATGGATCGTCACATAGAACGGCTGCACCAAATCTTTGGTAGCGATGATCATTTCCTTGTATTGCGGATTGTCGATATAGGTGGTGTCCTGTGCCCGTAATTGCAGACTCTGATCTCCATCGGCATGCTCCACAAGGAGCGCAGGCAGATGAATATGGTCGATGTCACCGAAGGTGGGTAACATCTCTATGGCATGCAGCTGCACGCCCGCCAGAAGGCAGGCGCACAGGAGCAAAAAGAACCGTAAGTTTCTATACATATTATCAGAGATTCGTATGTTGATAATCAACAGGTCGTGCCGGGGCTAATGCCGGACCAGTTCCTTTTCCGGTACCAAACCCGACAGTCTGTGAGCCACTTAATAAAGAGGTTGTTGTTTGTACGGAAATAGTTTCCGTTTCAGGTTTCTTATACATCTTTTTCATAATTTATATATTTTTCACATTTACTCATTTACACAATTGGCCTTGCACATTATACTTGATACCGTTGTTCATGATATAGAGTACACCATTCTCGAAGACCTTTGTACATGGTACCTTGTTCCCTTGAACCTCCTCTATTCCAGTCGTGGTGTCTTGATGGAAGACAATACGCATCGGAGCTGGATTCGGTCCGGCAGCCGAAGCATTATAGCCGCAGCTGAGGTACGCACGGTATGGAGCAACAGAGCAAGTGTTGTCTTTCACCTGATAGAACGCCACGCCGTCAGATCCGTTGGAAAGGATATAGTTGTTGACCGAACCGTCAGATACGGGTACCTCTGCGATAGCATAATACGTTCCTACGAGTGCGCCGTTGGTAAATGTGCCTGTTTTGGATGTGATATCATCGGAAGCTCCTTCCTCGCTTATGAACTCATATTCACCTTCGGCAGCGACGATAAGCACGGGTTTGTCTGCTTCTAGTGCATCCACGTCAGTAGCCCAGATCGTAGCATCGCCGTTGTTGGTGAGGTTGTATGCATGCACACCATCGGGGAGCGAGGGCACATTGAACGGCAGTACGTAGGTAGCCATACCGGCAGAAGTGACATTGAGATAAGCGGCTACGGTATTAACCGGAGTACCTTCTTTGATGAAGATGTCGGACATGGTGTAGTTTACACCACGCACGACCAGATTCTTGCCACGGAGTTGTTGCGCCATCTTGTAGGTAACAGGGAACTCTACATCCATCGGTGCTTCGTCACCTCCTTGGAAATAATACTCACCATCTACAAGTGCTGTCCATGTGCCATCTGCCAAAGTAATACGCGGGGAGTCCTCTGTGCCAATAGCAGAAACACGCACGCAGATGATATTGCCTACTTGAAGATTGGTTAATTTGGATGCATCGATTTGTTGGTATCCGCTCCAGTTACCCGCCTCCGTAGTTCCTGTCCAAAGAACTTCATGCTTAATCAGTTTAACGGCAGTTAGAGTAATATTGACTGCATTGATAGAGAGACCACCTTCGTTTTGCAGATTTGTAATATCGGCAGCAGACATAATTGCGCAAGTCAGCTTCGTAGGATTTACTTCCGAATTGATATTATAGTTATCTCCATCTAAAACACCAACAAAAGCCATCTTATATGAATTGTAAGGGGAAATGAGATTCAATTGCTGGTTAGACCCGCTTAACGTATATTCAAATTCGATAATATCTCCAATATGTATATCAGCAAATTTCTCCGGTGCAATTACGAGTCTATTTCCCCAGTCTTTCCAAGAGTCAAACTCCATGCTCCCACTCCAAAGTGTTTCTGTCTTTTGGGGACCAACTGCTTTACGCAGATACATGCGAGTGAGGGTGATAGTCTGTGCTGTACCGCTATAGTTCTTCACATCAACGCTTTGCAATACATCGGCTGCCACATTCACAGCCAGACTATTGTCACCTACGTGCAATACAGCAGAAGAAGCAATGTAGTTTGCCCCATCATTAAACTGCGCTTTAACTGCGATGTCACCGGTAGGAGCATCAAACTCGAACACCAATTGGTCGTATTCGGCACATCCTTCCGTCCAATCCCACTTGGTTGGCATATTTCCCCAAGCATCCAGAGCGAAAGTATTTCCGCCATCTGTCAAAGTCCAAGTAATGTCCTTTGTTACTACCGTGGCATGGGCGGAGAGGGCAAAGAGTGCCACGGCTAAAATACTAAATAGTTTTTTCATAATGATTATATTTTAAAGTTAATTATATAGTTACCGGTCTATTAGTCAACTAATTGACCGAGCATGTTGTATGCTTTGCTATCACGGATAATCAGCACTTGACCGTTGCGGAGGATTTTTGATCCGCAATGTATTGCGGATGCATTCGTTGTTTCAACGCCGGTTGCGCTCTTCGGTTTGCCGATAACGATACGGATAGCGTGATAGCCCTGTCCGCGGATGACGAGACCATGGTCGGCAATATCCTGCGCTATCTCATCGGTTGCGACTTTGTAGGCGAAGAAGGAGGTGTGGTTGGTAACAGCAAGGTCAGTCCAAGACCATTCATCTCCGGCTTTGTAGGTAAGAGCGAACTGTGCTCCTTCGATCGCATCGGTGTAATAGATCTTGATACTGTCATCTTTGGCAAGCCCAGCCAACATATCCTGTTGCACATTGTAGGTGTCGAATTGTTCACCCGGGTATTCCTCCGCATTCCACGAGATAGCGGTGTTTCCGGTCCAGACGGTTTGGTCTTCATATTCTTTGGTTTCGGGCTGCGGTTCGGGATCATCGCCCGGCTCTTGATAAGGCAGGAGTTGCAGTTTTGTGACGGTACAGAGTTTGCCCTGGATGGTCAGACCGGAAGTTTTGATATTAGCTACGAGGTCCGCATCTGCAACGGCATAACGATAAGTGCCTGCTGCAGTCAGCGACTCCCAGTTCGTACCGGGAATAGCAGTCCATGGATCGTTAGCAGCGATATTGATTTGGCAATAGGAGTCGGTGAGATCGGTAATGGTGATTGCGATCGAGTCGTTGAGCGCCAAGTTTTGCAGTTTGGCAGCATCGATGCCGAAACCGTCATTCCCCTCTGCACCCAGCACTTGCGTACCCTCCCAGAGTGTTTCTGCAACGCGGTCGGTTGGTTGGGGTTGCGGGTCTTGCGGTTCGGGGTCTTGGTCTTCGGTTACCAATGTGACTTTGCTAATGAGGCTGTTATCGCCCTGATAGATATAGATATTCTTTCCCGAGAAAGCGGTGATGTCCGCTTGTTTGAAAGTGAGGTCGAAATGGTCTTCGCCACCGTTGACCCAAGGCCATTGCGAGTCGAGTGAGGGGATAGCGGTCTCGGACCAGTCGGGTGCTCCCTTGTAGCAGATTTTGAAGTTTGCGCCGGACTCGGGCACAGAGAGATAGATACGTAGGATGTCGCCGGCTTTGAAAGAAGCGACGGTCTCGCTGTTGATTTCCACACCATCGGTGTAGGTTGATTCCCATAGTGTGGTCTCCGCTGCGAAGAGGGAGATGAAAGGTACAAAGGTACAAAGTACCAAGTACAAGGCATAATGGAGATGTTTTTTCATAATAGATAGTAATTTAATAATTAATATTGTTTTATTGCCATCCGGGGTTGTTGGCGGTGATGGCGGAGTTGGTATTGAGTTCCTGCACGGGGAGGGGGAAGAGGAGATTACGGGATGTGCGGGATTTATTGACGCCTGAATCGTCTGTTCCTCCGATGGCATTCATGGCATCGAGGTAGATGCCCCACCGGAGGAGATCCCATCGTCTGTCTGCTTCGCAAGCGAGTTCTTTGGCACGCTCTTCGATGATCGCCGAGCGTCGGAGGGTCTGGGTAGAGAGGGCATTGGTTCCTCCCATAGAGGCACGCGCGGCATTGGAGCGGGCACGGACCTTATTGAGTTGGGTGATTGCGTCACCGGGTTTGCCCAGTTCGTTGAGCGCTTCGGCATAGACGAGAATGACATCCGCGAGGCGGAGGAAGGGCCAGTTGGCGTCCGCTTGGTCTATAGAAGGGTCGGTCACATCCTCGTACTTGGTAGTGAAAGCAAGGCACTGGGCATCCATGGAGTAGTAATAATTGACTCCATCGGCATAGATACCGGAGGGGTCTTTGACCCAGTCGCCGTTGAGGTTACGACCCGTAGCCATAATGGTGTATTCGTCATCGTAAGGATAATAGAAACCGGAGTTGGACTCGCGCTGGGTGTAGTTGCGCCAGCGGTGGCGGACACCTTTGGTGATACGGAAGTCGTCATGGTCGAAGAGATCATACCAGTGACGCGTGCAGCCTGTCCATCCGCCGGACTGAATGAAGTCCGAGCCGGTCGCTGTCATATAGCCCTCATACTGGGTGTGGACAGAGGTTTTGTAAGTAGCATCGCCGGAGACCGTGCCGATGGAGAAAAGGAACTCTGAGGCGGTTGCGTTGGCTTTGGTCCAGAGGACGGAATAGTCGGACAGTTCGTACGAACCGTACGTACCGTTGAGCAGTTCCTCCGCCCAGTCGGCTGCCTGCTGATAGAGCTGGAGCGGGTCAAGGGACTCATATCCGGGAACCGCTTGTTTGGTAAAGGTAAGGGTTTGCAGCGGTGCGTAGCGTTTGTTGCCATTAACCGTTGTATAGGGAGCACCTGTACGGACGATAAGCTCCGTTCCCGCCGGCATGGCATAGGCTGCTTCGGTGGCATAGACCTTAGCGAGCAATCCTGCAGCCGAGCCTGCGGAGACATGTCCGGGATGGTAAGCTTCGTCGGTGTTCTTGTAGAGCATACGGGTAGCGGGTTCGAGCAGACCTATGATATGGTCATAAACCTTCGTAACCTCTTGACGAGGATTACTCAGTCCATTTACCATTTGTTCATTTACCATTTGTTCATTTTGGATAGGTATCGGACCGTAGGCGCGGACAAGGAGGAAATAAGCGAAGGCTTTCTGGAAACGCAGTTCGCCCAAGGCGTTGTTCTTATAAGCAGATGAGATATTCTTCATTTCTGAGATATATCGTTCAGCCGTATTAGCGCGCCCGATGAGTCCGTAACAACCTTTCCATAGCGCATCGGTAAGATCGGGTTCGCCTTGGAAATTACCTGCACCGAACGTACCGAAGAGCCAGTCCGGACCGGAGATATAATCCGCATCGAACTCCAACATCCGCGGAAAATAGCCCCAACAGAACATGTCATAAATCCATTTGGAATAAACCCCTGTTACGAGTTGGTCGCATGCCTCTTCGCTGTCGCCGAGTTGGGCGGGCGTAATGAGAGAGTCGGGGTTTTCTTCTATCCAACTACATGAAGGGAATAACCCCACCAAGCCTCCCCACAGGGGGAGGATGACCAATAAGCGGGTGATATATTTTTTTACTTTCATAACTGTAGTGTTTTTATTCCCTCCCTTGTGGGGAGGTCAGGTGGGGTTATTAGAATACAAAGTTAATACCGAGGCTATAAGTTCGTGCGGAGGGGTAGGAATAGGAGTCTACGCCCGGGCATGCAGGGTTGTTGCCGGCAGCATTGACATCGGGTTCAAACCACGAGTAGCGCGTGAAAGTCCAGGCATTGTTGACGGTGAAGTTGAAGTTGATCTTCTGGAGCCACTTGGCGGGGTTGTTCCAGTCGTACGAGAGGGTGATATATTTGATTTTGAGGAACGAGCCATCCTCCACATAGCGGTCGGATACAAGCCATGTGCGGTTATATCCGGCAGTTGCTTTGGGCCAAGTGGCAGTAGTAGCCGTCTGCGGCGTCCAGCGACCTTCGTAAGCGGTCTTGGTGATATTACCGATATTGGACATGGTAATGTCTGTGAGGTTATAGTTGAAGATGTCATTACCATGTGAGCCTTGCAGCATGAAATTGAGGGAGAGTCCTTTCCACGATAGGCGCGAGGTAAGGGAGTAGGTGAAATCGGGATTTGTGTTTCCGATGATGGTACGGTCGGCTTCAGTAATCGAGCCACTACCGTCGAGGTCTGCGTAGATAATCTCGCCCGTAGCAGGGTCGATGCCTTCTTCCTTGTAGCCATAGAGCGTACCGATAGGACAGCCGTTGCGCTGCAAGAAAACTTGGTCCGCCTTGGACCAGAGAGCCGTAGCGTACTGGTCACCCTTGAGCCCGCCGATGCGGTTACGGTTAAGGGAGAAGTTGGCATCGAGAGTCCATTTCCAGTCACGGATGTCGATTGCCACAGCAGAAAGGGATAATTCGAAGCCTTGATTGATGACCCATCCGGAGTTGATCATCATCTGGCTGAAACCGGATGAGGAGGGGATAGTTACATTCTGGAGCAGGTCGCGGGTCTTTTTCCAATAATAATCGAGGGTGAGGTTAACGCGGTTGTTCGCGAAACCGATGTCTATACCTGCGTCGGCTTGGTCTGTTGTCTCCCACCGGAGATCCGGGTTGGTAGGTCCGCGCCAGTCAATCATCGCTTCGCCAGACTCCAGCGTACCGGCATAGGGATAGTTGGCGGCATCAAAGACGGTGAGCGTACGGTAGGCTCCGATAGCCTGATTACCTGTCTCGCCGAAGGAGACACGCCATTTCCAGTTGGAGAGGACATCCTGCGACTGCATCCATTCCTCGTCTATCATGCGCCAAGCGAATGCCCCTGAGAAGAAAGGTGCCCATTTATGGTTCTTGGCAAACGAGGACGATCCGTCCACACGTGCAGAAGCCGTGAAGAGGTAGCGCCCCATGAGGGTGTAGTTGACACGGGCGAGGTAAGATTCCAGCGATTGGACCGTCTTGGAGCTTTGCAGCACCGCCTTGTCCAACGCCAATGCCATATTCGCATCCTTGGTGAGGTCGTTCGGAAAATTGGTAGCTGTCACGGACTCGTTCTCTCCCCATCCGCGTTCGAAGGTGACACCAAGCACCGCATTGATCGAATGTTTCTCGTTGAACTTATGATCGAAGGTGAGCAGGGTCTCGGAAGTAAGCGATTTCCAAATAGAGGACGCTTTGCCCGCTTTGCCGTTATAGGGCGATTTGCCTTCTTGCGTATGGCGGTCGTAATAGGTAGAGCGATGCCCGTCGTTATACCCAAGACCGAGGTTCTGGCGCAACTTGAGCCACGGCTGGATAGTAAACTCCACGAAGGAGGACGAGAACCATGAGATTTGCTTGAGTTCGTCCTTGGCACCGTTGACATAGTTGACAGGATTGGCTGCCAGCCAGTTCAGTTCGTCCAGTTGCTCGGTCTGAGCATGCGGTCCGTATGTAGGCGGGAAGATGAGCGACGAACGGATGATACCCGTGTTCTCAGAGTTGGTGCGCTGGAAATTGGTGGTGGCGTTGGTGAAGTGCTGCGAGGTGCCTATCTCCAGCCATTTGGTGATATGCCAAGCGGTGTTGATAGAAAGACCGTAGCGTTTGTAGCCGGTATTCTTGATAATACCCGCCTGGTCGGCGTAGGAGCCGGAGAAGGAGTAGTAGCCTTTGTCGGTGCCGCCGGAGACTGCAGCGTTATATTCCTGCGACCAACCGAGTTGGTAAATCTGTTGTTGCCAATCGGTACCGACTACCTCATCCACGTTGCCGTATTGGTCGGTACGCAGACCGGGGTTGAGAAAGTCCTCCGGCGAGGGGTTGTACTTGCCCTGGGTATAGACATAGCCGGAACCGATATAAGGATAGTCCCATTCGCCGCGATAGGGGTCACGCTGCGTACCGCCTTCGTAAGTGCGGCTGTTCGCTGCCGCTTCGTTCTGATAGAGAGCGTAATGGTAGGCATCAAGCATCTGCACCTTGCGGGCAATCTGCTGTACCGAACCTTTGATATTCAGTTCTACGCGCGGTCTTCCTTCCTGCCCTTTGCGGGTGGTGATGATGACCACGCCGTTGGCTCCACGCGAACCGTAGATGGCGGTAGCTGAAGCGTCCTTGAGCACCTCTATCTTCTCTATATCATTGGGGTTAATCATCGAGAGCGGGTTCTGCGAGGTATTCTGTCCGTCGTTAGCTCCGGATGAGGGAACGCCGTTGGGGTCGGTGCCGAAAGGAATACCGTCCACGATATAGAGCGGCTGCGAGGAAGTAGTGAACGAGTTGGCACCGCGTACAGTTATACTCACTCCGGATCCCGGAGCTCCGTCAGATGCTTTCACATCCACACCGGCGATCTTTCCCTCCAAACTATTAGCCACATTCATTTGACCACCGGACATGATATCCTCAGATTTGATTTGGCTGACCGAACCGGATAGGTCGCGTTTCTTCATCGTACCATAACCGACAACCACCACTTCGTCCATTACCTGGGCATCCTCCATAAGCGTCACTTCCACCGAGGTCTTGCCTTTGATATTCACCACTTGGGTCTTATAACCCACCATGGAAATCTGGAGGATGAACTTGCCGTCCGGCACTTCGATTGTGAACCGGCCGTCAAAATCAGTAATAGTGCCTACCGTTGTGCCCACCACCAGGACGGAAGCACCGATAGCCGATTCGTTGGCAGCTCCGTCCATTACGCGACCGGTAATGGTCGTTTGTGCAAAAGTACAAAGGTACAAGGTACAAAGTACAAAGGTTAATAATCGTCTCATATTATTGTGCAGATAGTATTTCGATTTTGGTTAATGTAAAGCCCACTCCGGTTACGATCAGTCCGCGGGTCTTGACCTTGTCTAAAGCGACAGGGTCGAACATATAGACCACATCGGTGCCGTCCAAAGGATACCATACGGGTTCTGTGGCTCCTGTTATCTCATGCCAATGTGCATCGCGGATGGAAAGTTGGGCTTTCGTTCCGGCTGCTACCGCCGCATCATCCAGACGATAAGAGATGATGAGCACGTCGTTCTCCGTGCACTCCTGGAAAGGAGCAGCGTTGATGGATAAGCTGCCGCTCCAGTCCGGTGCAAAGTATTTCTCCCCATGGAACAGTTCTCCGGGTTGGAGTACATATTCGCGTGGTGCACGCTGGGCGTTAGTCAGGTCTTCACTTACCTCGCCTATTTGCTTTACGATACCGATGCTGTCCAGACGATAGCCTTTTCCGCCTATGCGCATAGCGGTCTGCGCGCCGTAACCTGCCAACTGCAGTTTGAGCAGCGGGGCACGCGACCAGACAGACCATGTATAGTTGTCACCACCCACGGGCACGCCATCTACCGAAGGATCGAGTGCGTTCCACGTGAAGTCCATCAACTTGCAGGCTGCCCCTTCCTCCACATGGCTGATATGCAGACGCAAGCCGTCGCCTATATCGAGATGCTCGAAACAGCGTCCTGCTATCTCGGCACTGGCACTCCAGTCGTTTTTCATCTTCACAGGACCACTTTTCCACACAACGGTCTCTGCAAAATCCGCTGCATCCGTCAGTGTGACGCGTAAGATACGGTAGTCGTGTCCGCCGATGGCTATCCCATGCGTGCGCGCAATCCTTAATATATCCTCGGTCAAGGTCATGCGGAATGGTCCTGCTATACCGAAATAACCGTATTCAGGCGCAACGCCCTGCCAGTCGGACGGATTTTGGAAAGCCCCTTGCGCCGTGCCTTTGGCTTTGTCATTATAGACAGTGACAATATCGCCGGCTTTCGCATCCGCAAAATGGCGCGGCTCCAGCACGATATTGTCCCGCCAAGCCTTGCCGATGGTCTTCGGACCAAGCAGGATGGTCTTTTCAAGGGACAAAGCCACAATGGACCATGTACAAAGGAGGATGGTTACTATGTATCTATATGTGTGCATCTTTGAATAAATTTGTACTTTGTCACTTTGTACCTTTCAGCAGTCTTTTCATCTCTTCGCGGTCAATGACCGTACCGCTGTTGAAGGCATCTTGCCACCACGCTTCTCCGGCAAACTGGTGCTCGTCACTCGTACCGTTGTTGTAGTTGTAGTCGTACCACGTCATGAACCAACTCCAGCGGCTTCCTTCATTCCATATCTTCGACCACAACGACATATCCACCTCATCACCGTTACCACATTCGGCAAGGCAGATGAGTTTATTCGGATAGTGTGATTTGAGTTCATTGAACTCTTTTGCCAAGGGATATTGCAGCGCATAGTAACTGTCACGTCCCACTACGTCCACCACATCATCTCCCGGATACCAGTCCCAGTCGCCCACTTGCGAGTTCCATACCCAGATAAGGTTGTTCAGTTTGTGATAGTTGACCATGCGGTCGTATAGGAACCGCCATAGTTGCTTGTACACTTCCGGTCCCTTGGCTCCCCACCAGAACCATGCACCGCCACCTGCGAACTCGGTGGTGTTGCCGGACGCCTCGTGCAGCGGACGCCAGATGACGGGAATACCGCGTTTCTGCATCTTCTTCAGATACCCTGCCACCTGGTCGATGTCTTTGACCATACGCTTGTACTCATCGGAAGAGGGATCATTCACTTTCGACGGGTCAAAACTTGTCTGCCCGGGTTCGGAACCCGGCGAACAGGTATAGTTTGTGCCGTTGTTGGCTGGCACTTGCCAATGCCACATACAACCGACCACACCGCCTGCCTCATGCCAATCGGTAACGGGAGTGAGGTCACTGTAGTCCAGCCAGCCTTGTTTGTTCACATCCTTGGAGGCATGGATATTGATGAAGTCGAATACGTTCAGCGCAGGGTACTTGCCCGTCCATTGATAGACGTTCTCCGTCTCACGGGTGTTCCAATCCACATTAGCTACCACGCCGCTCACAGCACGCTTACCGTATTCGGAACACAAAACGCTCCAAAGTTGCTGCGCCTCGGCAGTGGCATTGGAGTTACACAAGGTATAGGATACAGTGGGTTGCAGTTGTTCAGGCACGTTCTGAGCCTTGCAACCGACGCAACTTAACAGAAGCGAAAAGAGGATAATTTTGTTTCTCATAGCAGTACTTTGCAAAATACGCTGCAAAATTACTGCTATTTTTTGATATACACTGACACTTTTTTAGCAGATGCTACACTATTACCTTTGTTTTCGTATATTTTTCCCGAAATTCGGTTGGAGAACAACCTTTCCGCTTCTTGAAAAGGCGGTTGAAATTAGTGAGTGTATTGAATCCGCAAGAGAAACAGATTTGCGATACAGGCTCTTTGGTGTCTATCAGCATGCGCGTAGCGTGCCCAAGACGTACATCCACAATATATTCGGCCAGCGTTTTTCCTGTCCGCAGTTTGAAAAAACGGGAAAAGGCGGTAGGTGACATATTGACCATTTTACTCATTTGATTCAGGCGAATCTCTTCTATATAATGGGCTGCGATAAAGTCTTTCACTTTGGCTACGCGTCTGCTCTCCATATTAGTTTGTACGCGCGCGAAAGAGGAAGAAGACAATTCGCGGGCATCGTCAAATTTCGATAACTCGTAAAGTATATTAAAGAGCTCCATTAAAGAATAAAAACCTTCCTTGATTTGCGATAATCTCATGATCCTCGGATATACCATCATTATCGCCGAAAATGGGAAAGAGAGACCGCGCTGCGCCCGAATGAACATTTGTTTGATCGAACGCATTGGGTTGGTATCAAAGAACTTGCTGTTTTTGAAATCAAGGTAGAATTGGATGGTCACTTCGTGAATATCTTTGCTTTGGCAATTCCCCTGTGCCCATTGATGCTCCAAATTCGGTGAGGTAATCAGCACCAAATCATACTCTCCTAAAAACTCAACGGAATCCCTACAATACGCTCACAACCGGCTCCATGCTCCACAAAATTGAGTTCAAACAACTCATGCCGGTGCAGCGGATAATCATATCCTGCCTTATGACGATCTGCAACGTACATAAAATCATGTTCCTCCAGAGGAGTGATCTCTTGTAATATTTCCTTTTTTTCTACCTGAGACATCAAAAAAGTGCCATGTTTTAGGTCTGTTATCCAAAATCCGCCGCAAAGATACTGCTTTTTTATGACATATGCAAGGAAAATCGAATATTTTTTAATGCACGATGGCTATTATGGACCTACAGGGCTGCATTCACCTCCTCCATGCCTCTTTCTCTAACAATCCATCCGCGGGTACGGGAGGCTCCTACCATTTTGTTTTGATACTCAGCTTTCTTGAGGAGCATACCAAAGCGGTTGAGGGGCATCGGTTTTTTGATGGAGCCCCAGGAGACGAAAAAAAAGGCTCACTACAGAGTGAGCCTGAATGGGGTTAGGGGTTAGGGTTAGATGATGCCGTGCTGGAGGGCGAAGCGGACCATCTCGACGGAGGAAGAGAGACCGAGTTTGTTGAAGATATTGGTCTTATGAGAGTTCACGGCGCGGATGGAGATATGAAACTCATCAGCGATCTCCTTGCCGAGTTTGCCTGCGCAGCAGGCCTCGATGATCTCGAGTTCACGTTTGGTAAGGGAAGCGATATTCTTGTTATTGAGTTTGGCGTCGGTGATATCGCGAATAAGGATGGATATATCTCTGCCGTAGAAGGGTACGCCGTCGGCGACGGAGTCGATAGCTAAGGGGATGTCCGACAGGGGAGAGCTCTTGCTGACGAAGCCGTCCATGCCGATCTTGAGCAGTTTTATGAGGGTAAACTCCCGGTTGTCGATAGAGAGGACGATGATCTTGATGGAGGGATAGTCGTTCCTGAGCCTTTGGGCGACATCCACGCCGTTGGTATCCGGCATGAGGATGTCGAGCAGGAGAATGTCACATGGTGTGCCGGCTTGCAGCGCCTCGAAGAGCTGGTCGGCTGTAGGAACACTGAGGGTGATGGTATGAGGCGTGGACTGTAGTACACCGGCGATGCCGACGCGTATCAGTTCATGGTCATCGAGTACAGCTATGTTCATATTGTTTATTTCGGGGGTAATAAGCGTTTTGTAAATCAATGGTAAACGTTGTTCCTTCGCCCTGGACGGATTGTATATCCATCTTTCCGTTGCATAGCGCGAGCAGTTCCCGGCAAAGGACCAGTCCATACCCGGTCCCGCTCTCGCCGTCCGTACCGGCGGAGGGCTCGATCTGCTTCTGATCGGTGAGGATATGCTGTATCTGCTTGTGGGTCATTCCCACTCCGTGGTCGCGGACGTAGAAGGCAGCCGGCGGGATCGTACCGACCTCAACGGTACTGCCTTTGGGCGAGAACTTGATGGCGTTACTGAGGAGGTTACGCAGCACGGTACGGATCATCTCCCGGTCGGTCTCGACGAGGAGTCGGTCGGCATGGAGGTCGATGGTCACGTTCTTGAGCAGGGCAGCGCTCTGTATGTCAGGTACGGTGTCGCGCAGTACGGCCGCGAGGTCGAGTTGATCGACCCGGAAGCACCGTGCCTGTCGATCGAGTTGTACTATCTCCTGGAGGTTACGGAGGAGCGCCAGCTGGTTATCGCTGCCGGCGAGGAGTTGCCCGACAAGGGTATGCACCTCTTCGGGGGCGTAGTGCTCATAGTTCGTATAGAGCATCTGCAGCAGTTGTTGCTGCGCCATGACAGGATTGCGGAGGTCATGGCTGAGGATGCCGTACTGGCGTTTCTTATCGGCAGCCTGCCGGGCGATGAGGGTATTGCGCTTCCGCAGGAGGATAACCAGCCCGACGAGTAAGGCGATGACGAGCAGGGCGAGCAGGACGAAGAAGAGCAGAGCTCTCAGTCGTGTCTGTTTCTGCCGCAGTTGCTGCAGTTGGTCCGCCAGGAGTTGTTCCTTCCGATAGGTGTCGTAGGCGACCTGCGCGATGGTGAGCTGGCGCTGCGTGTCTTCGTTCTGAAGGGCTTCATGGAGCACACGCGCCCGTTCGAGCCACTCCAACGCCTCGGCGTGTCTGCCGGCAGCTTTGGCGCGGGCGTAGAGTTTATCGCAGGCTTGAAACTCCTGTTTCTTGAATCCGAGTTCGTGTGCCCGCTCGGCAGCCTCGGCGTACCTCTCGAGTTGCAAGAGGCAGAGTACTTCGGTCATCTTATTGCCGGTCTCGCGAGCTATATCGAGGGCTTGAGAGGTATAGTCTTTCGCTTTGTGCGCGTCACCTAAGGCTTCGTATATATGCCCGATCTGGGCAAGCCGCATACCTTCCTGGAGCTTCCGTCCGAGGGTACGGTCGGTCTGCAGCGCCTGTTCGGTGAGGGCGAGCGCCTCGTGGAGCGTTGCTGTCTTGGCGGAGTCCGTGAGAGCGTCACTCTTGGAGAGCAATACCTCGCCTAACATCGCCTGCCGGATGGCAAGGGATTTCGGGGAATAGTCCGTCTCCGTCTGCAAGAGTTGCTGCTCGATGGCGATTGCCCGCCGGAGATATTCCTCGGCTACGTCCTGTCGCCCGGAGGAAGAGTAGATCCCCGCGAGGTTGCCTAAGGAGGCGGAGAGGTCCTGCGGCTCGCCGTACTGCTCGTCGTAGTTGAGACACTCCTCGCCATAGAACAGCGCCTGCTGGTAGTCGCCAAGGCGGTGATAGCAATAGAGGAGGCAGGAGTAGAACTCGCATCTCCAACTCATGGAGTCCTCCGGCACTAAAGCCAAACCGTCCTTGTTGATGGAGATAGCCTGCTCGATCTGCCCCGCCATCGCGGCATTATACGCGCTGTCCACCTGCGCATCGACCTCCTCTCGCGTCATGGCCGAGACAGCCATGACGGAGAGAAAAACGATCCATATAGTCAGTATCTTTCTCATTTCGGGTGCAAAGATACAACATTTTTGCAAGATACGCAAATTTTATTTACCATTTGGTCATTTACCAGGTACTATTTATTTGGCTATTTGACCTTGGGCATTGTAGGTCTTGCCGTTGCGCTCGATATACAGGATGCCGTCTTTGAGGAATTTATGATTTATGATTTCAGATGTATGATTTTCAATACCGGTAGTGTCTCCGGCGTTTTTGAAGACTGCGGTGATGTTGATGTTCTTGCCGTCCTCTACGGTGATGGCACGCGGGTTATCGGTTACGCCGTCGGACCATTCCACGAACTCGTAGCCCTCTGCAGCCTGCGCCGTGATGGAGAGTTGTGTGCCTTCGGTGTACCATCCGGAGGTGAAGCCGATGATGGAACCTTGTCCTTCGGTAGCATCGGCAGTGATGATCGCGCCCTTCGGAACGAACGACTCATCCACCTCTACAATCGGGTCGAGATAGAGATTATGCTCCGGCATGGTGATGACACGCGGGTTGTCGGTGACGCCATCGGACCACTGCGCGAAGAGATATCCATCTTTCGGGCAAGCCTCAATGGTAATGATCTCTCCGGGATAATGGAATCCGAAGCCGCCGTAAACAGGACAGATATCCTCCAGATCCGCGTTGCTGTAATGGAGGATATAGCGGTTTACATCATTAGATATATTGAGCGACGTACCGTCCATTGCACCGGAGATAATATCCGCCCGGATGAGCGAGAGGTTCGCATCGGTGCGGTTGGTGACTTTAAAGAGGCTGCTTCCCGAAGTCTTGATATATACATCGGCACCATTGACGGTCATGGCATCATCGGAACCTTTCAGCTGCACGGCGCACTTGGTGGTGAGGTTGGTCTCGCCCCAAGAGGTGATCGTTTGCTCGGCATCTAACATCACCACATTGTCAATAACCACCGGTCCGAAGGCCGCATAGATCAGGCGCATGTCGGTGCCGTTAATGGTCAGACGTTGTTTCGGCGTACCGGTGATATGGAAGCCGTAAGCACTATACAACACAACGTCATTATTGGTGTCGGTCGTCGAAGCATTGATGGTGATGGAGTGGTTCAGGACGATGGTCACCGGATCGGCGATATAGTTATCGATGAAGTCGGTGTTGGTGATAGAATAGGTCTTTTTCGCCATCGTAGTGAGGGTGTTAGTCGTCTCGTCGTATGCCCAGACGCCGTCGCCGAGGACGTCATTCTGGTTATTGGAAGTGATTTGCGTGCCGTTGAGATGGATGCTATACGAGGTATAATTAGGTATCTCGCGGAAATGCGCGGTATAGGTATCCGAAGCGCCCACGGTATAGGAGAGCGGGTTGGTTATGAAACGATAGCCTTGGAGGTTCGTCCAATACATGAACTCATATCCGGAGTTCGGGGTAGCGGTCATGCTCACGGGCTGTCCTTCTTCGATATGTGTGCCGCCGCCGGAGACAGTACCCATGGTCTCGTCGGAGGAAACAACGTTGATATCGTAGTAGTTGATGACTACCTCGGGAAGGAAGATAGCGGTGTAGTACGAATCTTCGGTGACGGTAACGGTGCGGGTCGCCTCATGGGAGTTATCCTCATTCCAGCGATCGAAATAGTAACCCTCGTTGGGGGTGGCGGAGATAGTGACTTCGGTGCCTTCGTTGTACCAGCCTTCGCCGGTGACGGTTCCTCTGCCGTTAGACTGTACGTGGAGGTAATACTGCGTGAACTGCGGTTCGATCTGAATAACATCGTTGTTCCTGAAGGAGCCGACCTTGACGCTGGCTTTGAAGACATACGCATTTCTGTAATTGGCTACCGGTGAAGGACTCTTGCCAAAAGCGTCCAGCCAGCTGTCCTCTACAAAGATATCGCGGCATAAGAAAGCCGGGTTGTGTGTCCGGTCGCTCTCGGCATAAATCTTAATGCGGTCCTTAAAGCGGATATCCGCATCATGAATCGCAAAAGGTTCTTCCGCTACATAGGTGACTGATAGCAGGTCGGCATCCTCTTCGGTCAAGGCTCTATGATGCGCACGAACGGTGAGATCGCCATCGTAGGAAAGGATCTGCCCGCTGCGCCATCTGCCATCTACCTCCACGGTCAGATTAAAACCGGTCCAATAGATACCGGAAAGGGTACTGAAGTTGTTCGGATCGGTGTTTTTCAAATAAAGGGTGTTGGTCAGGAAGTCAAAACGCGCCTTGCCATCATTGAGGATGTCGTCGCAGTTGGTGTACGTAACGGCGGTGTTAGAGACAGAGAAGTTCAGATCCGGGAAGAAATAGAACGACTGGCTCTGCAGGGACGTCATCTGCGCTATCTGCGCACGGGTGAGGGGCGCATAGACAGAGGGGTTGTTCCAATCGAGATACTTCATGTCTTGGTCCGAGATGAGCGATAAGAGTTGTGCGCCGGAGAGGTTCGTTCCGTCTAACATACCCATGACAAACGTACCTTGGAGATTGCGCGGAGCATCGGCTTTCAGACCGAGACCACCGGCGTTCTTGCGGTTCTCCGAACCCAAATTGACACGATACAGGTTGAGCGTGTGTACGTGCGTAAGGTTCTTTAAATAGAGACAGTTGATATTGGCAAGACGTGCATTGATGGTTATGTCCTCTTGATCATCTGTGATTATGCCATAGGCATTAGGTGCTTGGCTATTGTTTATCAATCCGACGAGGGTCGTGCTCTCAAGGTTCAGCACGGATTTGTCGCCGGGCATATAGACCGCGCAGGGCTGGACAGATGCATCCACGAGCGTGTTGTTGCAGATTACCCCACCGTCGATGAGCGTGAGGTTGGCGCCACGTCCTATGGTGATAGCCGGACGGATGGTGTTGGCGGAATGGGTCACGTTCCGTTGGAGGTTGTGCAGATCCATGTCAATGACACAGGTCTTGTTGGCGGGTACATACAGCACTCCGTCGGCGTCCCCATAAGTGATGTCCGCCGTAAGATGAATAGTGTCCGAAGAGTACGAGACAGCATTGGCGAGTTGGCTGAGCGTACTCACGTCTGTAACAGCTGCATACGAAGCAGCGAAGAGCAGCAACGCGGCTGCCAGAGAGATAAATCTTTTCATAATCTTAATAAGTTATAAATCATAAATTTGCAATCCTACATCTCAAAACTCCACCATCGGAGTTTTCTCTGCTCCTTCGTCGGCTTCAAAATACGCTTTCGCTCCAAAGCCGAAGAGACCTGCTACGAGGTTGTTCGGGAACTTGCGGATGAGGATGTTATATGCCTTGGCGGCTTCGTTGAAGGCATTACGCGCTACGGCAATACGGTTCTCCGTGCCTTCGAGTTGCGCCTGCAGGTAGCGGAAGTTCTCGTTCGCCTTCAGGTTCGGATAGTTCTCCGCGAGAGCTAACAACCGCCCTAATGCCTGCGACAGTTCGCCTTGTGCTGCCTGAAAAGCGGCTAACTGCTCCGGCGTGGCGTCTTCCGAGAGGGTCATCTGCGTCGCCCGGGCACGTGCCTCGGTCACGTTCTCAAAGACCTGACTCTCATGCTCCGCGTAGCCCTTGACCGTAGCCACAAGGTTGGGGATAAGGTCACTACGACGCTGGTACTGGTTCTCTACTTGTGACCAAGAGGTGGTCACGTTCTCTTCCGCTGTCACCATGGCGTTGTACTTGCCGGCAAGCCAGAAAGCCAACCCTGCCACGAGGGCGACAACAACGATGATAATTACATTTCTTTTCATAATCATATATTTTTTATAGGTAGTCATAGGTTGACCTAGGTTGACCTATTTCGACTTAATCTCTCCCCCTCCATGGGGGAGACGGAGGGGGCTCTACCATTTGCCACCGGCACCGCCGCCGGAAGTGGAGCCGCCGCCGAAACTGCCGCCGGAGGAACCTCCGCTACTGCTGTATCCACGGCTACTGCAGGAAGAGGAGGAACTGCGGGTGCGTTTGGCGATCGTATAAGGCTCATCCCACCGATGTCCGCAGGAGCGGCAGGTATGATGATGGACACCCCGTCCCGAAGAGGTATAAGTGGCATAGACGAGGATTTCGTCCTTCGTCCGCGCACCTTTCTTCTTGCATTGGGGACATCGGGGTGCCGCCCGGTACGCCAAGCCGGCTATCATTGCGACGAAGAGCGCAAAGAGACTCAGCCCTTTCCAGGGTTGCTCTTTGGGCTCTTTGGGGCGATATCCGAGGAGCAACTCCTGCAGCGCCTGCCGGGTAGTGAGCCGTTGGGTGACGGCTTGGTTGCCGGCTAAGAGACCCGCACCGTACTGCCCATAACGAAGCAGCGGGATGATATCATCGACGATGATATCATAGCAGACCGCATCGGGCAGGAGGCCTTCCAAGCCCTTGCCAGTGGTGATACGGATATCGTGCTGCTGCATAGTGAAGAACAGGAGCACGCCGGTGTTCGTCTCGCTGTCGCCTATACCCCATTCGTTAAAGAGATCATAAGCGAAATCAAACGCGTCCGCGTCGCCTATGTCGTCTAAGACGACAGTGACCATCTCCACGCCCGTGAGGGAGTGCAGCTGCTCTGCGGCGTCCTGGATGGCGTTGCGTTCCTCGGTAGAGAGCAGATGATCGGGATCCGCCACAAACGCCTTGCCGTCCGTCGTCCGCTGGTTAGGAACCGTGTACGGCGTATAGACCTCTGCCATCAAACTGAGAGTCAAGAGCAAAGAGCCAAGAGTCAAGAGCCAAGAGCCCAAAGTTCGGTTGATATACATAGTATCGTAGTTATTGTGCCGGTTGCTGAGCAGGAACCGCGTAGATGCGGGTGATGCGGAGCTCTTTCAGCGGCGTGTGTTGGTCTATATTCGCATAGCTGATCTGCAAGGGATCGGTACATACCCGCGCCAGCGTACCTTCGTCATAGGAGAGGTGCCACCATGTGCCGCCGGTTCTGGGAAGCGCACGGTACTGCGGTTCGCGATAATCCGAAAGGAAAAGGACCAAGTCCTCCACCGTAGCCGTGTCGGGCATGGAGAACTCGACCGGATGGTTATACGCATGCTCCGCCTCGCATACGTCCTGACGCATGAACAAAAGAGATAATATAGCTGTCATAAATATCATAAGCACATGATTCCTAATCCAACAAAGAGGCATAAGACGAGCAAGACACCGATCATGCCCCACGTGCCAAGATGGGTCTGTAACATATCCGTGAACCACTCCCAGTTAGCCAGCAGCCAGATGCATCCGGCGGTGAAGACAATGACCCCGATGGCGTAGAGCAAGGCTCTACCCCGGAAGCGCATGACCCATGCGTAATAGATAGCCAGCAGGACGCCTGCACCCGTGAGGTACAGGGCGCCTTGCCAGCCTCGTGACATCCGGAGAACCCAGGCGTTGATCGCCGGTATGAAGAGATACAGCAGTACCGCCACCACGATGATTCCTACCGGAAGGAGATATTTTAATAAGGTGTTCATTGTACCTCTGCGCCTAAAGCGTTATAGGTCTTCCCGTTCCGCTCGATGAGGAGGACGCCGTCTTTGAGGAATTTATTCGTAATTTGTAATTCGTCATTCGTAAATTCGATACCTTCGGAGAGTACAAAAGTAGCGACATACAGTTTATCTTCCGTGACAGTAACCGTTCTCGGATTATCGATGATTCCATCGTTCCATTCTTTGAACTTATAGCCGTTTGCAGCGACGGCTGTGATAGTAAGTTGTTGATTGGCCTCATACCATCTTTGTTCGGCCCCTGAAACTGTACCGTTTTGCTCGTTATCGGGCATCGCTACTATGCAATACACCGTGATATTACCGCTGCCGTCCTGCGGCAAAACATTACGATAATCCATCAGGATAGCAGTGAGGTCAAGATTATTACCGTCCTCCACGGTGATATAACGCGGATTGCTCGTATCACCATCTGACCAGCCGATAAATTCAAATCCCTCATTGACCTGTACAGTCATCGTAAGATGGATACCTGCTTTATACCAATCGTCATTGAAACCGGTAATAGATCCTCCTTCCGGATTGTCCACATGTGCGCTGATGAAAGCTCCCGGAGTATGAGTAACTACGCAGACAGGGTCAATATAGTAGTTCTCGTCCGTGATCCAGATCTGTCTCGGGTTGTCGGTCACGCCATCCGCCCAACTGACGAAGGCGTATCCTTCCTGCGGTGTCGCAGTTAACTCGGCATATGAGTACTCCAAATAGTAACCCATTCCCATGACCGGACATATATCCAACCACTCGTCGTAAGGACGCTCGTTGGTATAGCTGACCTCAAATTGCGGAACGGTAGAAACGATATAGATAGAGTTCTGGTTCAGACCGCCGTAGTTCAGTTCGCATTTGTTGAGTTGCAGTTTGGTGTTGTCTGACTCGTACGATACCTTCTTTTGCGGCGAACCGCTATCGGACATCGTTACTTCCGCCTGACTGACATAAAGCTGACTGAGGTTGCCGTTGATGATATTATAGCGCGTGGCAGCAGTACCCTTTCCGTAGATACCCGCTCTCATACGACCTATGATAGAGAGCTTGCCCTGTACATAAATAGCCGGAGCGTTAAAGCAGGTAAGGGAGAAGTCCCGCAGGTAATTACCTTCCCTCTCCGCTTCAATACTTATTCCTGCCAAACTGCTGATAGCATAATCAACCGAGGAACCGAGAGTATATTCCACACTCAGCGCGCTGTCAATCGCGAGAATCAACTCTTCGGAACCTGAGTAAGTAATAAAGGTATTCGCGCCGCTGAGTTGCAGGTTCAGCGAACGAAGTACCGTAAGACGGTTGGTCTCCGGATCGTAACGCATAGCTCCGTTCTGGAGATTATCCTTGTTCAGTTCGGTAACCTGTACTCCGCACACTTTGAGCGGATAGACTTGATAGTCCGGTTTCTGGCGGAAATGAGCGGTCAACACTTCGTCTTTATAGACAGTGCGCGTTGTGGTATATTTATAAATCCACTCTCCGTCTTCGGTCTCCCATCCGATGAACTGGCAGCCGGGATTAGGTGTAGCAGTCACCGTTATGGTTTGTCCGGTTTCCACAGTTCCTCCACCGCTAACCGTTCCCCATTGGTTTACATTAGCCTGTACCGAAAGGGTGTATTTAGGAGGTATAGGAGCGAAGTTAGCGATAAAATCCAGATCTCCTCTGGCAATTATATTTACCGTGGGATTTTTAAGGCTCTCAAAACCGTCAACAAGACTATATCGGTAACCGTCAAAAGTCCAATCAACGAACTGGTAGCCCTCTTTCGGGGTAGCGGTCAAGATCATTGGCGTTTCCTCCATAACTTTGTAACTTCCACCTGTAGCCGTACCCATCGTTGTATCATTTACATTTACACGAACGTGGTAGTATTTATACGGATAAAAATATACCGCTGCTTCACATGGCTCGTCTATCGTCAAGTCCACTTCCGTTACCCCTTTCCCTACCTTGATGTTAGTCGGTTTTCTGTCCGATTCGTAACAAAGCAAAATTGAATTGCAATACCAGTCGGTATAAGTATACATCATTTCTATATTAAAATGATAAGTACCCGGTTGCTCGCACCAGATGATTTCTCCATCGTTGTATAAATACTTTCCATCCTCCGTTATCAAGTAACCGGCTCTCGTTTGATATCCTTGATTATCGTAGTATTTGAATGTAACAGGGATGTCAGTAGGCGCGTGGTATTGATCTGCCGTTTCCTTATCAATCACCGGACGGACACGCAAGCCTGCAAAGACATCTGTAGTAGCAGTGGTCATATGCTGTCCACATAAAACATAATTAAGCGCACCACATTCGCTGTTGACAAAATACAAGGCTTTCGCTCGGCTTCCGTCTTTAGTTACAGACCAATAGAAACCTGAAATTTTTTCTTCTAGATTATAGACTTGGCGCATACCTGCCGTATTGAGCAGTACTCCACCCGCTTCAACGATGTCGGTAATCTGCTGCAAGGTCATATTAAAATACTCATACTCATTGGCAACCGTGAGAGAAGTGTTGTCAAACAAGTCCGTTCTGTCCCACTGGTCAGGTAACAAAATCAATCCCAAAGGGATATTGGAGTCCTGGTATTGCAGCGCCACCCAGAAACGTTTCTTGTATGCCTCAGAGCGGCTATTTACGATATATAGCCACTCGTCAATAGACAAAGTGCGCCAGAGGTGCTCCTGGTTACCGCCGTTTTCGATCTTGTTATGCCAAGCCCAGTCGTACTCGGCGTTGACACCCGCCAAATCGTTTCCGTCTATCGACCCATAGATTCCTTGTACCGGACCAAGCGAGTAGGTGTGGACCGAAGTGGGCTGCGCCGTCGGGTAAGAACTAACCGTATTCACATAACCACTCGCTCCCCATCCGAAGAGGTTGAGCCATTTGTCGGTTGTCTCGCGGTTGAAACGCACGGAGTTGTCAATCTGACGCGTCTCGTAGGCATCCATAAACCGCCACGTGCCGGTGGAAGGCTGGTACATCAGATCGCCCTTGGAGAAATAGACTTTTTTGCCTTGGGCATTAATAGTGAAAGTACCCGGGAGTGCGCCGGATGGCAGACTCGCCCATACATTCATCATTGCGCAGCAGCAGAGGGCTGCGAGGAAAAGAATAAATTTACGCATAATAGTATTGTTTTAAGTATTCAGTATTCTTAGCCACAAGGGCACGATTACTTCAGTTTTCAGTTTTCAGCTTATTTCACCTCCGCGCCGAGGGCATTATAGGTCTTCCCGTTCCGCTCGATGAGCAACTGACCGTCTTTGATCAGTTTCTTCCCTCTTCCCTTCAGGGAGGAGTCGGAGGTAGGCTGATTAACGCCCTCGTGCGGATCTAATTGCTCAAACTGACCGTAGATAAGGGTGGTGTTCTCGGTCATCAGTTGATGGTTTGAGTATGGGTTTTCGGTACTGAGCAGTTGGTTATTCTTGTCATACCAACCGGTGAAGGCATAACCTTCCGCAGGCGTGGCGGTGAGATTGATATAATCGGCGAGCTCAATCCAGGCATAAGCTTGGCTTTCCGTTGCCGGATTATCGTTTACCCTCACTTTGTTCCCTACGTTCTTCGGCGTAGTGCCATAGATCAGTCTGCGCAGGTTAGATGAGATGACAACTTGAGTGGTTTTGCTGTACTCCGAAGACGTTCCTGACCGCATGATTCGTCCGTCAGAAACGACCACTGCATCCGAAGGCGAGGTGATGGCACTGCGAGCGATGACTGTCCCGCCGGTACGAATACGGCAAGGCATCATATAAACGGTAGCGCCATCAATAATCAGTTTTCCGCCTGATTGCGAATAGATAGTTCCGGCTCCATTGCCTGCTCCCTGCAGATTGACACTAATCGGATTCTCAATGAAAATATCTCCTGTGTAGGACCAGATAGCCGGTGCCCCGTCGGTACCGGAAGTTACGATTTTCAGTTCCGCTACAGAAGAGGGGTTCTCCTCCGAGGTAATCAGCAGCCGCCCCATCGTATGGATAGCGCCGGTATAATCCGGGACACCGGACATAGAGATGTAATTGTCCGTGCCTTTGAGCATAATCGTCAATGTCGAGGCGAAATCCGACCAAATAATCGCGCTGTTGCCGGTAGTCTCGATGGTGGCGTTGTTGAGCGTGAGCGTGTTGGTGGCAGGGTTAAAACTAACTTTGCCGTCACCCAGCACATCGGTTTTGTTAACGTCCGTTACAGTAGTGCCTGCTATCGTCAGGCTATAGTTAACGGCATTCATCATTGCGCAGCAGCAAAGGGCTGCGAGGAAAAGAGTAATTTTACGCATAGTGATTTGTTATTTAGTATTTATTCATTGCTTAGTATTCCCGTTTTGCGTACACGAGTTCCTTACCGCGGTAGCCCATTTTATAGTCGTTCACCATGTAGTTTCGTGGGTTTGAGTCGGCTAAGCGGAGTTCGCGGGTCATTGCCGCAGAAGGAGATAATCCGTCCATCGTCGCGCACTTCGGCAAGTGGCGTATCTCCGGACAGGATACGCCATTTGGCATCTCCGCCGGTATAAGGGATGGCAGCAAAACCGCCGTCCTCGTGATAGTTGTTGATATAACTCACAAGGTCTTCGAGTGTTGCAAAATCCGCCCAATCGATATTCAAACTCTTGTTGATATAATCATCCGCCGCGCAGACACTTTCGCGGGTATAAACCATATGAAGCGTCTCGCCTTCGTCCTTTTGGGCGGATTTCTCATCCATCTTCTTCCTGCGGGCTTGGTAGTCTTCCAGTTCAAAAGCTTTGCGCTCAAGGTCATCCATATAAAACTCCATATCGCTGTCCTGTCCATGGTCATGTGCCACAGCAGCACAGAGCAGCTTGCAGAAATGCGCTGCATCCAATTCGCGCCCGGTAATCGTTTGGATCGTACCCTTCGGATTCTTCTGAAAATAACGGCATGTAGCATCTACATTCTCCCCCTGCCGGATGACGACATGAAGACTGTAACTGTCAATCGTAGCAAACGGTTCCCTGCCGTCATAACCGAAGTCGTACACCCTGCCTTTGTATCTCAACCGCGCTATCTCGTCTTCCAAATAGAGGCGTGCGTCATCATCTTCGTAGATGGTTATTCCCGTTTCCTTTTGCGGTTCGTCTTTGGGGTCAAAGGCTTTTTCGAGTTCTTGGAGGTTGAAGTCTTTCTTGCCGGATCGGAGGGCGTACGCCATCATCTCGCAGAAGGTCTTGGTGTCGCAGGGGTGCCCGAAAGGTGTGAACGTCTTTCCGCTTTTCCAGTCATCGGCATAGGCGGCAAGGACAGCACCGTTGGTGCCGTGGATACGCAGGACGGCACTTTTTTTATACCCTCTTAGGCGGAGGCCGCTTCTCCCGTTCCGTCGGGAGAACGCTCCGGGAATGAAGAGATACAGTGCATTGGCTTCTTCGACATTATCGTTCAAATGGTATTTATGTCCATCGACGATGATGTATAATATCTCGTGCTCATAGTGGTGCTCCTCGCGTCCGCCTTCCTCTTCGCCATACCTGCCGAACTCAATGCCGTCAGCCTGATACCATACTTCGCGCGTCTCAAACCGCGTCAGTTCATCCACCCTGCTCTCCAACTCATCTATCTGCCAATCGTAGCCATCGTCAATAGCGGTCGTGAGCAGCATACAGAAAGACTTGGCGTCATGTTTATGACCTGTGATTGTTTGGCACAGGTACTTCGGGTTTTTCACGAACTCCCTGCACTCGTCCTCCACGAGGAACGAGTTGTGTATGTAAGCCGTCTCTCCGTCGTGCCCGAGGATGATCGCCATCGGCTCGTAGCCGTGTCCGCTGAAGGTGTAGTCCTTTCCGTTGTAGCGCAGTTTAAGTGCGTCGCCGTCGTAGAAGAGTTTCCGCGCACCATCTTCATAGACAACTTTGCCGTGCCTCTGCCGGCGTTCCTCCTCGCGTTTCATCTCAGCCATCTCCTCCTCTGAAGGGTTGTCAAGCAGTTCCTGCGGCGGGAGGAGAACGGGCGGACCATCTGTCTCGGCATTGTTCTTAGGCGGGAAGAGGCGGTCGAGGCGCTCCATTTGATTCCGGTAATCGTTGCGGTCCATTTTGCCGTCTATCAATGCGAGGGCGAAGACGGAAGCCATGATGTTCCGTTTGATGACGAAGAAGCGTTTCTCGAAAGTAGGATGATCATCGTCGCCGTGTCTGTACCGGCGCTGTAGGATACAGCGTCTCTGCTCTTTGTCCGTTCCCACATAACTCCAGCACGGATACCCGGGATCTTCGCAGAAGAACCACCACTCCTTGAACTCCGACTCGTGCATCGTCACGGGTTCCTCTCCATAGTCCTGGAAATTGGCGATATCGCTGTCGGAAGGGAACCGGCATCCGCCCGGTTGCTTGGCGGGATAAGGAAATTGCGTTGTCCCCGGCTGCGGCTCGGGTTGAGGCTTTGGTTGAGGTGCCGGCTTAGCCTGTTCCTTTTTTGCGGGCTTGGGCTCGGGCCGATGTTTCGGAATCGGGCAACCGTATTTACACTTCGGCTCCGAAGGACGAGGATGAGCATGCAGATAGTAATAGACTATCGCTCCTATTGCTATGAGAAGACAAATCGTTACCATAATGGGTTACGGGTTATGGGTTAGGGGCATGTGGTCAGGAGGTTAGCGCAGATCCATTCTTCATCCATCCATCCAAAGACGGCGTAGTACTGCGGGGACTCTTCCCAGTCCCAGTTATTCGGGTTCGTCCGGCAAAGGACGCGGCGCGTCTTGGGATCGGCGTCGAGGACGTCCAGATGGCAGGACACTTTCAGCCTGTCCCATACTTTCTTGCCCTCGGACTCTTTGTACATCTTGATGGTCTGACCGCCGTAGTTACGGGAGATAAAACTGACCGAATCGGTCTTGATGATCGGATAGCGGATTCCGGCAAAGGGGTCTTTATAGCGCGAGGCGGCAGGGATAGGATCGCCGTTCTCGTCCTCTTCGTCCAGATACATCGTCATATCTTCATCCAAACACCAGTGGCTCATCACGATCCACCATCCGTCATGCAAAGGGTAGAGGTTGCCCTCAAAGGCGTAGCCCATATAGTCGAAGCAGAGATAGAAAGCGTCTTTCTCTTGGACACCCGCCGGCAGCGCCTTCAGTTCACCTAAAACTGCGGTGGGCCAGTACTCGATGGATTTATGATTTAGGGTTTCTGATTTAGGATTTATTTCCGATTCCGGTACAATAAAATCGGAACCTAACTCTTCGTCTGCGGGAGTCCATTCGTATAACGCCTCGTCGTCCACCCAAGATCGGAAAGAGGTCATGTTACCTTCCCGGTCGAACTCGTAGCGGTTGCCCCAATTCCGTCCGTCGGACTTCCATTGATGGCTGACCGCCTTCACGCCTACCGGCAGATCGAAGAGCGCTATATCCTTATAATATTTTATTTCGCGCACGATCACGCTCGCGCACGTATAGCCATCCTCACTCGTATGGACCATCTCGAACCAGTTACCCTTACGATCATACCGAATACCGAAATAATTGCTCGTCGGGCCGTCCGGTGTCCATTGATTATAACAGAACGTCGTGTCGCCGTGTTCTTTCTCTGCTTTGTCCCGGAAATCCGCACCCTTGTATTGAGGTGGAAAGAGCTCGAGCGTTATATCCGCCCACTCATCGACGGTGTTATAATCGGCATTGTAGGTCTCCTCGAAGATGATTTTTTCCTGCTCGTCGTAAGCGTAGCGGTAATGCGCCCAGAGACCGAAGACACAACCGCCGTTCTCGAAGAAAGGATGCGTATATTCGTAGTACTCCGTCAGCCGCCCGCGGGTGTCGAACCGCCAGATCTTCTTGCCGTAGTTGTTATAGTCATACTCCGTCACCTCCTGTACCGCTCCGCGCAAGCCAAACCATGCCAGATGGTCCTCCGGCACCGAGTCCCGGGGGATGGTCAGCTCTTGCGCCCTGGTGGGGACAAAGAACAAAGAGCCAAGAACTAAGAGCCAAGAGCCAAGACGTCTCATTTCTTCACTTCGGGTTTGATACGAACGATCTTTGCCGGCAGACTGTCGCCGTAGCAGATGCCGCCCCATTGGTCGTTGACGATGCCGCCTTTGGGTTTCTCCATAATGGCCTTGTCCAGCGATAACTCTTTCACTTTGACCGAGAGGTTCGCCGTGGTGGTCTCTGCGCGGAAGAGGGCTTTTTGCACATTCAGGGTACCGTGACATTTCAGCGCATGCATGCCCTCCTGCGAGTTACGGGAGAGGAGCTGCAGGTCCACGTTCTCCTTGACCGTCAGGTTCGGACACTCAATCGCTGAGCCGCTGATATTCGACGTTACGGCCAGCACCGCCGGCTGCGAAGCCTCGATGATCAGGTTGTCCTTGAAGACCAGAGCCGCCTTGAACTCCGCGTCTCCTTTGAGCAAGAGACGCAGGTCTTTGCCTGTCTCGAAGACTACCAGTCCTTTGCCGAGACTGTACTTGAAACCGTCTTCTAACACCAACGTGTTGGTCGATTTCTCATACTTCACCTTCCCGTTTTTGAAGATCTCAGAAGGAATTCCACTGCCCTTTGCTTGTACCGTCATGGCGGTCAAAAGGATCGCTAAAAAAAAATAAAATTTTCGCATGATATGATATTGTTAAAGTGTTAAATTGTCCGGTATAAAAAAGCAGCGTCGTTTGACGCTGCAAAATTACTGCTTTTCGGGCACGTGCACAAGTACCCAAAACTCGCATTTTTATGCATTATAGTCTCTGAAGCTAGATAGCCATAAACCGATTGTATAGTTTTCTCGGTCACAAAATCGAAAAAAAGCACCCCGAAGGGTGCTCTTCTTCGCCGCCGGCGACGGTCGATTTAGTCATTTACCATGTACGATCTCCAATTCCGACGACAAAGGTACTGCTTTTTTTCGACATGAGCGACCACAAAATCGTGGGCGGTTGCTCTACCTTGCTCGCGAAATCGAATAAAAAAATGCATTTTTCGCGACCAAGGTCTTGTGTATATCAAAAAAATGTTGTACCTTTGCAGCGATTTTAAAAGTTCACTAAGTAGTGGACCACCAAGTGGTGAACGAAAAAAATTACCTTATTACAATTATGAACAAAGACAAGAATCCTTCTTTTTTGTATGGCGTTTCCGTTGGAGGTAACAATTTCACTGATCGCGTGCGCGAAACGCGCCGACTGAAATTAAACTTCGAGAATGGATTAAATGTTATTCTCATTTCCCCTCGCCGAATGGGAAAGACATCGCTTGCTAAACATGTAGCCCAAGTAGTAGATAAAGACATCGTCCAGATTGTGTATATGGATATTTATGACTGTCGTTCTGAATATGATTTCTATAATAAATTTGCCGAAGCAATCATGACTCAGACGGGCTCGAAAATAGAGCAAATATTAGAGAACATCCGCCAATTTTTAACACGTATTTCTCCTAAGATTTCTATGAATCCGAATCCCGGTACAGAATACTCAGTATCATTAGGCATCACCCCGAAGGAGTATTCCCCGGAAGAGATACTCTCTTTACCTGAGCGGGTAGGAGAACATATTGGAAAACATCTTGTAGTATGCATTGATGAGTTTCAGCAGGTAGGCGAATGGCCGGAAAGTTTATTGGTTCAAAAACGCATGCGTGGTGTTTGGCAGCACCATACGCACGCTTCCTATTGCTTGTTTGGGAGCCGTCAACACATGATGAACCAGCTCTTTCAGAATAAGCGAATGCCGTTCTACCAGTTTGGCGAGCCGAACTATCTTCAACCTATCCCATCAGAAGAATGGATACCTTTTATTCAGTCCAAGTTCGAGCAAAAAGGATTAGCCATTAGCGATTCTTATGTTCGTCAAATATGCGAGATAGTAGGAAATCAGTCTTCTTATGTGCAGCAGTTATCATGGAACGTCATGCTCAACACGGAGCATATTGTAGATGATGAGGCTATAAAAGCCGGTATCAACGACCTACTGATTCAGTGTACTCCATTATTTATGGAGCAGACAGGGGGACTAACATCCTATCAACTCAATATGCTACGTGCTATTGTAGATGGTCAACATACCCAATGGTCTTCCCAAGAGGTACTTGCCAAATACAATTTAGGAACAAAATCAAATGTATCAAAAATGCAAAAGGTGATGTTGGAGCGTGATCTTATCATATCTACCGAACAGGGACTTTTCCTCTCCGATCCGGTTATGGAGTTATGGTTTAAACATCGATAATGTACTCATTCCTAAATCACCTTCTCCATAAACCGGTAAGCATAGATGTCCATCCATTGGGCGTACTGGAGCGGGAGAGCTGAAATCCAAAGGAAAGATTATTGCAGTTTGGCGGCGATGGAGAAGTTCTCCGAAGCGATGCGGACGATATAGAGGCCATGAAGACCCGTTATGTCTATCGGCTGATAGTAGTCCACACCGTGGGTCAGACCGACAAGCGAGACAGAGCGGATAGCCCTGCCGGAGAGGTCATAGATAGTCATAGAAGCCGCAGCTATGTCAGTAGGCACCGAGAATCGTACGATACGCTCGGAAGAGGAGTTACCAAGCATGATAGCAATATCTCCCTTATGCTCGGGAGCCGCAATCTGCTGAATAGCAGAGGGTTCATCGCCTTCCTGGAAGAGCTCGTATGGTCCCAAATCGCGTGCTGTACCATAGACCGGCGAAGCGAGGAAGGGGAAGTCCGCCTCTAATTGCGCGAGGTTAGGCGTAACGGATACCGGAGGAATAAATCCTGCATCCACGAGGTTAGAACCCGGCAGGAGTCGTGCGAAACGGGACGGCATAGAACCATCTCCCCGACGCGGAGCGATAGCATCCGCCTCCGCCAAAGAGACGTAATCCGAGCGGGAGAAAGAAGTCACCAGATGGTTGGTCCAGGCATCTTTAGAGAGCGAGGTGCCCAGGGCATTGTAATCATCTGTTCCGACACACGCCTCCTGCTTGCCGAAGCAGACATTATTGTAATAGTAGGTGTTGGCATCCGAACCACCGGACTCAAACATAAAGTCGTAGGAGTTATCGAACGCGAGGCAGTTAATGAGGACGTGTCCGCCCTTATGGCTGTTGCAGTCAAAGCCCTTGACGGAGGAAGTGATATCGCATCCGAACGCTACGCAGCGGTACGCATAGTGAATACCTTTGCTGGAACCACCCGTTCCGTTGCCGCCGAGTTTGATACCATTTCCGTTGCCGGAGAAAGAGGCGGAGCCGTCGAAGTATTGCTTTACCCAGAGATGGTCAGAAGCGTTGCCGGATTCCCATGCCCAGCACTCTGCGAGAATGACGTCGTAGTCGGTTTCGAAGAGGTCCCATGCGTCATCGGAGTTACGCCAAGCGCGGCAACGGATGAAGCGGTTACCGATACCATTATGCATCTTGCAGGCAAAACCATCTGCGTCAGAGCCGTAGTTAGCGTCATAATCGCAGTTATGATGGGAGTCACAATCGACGATATCGTTGTAGGCACAATGGGAACCATCATTGCTGCTGAGGCCGGGGAACGTATCGGAGAACTTATGCCCGAAGCCGAGCTGGATACCGGTGTCGAGGTTATAGGAGAACTCGCAACGCTCGATGCGGTTGTGGGAGCCTTCGAGTTTGATGGCATTATCCGCAGCGTGCATGATATGCAAGCCGAAGAGAATCCAGTAATTGCCGGTGATCAGCATACCGCGGTCGCCGACATTGTTCTTATTGCGGTTGCAATCCAATAACTGCTGCTCAAAATCAAAAATCGGCGCCTCGTTCTGGTAAGCAGAAATGACAATCGGAGCCTGTGCGGTACCGGATTGTGAGAGACGGACGGTCAGTTTGCCGTCTGTTCCCCGCCATGACATCATATATCGTCCACCGCGACAATAGATCACATCGCCAGCCTGCGCTACGGAGATAGCTTTGCCGAGGTTGTACCAAGGATTTTCGAACGACCCATTGCCCGTCTGGTCATTACCCTCCGGGGAGATGTAATAGGTTGCATGCGAAGCGACAAACTCAGGCCTCGTGAACTCCGGGTCGGGTTCGCCGGGCACAACGGTTCCACCGCCCTGACCTTGACCCTGCACAGGGTTCTTGAGGACAACATCATCGATGAAGATACTGCTCGCCAGACCTGTCACACGCACGCGCACTGATAAAGAGGAGTCTGCCGGAACGGCGTGCGAATAAGTAGAGAACGAAGAGGAAGAAGACGGTATAGAGAGTGTGTCCAACACTTGCCATGCCTCCGAACCGATCCGGTATGCAATCTCCACTTTCTTGTTGCTACCACCGGAGCGATACTTGAACTCGATGGTAGCAAGGCTGTCTATCGCCGGCGAGATCATGTATGCGCCCGAGTTGTTGAACTTAATACTGGACTTGTTATACTGAGCCCCGCCGCCAAACGACCATGTACCCGAAGGAAGATCTACATTGGTCTCCGCGGACCACGAACCGGAAGTTAAAGAGTTGAAGTCCTCCGAGAGGTCGGCACGTACAAAGCCGGCAAAGAGGCATACAAACAGAAGAAGACAGATCTTTTTCATACACTTGACGAATTAAGATTAAACTAACTTATTCAAAAGTGATGCAAAGTTACTGTCTTTTTCTGAATTAAGCAAGAATATACGAATTTTTGACCAAAAAACGTCAAATAGTTCCCTGGCGATTTTTTTTATAAAAATGTGTAATGAACGAACTCAGTAAATGTATATATACTATGTATATATAGTATAAGTAGCTAAAATGACAAAATGGGGGTTTCATCCTATGGTGATCTTACGGTCATCCTATGGTGATCCTATGGTGAGAGACTTATTTGATGGTGATTTAAGGTAACGAAACGTTGTGGAGTATAGCGGACTCGAACCGCTCACCTCAACACTGCCAGTGTTGCGCTCTAGCCAGATGAGCTAATACCCCAAAGGTAACCCCTGCCAGTGCAAAGGTTACCATTACTACACCAAAAATCCCGCCGTCATTATCGCACCTCATGTCCCGTGAGGGTATAGACTTTCTCCCCGCGAAGGATAAATATCTGACCGTCACGAAGGAACTTCTGCATATAATTTGTTTTTATTTGATTTACTTGAACAAGTTCAGTCGCTTCTGTATTGACATGAGCTATAACAGTAATATTAGATGCCACCCACTGAACAATGGATATTCCATTGGATGTTTCCACCTTATTTCCAGAGATAACATCCCACATAATAGGTTGTGGATTTTCTCCCGACAAGTAAAACTCCACACTATCGCCTGCCATGCAGGTATATATACCCTGTGGTATTTCACATCCTTCGACATAGAATGTAATGCTAACTTCTTCGCCAGTTGCAGAAAATATTGCATGCCCAAGGCTATCCAGTTCATAGTTGCCTAAACTATCTGTGATATAAGGATAAGGCATGGGGTATAGAGCAGCTATATCGGTTGCCGTAATTGTAACATTGGGTTTTTCTATATGGTTCGATCCACGTGTGCGAACATGATTCCAACGGCGCATGGTTTCGTAAGCATATCCTTCGCCCCACATCTCCAAACGCCAATTATGGATGATTTGTTGTTTGATAACTTCGATTGTGTTTAGAGAGTTTTTCCACGTGTTATAATCTGTCTCACTTCCCGTTTTACAACGTGTGTCCGTTAGGGCAAAGAGATAGTTTTTGGCATTCACATAGTCTCCTAAACGCCAAGATGCCTCTGCTGCAATAAGATAAAGGGCTTCTATACGCATAAATACATCATCGGAAAGCCAGTTCCTGTCTCCTATAGTTGACGTACTCACGCCAGAGAAGAATTTGCGGTAAGGAATATATCTGCCATAGTTGTCGTAATAGAACCAATTCTTTCGTTCGTCCCAAGAAGGAATTTCTGTATATAAATTTGAATCTATTACCTTGTAATCTCCGGCACCGGCATAACTATACGTATAAATATCAACATGTCCAAAGAAACTCTTAAGCGCACCTCTATGGATGGAATCCACGTCTAATCCCCATATCCAATTTGCACTCTCTACATTATTGAAACCATTAGTCAAAAGTTCATTACTCGGCAAGATAGAATAATTTCCGCCTTCAATGACGGCTGTAGCATGGTTTAATGCCTGTTGTAGATAGTTATTCTCATGGGTCACGGATCCAACGGCAGCATTGAGATAAATGTGCGCCAATAGACCATTTACGACATCACGATCTATCTCCAGTTTATCATCATTGACATCGTGCTGATGCGCCTCCATAATAGACAATGCGCTCTCTAAGTCTGAAATAGCCTGTGCGCAAACTTGTTCGCGCGTGTTCATGCTCTCAAACCGAACTTGATAATTATCTTCGGTGTATATCGGACAACAAATAGCGTCATCGAATCTATTACCATATAAACTTGCTAAACATGAGTATATATATCCTCGAATTGCCAACAACTCTGCATAAGCAGTAGGTTCATCCATGTTAGCAGAAGGGAAGTTAACAATACCTTTATTTATCGCGTAAAGCCAGCGATAATACATGAACCATATCTCATGACGTCGGTTAGCCAAATTTATTTGTTCGTCATCATGAAACCAACCATATGCACAAACCGGCATGGCGACATCACCCGACCACATGTCCGACATTAAATCAATGCTGCGTTTTCCAAATAGATCATGTCGAGAACGGTCCATGTACTTATTTAATTGTAAAAAACCGTCATAGAAAAAACCTAAAGATTCTTGCAGAGTTGCATTTTGCTCCGTAGGCGAATTATCTGCATCTCGAACTTCTGTTTCCGCTACGCATTCATCGTAAGGATAGATGTAGGCAGTGGTTACTTGAGCCTTTCCAGAGAGTGCCACTATTGTAGCAAACACACTAAAAATCATTTTTCTCATAAATGGTTTTTTTCTCATAATTGTTAGAGTTTTTAAATTATTGATATTTATATTAATCTTAATAATCGGACATTTCGTGAGCGTTGTTATGTGCCGTTTGTCTCGCGGTTGTCTCCCGCTCTTCGCTCGGTCACGGGCTCTGGCAGTCCATGCGTCTGCAATCTTAATGAGAGTACATTTCTCGGCACGTATATCAACAAAGACACTTACGCACAGAAAAAGCGTGCGCTTTCACTCGCTTCAATTTGGTTCCTTGAGGTCATCGACTACCTTTATCACTCAAATCTATGCACGGAAAACTCACGCTGGCACGTGAGCGTGCATAAACCGTAGCTTGAGTGATAAGGTTCTTGAAGTTATTGATGTTTCAAGGGAACCAAGTTTCGGCTTATTACGCTTTTTTTGCGCAATGCTTTGCGCTTTGTTTTGTGGAGTATAGCGGACTCGAACCGCTCACCTCAACACTGCCAGTGTTGCGCTCTAGCCAGATGAGCTAATACCCCATGATTAACCTTTGCGGGTGCAAAGGTACACAAAAAAAATGACACTTGCAAATTTAAGTGTCATTTTTTTGGATTTTACTCTATGCAATGAGTACTTTTACTCAGTGCATCGGTTATCGAATATAATTCTCCCACTTGGTGTTACGCATGTCGCCGGACTTCATGAACTCCTCGTGCATTGCGAAGGCGCAGGAGAGGTTATGCTGGGTCTGGCCGTGCTTGGCGATCTTGAGGTAGTCACGGAGCATCTCGCGATACTCGGGTGCTACGCAGTTATTGATGATCTCCTCGGCACGCTGGCGCGGACTCTTGCCACGCAGATCGGCTACACCCTGCTCGGTGACGATGACCTTCACAGAGTGCTCGGAGTGATCGAGGTGCGTTACCATCGGTACGATGGACGAGATAGCACCGTTTTTCGCGGTGGAAGCCGTCGTAAAGATAGAAAGGTACGCGTTGCGCGCGAAGTCGCCCGATCCGCCGATACCGTTCATCATCTTCGTGCCGCACACATGCGTCGAGTTGACATTGCCGTAGATATCTGCCTCGAGAGCGGTGTTGATAGCGATGATACCGAGACGACGAGCGATCTCCGGGCTGTTGGAGGTCTCCTGCGGACGGAGGAGTAGCTTGTCGCGGTAGAAATCCAGGTCAGCAAGGACTTCCGCCATCTTGCTCTCTACGAGACGCAGGGAACAACCGGAAGCGAACTTACAATGGCCGGCTTTGATGAGATCCACGACAGAATCCTGGATTACCTCGGAGTACATCTCAAACGGCGGGATATGCGGGTTCTTACCGAGCTCACCGAGGACGGCGTTGGCTACGTTGCCTACTCCACTCTGGATGGGCAGGAAAGACGCAGGAATACGTCCGGCTTTCATCTCAGCCTCCAGGAAGGCAGCTACGTTAGCACCGATCTTGGCTGTTGTCTCATCCACCGGTGTGAAAGCAGCAATCTCGTTCGGACGGTTGGTCTTCACAACGGCAGCAATCTTCGCGGGATCGACCTTCAAGTGGTCGGAGCCGCAGCGGTCAGAGGGTTTATAGATCGGTATCTCGCGGCGGCAAGGAGGATCGAGCGGCTCGTAGAGATCGTGCATACCCCGCATGGTAGCAGGGAACATCTCATTGAGTTCGACGATGATCTTATCCGCCATGCGGCAGATAGTCGGCATGATTCCTACACCGGCAGCAGGCACGATGGTACCATCTTCTCCGACATACGAAGCCTCGATGATTGCCCAGTTGGGTTTGGGGAGGAAGCCATAACGCAGGTCTTGCGCCATGTGGCTCAGGTGCATGTCGAAATAGTGGGTACCCTCGGCATTGATCTCCTCACGCATGGATTTATTGGACTGATAGGGCGTACGGAACTCGACAGCGTGCGCACGTGCCAAAGCGCCGTCGCAACTGTCACCCATAGACGCACCGGTCTCCAGACCTACACGGAAGGGGATGCCCTGTGCGTGTAGTTTCTCCGCGCGCTGAGCGAGGGCAAAAGGAACGGCCTTGGGCACTCCGGTAGCCGTGAAGCCACCCATGCCCAAGACGTCACCATGTTGAATCAATTCAGCCGCTTCTTCAGCGGTCATAAATGGTAAAGCCATTTTATGATTTCAAATTTGTGATTTCAAATTTATGATTTACTCTGCTTTGCCGTCGGAACCGAGGACGTTGATGATCTTATGCTTGTAGAGCTCGGTCATCAGGTCACGTGCCGGACCGCAGTACTTACGCGGATCGAACTCTGCCGGTTTCTCTGCGAACACTTTGCGGACAGCAGCGGTGAACGCCAGACGGCTATCGGAGTCGATGTTAATCTTGCATACAGCGGACTTGGCAGCCTTGCGGAGTTGCTCCTCAGGAATACCTACTGCGTCAGGCAGTTTGCCTCCGTATTTGTTGATCATATCCACATACTCCTGCGGAACGGAAGACGAACCGTGGAGAACGATCGGGAAGCCCGGGAGCTGCTCCATCACTGCATCCAATACATCGAATGCCAATGGCGGCGGAACGAGACGACCGGTCTTCGGGTCACGGGTACATTGCTCCGGAGTGAACTTGTAAGCACCGTGACTGGTACCGATCGAGATAGCCAAGCTGTCGCAGCCCGAACGGGTAGCGAAATCAACAACCTCTTCCGGTTTGGTATAGTGGCTGACAGCGGACGAAACCTCATCCTCTACACCTGCCAATACGCCGAGCTCAGCCTCAACCGTTACGTCGTACTGGTGAGCGTAGTCAACCACTTTCTTGGTCAGCGCTATATTCTCCTCATAAGGAAGAGAAGAAGCATCAATCATGACAGACGAGAAACCGAAGTCCACACAGGATTTGCAGAGTTCGAAGCTGTCTCCGTGGTCGAGGTGCAAGCAGATCTGCGGGTGCTCCCAACCGAGCTCTTTAGCGTACTCAACGGCGCCTTGAGCCATGTAGCGAAGCAGGGTCTGGTTAGCGTAGTTACGCGCACCTTTGGAAACCTGGAGGATCACCGGGGATTTGGTCTCAGCCGAAGCTTTGATGATAGCCTGGAGTTGCTCCATGTTGTTGAAGTTAAATGCAGGGATAGCGTAGCCTCCCTTGATTGCCTTAGCAAACATCTCACGGGTGTTAACAAGGCCTAATTCTTTGTAACTTACCATAATCTTTAATTGTTTTATTGTTGTTTAGTAAAATATCTAGTGGACTAGTGTACTAGCGGACTAGTAGTCTAGTTTCTAAATTCTTTTGCGTGGTGACCACGGATGAGGATGTGGTGGTTCGCGATAGGGTTCGTCAGGAAGTAGTGCGAGAGTTCGGGTGTGGCTTTGATCCAGACCTGCGTACGGCAGAGATGTTGCTCATACTGGCATCGCTCAAGTTCTACATCCACCGCCACCATCCGGAGCATGTCGTTGCTCAGTTTGACGAGGGTGTAGTCGCCCGTCGGCAGATCACCATGAATAGCCACCCCTATTCCTGACTCGAAATGGGTGGTGAACTCATGAGACTCGGTCATGCCGAGGGGCAAGGTACAATGCGCAAAAAGCATCGTACCATCGTTATTGATGCGGGCTGGATTGACTTGGAAGCACAGTTCGCCGGTAAGACGTTTGCAGATCATCATCGTCAGCAACGCCGGTACATCTCCTTCGCAAGAGGCCGGGATACCTTCGTCGTTGAGTTTGGAGAGGGCTATACAGCCGGTATTCTTGACGGTGGAGAGCAGATCAAAACACCGTAGCGTGACACCGTCCAAACGGTACTCGGTTACGAGTTCTTTGAGGCGCTCATAGATAGCCTCAGCGCCTTTCATGCCGGGATCTACTTCCCCAAGAGAAGTCATTCGATCGATAGGTATATCCACCATCTCGATATTCATCTTCTCCAATACGGCAGCATAATCCACAGAGGAGGCTATGAGCCAATCCGAGGGTTTTCCTACCACTCCCAAACGCAACTTCTGAGGCTGATACAGTACCTCATGAGAAGGCGTAAATGTCACCGATGAGATCTCTTGCATCGTTTATGCTCTCCAGAATTTAGCTGCGTGGTGTCCTTTGATAAGCACATGGTGGTCAGAAAGCGGCGACGAGAGCAGATACTGGCTGACGATCGGGGTCGATTGGATCCATATCTGCGTGCGGCACATGTTCTGCTCATATTGGCAACGAGTCACCTGTACGTTCACCGCGAGGAGACGTTTCATGTCATTGCTGAGTTTAACCAAGGTATAAGGACCTGCAGGCACTTCACCATGGATAGCCACACCTATACCCGACTCGAAATGAGTAGTGAACTCATGTTTCTCGGTCATGCCGAGGGCAATCGTACATTTCGCCAAAAGGATCTGGCCGTCCGACTGGATACGCGCAGGACTTCCCATCCATCCGGTCTCGCCGGTGAGTTTCTTACAAACCATCATCGTCAGCAGGACAGGAATATCTCCCTCACAACCGGCAGGGATGCCTTCGTCATTGAGTTTGGAAACCGCAATACAACCGGTGTTCTTAACGGTCGTAAAGAGATCGAAACAACGGAGGGTGATACCATCGAGTTTATAATTAGCTACCATCGAACGGAGACGCTCATGGATAGCCTCAGCGCCCTTCATGCCGGGATCTACTTCACCGAGGGAAGAGAGTTCCTCGAAGGGGATATCCACCAACTCGGTATTCATCTTCTCCAACACTTCTTTATAGTTCACGTTGGAAGCGATGAGCCAATCGGAGGATTTACCTACTACTCCGAGGCGCATTTTTTTTTCCGAATGCAGCACTTTGTCCAGCGGGGCGCGAGTAAGCGACTCGGTCTCGCTGAGTTCAGGAAAAACCGTATCCTTGGGGTGTTGCATGATTTTCGCAATACCGTTACGCTGGCGGATGAAGCTCAAGATCTCGAGCGCCGCAGGAAGAGAGTTGCTGTACTCACCTACCATAAGGTAAATAGGCCGTTTGAGGTCAATCTCTTTCTTCTGGAGCAAGTCCAAAAAGAGCGCCTCCGTACCTCCGGAAAGGACGGCGACCACTTGGTTTTCCTCTACAAACGAATCTGATACCTTGAACGGTAATTCAGACACTTCAGTGTGAAGCTTTGAGCATAAAGTGTGTAACATGGCTGTATATGTTTTAGAGTTTGTATTCCAAATCCGCTGCAAAATTAGTAAAAAAAAATGACATACACAAGAGTGTATGCCACTTTTTGCGAATTTTATTGTTTGGCGAAGGTAAAATGTTTCTGCCCGAGGTAGCTCACAGCGACGGTAATGAGGGTGATGAACATCTTGGAAGGCGTGGGATACCAACCGAGTATTTCCACACAGAGTTTGAGGCCGAAATAGTTGATTGCCAGATTGATTAAAACGATGAGGATATAGCGGCTTAGTTGTCTTGGGGTTTGAGACTGCGTCTTGGTTTGGAGGTTTGGGGCTTCGCCCGTGTTTGGAGTTTGGAACGTTACGAATTTTTGAAGCCAGAAACCAGTTAACAACGTGATCGGAAAGACGATACAAAGGGTTGCGATGTGGGGAGTGATGGCTTGCGAGAATGTATGATTTAGGATTTCAAATTGCAAATTTACTATCTCATGCCCGATGACGAAGTTATAGATCAAGAAATAGAGCACCCAGTCGAGTACGAGGTTTCCTCCTCCGCAGGCTGCGTAACGGAAAAGCTGCTCCGACATGATTTTGCGGAACGGGGGATAGAAGAAATCTATTATTTTGGTGATTATTTGCGCTATTTTGTTCATTTTTCACTCTTCTAACGGCTTCTTTTCTTCAAATTGCGTGCAAAGGTACTAAAAATAAATGAATTATGCAAATATTTCTGACGTTTTTCCTAAATTGGCTATCCTAAAAAGTATATAGCAAACAAATTGCGCAAGCCGTATAACCTGCGCAATTAACAAAAACCCATGCTTCCATATTCGATTTGCTTACGCGTGCTCCGTACTTCGCATCATAAAACCAAGATTGGGCTCCAGATACAAGTTGCTCTTTCATTTCTCCTAAACCCGATGCGCCTGTCGGTAGATAAGATGCTTGGATATTGCTGCAATCGGTGGAAGGCGTGTCGGGATCAGTAGGCTTATCTGGGTTTACAGGATCCGGAGGATTATAAGGATCTGGCTCATTTGCTCCCTTATTCTCTAATTGTTCTAAATAATAGTCCATTTCGCTATCAGAGCAACGAGTATAATTGATAGAAAAAAAATTTGTCCGAACCAATTTATTTCCGCTTACGGAATAAGTACTTACCTCGCTTCTCCCATTTTCATCTGTTGTTATCAATGTCTCACCATCTACTTTCCACGTATAGTTGTCTCTAACAATGTCTTTATCATCATACACCTCTAGATGTACCATGGTATGGTCTGTTTGATAACGTTCAAAGATGACCAAATTAGACATAACAGAAGCCTTCCATGTACCAATAAGACCTCCTCCTAAGGATGGATTATTCCCATCACATCCTGCCATTACCAATGACATTACTAATGCTAAAGGCAATAAAAATAACTTAGTTTTTATATCTATTGTATTTATTTGATTACTTTATATGCGTTTGTATAGGAGATATAACCATCAGTACTTATAGCATAACAATAAATGACTGAATTTACTTGAGCGGATATGGGTTTGCTATAAACGGATGTGAATTTTTCAGGTCTACCTCCTAAGGTATTGACTGAATAATAAAACGTTAGTTCTTTGTTTACGTCAGCTTCCGCTGCACTTATTGACACTTTTCCTCCCGAATAACTCATTTGAGGTAATGATACGATTTTGTTTTTATCACAATGTATTGTGTTGTGGCAGTACCATAGTCTATAGTTCCACTCCGTAAGGAATTTATAGCAAGTGTTATATGATGTTCCTATTTGATGCTTTACAACAGTAGGATTTTCATTTGTTGAATAATAGAACCCATTTTGAGGATCTATGATTTCATCTGTTACTAAATCAAATAACAAATATAAATTTTTATCACTATTATTGCCCAAGTACCACACATTTGCCTCATCACTTCTTCTACTTGTATTCCTGACAAAATCTAATGTCTTAATTTCTTTAGTTTCACCATAAATAACGCTACCATCTTCTTTGACAACAAAGGCTCTAACGAAGTAGTGTTGATTCCCTTCCAAGAATCTAAGGTAAGTAATATACTCTTCGTTGCCAACATTTGAGCAATCGATATATCTTGTATTGTAATTCATTGTTACGCCAGAAGCAGAGTTAAAATCGACAGTCTCAAATGTAGATGATGCTGTTATTGTCATTTTTGCTTCTTCTTTACTTACAATAACACCTTTTCTGGATACTTCCTCTTCGTAATAATTGTCAATATAGCCACCAACTATCATAGGTTGAGATATGGAATCTATTAGTATAGTGCTTAGAGACATACGAATGTCTTGTGTAGGGCCATCAGGATTGTTCCCATTCCCTTTACATCCCACAAAAGTCAAAGACATTACTAATGCCATTGACCAACCAAGTAAATTAGTTTTCATTTTCTTGCGTATTGTTTTAGTAATTCTTCAATGTGTAACGGTAGACCATCATATAGTTCTTTAACATCACTCTCTATCGCTTCTTCCTTATTCGGGCATAGCATTGATCCAGTAATAGCAAATTGATATTTATCTATTTCAACATTGCACGTTAATGTAACCTTGGAACAATCTGCATCCACTTGGGTAAGATTCCATTTAACATTAGGGGCAGGTTTGGTCGCGAGCCAAACACTAACTTGTTTGTAAAAATCATCGTTTTTCATAATCGTGTGATTTAAGATATTTTCCTACACCCTTCATTTCGGCGGTTCGGTTCTTCCGCGATAGCCCATAATTCAGTTGAAGCGGACACATACAAAAAGCGCGGACTATCTGCAAAAAATCATATTGGTAACTTCGGGCATCCACTCCCATCCTTTCCAATTATGCAGAAAAGTCCACGCCAAAACGTGAACGCTCCGCATTATTTTAGGAAAAGGATTTTTCAATGTTGTGGATGATTAAAGTTATCCCTAAATAAGCGTAACGCTTTTATATGTTCATGTCTATAAATTTGTTATTTCTTCATAGGCACTTTTCTCTTGCTCTCTTTAAGTTGTTTATTTTCTTTTGTTTCTCTAAATTCGGCTTCTTTTTTAAGCACTTTTATATAATCATCAAAATTAGAATATCCGGAACGATTATTTTCATTTTCCCAATACTTTTTTACCATCCCATTTTGAGTGAAAGCCCAACTTATACCCTCTTCCCATTCATTCCACACATCTTCGTCTATATAATGTTTCGTGTATAAGAAATATTCCTCACAACATAAATCGACATACAAACGGATGCAGTGGTTGCATTTTTCTATATCTTCAGGTTTTGCCTCTAATTGCGACTTTGTATCTTGAAAAAATACTTCTGGCATTTTTTCCATGATATGTTGGTAACGTGCGGTATATCTTTCAAAGAAAGTAAGTTTTTGCTGGCGAGTAAAATTATACAGCGTTATTCCAAGCCCCGCTATTGCCGCCAGCATGACACAAATATTAACCAACAATGTACAAAATTCGAACATAAGTCTTTTTAGTTGTTTTATGCCATAGGCGGATTTTTTTATTCTGAAACAAATTCTATATCAGTTGTTAGATGGCGGATGCCACCCAGTTTGAGTTCGGGGGTGTTGATACGGATGTCACAGTCAATCACAAACACATTTCCGTTAACGGACTTGATTACATTTTCGTCGTGCAAGTCGCTCAGATAAATCTCCGGCGTGGTGTAGGTCCAGTTACGCGGATTACGGAGTTCAAACCCCATTCGTTCTGCAAACTGCTGAATCTCCTCGTCCGACATTTGTTCGCCTTGGATGTGAGGTTGCTCTACAAGGACTTGAAAATCTCCCTCACTTGTGCGACCGAGGGCAGACTTTTGTCCACATCGTCCATCCAGCAGCCGACAGTCTTTGCCCACTGCTCTATACGGTTTGCCTGCGTCTCTGCGCATTCGCATTCTCTTTGGAAACTGCCTTCCGGCGCAGAGAGGCTACTTGGGTCAATACCTGCTCCCGCGAGTAAGGATGCAATGACATGATTGCTACCTCCCGCTGCGCAGCCATGCTGTTCGAGCGGTGAAAATCGTTGATAAACAAGCCGCCCTGAGATAAATAGTTCTGCATATTGTTCCAGTTGTTTAAGCCCGTGAGCGTCGAACCCTTGGGCAATAATCGTATCTATATGTTTCCAAAAATCGGTATTAGTCATACGCGTCTTTGCAACTTTAGGCTGATTTAGCCGTTTTTCTCGTGCTTAGTAGCACTCGATTAAAATTGCTGCAAAGTTACAACTTTTTTCTGATATACGCAAATAAATCTCTTATTTTTAGGGCAGAGACAAAAAAATTCTAACATATACAGGAAAAAATGAAGAAATATAGCATAATTTTGCAAATTTATTTGCATATTTGGAATTTTTATTGTACTTTTGCAGCCGCAAAAGGGATGAGGTGCTATTTTAAACAATCAAAAAAGGACGAACTCCCAAATATAATTAAACTAAAAGTAATCATTTATGGACGATTATCACGCGGAAAATGCAACAAGTACATGCCAAGAAATTTCTGGGGCAGCACTTCTTGACGGACTTGACAGTCGCCCGGAAGATTGCTGAAACCATTAGCGCCGGACCCACTCTTGAGATAGGTCCGGGAATGGGTGTATTAACCCAATATCTCCTAAAAAATCCCAATATCCAACTCACGGCGATAGAGATCGACCGCGAGAGTGTGGCGTATCTCAAGGAATGGTATCCGGAGTTACATCTGATAGAGGGAGATTTTCTGAAACTGAACCTGGATATCATCTATCCCGAGGGCGAGTTTAACGTCATCGGTAATTATCCTTATAATATAAGCAGCCAGATTTTCTTCAAAGTATTGGAGTACAAAGATCGTATACCCGTGTGCTCGGGTATGATTCAGAAGGAAGTGGCAGAACGTATAGCCTCCAAGCCAGGCAAAAAGGCGTATGGTATTTTGTCCGTCCTGCTGCAGGCTTATTATGATATAGAATATCTATTTACGGTGGACGAACATGTGTTCAATCCGCCTCCAAAAGTCAAGTCAGCCGTTATCCGTATGACGCGAAACAAGCGACGACGGTTAGACTGCGACGAGGCGCTCTTTAAGACAGTAGTAAAGACCGCTTTTAACCAGCGGCGAAAACAGATGCGCAATTCTCTTCAGCAGCTGGTTGGAAAGGGTAACCCTATCTTGGAAGAGAAAATTTTTACTATGCGCCCCGAACAGCTGAGTGTAGAACAGTTTATTGAACTAACCCATTTAATTGAAAAAAGCCATGTCGGAAATCAAGATATTTTATAAAGATAAGGAGAAAATCAAGGTAGCACGTACCATCTCCGCGCTCAAAGAGCTCGATAAGAAAGATATCATCTGGATCGATCTGTTGGACGTGAGTGACAAGACGGAGGATACCTTGGAGGGTTTTCTGAAGATAGAAATTCAGGAAGATGAAGAGATGGAGGAGATCGAGATGTCGTCCCGTTATATCCAGACGGATGACTCGATCGTAGCCAACAGTAACTTTCTGAAGAATAACTTTGAGGTAGAGCCTATCAACTTCATTTTGAAGAACGGTATTCTGGTCTCTATCCGTGATAATGAGTTGGACACGTTCAACGAGACTTTCAAGAAGTTGTTCGTTAACACCCGTAATTTCCCGACGGGCTATCATGTGTTGGTGGCGTTGTTCGAGACGCGAGTAGAAAAGGATGCCGACTTGATTGAGGACACGACGGATATGATTACCTCACTCTCTCAACAGATCAACGCGGAGAGCGACCACGTAGATGAGGACTTGCTGGTAAAGATCAAGGACTTGCAAGAAAAAGTGACCATCATCCGACAGAACATCATGGATAAACAACGCGTTATCTCCAATATCCTTAAATGCGATTTCTTCCCCGAAGAACTCTACCCGCGTCTGACGATGATTATCAAAGATATCAACTCGCTTTTCGATTATACGAAGTTCGGTTTTGACCGTTTGGACTACCTCCAGGATACCTTCCTCGGTTTGGTAAACATCGAGCAGAACAAGATTATAAAGATCTTCACGGTCATTAATATCATCTTCCTGCCGCCGACGCTGATCGGTAGTTTGTATGGTATGAACTTTGATTTTATGCCGGAGCTGCATTGGCAATTAGGTTATCCTTTTGCGTTAGGGCTGATGATACTTTCGGTAGTACTTATCTTATTGATTTTCAGGCTTAAAAAGTGGTTATAAACAATTTATCAACATTCCTTTTGTTACACAGTTTACAAGCTGTTCCACGTTGCAGTTATCAAATCAATAAACAATAGTGGAAAAAATAAAAAAGCGTGTAAGTAATTAAAAATAAAATAAATATAGAGTTTATTTACATTTTCAACAAACAATCATTATCATGGATTTAAAAGAAAAAGAATATATAAATAAAATTAATAAGTTAGCGGCGGAGAAGAATGCGGTTATCTTCGCACATTATTATACCCGTCCGGAAATACAAGAATGTGCCGATTTCATCGGTGATTCTCTGGCACTTGCGCAACAGGCTACGCGCGTGGACGCGGATATATTAGTAATGTGCGGCGTGCATTTTATGGGAGAGACGATGAAGATCCTCTGTCCGGAGAAGAAAGTGCTTGTTCCGGATATGAATGCAGGTTGCTCGTTGGCAGATAGCTGCAAGGCGGAGGATTTGGCGGCATTCAAAGCGCAGCATCCGGATCATATGGTAGTGAGTTATGTGAATACGAGTGCCGAAGTGAAGGCATTGACGGATGTAGTGGTTACTTCGTCCAATGCCAAGAAGATTGTAGATCAGCTGCCTAAGGACGCCAAGATTATTTTTGGTCCGGATCATAACTTAGGATCGTATATCAATTCCGTAACCGGCAGAGAGATGTTGCTTTGGAACGGAGCGTGCCATGTACACAGCCGTTTCTCGTTAGAGGCGTTGTTGCAACTCAAGAAAGAGAATCCGGGTGTGGAAGTATTGGCTCATCCGGAGTGTAAGGCTCCTATTTTGGCTCAGAGCGATGTAATAGGTTCTACCAAGGCATTGTTAGAGCACACTATCCAATCCGATGCGAAACAGTTTATAATCGCTACAGAAAGCGGTATTCTCTTTGAGATGCAGCGTGCATGTCCGGATAAGGAGTTTATTCCAGTACCGCCGGAAGTGACGGAAGGTGTGGGATGCAGTTGTAACGAGTGTGAATACATGCGGATGAATACCTTGGATAAGCTTTATGCATGTCTTAAGGACGAGCAACCGGAAATGCATGTAGAAAAAGAGACAGCCGAGAAGGCTATCTCTTCCATTCAAAGAATGTTGGAAATGAGCAAGTAAATTAGTTACCCATCTTAAAGTTCTTCACGCCGGCGTTCATAATATTCGTGCCGTTCAGGGTTTTCGGGAAACCATCCTTTGAGAACCCTTTTTTCTTGCTTGAAGACCTCTCCTATACCCCAGAAACACGAGAAAGCAAAGGCTGCGACAATAGTGGAGGCAATATAGTTATCCAGCAAAAGCGAGATAACCGTACAAATCACTCCCGGGATAAAAAATCCCCACCAGCCTTTACGGCCGAAGTAATACTCTAATTTGATTGTAATAGGATGGCAGATACCGATACTGAAGAAGACTGCTGCTCCTATGATAATTCCTGTAAAGTTCATAATTAAAATTATTAGTGTGTAAACATAAATCCGAAGTAAAGCCTTGGACCGGTAGGCATGAGTAACTCATTTTTATGAATAGCCAACATCCAGTCAAAGCGAAAAGTGATATGTACTTTTCTTGTAAGACAGTAATCGCATCCTACATAAGGAGATATGTAGAAGAAAGATTGTTTATGAAAGGTACTGTTAGCATCTTTAGCCCAACTGTATTGGTCTCCTTCTAATATATACAATCCTTTCATCGATCCTCCTCCTATAGTACCGCCTATATACGGCCATACTTTGTCTAATCGCCAGCAACAATCCGCCAATACGCCTCCGCATCCTACACGGACATAACTGCCGGGTTTGAGAAGATCATGACAATCCGTGGTAGCGCCCGGCATGGTAGATACAAATCCTTCAAATCCCGTCCGCAGGTATTTCCATAAATGTACTCGTAAAGCGCCTCCTATACCGAAAAGTGCACCTTGCGGGCTGGTAGAACGACCATCCGGAGTCAAAGGAGCGTTTTTATCTTGTCCGAACAGATAACCGGTATGCAGCATCATTCCTCCGGAGAAACCTTGATAGACTTTATTTTTGGCTATTCCTTCCGAAACCTGCGCGTACATGCCGCACGCGCATATTAATACTATAATGAGTATCTTATACCGCATTACCTCTGCATTTAAAATCGGGTGCAAAGGTACTATAAAAAATTGATATAATTCTTAAGAAATACTTAAGTACGTCTTAAATCCCCACAAATAGGGATGAATTATTGGATTTGTTGCAGTATAGGTTGCACGGAGAGTGCGCCATTCACTGCCTGTCGCATCCATTCTTGCGGCGTGAGGCGGCCTAAACGGTACCAACGCTCATAAGCTTCTGCCCAAGCGAGACCTTCTTTATCTGCCAGCGCTTGCTCCAGCTGGAACTGCACAATGTGCCCGATCGGATAATTAGGCAGATACATAGGCGAGTTAACCATGTGGGAGTAGATAGCTAATAAGACGCAGTCTTTTTCTCCCAAAACTGGCTCGTAGTATGCATTCCAAACCTCTGCAGCGATCTTCAAAACGGCTTCTCTCAGTTCGGCTGCTGTAGCTTTCGGATGGTCATAGAGCCACTGCCACATCCGCATATCTACGAGGCTCACGCCCATGATCTCGTACATGCCCCAGAACTGATCCAAGACTGTCTCGCGGTTCATGGTCTGCTTGCCGTAGCCGAGTAACTGCAGATCGCGTGTCTGGAACAAGAATGCGCTGGTCTCTGTAAAGCCGGTGTTGGGAATGCCGTGCAGCATGTAGTAATCCATCTTATACAGACTGATCACTTCTTCCACGTTATGCCCCATCTCATGTACGGCGATGTTGTAGCCTTTGTAGTCCATTCCTTCCGGGGCGATGCGTGTGCGTAAGCGCGAGGGTTCGTTATGTCCCATGCACGGCCAGGCATGTCCCGAACCGCGTGCCGGCTCCACGACGATGTGCCGCGAGATCTCTTCCGCGTTCTCTTTCTGAAAACCTAAAGTCGTCAGCATGCCCGCAATCTTCTTCTCATACGTGATCGGATCCGGAAAACGCTTGCGGGTCTCTGCGCTCAATGCCTCTTCATCCATTCCGCTGCGGGCTTTGAAACCGTCGTACCAGATGTCGTACGGACGCAGTTCACGTCCCAAACGGTTCTTAATCTCCGCGGCAACGATCTTCACTTGCCCGCTACTGATGAGTGAACGGAAGAGGCTGTCTATTTCTGCGGCAGGAATCTCTATATCGCCCTCAAAATTACGGATGATTCCGGTCGGCATATTCGGACAATAGGCATCTACTTGCTGCATTGCGTGGAAGATATCCAAAATCTTCTGATAGCGGGTATCCGGCTCACGGCTTTCGACTTTCGACTTTTGACTTTCGACTCTATTGCTATACGGATACCAAACGGGTTCCGGGTTATTGATCACTTCTTGCGGAATCTCCTGACGCACAATACGTTGCATCACCCGGTAAATCATCTCCTGCTTCTCCTGGTCGTTATAATCGGCCTTGAGTTCATCGCGCAGGTTCCAGTGGCTGAGTAACTTCATTCCGTCCGGGAAGAGTTGGCGTCCGTCTTCCGTACGGAGCCTGTCCATGCAGATGTTATAATCGGCAATGTAGTTTTCTGCCGCCGCCATCGTTTCCGTCAAGCGGGCTTGTATTTTCGCCGGCACACGGCTGGTAAACACATCTCCCAAGCGCGCTTCCGCCCACTCTCTGCGGCTCCAATTTTGGCCTAAGGTGTTCTTTTCTTCCAAGGAATAAAACGGGAAATTGAGGATAGTGATGAATGCCACTTTGTTGGCAAAAAGGTCATCCATCAGATGTGCCCGGGTATCATAGCCGGACATGATCCAATCTATCTCTGTCGGTTCGCCGGCGTTGGTCAGTTGGGTGGGTTTCAGCAGTTCCACGGTCAGCATGTCGGCGCTCTCGTTGAGTTTCTCCATCATCCGGCTGAGGCTCTCAAACAAAGCCGTGCGTTCTTCCTCTGTACGGGCGTAATTGGCTTCCACGAATGCCTTAAAATCCTCTGCCGAACCATCTTCTTCGGTCCACAAAGCCGCAGCTTGTTTGACGCCGCGTTCCATCCGTGCATCTGCAAACTCAATACCTTCGTACAGGGTATTTTTTTCCTTTGTACAAGTTGTGCATCCGGTCATAATGATTACGGCTCCTACAGCCGCCATAAAGAAATGTTTCGTATTCATTGTATGAGCATTTTTCCGTTTAGAACAGTTTCAGTTGCCTGTCCTTAAAGATTTGATAACCCACCTCACAGTTGATGCACTCGCTGTGTTGACAGTAGTTTTGATACAGATGCAGCAGGGCTTGTGTATCGGCGGCATTCCTGATCACTTGCCCCAACATTTTCCACTGGCGTACGATGGTGTTATTCTCTGCGGGGATCTTCTCCATGATAGAGACGGCATCGAACGTCTCATTGCGATGTGCTGCGTACGCGTATTTATAAGGAATAACGGTGTTTATCAGTAAGATATCTATACTACTCTTCCCTAACGGAGGAACAGACGAACCGGTCCACTCAAAGAGTTGGACAAGATCTTTTATATCGTTTGTATCCAGAATCTTGCTAAACAGATTATCCGATTGATAGAGCAGTTGCGCAAACTGCCGGATTCGTAACTCCGGGCTATTCTGCGGTCTCATCCGGGCGTGTTTCCAAACCGTCGGATCCATGGGCGTCAGGCCGAACTTCGTACGCAGAAAAGCATACTCTTTTTGTAAGTCTTTCGCTTCCTCTCTGATGAGATTCGCTTGCCCCATTAAAAGTGCCGTTAGTTGGAAGAGGCTGTTGCGGTGTTTCTGCAGATAGGAGAGAGGTGTGTTGATGGCTAATTGCTCGAAGGGCAAACTATTCGTATGAAAACCGAAATTGCGTGCCAAAGAGATGTAAAGCGCGTGTTCCCAACTATTTTTGGTGATTTCCAGAAGCCGGTCGATAGAGGCTTTCTTGCAATCCAGACGCTTATAAAGTAAAGTCTTTCGCCATCCGTCCGTAATGAGCGAAGGATCATGAATGAGTTGTTCGGCACAGCCTATTCGGCCGATGGCGGAGTCCATCTTTTGTGCGGACTCAAAGAGTTGTGTCAAGTAGTCTTTATCTCCCGGATAGTTCAATTCACATTGCGGTACTAACTCTCCGCGGGAGTTATAAACAGGCTTATCGGCCGTCCGCACGACATGCAGAATAATGTTGTCGTACGCCTTGTCGAGGTGGTGGTGATGTTTGGTCCAGTCGCTTGAGCAGACATGGATCTCTATATTTCCGACCCATTCTTTGCCATCTATCCGAACCCGCGCATGGCTGTAATCCGGTCCTGCATCCCGGTTATGTTCACCCACAGAGAGAATCTCCACTTTCTTTCCGTCCGTGGTATATTGCTCAAAACCAGCCCAAAGGCAATGTTCCCAGATATAATGCAGTATGATTTCCGGCATAAAGGATTAATTTTGGCGCAAAGGTACGAAAATATTTGCAAATATGCAAAAAAAGCAGTAATTTTGCACGCTTTTTTGAAGGCAAGCAATTATTTTTATGTTCAAAACTATTCTTAAACAACAAGGAATCCGTTTCCGTCAGTTCAGCCACAAGGCTTATGCAGCCTTTTGTTCGCTTCATCGGGAGGTGACCATAGGACGTGTGGCAGCGTATATGACGGATTTGGAGATGCTTAAAAGCGGTAAGTCTATAGCTGTTTCGGCCTTACTGCTTTTCTCAGGCATCGCTGCTGTGGAAGCCGATGAAGGTGTTCCGAAGGATTCCGTTCCATTAGAAGCCCAACAACTTAGTCTTCAGGAGGTGTTGGTCGTTTCTCACAAAGCTGAGGTAAATTCGGAAGCGTACCGCCTAATCACGCAGGTCTCGCACGCCGAGATAGAGGCGTTGCCGATTCAGACGGTAGCGGATATCTTGCAATACCTGCCGGGTGTGGATGTGCGAACCCGTGGCGCTAACGGCGCACAGGCGGATATCAGTATGCGCGGCGGTACGTTCGACCAGGTGTTAGTGCTGCTGAACGGGGTTCCGCTAAGTGATTTTCACACGGGGCATTATGCGCTGAATATCCCTGTCTCTACAGAGATGATTGAGCGGGTCGAAGTGCTGCAAGGTACCTCTGCCAACCTTCATGGCGCTTTCTCCGGGGCAATCAATATTGTGACCAAGTCGAAAGTAGAAAGTCAAAAGTCGAAAGAAATAGCGCTCAAACTGACGTCAGGCATGAACGGCTTAGTAAATCCGGAAGTAGCTGCAAGTATTCAAAAG
>DGTR01000032.1:25975-36049 GCA_002394395.1 Bacteroidales bacterium UBA4331 | reverse complement strand
ACCCAAGTTATTTGCTCCGTTATGCCGACAATTGTATGCGCGGCATGGAGGGAAACGCACTATACTTCATTAACGGCGATGTGCCTTGGTATGGATCGCGTATTCTGCAAGAAGCCTTGGATTTGCACAAAGACAAGAAAGTAATTCCTATTTCGTTCCTTGCTATACCAGTCTATCGTGACGCTCTCTGTCAATCGCTTGGCATTAAGCCATTTGAAGCCAAAGAGAATTACGATTCCATAGATAATTTGTACCATGAGGTGTTAGAATATATCATCAATAAGAGCAAGCGTCCGGCATACTTCTCGCCGCACTTCAATTCTTCACAAGCCGATGATTTTCCTTTGAAATTATATAACGAGGGGTTGGTATTCCGTTACTCGGCAAAACGCTATGACAATATGGCTGTAGCTCAGCGGAATGTGGAAGAGAAATATCACTTGGAGTACCTGTTGGAACCACAATATGTAAACGAGGAACAATGGAAAGGCAGTGAACGTATCCAACTCAACTATATGGTCATGTTGGCGCCGGTAGTAAAGAACTACAAGCAAGCAGGTGACACATTGCACGCGAACCGACTGGCACGTTACCTGTCTGCTGCCGTTACGCGAACGTCGCTTTCGAACGATGAAAAACAAAAGTATTTCAACCTACTGAGCGACAAAAAATGATAGCACTATTTGTAAACTATACATCTCTTTCCGACGGGCAACTCATGGAGCGTGTTCGTCGGAAAGACGATGAACACGCATTTGCGGAAATCTATCGCCGTTATGCCCGATTGCTGCAAGGTTTCTTCTTCCGCAGGTTAGGTGGCGACGTGGAGCAATCCTCGGATCACATGCAAGACACGTTCTTGAAAGTGTGGTCTTCCCGGTGGCAGTATTCAGACGGACAATCGTTCCGCACCTGGATTTTCACCATCGCCTACAATCTGTGCAAGAACACGTATCGGCAAAATCAGCATGAGCAAGAATATCTTGACTCGCTTCCAACAGACGAGCCGATTGCAGAAGACAGCACTCCGCTGAAATTGGACGCGGCGACATTTGATAGTGCTTTGCAACAAGAACTCGCCCGTCTCAATGAGGCGCAACAAATGTTGTTTGAACTTAGGTTTACGCAAGAACTGACCGTGCCGGAAATAGCCGCAATTATTGACATTCCGGAGGGCACTGTCAAATCGCGCCTCAATACATTAACCAATTATCTACGACTAAAATTGAAAGATTATGAATAAGACTTTTGAATCCCAACTATCTGCTTCTGCGCGTCGTATGCGCAAGCAATCGGAAAGTAATCTCTCTGTTCCCGAGACGATTGTTATTCCGCAAAAACGCACCCGTTACTGGGGATGGATAGCGACACCAACTGCCGCTGCCGTTGGCCTGCTGGTCGGGCTTTTCATTCATCGCCCGGCAGAGCGTCAAGACAAATTCTCTGTACCCGTTGTAGTTGCTTCCGACAATTCCGGTCATAGCATTGTGGAAGACGGTACGGATTATAGTTTGTTGGTATCACTCTAAAGATAGGGATTCGAAAATTGCCGTAGGCAATAATCGTTCGAGGCTTTAGCCGAGATAAGAGAATTGCTTGCAATAATCGACAGAGCGCAGCGGCGGAGAACTCCCGATCGGGGGCTGAGAAGGCCCTCGGGCTTCTCTAAAAAGAATTAGGAGCGTCCCATCGGGATGCCCCTAATCTTTTTAAGCGGAGAGTGAGGGATTCGAACCCCCGATACGACGTAATGCGTATACCGCATTTCGAGTGCGGCTCTTTCGACCACTCAGACAACTCTCCTTCGTCGGAAACGGCGATCCATGATTAAGTTACTACGTAACAAATGTAATGGTCGCGTTCCCTCCTCTTCCCAAAAATTAGAAATTTTCGGGAGCCCTACTTATTTCTTTTTTTTGAAAAGCGTGCAAAATTACTGCTTTTTTTTGATATATGCAAGTAAAATCGCAAAAAAATGCTATTTTACCTTAATTTTGTCAAAGCCGGAACCAAAGACACCTCCAACATCGGCGATGGAGACGAGGGCATTTGGGTCTATCTCATGAACCAAACTGAAGACCAACGAACTCTCGGGTTTTCGCACCAATACCGAAATCACTTTGACCGGTTTCTTGGAATACCACCCTGTGCCGTCGAGAACCGTCACGCCGCGGTTGACAGTGGTATTGATGGCGGTAGCTATCTCGTCATACTTGGACGAATAGATCAGGAAATGGACGGATCTATGCAGCCGCGCCATGAGCCAATCGACTGCGACGGTATAGGAGATCGTCATCGCTACACCATAAAGCACGCGTTTGATCTGAAGATAGACCGGATTCCCCCCCTCCGCCAACATTGACTCGGGCAGCGGCAGGAAGAACGCCGAGGCGATAATAACAATATCGCACGCCAGCATGATATTTCCGAGCGATATATTCCGGTAATGATTGACGATCATCGCGACGATATCCGTGCCTCCGGACGACCCGTTAGCCGCTAATACTGCCCCCAGACTGAGTCCGAAGACGAAGCCGCCGATGATGGCTCCCAGCCACGGATCCTCGATGATCGGTTCCGGCAGGATAGGTATCACGCGGTACCAGAACGTGATTGCCGCAACGCCTACCATCGTCCGGATACAAAACCGCCAACCTACCGTGAGACCTGCTATCAAAAGCAGTATGGCGTTGAACACGAAAGTCGTCAGCCAGACCGGGACCGCCCCCCCGTATTCGGGAAAGAGCGAGGGGAAGAGTCCGCCGGTGACATAATAGATCGCGGAGCAGATACCCGTCAGTCCGCCGCCGACGAAGGCGTGCGGCAGGAGTACCCAGTTGACCATCAGTGCCATGGGGAAGATACCAAAAATGATCACCAGGTATTCAAACACCGTCCTTAACCGGGACTGACTCGGCGCATTGTGCGGATTTACAAAACGATGAAACCGTAACATTCTACTTTCTACTTTCTACTTTCTACTACATTATTTCCCGTTTGCCATGGGGTCAAAGCCCTGCCCGAAAACGCCCCGTACCTGGCTCTGCGACACAAACGCATTGGGGTCTATGGATCGCACGAGGCGGAAGATCGTAGCGGATTCGTAGGAGCGCGCGATGGTCGTGACTACCTTCATCGGCTTCTTGTTAAAGCCGCCTTCCGCCTCGAGGAACGTGCATCCGCGGTGGGCCTGCGTGATGATCGCTTCGGCTATCTCATCGGGTTTCTGGGTGAAGATCATAAACTGGACAGACTGCCGCATCCTGTTCATCACCCAGTCCACAGCCGTCGAGCACATGAACGTATAGGTCAGACCGAAAAGGATTTTCTCTATCGCGCCTTGTGTGCCTGCCGCCTGAATGGTAGGCAGGAAGAACGCCGAGGATATCACCGTCATATCCGCCATCAGCAGTACCCTGCCCATCGGCAGATGGTGGTACTTGTTGACGATCATGGCGACGATATCCGTACCTCCGGTAGAACCGTTGTTGAGGAAGCATATCCCTAAGAAACAGCCCGTGAACAGACCTCCTATCACCACCGCCATGAACGAATCCGTAAGCAGCGGCACCGGAGCGATAGGGATCACTTTGAGCCAGATCGTGAGCCACAATACGCCCCAGATGGTGCGTAACGCGTACCGCCAGCCTACCGTAACTGCCGCCAGAATGAGCAGCAGTATGTTGATCAACGCGCTACTGAGCCATATAGGTACGTATGTATCCGTCGCGAAATAGATGATCTCGCACAGACCCGTCACGCCGCCGCCTACGATAGCGTGCGGCACTAACAGCTGGTTCACCGTCAGGGCATAAGGGATCGTACTGAGGGCGATCATGAACAGCTCCTTGAGCATGATCCACGGCAGGGTTCGCCGGTACCCTTTCAGATGCTCGCGGAGGTTGGACTTTTGTTTTATATTCTCTTTCACAGGATGCCTGTTTAGAATTTAGCTACGAGGTTACGGTCGCCAAAGCCGTTATCTACGCGACCTACGGGGCACCAGAACTTAGTAGCGGCCACCCATTCGGTGGGGTATGCCGCCTGTTTGCGGCTGTAGGGATGGCTCCATTCGTCCGCCACTACTTCGTACTCGGGGTGCGGAGCGTTGAGGAGGACGTTATCACTCTTATCCGCTTTTCCGGACTCGACATCGGCTATCTCCTGACGGATCTGCAGCAGGACGTCGCAGAAACGGTCAATCTCCTCCAAGGACTCGCTCTCGGTAGGCTCTACCATAAGGGTGCCGTGTACCGGGAAAGAGAGGGTCGGCGCGTGGTAGCCGTAGTCCATGAGACGTTTGGCGATATCCGACTCGGTGATGCCGATGGCATGGAACTGGCGGCAGTCGAGGATCAACTCGTGACCTACCCTACCCGTCTCGCCGGTATAGACGATGCCGTACGCCTCTTTGAGACGGGTTGCCATATAGTTCGCCGAGAGGATGGCTGCCGCCGTCGCGTGACGCAGGCCCTCAGCACCCATCATGGCGATATAGCCCCAGGAGATCAGTGCCATGTTCGCGTTGCCGTAGAGGGCAGACGAGACGCGGTTATGATCTTCGCTCGGCAGACAGTCCGCCATCTTCTCCACGCAGCATACTGCTCCGGCACCGGGTCCGCCGCCGCCGTGAGGCGAAGCGAAGGACTTATGGAGGTTGAGGTGGCATACGTCCGCACCAATGAAAGCAGGATTGGTCCATCCTATCTGCGCGTTCATGTTCGCGCCGTCCATATAGACGTAGCCGCCGTTCGTATGGATCGTATTGACCATCTCACGGATAGCCTGCTCGAAAATGCCGTGGGTCGAAGGATAGGTGATCATACAGCCGGCGAGGGTGTCTTTGTGCTCCTCGGCTTTGGCTTTCCAGTCGTTCAGATCGGTGTTACCCTTCTCGTCGCAAGCGACTACGCAGGGAACGAAGCCTGCTTGCACGCAGGAGGCAGGGTTGGTGCCGTGCGCCGAAGCCGGGATGAGAAGGACGTTCCGGTGGCTCTGTCCCTGGCGACGGAGGTACTCACGGATGACTACCAGACCGGTATATTCGCCGGCAGCGCCGGAGGTCGGCTGGAGGGTACAAGCGTCAAAGCCGGTGATGGCGCAGAGCTGCTCTTTGAGTTCCTCCATGATCGTCTGGTAACCGATGACCTGATCTTCCGGCGCGAGGGGATGGATATTCATTGCCTGCGAGAACGTGATAGGAATCATCGCTGCCGCAGGGTTGAGTTTCATCGTACACGAGCCCAGCGGAATCATCGATGTCGCGAGGGATATATCCTTGCGGTCGAGGCGCTTGAGATAGCGCATGAGTTCGGTCTCGGTGTGGTATTTCCGGAAGACCTCCGCCTGCATGTAGTCGATGTCGCGAACGCGGCTCTCGTCGATGGTCCAGAGACCTTCGAAGGCTTCGTCGCTGTCCTCTAACTGCGGCAGGTTACCCGATGCCTCGGCAAAGAGGGTGATGAGGTCATTCATGTCGTACAGATCGACCGTCTCGTCTATCGAGAGACCTACCCATCCTTCCGGAGCGTAGTAGAGGTTGATACCCTTCTCTTCGGCTTTCTCACGGAGGGCCTGAAGGCTGACTTCGGAATCCTGCAGGCTGATCTTCAATGTATCGAAGAACTCCGCGTTCTCCTGAGCGTAACCGTAAGCCTGGAGCATCTCATTGAGGTAAGTCGCCTTGGCGTGAATACCTTCGGCAATCTGACGGATACCTTCAGCACCGTGATAGACGCCGTACATACCTGCCATCATCGCAGAGAGGGCTTCGGCTGTACAGATATTCGACGTCGCGCGCTCGCGTTTGATATGTTGCTCGCGTGTCTGCAGCGCCAAGCGGTACGCCGGGTGCTCGTATTTATCTTTGCTCAGACCGATGATACGTCCGGGCATGTCGCGTTTGTACTCGTCGCGGGTAGCCATGTATCCTGCGGTAGGACCGCCGAAGCCCATAGGCAGACCGAACCGCTGGGCGGTACCGCACATGATATCTGCGGCGAGGGGTTTGAGCAGCGCGAGGGCGAGGAGGTCGGCTACGACCGTCACTTTGAGCCCTGCCTCGTGGCAGTCGTCGATGAAGCACTCGTAGTCCTCGACGGAACCGTCGCTGTTAGGCCACTGAACGAGCGCACCGAAGAACTCCGCCGAAGGCGTAAAGTCCGCATAAGAGCCGGTGACGATCTCGATGCCCTGTCCCGCAGCGCGGGTACGGAGCACGGAGAGGGTGTTCGGCCATATCTTCTCATCTACAAAGACCTTGCAGACGTTATTCTTCACCTGCTCGCGTGAGCGGAGGTTACGCATCATCGTCACGGACTCTGCGGCAGCGGTAGCCTCGTCGAGGAGGGAACAGTTTGCCAGAGGCAGTCCCGTGAGGTCGGAGACCATAGTCTGGAACACAAAGAGCGCCTCCAAACGACCTTGGCTGACTTCCGCCTGATACGGAGTATAAGAGGTGTACCATACGGGGTTCTCCAGCATGTTACGCCGGATGACCGCCGGGGTGATGGTACCGTACCATCCGCGGCCGATATACGAACGCGCGGGGACATTGGTGTTCAGCAAGGTCTCCGCGGTCTCCAGATGCACCTGCTCCGTAACAGGTTCATCGAGTTCGATTCCCTCCGGCAGGAGGATATCCGCCGGCATGGTCTCACGTACCAGCGCATCGACGGACTCCGCACCGATAGTCTCTAACATCTTCTTCTCGTCCGCCTCGGAGAGCCCGATATGACGCATTTCCAAATAGTTGACTTTCATATATTTCTCTTATTCTATAATTCACTAATTCCTTAATCTCTTACTTCTTCTTAGTAGCCACAACCTCTACCTCACCTTTGCCGGTGATTTTTATCTCTTGATAAGCAGCCGTTACATCCACATAGGAGGTCAGCGTAAACTTATTATCCTTGAGTTCCGCACCGCTGTATGTGTAGTCAAGCACCATCTCCACGACACCGCCGAAGGCCTTCTTCTGGGTCGAAGGCTTCATAAAGAATTTGTTACCGGAGACATAGGCTAAAGAAGTGTCTTTATCGGCAATCACCCATATCACATTGTCCTTGTCCGCCAAGGCAATCGACAACTCGCCGGTCTCGTGAATAGGTAAGGTTTTGGACTGCGGAAAATCAGGTAAGATTTGGGGAAGCGGAATGGGGAGATTGAATTCTATACTCCCGTCTGAAACAAAGGTATAATCCCCTACAAAAGGTGTACGCGGGTCATCTTCCACAGAAGATTTGCGTTCACATGACACACACACCATTACAGCCATCAAGACTGCGCAAAACTTAGCGAAATATTTGTATTTCATAGCAATATTTTTTTTCCGACTGCAAAGATACAACATTTTTTTTAATTGTGCAAATAAAATCATAGATTTTTACAAATTAGTATCGGTATTGTACTTTGATATTCGCGGCATGGCGGTTGAGCGTAGCTGCAGAAATGCTTTATTTTGTTATTTTTCTTTACTTAAAGGCATGACTCCGTGCTCTTTCAGTTGCTCTACGTAGTCTTTCACCACCGGAGTAAAGCGACCCAACTCCTTCCATGCACGGACAAACTGGTCGTGGTTATTCTTCTTGGAATAATCCTTGACCAACTGCTCGGTCATCCACCGGGTGATGTCCCGAACGGAGCAAGCACGGCGCACGTATCCCATCTGCCGCAAGGCGTAGATAGCGGCGGAAAGGCAGTGGAAATAATCCCACTCCTTCTCTTGGATCCGCAAGTACTGCGTCAGCTGTTTCTGTTGTTTCTCGCTCACCTCTTTCTCCCAGAAGAGAACCGGCTTCTCGGGCTTGAGGTGCTTGGTGATATATTTCTCCCAATTGAGCATCCATTGTCCCCACAACTGCCGCCGGTCGTCATTCAAGGCATTTATCTCCTCCTTTAGAAAGAGCCAATCGGTCTCCTGCTCCACGACGAAGTTACGATGCCTGGCAGCGCGGGGTTGTGCGCCGGGAAGTTCGCGTATCTGCGCTTGGTAAGTAGTCCATCTCCAAGTGAGATAGCGTTTAAAAATATCCTCTGCGGCCTCGCCTTCAAAGACGAAAGTGAGCTCGTCGCGGGATAGAGCTTGCCCTTGACCGTTAGCTTCTTTGAGCAGGTCCTCATAAAGGGCATTTACCTGCGCAGGGTCGGTCCACTCGGTATGTAGGAACTGCTGCCTTAACGGTTCTGTATGCGCAGCGTTCAGCAACCATTGCGCAAAAGGTTCCACCCAGGGTTGGTACTCCCAGATATGGTTTCCGAAGGTCTCCACGGTCAGGTAACGCATGTACGTCGTTACTAATTGCAGCGCCAGATCCAACAGCCGCACATTCGGACATATATCCGCCCACTCCACTTCCGAAGTGGCTAACCCTATGTACGCTTCGTTAAGCAGCTCCACCTCTGTGCCGATCAGTCCCCATTCGTCGCGTCTCACTTCACGTTCGTACTGCTTGATCCACGCCATCCGCTCCGCGTCGCTGTCTATCGCGATACCTCGCCGGGTGCCTTCCTCCGTGTCCACAATCAACGCACTCAGCAGCGCCGCTCCCGCCACGCCGCCTATCTCTACTTCCGTCTGAACCACCTTCAGATAGTGGTTCTCGTAACGCAATCGGTCGCCTATGATATAGTCTTCTAACATAATCGGGTGCAAATATACTACAAAAATTGCACATATGCAAATTTATTTGCAAAAATAGGCAAGAAGAGGCCGGTATAGTCACTTTATTTTACTTCTTAGCCTTACGGCACGATTACTTCCTGTCCGGTGATGGAGTAAGTTTTTTCATTGCTCAGGATATAGACATTACCGTTGCGGATAAGTTTCTGTGCGGGGTTGGCGGGGTTGGTGTAAACGGATGACGCGGATGTTGATTCATCCGCCTGATAAACAGCCTGAATGATGATACCTTCTTCCAAATCTCCGGCAACGACTTGCCATTTGAGGAAAGTAAAACCCTCTATTTCCGGTACATCGGGTAAATGCAGGGATACAGTCTCGGAACCCAATTCGTTATTGGATGGATCAATATAGCGGATATTGCTCTCTTCTACATCGCCATCGTCCAAGCCTATGATATTGGTAAAATCTTTCCATTGGTCCGCTGTTTGATAGGCTTCTACACTTTCTGCCGGAACATAAAGAGGGATGGATTTGTTAACATCATAGAAAACATAAGAACCAAGAGTTGGAGGAGTGATCGCTTCGCAAGTAATAGAGCTCAAACCGGTGCAACCTTCGAAAGCCTCCCATCCAATGCCAGTGACGCTATTAGGAATCGTCACCGAGGTCAAACCGGTGCAATAATAGAAAGCCGTCTTTCCAATGCTTGTGACGCTATTGGGAATCGTCACAGAGGTCAAACCGCTGCAATATCCGAAAGCACCATCTCCTATGCTGGTGACGCTATTAGGAATCGTCACAGAGGTCAAACCGGTGCAAAAAGCGAAAGCATAATCTCCGATGCTGGTGACGCTATTGGGAATATTCACAGAGGTCAAGCCGCTGCAAAACTCGAAAGCATAATTTCCAATGCTTGTGACGCTATTGGGAATATTCACAGAGGTCAAACCGGTGCAATTATAGAAAGCACGCTCTCCAATGCTTGTGACGCTATTTCCAATCCTTACAGATGTCAAACCGCTGCAATATTCGAAAGCATACTCTCCAATGCTTATGACGCTATTGGGAATCGTCACAGAGGTCAAACCGGTGCAGCTTTCAAAAGCATAATTTCCAATGCTGGTGACGCTACCCGGAATCGTTACTGAGGTCAAACCGCTGCAACCATCGAAAGCATAATTTCCAATGCTGGTGACGCTATTGGGAATGATAGTATTCATGCATCCTACGATAAGCGTATTGGTCGCCGTTTCTATAATTGCATTACAATTATTGCGGCTATCATAAAACGAATTCCCGTTTTCTACATTAATAGAGGTCAAACCGCTGCAACCTCCGAAAGCACTTTCTCCAATGCTGGTGACGCTATTGGGGATTTCTATCGAGGTCAAACTGCTGCAATCATAGAAAGCATAATCTCCAATGCTGGTGACGCTATTGGGAATCGTCAC
>DGTR01000032.1:0-25783 GCA_002394395.1 Bacteroidales bacterium UBA4331 | reverse complement strand
GAGGTCAAACCGCTGCAACCAGAGAAAGCCTCCCATTCAATGCTTGTGACGCTATTGGGAATCGTTACAGAGGTCAAACCGCTGCAACCATAGAAAGCATCATCTCCAATGCTAGTGACGATATAGGTCACTGAATTGTATTCCACCGAAGAGGGGATATTGGCTGTTGTAATAGTAGTTGACCAATATGGATTGCTACTATTTTGCGAAGTTACTTCTGCCGTTTGGCTGGCGGCATCGAGGTTGTAATACAAATTGCCGATTTGGACGTGTTCATAGTCCCAAGCGAATATGGTTCCCATGCCGGCTGCTACAGCGAGCAATAGGGTGAAGAGTTTTTTCATAATGTTATTGATTATATTTAATATTGCTGTTTGTTGTTTTTCGATATATCGGGACATTGAGTTGTCGAGTTATCAAAGTTCCAGAAAATCAATTTCCCGGAGTGCTCGGAAGCACCGTTCGGAGAGGGACGATGATATTTCGTCAATAAACGCTTTTTTTCAATATGTCTATATTTCTCACCGCTTTTTTACGCTGCTGAGCTCAGGGGTTACATTTTGCGCTGCAAAAATACAACTTTTTTTTGAAATATGCAAATTTATTTGCAAAAATAGGCAAGAAGAGGCCGGTACAGGCAGAAAAGGGATAACTAAAACAAGCGGGCGACTCTCTCATCGAGCCGCCCGCTTTGTTCCTTTGTACATTGTCCCTTTGTACTTTACCTTACTTCTTGCCCTGTGAGGGTATAAACCTTCTCCCCGCGGAGGATGTAGATGACGCCGTCTATCGTGATCTTACGCGGTGCGGCAGAGCCGGAAGCAGGAATGTCCTCAATGCCTACGAGCGTTTTCCCAGTAGCCGTAAATTGAGCAGTATAATCTGCATTAGCTGCAGCTGGTACGATCTCAGGAGTCCAACCGCTGAACGTGTAGGTATAGTTGTCATCTTCCGGCTTCGTCGGGGTAGCACCTCTATAGACAGGCACCTCACCTTCCACCACTTGCGTACTATATAACTCAACGCCGTTATAGTTCAAGAAGCGAATGGTATATAGGGATGTTTCCTCGTCAATAACTCTGACTTGGCAGGTATCATATACATATTGGCTACCACTACGGATTCGGGCAATGATCTGCGTATTACCTTCCGCAACCGCCGTTACCAAGCCGTCCGATACTGCAGCAACAGCTCTATTTCTCGAACTCCAACTAATCCTGAGATCCTCTTCCGGATAGATGATAGCATCCATCTGATACGTTTCACCCACATACATAGTCAGTTCATGGTCACTGAGAATGAGGTCATGCGGTTTGACAGTCACGTGGCAAGTATCGTAGAGCTCATTGCCGAACGTACCTACGCAGGCGATAATATCCACGGTGCCCGGATTTTTAGCCGTTATCAGACCATTTTGATGATCTACCGAGGCTATCGAAACGGAAGAAGTTGACCAAGTCACCGTCTTGTCAGAAGCGTTAGCCGGAAGAACCGTTGCATTCAGTTGGAAAGTCTCGCTGACATACAGTTCTAACTCATGGGTATTGAGTATAACTGCTTGGACTGGAACACCCAATATCTTAAAGCCCACGGATGCTTCGCGTCCATTGGCGGTACGGGCATAGATGGTCAGATAATTGCCATAACTGCTACCCTTAACGGCGGTTACCAATCCGTTCTGATCGACCGTGGCATACGCCGTGTTACTCGAACGCCAAGTCACCGTCTTATCGGTGGTATTGGCCGGCGTAATGGTTGCGGTCAATTGGAAAGTCTCTCCTTCGCGTAACTCAAGGGTTGTCCATCCGTCTCCTTCGTTAATCTGGATACCGGTCGGTTCAACGGCAGAGACTGTGATGGCGTCAGTTGTATAGGAGATAGAAGTTCCTACAGCCGTCAGGGTGATGGTAGCACTACCAGGTCCAACCGCTGTGACGAGACCGTTCTGATCCACCGTCAGCACACTCTGGTCGGACGAAGACCATTCGAGCGTAGGCAGATAGCTGATATACTTGGTTGATGTCATGTTGTAACCTTCTCCTTTATATAAGAGATAATCCAATTGCTGCTGACTGCCTGCATCCATATAGGTGTCAGGACTCATGTGGTAGGATGCCGGCGATTTGCAAATCCATATGTCACTCAACTCAAATAACTGCGGTCTGGTCCATAAATTAGCAGTTAGACCGTTCGCGTGCGTAGCATAGAGATATACGTTGTTTGCAGCCGCTTGCTTAGCGCGTACGATTGCACGTGCGCAATAATGTCTGGTGGAGGTGTATGCTTCCGGAATGTCATAAATAGTGTCGCTTAATTCCGTAACCTCCAGCACATTGGTATCATCAACGGACCATGTTACTTCGATATGCTCATCATCCGGATTCGTATAAGCCATTACCAGATACTCAAAGTTCTCTATCCCTATTCCTGTACATTGCGTATCCCATTCCGTTTCGCCGACTCGCCTACCTGCTACATTTTTTATATAGAGTTGCGGTTGCCTAATAGTGAGCAAACACTCGGCGGTATATTCACCTTCTTCGGTGGTGGCAATGACACGTATCTTACCGGAGCGACCGCTGTACCCCCCACTTAAATCCACATGGGTTGTGATGAACCCGTTCTCGTCCATTTCGAACCATTCATCGGAGAAATAATCACTGCCGGTACCCCATGTAGTAGCCGTCCAAATCACTTTCTTGTTCTCCGCGTTTTCCGGTGTCACCGTAGCCACCATCTGCAAGGTCTGTCCGGTAATCAACATGGTATCCGTCACATTGAGCGATATACCGGTTACAATAATCGGGTCCGGGCTATCTGATGGTGCTCCTTCATGGAAGATACGTAAGTACGGATAGCCGTCGTTAATCGTTTCGTTGCGTCCCCAAATAGAGTCGAAATCCCAGTTCTGGTAGGTCGCCTTAGCATGCATCTCATTCGTCGTCTTCGGATCTCCGACATAGTGATTAGTACCGCCCCATGAATAGTAGTCCTTTACTTGTACCAACTCTTTGTCGAAGTAGCAGTTTTGCACACTGTCACCGTATGAGTTATTGGAATTGGCGAAAGAGTGGTAAGTGTGTCCGGCACTATAACATTGCGTAATAGGAACCTGTTTGCCCAATGCTGCAAAACCATAATCCACAGGCTCATAATCAATCGAATCTGTTACACTCGTGTTATACACATCCACACGCGAGTAGCAGTTGGTCACTTTGCCTGTCTTGTAATAGAATTCATCGCCCAATTGTGCGATCAATCCGCCTATGCCACGGTAACCTCCCGATTGTACAAACATATTTCCTTCCGAGTAGCATTGGTCGATTATGACGGAATCAACTACATAACTTGCCAGCATACCGACACGCGGAGGCGCAGATTGACGGTTGCCGCATCCTTCCCAATAGGCAGTGGCATCATCCACTTGACCGCGTGTGTCATAGTTTTGATAATCCAGACACGAAGCCGCGATACCCACATTCTTGATCACCGCACCGTCACCAACCCATCCGAACAAACCTGCGTTGTCACTGGGCATACCGGTGGTCTCTTGGTATATACCGTAAATCACATGTCCCTGACCATCAAAGGTGCCACGGAACCAATGTGCGCCTTCGTTGTAAACATTGTAGTGTGAACCTATCGACTTCCACGGCAAACCGAACGCGCCGCGTCCCCAATACTGCCAGTCAGTCGTATCGCACAGCACAATATCGTTGTCCAATACGATAGTTTTTCCTTCAAAACTAACGGGCACCAAGATCTGCGAAAGAGGAGCCGACGGATAGACTAATTTAGGCGACGTACCGTTGCAATCATCAATTCTTCCGCCCCAATCCCATAGACCATTCTGCATAGCCGCCAATCCGCGGAGTTGGGCGGCATTCTGAATATGGTATTCATTCGTAAACTCATTTTGGAAGGGGGTGATATCTATCTCCCAGCGTTTGTCCTCTATCCAACGGGCATAGAGCGTGATATTAGCAGCCGGACGCTCGGTCTTCCAATCGAAGAACTGCGTCAGTCCGGCATCTTTGTACCAACCTGCGAAGATGTAACCGTCACGCAGCGGACGTTGTGGTGGCAGCAGTTTCACGCCCGCGTAAATATATTTAGGTGTCACGTGCGTACCACCGTTGCTCTCAAAGTTAATCTTCACATCCGGTTTCCAGTTAGCGTCTGCCGCTACACGCGGGTAATCGTTCTCGCGCCATTCCCAGTAGTGCAGTTGCAGGTCATCATTACCGGCATGCCGTTCGTTCCAACGTGTCACGGAGTAGTTATAGATATTGACCAACTCCTTTGATTGTGTCCATTCGGTACTGTTGGCGACACCGATCATACCGTCACCCAAATGTTCTACTTTAGCTTTCTCTTTGTCGGCAAAGAAGTTCTCGCGGTATTGGAAACGACCGAAAGAACCGTCATTGCCATCATTCATACAACCGGTAAAGAGGAAGTTGACCAAGGTATCTTGTCCCCAAGAGTTGAAACCTCCATATACAGCGTCCACGTACGCGCTGATACGCGAATTACCACCGGTGAGTTTAGCCGACGAAGAGCAGTTGAGTATAAAACTCTCCCCGGGTTGATTGCCCAATATCGCGCCTAAGTTCCATGCTTCTTGACCCTGCGTAGCAATATCACCCGAAGTCCAACACTGAATCACAATAGGCTCGTTTTCTATCTTACCTGCCAGGATGCCGATGTCCCCTGCGGCACGGATATAGGCGTCGGTTACACCCAAGTTTCGCAACTGTGCGCCCCGGTTCACACGACCGAACAATCCTTGCTGACGGAGCAGATTGCTGATATACATATTCTTAACCTCATGGAACCCACCGTCATACACGCCGTCAAACTCCATAGGATTCGCATTGGAATACCACGGATGGCTGTTCGGTGAACCGATCGGTATCCATTGTTTCGGAGCCGTAATACCCCATTCGGAACGGGGAGCATTCAGCGCAATGTCATCCGTCTGACGAATATACTTACCCTTGAAAGTCATGCCTTGTTGAACCAACCAACGCAAGTTTTCCAACTCCTGCTTATTGCTAATCAGATACGGATTGGCTTTCGTACCGTCACCACCGGCGAAGAACACCGTGGCATCGGTCAGATACACACCCGTCGGACGAGGCAGACAGTCACGCAACTCCCATTGACTCGTGCCCAGTAAAGAAGCTAACATGTTCAGCGTATCCACAAAAGCCTGTGTCTTCATCTGCGCCAACGGCTTTCCTGTACCGTTCCACGCCGTTGAAGCCTGTGTGCTTACCGTCGGCAGGCTCTCGTTGGGGAAATAGCAACCGTAGTGCGTCGAGGGTTCCATCATCCACGCATCGAAGCCGCCGTAATCGTGGAACGAACCCGTAAACGCATGGATACTCAGCAGATACTCCTCTGCATTGTGATAAACGATAGTACTCGTTGCATAGCAGTTCCATATATCACCGCGCGCCATGTCGTCACTATAATGGGCTGCGTTATAACCGTTGTCGTAACAGAAATGGGCAATCTGGGGATTACCGCCGACACCCGTCGAATCACTCACGTTGCGTAGCGTACCCGTGCAGTAACTTGACTCGATACGACCACCCCAGTTGCGGTAGGCAAATCCGGCAATACCGCTGTACCAGATATAGTTGCCTGTTGCTCCTTCGCCGTCCACATTACCCAATGCTGCGCACTCGCGGATAAGACCCGTGTTCGTACCTACGAAACCTGCACCGCTGCGGTAACGGAACGTGTGACCGCCTACTGCATTCGTCTGCGCGTCAGGACCACCGAGTGCTTGAACATGCACGTTTGCCGTACATTTCTCGATCAAACCGTTATTAACGGATACGAAGCCGCTTCCGTCGCTCATTGTGCAGCGCATAAAGCCTGCACTCGTACAGTTACGGATCACACCGGTTGAGTCATTCGTCCCCACAAAAGCGCCCCCGCCTTGCAGGTTCGTGTTCACCGTTGCCGAACAGTTCTCGATCAGACCTTTATTCGTATGAGCAAGGCCGTTACAACTGCTCTGCGTACCGCGAAGTTCTCCTTCTACGTGACAGTTACGGATGACCGAATTGGCCTCTGCATTCAGTACCAACAGGGCTTGGTTAACACCGGCCATCTTCGCATTGGCGATATTCAGGTTCTCGATCGTACCGCCATCCAGATTGACGAACAAAGCCTTGTTTACTACAGAGAAATCATACGCGCTGAGATCAATGTCGAAATCATTGGGATTCCAATCATCCGCCCAATTCATACCTGCGCCGTAGTACAAGTTATAAACGGTATGACCGTCGCCGTCGAAATGACCGCGGAAATAACCGTTGTCCGTACCTACATTCCACTGCATCAGCGAATGTGCAATCGGTTCCCACTCTTTCCAAGCCGCCGTGTCCGAGTCGTTGAAATTGGTCAAATAGATATCCGCCGTCAGTTTGATGTACTGACCGGCGAAATCCTCCTTGTCCACGTTCGTGCGTTCAGCCAGACCGGCTAACTGTTCCGGCGTACCAATCAAATACGGATCGGTCTGTGTACCAGAACCGCTGAAGGTTTTGTTACTTGTACCGTTCCAGTACGTCTGTGCTTGCATAGCTACCGCGAATAGTAGCGCCAATGCGAAGAATAGATGTTTTTTCATACACGTGTGATTATTTAATGAATATGTGTTTCGCTCATCGACATACGAAGAAAGCGCGGGCTTTCGCTTGCTTCAATTTGATTCTTCAAGGTCTTCGACTACCCTATTAATCCAAATTTATACACGGAAAACTCACGCTATCAACGTGAGCGTGCATAAACCGTACTTGGATTAATAGTGACCTTACGGTCAGATTCTTGTAGAAGTGTCGAAGTTCTGAAGAATCAAGCTTTTCGGCTTATTACGCTTTTCTTTGGCGCACGCTTGCGCCTATATGTCTTATCTTATATATTTCTCACCGCTTTTTTACGCTGCCGGTGCCAGCGGTTACATTTTTCGCTGCAAAGGTACTACTTTTTTCTGAAATATGCAAATTTATTTGCAAAAATGGACTGGATTATGCAAGTTTGGACAAAAATCGGCACATCGTTGACACGTACAAATAAAAACGCGACAGCATTTTCATAGCTTTTTGTAATATGCTGATTATCAGCGGCATAGGTAGCATCTAAATGTCGCGAGTTTTGGAGGTAGCCGTAAAACGGAAATGCTGCATTTACCTGTATAGCTCGGGCTATATTCCCTATATATAGAGAGGCATCCTTGCTAGTGTCCTAGTGTCCTAGTATCCTAGTCTCCTAGTTTAACCCATTAAAAACCTTTATTAGTATGATTCAAAACTTACAACCTGCGATGGAAGCGGATCAGGATCTGCACATCGCGAAACACATTGAGCCGGAGAACTTGCCGGCAATGATTCAACCCATTATGTCGCTTGCGCAGAGTGATGCCGAGCGGGATATGTTGTTACTCTCGCTGCTTACTGCGGCGGGAAGCTGCATGCCGAACCTCTATTTCCGCTACGGACTGACGGGCAAGAAGTACTACCCTTCGCTGCAATGCTTTATCGTCGGCTCTGCAGCTTGCGGAAAAGGCATCGCGAACCTTGCCTTGGAACTTGTCAGCAAAGTACACGAAGCGGCGCCGCTCGTCATCGCCGGCGACTCGTCTTACCCTGGATTCTACAAGCAGTTAGAGCGGCAGAACGGTCGCGGGTACATCCACGAGAGCGAAGGATCGGTTATTACCGACGTGTGGCGTTCAACCGTGACGAACTACAACACCGCCCTCCGCAAAGCTGCGGAGCACGAGCCCATCACCCGCAACCGCGCGAACAATAGTTCATCTATCGCGTGCCCGCAGTTATCCGTACTCCTAACCGGTACGTTCAGTCAGTACAAAGCGCTAGTACCATCTATCGAGAACGGTTATTTCTCGCGTCTCTTGACACTCATTGTGAATGACCAACAAGCCTTCTCCAGCCGTTATGTCGAGCCCGCAAGCGGTTCGAACGGTGTCATGGGTACTGCAGCCCAACAGCTCTTCGACCTCTGCCAAGCGCTCTATAAGAGCCGTCCGATGGAGTTTTCGCTTACAAGCGAGCAACGCACCCGCCTCGGACAACATTTAGAAACGGCTTATCCGGCATTGATGCAGTTATTAGGCGTGAATTTCCACTCCGTCGTGCTGCGTATGGCGGTGCATATCGAGCGCATCGCGATGATACTTACGGCGATGAGACACTCCGCGCTAATACGCGGAGAAGGAGACGAACTAAAAAGCCCGCATACAATGCAGGAGAATGAACATACAGACAGCCGAATGACATTCGGCAAAATAAACGACGCTTTCGTTTGCTCGGATGTGGATTATCAGACGGCGGAGATGATCGGGAATAAGCTGATTCTGCACATGGCGGCGGCGTACCGGATGATCAAGGGTGCAGAGGAAGTGAGTGTACCGAAAGTACAACCTTTGGATCAACGTCAGATGTTGCTGAGTTTATTGCCGGAAGAGTTTGAGACAAAGACACTTTTGGAGGAAGCGAAGTCTCAAGGAGTACCTATTCGAACTGCCGGTAGATGGAATGATAAATGGGTAGAAGAAGGCGTTGTCGTGAAGATCAGACAAGGTCACTATAGGAAGAACCTCGCATCCGCATAGGACATACCCCCGAGAATCTATAACGAATTACTAAGAATATACAAGAACAACTAACGATTTTAGGCGCAATCAAGCGCGAATCAATAAAAATTTAACATGGCAGAAATGGCAGAAGTGGCAGAAAATTACTAATTTATGCCATTTATGCCACTTATGCCAAGTCAAAAAATTATTAATAGAAAGGAAACTAATTATGGCTATTTATGTACCTGCCGCTGAGTTCGAACAATTCAACGGCGCATTAAGTAAAAAGAAGAATCAAAAACGTCTTTGTGTTACCCGCCGCAAAAAGGTCAAGGATCCGCTGACCGGCGAAGTGGTCGGTTTGGGTCCGAAGGAGATCTACTCGCAGGAGCGTCGTGACATGGGAAAGAACCCATTGACACCCAACGAGACGGTTCAGCGTAGCCGATGGCGCGAAGCCTGCCGCGAGGCGCCTTTGATCTACAAGGACAAGACCCATCCTCGTTTCATGGAACTTTACCATCTTTGGCGCGCCCAACTCACGACCGACGAGCCCTGCAAGCAGTTCCCAAACTTCGTGAGGGCGGTGTTAGCAAGCGAAAAGAGAGAGGAGGGTTAGTTATTCAAACAGTCTCTATCTAGCAGGAAATTAAATACTCCAATCCGATAAACACCCTCATCGTTGTAGAAACCTCTTGTGTAATCCCCCGATATGATGACCTTGCGGAAATTATCGCTGATGTGCGTCAGAGGCCGTTGCTCTTGGTCGGATTTCTCTTTGTCCGGAAGCATGTATGCCGATTGGATATAAATGCGCTGAGAACCCCGGTTAACTACATAATCCACCTCTACTTTGATGCGAACTGTCTTTCCTTCTTTGTTTCGTTCCCAAATCTCTACCAACCCCACATCTACGCTGTACCCGCGCGCACATAACTCATTATATAGTACGTTCTCCATCATGTGGCTGAATTCTATCTGACGGAAACCCAAGATGGCATTTCGGATACCCGGATCTTCAAAATAGTACTTACTATCAGCTCCGATGTACCTGCGACCTTTGATGTCGTACCGCAATGCTTCGCTCACTAAAAACGCATCCTTCAAATGCTCGATATATTTGGTTATCGTATTCACACCTATCTTGATCTGGGCTGCGGACTTGAATGTATTGGCTATCTTCGTCGGATTAACAGCCGTTCCCATCGATGATGCCAACACGCGGAAGATCTCCTCCAATCCCTCCTCGTTCTGCAGGTGGTTACGCTCAATGATATCCCTTAGATAAATTGTCCGATAGACATCTTTCAGATAAGCTTCTTTCTCCTCCGGTGTTTCCATCTTGGCTACAGCAGGCAGACCACCAAACGTGTAGTAGTCATTCAGTGCTTCTGCTTTTTCTCCTCCCACACCCTCGTAGTATTCCGCAAAACTCAACGGACGAACCCTAATCTCCCATCCGCGTCCGCGAAACTCGGTTACTACATCCTTGCTCAGGAACTTACTGTTACTGCCCGATACGTATGTCTGTACATCCCGCTTATGGGTCATACTCAGTAGTACGCCCACAAAATCATCTACCATCTGAACCTCATCCAATATGACATAGCTTGTCTGCCCGTCATGGATAAGATGGCTATCAATATATTCCAACAACTTATCCGGGTCACGCAATGACTTATTGCTTATATCATCCATCGCTAAGCCAATGATATGATCTTCTTTCACTCCCTGCGATAACAGATAGTTACGGAAGATTTCAAATAGCAGATACGACTTGCCGCACCGACGGATACCGGTGACGATTTTGATCATGTCATTTTTGCTGGCGCTGATAAGCTTCTTAAGGTACAAATCTCGATTAAATTCCATACTTAATAGCATATTTTTGTGGCATGCCACATTTTTACGCTGCAAAATTACAACAAAAATTTGAATTGAGCAAATATTTTAAGCAAAAAATACTTCCTTTGTTCGCAAAAAATGTCATTTTATAGCATATTTTGGTGAATTTCCACAGATTTATGCTATAAACAGAAGCACCCGTCTCAGTTCCCGAACTTCGTGAGGGCGGTAAATGGGTAGACGAGCAGCACGCGTAATCTGCAAAGTAGAATGCGCAAAATTGCAAAATTTTTCGAAAAGTGGCATACACTCTTGTGTATGTCATTTTTTTTGTGTAACTTTGCACCCGCATTTGTCGCGGGCACTATCTTCGTAATGCGATAAAACTCCGTTTTAACGGTAATTACTCAGATGTGCTCCGCTCTCCCCAAGGATTAGAAATCCTCGGGGACCCCAGAAAACAAACGAAAAATCAAACAATAAATAATTAACAATTTTTTATGCAAACAATCAAGCTTAGAAAAGGTCTGGACATTCCTTTTGAGGGAACTGCGGCAGAGACGCTGGGTAGCGTTCGTCGGCCGGAGGTCTTTCATATCGTGCCCGACCAGTTCGCCGGCATCACTCCCAAACTGGATGTCAAGGTCGGCGACCGTGTGAAGGCGGGTAGCCCGCTCTTCCACGACAAAGCGTTTGAGAGCTTGTTCTTTACCTCGCCTGTTTCCGGTGAAGTCAAAGAGATCGTGCGCGGTGAGCGACGTAAGATCATGTCGATAGACATCCTTGCGGACGCGACCATCGAGTATGAGCGCTTCTTTGATGAGTCGAAAGTCGAAAGTCAAAAGACCGCTTCGCTCAAAGCTGACGAGGTAAAAGCATTGCTCCTTAAGAGTGGTTTGTGGGCATTGATGAAGCAGCGTCCGTACGACTGCATCGCTCTGCCGAACAAGACCCCTCGCGCTATTTTTATTTCGAGTTTTGACAGTGCGCCTTGTGCTCCGAACTACGAGTGGGTACTCAAAGGCCAGCTGCCAACGCTGCAGGCTGCCGTAACCGCCCTGAGCCAACTGGCTCCGGTGTTCGTCGGCATCAAGGGTGGTGCCAAAGCAACCGAGTTCCGCGAGTTGAAGGACTGCACCCTCTATGAGGTCTTCGGTCCGCACCCTGCCGGAAACGTAGGCGTGCAGCTCAACAACCTCGCGCCGCTGGCTAAGGGTGAGACGGTCTTCACCGTCAACATCCAGGACCTCGCTATCATCGGCCGTCTCTTCCAGAAAGGTATCGTCGATTACCAGAAGAAAGTGGCTTTGACCGGCCCGCTGGCTTATGGCAAGCAGTATTACAACGTGCTGCCTGGTATGCCCGTATCGGCTATCCTGACGAGCAACGTACACACCGAGTGCCCCTGCCGTTACGTCGCAGGCAACGTGCTCTCCGGACGCCAGATCAGCCTTGACGACATCATCTCCGTTTATGACAACCAGTTCACGGTGCTGGACGAAGGCTCCGAGAACCACGAGTTCATGGGATGGATGCTGCCGCGCTTCTCTTCGTTCCATTTCGGCAAGACCGACCCCGCTGCTATGCTGGACAACTGCTTCACACGCTGGCTCTTCGGCAAGAAGCACTACCAGTGGGATGCGCGCCTGAAAGGCGGACGCCGCGCAATCATCGTCTCCGGCGAGTACGACAAGGTCTTCCCGATGGATATCTACCCCGAGTACCTCATCAAAGCCATGATTGCCGGCAACATCGACAAGATGGAAGCCCTTGGCGCGTACGAGGTGGCTCCCGAAGATTTTGCGCTCTGCGAGTATGTCTGCACCTCCAAAATGCCGCTGCAGGCTATCGTGCGCGAAGCGTTGGACAATTTAAGAAAGGAGATTGAGTGATGGAATGGTTATATAGAAATTGGAAGAAGTTCGGCAAGAACTTCGAGGAAGGCGGCAAGCTGAACTGGCTCAGTTCGTTCTACGACGCTTTCGATACCTTCCTCTTCACGCCCCAGACAACCGCCAAGCGTCTTGGCACGCATATCCATGACGGTTCGGACTCCAAGCGTACGATGATTATTGTCGTACTGGCTCTGGTTCCGGCGCTGCTCTTCGGTATGTTCAACGTAGGTTACCAGCACCTGCTGGCTACGGGCCAACTGGCTGCCGGCATGACCGCCGCTCTCTGGTGGAAAGCGTTCGGCTTCGGCTTCCTCGCCGTACTGCCGTATATCTTGGTAAGTTACATTGTCGGTCTGGGTATCGAGTTCACCGTGGCGCAGATCAAGCACGAAGAGGTAGCCGAGGGTTTCCTCGTAACGGGATTCATCATTCCGCTCATCGTGCCGATTAACACGCCGCTGTGGCAGGTAGCGATTGCAACGGCTTTCGCGGTCATCTTCGCCAAAGAGGTGTTCGGCGGAACGGGTTATAACATCTTCAACGTGGCGCTTATCACGCGTGCGTTCCTCTTCTTTGCTTATCCGAGCCACATGACCGGTGACGAACCGTTCGTGCGTACCGGTGGCACATGGGGCTGGGACGGCGGTCATGCGCTCGTAGATGGTTTCTCGGGTGCTACGCCGCTCACGCAGATGAGTACCGGCTCTGCTGTAGAACTGGGATTCTGGGACCTCTTCAACGGTCTTATCCCGGGTTCGGTGGGCGAGACCTGCTGCTGGGCAATCCTGCTCGGCGCTTGTCTGCTGCTGGCTACAGGCGTAGCGTCTTGGAAGACGATGCTGTCTGTCTTTGTCGGCGGCGCACTCACCGCTTGGCTCTTCAACCAATTCGGTTCCGAGGCTAACCTCGCAGCGCAGTACCCGTGGTACATGCACCTCGTCAGCGGCGGTTTCGCTTTCGGTGCTGTCTTCATGGCTACCGACCCTGTGACTTCCGCCCGTACCGAGTGCGGTAAGTATATCTACGGCTTCCTCATCGGTCTCGTAGCAGTGCTCGTGCGCGTCCTCAACCCGGGTTACCCCGAGGGAATGATGCTCGCTATCCTGCTCATGAACGCCTTTGCGCCGCTCATCGACTGGTGTGTTGTTCAAGCAAATATTAACCGTCGCGCTAAACGCGTTGCAAAATAAGGAGGGCTGCTATGAAACTGAATACAAACAGTAATCTTTATACCTTCATCTATTCAGCGGTGATGGTAATCATCGTAGCTGTGCTCTTGGCGGTTGTCAGCCAGGCACTCGCTCCGAAACAGCAGGCGAACATCCTGCTCGACAAGCAGAAACAGATCCTCGGTGCGCTCAAGGTGGACTACTCCGCCGGCAACCCCGCAGAGATCTACATGGTGCTTGTCAACGACACGCTGACCTACGGAGACAAAGAAGTCTATGTAGCGAACCTCAACGGCGAGACCAAATATATCCTGCCGCTTTCCGGTAAGGGTCTTTGGGGCGGCATCGGCGGTTACCTCGCACTCGATGCGGACAAGAACACCATCTATGGCGTCAACTTCAACCATGAGTCCGAGACCCCGGGTTTGGGTGCCAAGATTGTGGAACTGCCGTTCCGTGAGCAGTTTGAGGGCAAGCACATCCGCAACGCCGCAGGCGAAGTCGTTTCCGTGGCTGTGCTCAAATCCGGCAAACATGCCGACGGACAGGAGCAGGTAGATGCCATCTCCGGCGCTACCATTACTTCTTCCGGCGTCAGCACCATGCTCGAAGTGAACCTCGCAGAGTATGCAGAGTTTTTGAAAGTAGAATCTAATGAAGGAAAGGAGGAAGACCATGTTGAGTCAGAAAACTAAGGATACATTGCTTGGTCCTCTTAACGCGAATAACCCTGTCGTAGTGCAGATTCTGGGTATCTGTTCGGCGCTTGCCGTAACAGTGCAGCTGAAGCCTGCCCTCGTGATGGGTATTGCTGTGACGATCATCGTCGCTATGTCGAACGTCATCGTGTCGCTTCTGCGTAACACCATCCCGATGCGTGTGCGTATCATCGTGCAACTCGTGGTAGTGGCTGCGCTGGTAACACTCGTCAGCGAGGTACTCAAAGCGTTCGCATACGACGTAGCAATGCAGCTGAGCGTTTACCTCGGTCTGATCATCACCAACTGTATTCTGATGGGTCGCTTGGAAGCGTTCGCCATGACTAACAACGCATGGGATTCCCTGTTGGACGGTCTGGGCAACGGTCTGGGTTATGCCATCATTCTGGTCATCGTAGCGGTCATCCGCGAACTGCTCGGTTCGGGTCAGTTGCTCGGTTTCCAGGTTATCCCGCAGTGGTGCTATGACCATGGTTACGAGAACTGCGGTATGATGCTCATGCCCGCCATGGCGCTCATTCTGGTAGGATGTGTAATCTGGGCGCACCGCTCAATTAATGATAAGGAGGCTAAGTAATGGAACACGCATTAAGTTTATTTGTCCGCTCGATTTTTGCGGATAACATGATCTTCGCGTACTTCTTGGGAATGTGCTCATACCTCGCCGTTTCGAAGAACGTGAAGACCTCAGCCGGTCTGGGTGTAGCCGTTACTTTCGTGCTCGTCGTTACCCTGCCGGTCAACTACCTGCTGCAAACGCTCGTTCTGGAGCCGCTGCACTTGGAGTACCTCAGTTTCATCCTCTTCATCGCCGTCATTGCCGCTATCGTGCAACTGGTGGAGATGGTTGTGGAGAAATACAGCCCGTCGCTCTATGCGAGCCTCGGTATCTTCCTGCCGCTGATTGCGGTGAACTGCGCTATCATGGGTGGTTCGCTCTTCATGCAGCAGCGTATCGGCCTGCCCGCAGTGGATCCTAAGGCTATCACCTCGCTCGGCGATGCGTTCATGTACGCCTTCGGTTCGGGTCTGGGATGGTTCTTGGCGATCGTCTGCCTCGCAGGTATTCGTGAGAAAATGGAGTATAACGATGTTCCCAAACCGCTGCAGGGACTGGGTATCACGTTCATCACCGTGGGTCTCATGGCGATGGCGTTCATGTGCTTCAGCGGACTGGAGATCTAATAGGAGGACAACACTATGAATATGACTGCAATTTTATATGCTGTAGGAGTGTTCCTCATTGTGATCCTCCTGCTCGTGGCTATCCTCTTGGTGGCTAAGAAATACTTGGTGTCTTCGGGTAATGTAAAAGTTACAATTAACGGAGATAAAGTGTACGATGTTGCCGCGGGGGGAAGCCTCCTGAACCAACTCGGTGAAGCCGGCGTTCACCTGCCTTCTGCTTGTGGCGGTAAGGGCTCTTGCGGACAGTGCAAGTGCCAAGTCCTCTCTGGTGGCGGCGAGATCCTGCCTACCGAGACCGTCCATTTCTCCCGCAAACAGCAGAAAGAAGGCTGGCGTCTGGGTTGCCAGGTCAAAGTGAAAGAAGACATTCAGATGAAGGTCGATGAAGCCGTACTCGGTGTCAAGGAATGGGAATGCGAGGTTATCTCCAACAAGAACGTCGCTACCTTTATCAAGGAGTTCAAGGTACAGCTGCCTCCGGGCGAGCACATGCACTTCGAGCCGGGTTCGTACGCACAGATCATCATCCCTGAGTACGACATCGACTACGACCGCGACTTCGATAAATCGCTCATCGGTGACCTCTATCTGCCGGCTTGGCAGAAGTTCGGGCTCTTCAAACTCAAACAGAAGAACACCCAGGCTACCGTGCGTGCTTATTCGATGGCTAACTACCCCGACGAGGGCGACATCATCACCCTCACTGTCCGTATCGCGACGCCGCCCTTCAAACCGAAAGAGCAGTGCCCCAACGGACCGGAGTTCATGGACGTACCCTGCGGTATCGCTTCCACGTATATCTTCTCGCTCAAACCGGGCGACAAGGTGCGCATGAGCGGTCCTTATGGTGAGTTCCGTCCTGTTTATGACAGTAAGAAGGAGATGATCTGGGTTGGTGGTGGAGCCGGTATGGCGCCGCTCCGTGCACAGATCATGCACATGCTCAAGACCCGCAACTGCCGCGACCGTGAGATGCACTATTTCTACGGCGCACGTGCTATCGACGAAGTCTTCTTCCTCGACGATTTCCTCGCTTTGGAGAAGGAGTTCCCGAACTTCCATTTCCACTTGGCGCTGGACCGTCCGGACCCGAAGGCAGACCAACTGGGTATCAAGTACACCCCGGGCTTCATCGCTCCTGTCATGGGAGACACCTACCTCAAGCAGCATGACGCTCCCGAGGATGTCGAGTACTACCTCTGCGGTCCTCCTATGATGGCGAAGACCGTCCTCGACCTCTTGCATTCGTTAGGAGTCGATGATGCTGACATCCGCTTCGATAACTTCGGAGGTTGATCCGAAGGATCTAAATAAGAATAGAGGGGCTCGCATGAGTTCCTCTATTTTTATTTACCTTACTCGTCCCCGTATGTTTAGGATGGCAGCTGTTGTTTACGTTCGATGGAGCAGGTCGAGGATGGGTTTCTCATGGGAGAGAGCGCAGAGGTAGCCTTTTAACGGGGTCCCCGGAGTAAACCAAGCCGCAGGCTGTTTGCTATGGGGAAAGCGTAGCGCAAGGCGAAAGTTCATATGAGCGACGTGGTCGCGAATCGTACTGAGTCTTAGCGCAAGCGCCGCGGTCCTCCTATGATGGCGAAGACCGTCCTCGACCTGCTCCACTCGCTGGGCGTTGATGACGCAGACATCCGCTTCGATAACTTCGGAGGGTAATAAACTAAAGAACGCGCGTACGTACGTGCGTTCTTTATATTTATGTTTCCTCGGTGTCCTGTGCGCGCGATTTCTGTGAGCGCGATAGATTACGTCCCCTTTAAGGAGCGTCAGCTCCGCTTGCTATGTCTGTTTCGCCGATTACTAATCGGCATATAGAAAGGGAGCGCGTCCTCCCTTCCACCTGCTTTCCACCTGGTTCCAATATATGCTGAATATAAGCTCAATATATGCCGAATATATGCTTTACCCGACATCAACCTAACCAAACTATAAGAATAACCTGAGAATTAAGCGATTTCCTCACCCTTTTTGAGTGCCACACTCACCTCATGCCGTACATAATCGCACAGCCGCCCTTGAATAGGCTTGTTATATTTCCGTGCTTTCCGCTTTGCCTCGTCATACTTAGCTTGCCATGCCGCCCTGCGCTCCGGATCATGTAGTATCTCCTTGCACGTCGCAATCAGCACGCCAAACTCCTTCACATGCGGCAGACTTGCTTTCTTTTTCTTGGTCTTCTTGCTCAACTCCGGCTTCTGACACACAGCCGCCCATTCTCCGTTTCCGGGGATATGCCGTGCATAGTGCCTACTGTCCACACTTCCCTGCAAATCATCCACGATACTTGTCCACTTCGCCTTCATAGTTTCGCAAATCTTTATTTCACTTTTCAAATTCTGTGCAAATATACAACAAAAAATTCATATTTCCAAATTTCCGCCCTTCGTTTTGTCACAAAAATGACATTTCTTCACATTTTTCTTATCCTGCGGAACGATTATTTTACAAATTTTCTTGCATATATCATTTTTTTTTAGTAACTTTGCAGCCGAAAGTTGCAAAGACTATTGAATATGTCACAGAAAACGTTTTGGAAAATAGAGTATTTCGGCTTGTGCGTGAACGCTTTTGCACGCAAGTTTCGCTTGACTCCGCAGTTGGCGCATAACTACCTGCAGAAGTATGAGGGACTTCAGTTCTTGAACGAGTTTTATGATGTTGAGCACACCTTGCCGCTGGCTGACACGCTTGAATCATTACAGAAAATTTGCGCACGTAACGGAGGTTCGCTATGATTTTGTACCACGGTTCCAATACTGATTTTGACACGATCGAGTTGTCTAAGTGCCTGCCGAATAAGGATTTCGGGCAAGGGTTTTATCTCACTCCGTCCAAATACGATGCTTTACAGCGCGCCAAAGATAAGTGCCGTAAGGAGCATGAAGGAGTGCCGACAGTATTGCGTTATAAATGGGATGAGACGAATCCGCAAAAGTTTTCCGTCAAACATTTTGATAAGATTGATGAAGAATGGGTGACATTCGTTTTCAATAATCGCAAACGCAAAGGCAAAAAGCATAAGTTCGACATTGTTATCGGACCCGTGGCGGATGATGGCGTAGTTCTCTCTCTGCAACTGTTCGAGAACCATTATATCGACATGAAGGATTTGATTGAGCGATTAACGTACTCTCGGCCTTCCATACAATATTGTTTCTGCACGCAACGTGCAATAGACCAACTGCAACGCGTATGAAAAAGAAAGAGTTTGATCTTGTCGTTGAAATGATTACCAACCAGTTGGTTAGTTTTCTAATGGAGGATTACAAATTGTCGTTGCTTGACGCAATGGACAAAGTGTACAAGTCGCAGACTTTCGAGAAATTGCAAGACAAAGGTACGGGGCTTTATCTCCGTAGTGCAGCCTATACGTACGAGTATTTAAAGAAAGAACTGAATGCCGCAACGGCATAATTAAGAAATAATCGGGGTATTAGCTCATCTCATCCCTTTCGAGTCCGCTATACTCCACAAAATAATCTATCGGCCAAGTTTGACCGATCAACTGAGGCGCAAAGCGTTGTGCTGACATATTGAAAAAACGAAGCGTTTGCGTATTTAAGGAGTTCTTTATTCTACCACAAATTTGAACCTCTTTCCGAGAATAATGCGAAACGCTCACACTATGAGTGTGGGCTTTTGGCATATATTGGAAGAGGTGGGTGTGGTAGCCCGAAGAACCTAGTATAGCAAGCAAAAGTCCGCACTTTTTCTTGTCCCTACGCAAGCGATTATGCAGAATATTTACTTCATAATATCACCACTTATGAAAACAAAAATTTTAACCCTTTTGATTGCTGTAGCAGCAAATGTAGGTACTCTATGTGCCTCTATTGTTAATGGTACTTGTGGGGAAAATCTCACATGGTCTCTTAATACCAAAGATAGCACGTTTACTATCAATGGTAGTGGAGCAATGTATAATTATGACCAGCAGGGACAAGACGTTCCATGGGGTGAGTACAAATCTTACATTGCTCATATTGTGATGCCGGATGGACTAACAAGCATTGGGGATTTTGCTTTTTATGACTGTTCCGCTCTGACTTCTGTGACTATTCCTAATAGTGTTATTCGTATTGGAATAAGGACTTTTGCTAATAGCGGTTTGACTTCTCTCACTCTCCCTAATAGTGTCACTAACATTGGGAACTTGGCTTTCAGTGGTTGTGATAACTTATCATCTTTTGTGTATAATTTGCATGTGTTTGCACATATGCCACGTTCATACTCTGGAGCATACACAATTCCGGAAGGTATAGAATCTATTGCAGGTGGTGCCTTTCAATCATGCCATAGTTTAACTTCTGTAACTATTCCTAGTAGTGTCACCAGCATTGGAGGTGGTGCTTTTTATGGCTGTAGTTACCTAACTTCTATTGAATTTCCTAATAGTGTAACAAGTATTGAACATGAAATGTTTTATAAGTGCACCTATTTGACTTCAGTAACGATTCCCAATAGTGTCACAAGCATTGGAGATAGGGCTTTCCAATATTGCACCCATTTGACCTCAATAACTATTCCTAATAGCGTCACAAGCATTGGCAGGAAAGCATTCAGCAACTGCACTCGTTTGACATCTGTGGCTATAGGTAATAATGTTACAAGCATAGGAAAATTATATGAAAGTGATGATAATAGTTATACCGCTTTCGAATCGACAAATGTGAACGAAATACATTTTACTGGAAACTTATCAGAATGGATAGCTAAACCATGGCATCCTTCGCTAATTTCTTCTGCATATGATTTGTATATAGGAGAAGATAAATTAACGAATTTGATTATTGCTGATGGTACCGTGACTATTAGTAGTGAGGCTTTCCATGGTTGTACCAGCTTAAGTGCAGTAACGATTCCAACGGGAGTTAAAATTATTGAAGAAAATGCTTTCTCTGGTTGCTCTTCTATTCAGGCAATTACCAGTTATGACCAACGCCCTCCTACAGTAAAAGAAGGCGCTCTTGACGGAATCGCATATAGCACAATTGTTTATGTGCCGGAAGAGTATCTAAACACATATATAGTTCATGATGTATGGGGATTATTCGATGTTCGTCCATTAGATAAACATTCTGCAATAGAAGGGATTGAAGGAGAAAATATCAAACCGATTAACAAATTCCTCCGCGACGGTCAGGTACTCATTCTCCGTGGGGATAAGACCTATACTCTCATAGGTCAAGAGGTGAAATAATCTCCCTTTCCCTTCCTATCGAACTCCTCGGCAGTAGCCGTAAAAAACACATCGCCACTGCTGTTGAGGGCGGTTTCGACGGAGTCTTGGACGACACCGATGATGGCCAAGACCGTCCTCGACCTGCTCCACTCGCTGGGCGTCGATGACGCAGACATCCGCTTCGATAACTTCGGCGGATAATAAATTAAAGAACGCGCGTACACACGTACACGCGTTCTTTAATTAAATTGGTGTATATACTCACTCGGAGTGATGCCTGTTTTACGTTTGAAGAAACGACAGAAAGAAGGTGAGTCCGCATAGCCGAGGTGGTCGCTGATCTGTTGCACGGACAAGTCCGGACGGTCGGAAGCGATGTCTTTGCTTTCAAGACCCCGAGTAGCGGTGGTTCCACCATGGTGGTTTCCGGTGCTTCCACACCGACCCTCCAATCCGGCGTTACAGCTTCCGGCACGGAGATTTTCGACGGTGTCGGCTTCTATCCGGCATCGGCTACAGGAGGTACGTCCGTTTCGCTCAGTTCGTACACCGGCGGAGGAGGACACGGAGGATGGTAATACAGAAAAGCCACAACGGTTAGCGAACGCGCTGGCCGTTGAGGTTGTACTCCACTCCGTTGCGGAGGATGATGAGTCGGCCGTCACGGAGCACTTTCTGACAGCTGACAGCTGACGGCTGATAGCTGATCTCTTCTATCCCTTGCGGAGCACCGAAGACCGCGTCTAAAGCCGCACGGATGGCGTTGCATTGGGCATTGCTTCATTTTTTTGCTAACAAACTGTAAAGGTACAACAATTTTGCGACATGTGCAAAAAAAATTTGCGTATGTCAAAAAAAAGCAGTAATTTTGTACCCGAAATGACGAAAGAAGAAAGAGCTAACACCTTCACGCACGTCATCCCCCTGGCAGCAAGCATCGCTTTTGCCGGTCCGTTGATAGCGCGCGCATGTACCTCATGGAGTGCCCGCAACGGCGGATTTCAGATCCTGGGTACCGTGCTGTTCCTTATCGGAATGGTGATGATGTTTGGTGCTTCTACGGCGTACCACGCGGTCTCGGAACCCGCTTGCAAAGCGCGGCTTCGCGTCTGGGACCACATTGCTATCTACGTCATGATAGCGGGTTCGTATTCGCCTATTTGCCTCACCGCCGTCGGCGGATGGATCGGTTGGAGCGTGTTTATCTTTCTCTGGACCTGCGTCATCGCAGGCATCGTCGGTAAAATGATTGCGCTGGGTAAGCACCCGAACCTCTCGTTGGCACTGTACCTGGCGATGGGATGGACAGCCCTCGTGATCATCGTACCGATGTGGCGCAGCATGGCACACGAAGCGTTCTGGTGGGTCATTGCGGAAGGGGTGTTCTACACCATCGGCGCGTATTTCTTCAAGCATGACGAGGAACACGCGTATTTTCATGCCATCTGGCATGTGTTCATCACCCTTGGCGCCCTCTCTCACAGCATCGCCACGTGGATCATTTTGGCATAATAAACAACAAAAACAGATATGGAAACAAAGTACAATCCTACAGACATTGAAGCTCGCTGGTACCAATACTGGCTGGACAACAAGCTGTTTCACTCCGAGCCGGACGGCCGCGAACCTTATACCATCGTCATCCCGCCGCCCAACGTGACGGGTGTGCTGCATATGGGACACGTCCTCAACGAGACGATCCAGGACATCCTCGTTCGTCGTGCGCGTCTCGAAGGCAAGAACGCTTGCTGGGTGCCCGGTACCGACCATGCCTCTATCGCTACCGAAGCGAAGGTCATCAAACGCCTCAAGGAGCAAGGTATCAACAAGTCCGACCTGACCCGTGAGCAGTTCCTCAAACATGCCTGGGACTGGACGGACGAGCACGGAGGCATCATCCTCAAGCAGCTCCGCAAACTCGGTTGCTCCTGCGACTGGGACCGTACGTCCTTCACCATGGACGAGACCCGCTCCAAAGCCGTTATTCACGTCTTCTGCGACCTCTATAAGAAAGGCCTCATCTACCGCGGTCTGCGTATGGTGAACTGGGACCCGGAGCGTCAAACAGCCCTCTCCGACGAGGAGGTGATCTACCACGACGAGCATAATAAGTTCTACTACCTGCGCTACGAAGTAGCGGAGGAGCCCGGCAAGTACGCTATCGTCGCTACCACGCGTCCGGAGACCATCTTCGGCGATATTGCGGTCTGCATCAACCCCAAAGAGGAGAAGAACCAGTGGCTCAAAGGCAAGCACGTGATTGTCCCGGGCGTAGGTCGTGTGATCCCGATTATCGAGGACCGTTACGTAGAAATCGGTTTCGGTACCGGTTGCCTCAAAGTGACCCCTGCGCACGACGTCAACGACTACATGCTGGGGCAGAAATACAACCTCAAAACCATCGATATCTTCACGCCGGATGCCCATCTGAACATGGACACCGTAGAGGAAGAGTTGCAGCCGAACGTACGCAAGTACCACGGCATGGACCGTTTCGATTGCCGCAAGCAGATTGTAGAAGACTTGCAGGCTGCGGGGCTCGTGGAGAAAATCGAGGATTACGACAACAAAGTCGGTTACTCCGAGCGTACGAACGTGCCCATCGAGCCGCGGTTGTCTCTCCAGTGGTTCGTGAAGATGCAGCATTTTGCCGACATCGCACTCCCGCCGGTAATGAACGACGACATCGTCTTCTACCCCGCCAAATACAAGAACACCTACCGTAACTGGCTCGAGAACATCAAAGACTGGTGTATTTCCCGTCAACTTTGGTGGGGTCATCGCATCCCGGCATACTACGACGCCGACCTGCTCGCGCAGACCGGTCTCGAGAACTACCCGGACGACAAGATCATCGTTTCCGAGACGAAGCCCGAAGGCAACTATGTGCAGGACGAAGGCGCGCTGGACACTTGGTTCAGCTCCTGGCTCTGGCCGATTTCCTTGTTTGACGGCATTGAGAATCCGGACAACAAAGAGATCAACTATTACTACCCCACCGCAGACCTCGTAACGGGTCCGGATATCATCTTCTTCTGGGTAGCACGAATGATCATGGCGGGCTATGAGTACGTCGGCAAGATGCCGTTCAAGCACGTCTATTTCACCGGTATCGTCCGCGACAAACTCGGTCGTAAGATGTCCAAATCGCTGGGTAACAGCCCCGACCCGTTAGACCTCATCGCACGTTTCGGCGCCGATGGCGTACGTATGGGTATCCTGCTCTCTGCTCCTGCCGGAAACGACATCCTCTACGATGACTCCCTCTGCGAACAGGGACGTAACTTCTGCAACAAGATCTGGAACTGTTTCCGTATGGTCAAAGGTCTGGAGATCGCCGACATCCCGCAGCCCGAGACGTCAAAATACGCCATCGAATGGTTCGATGCCAAACTGGACGAGACCGCCGCAGAGATCGCAGACCTCTTCTCCAAATACCGTCTCTCCGAGGCTTTGATGGAGATCTACAAACTCTACTGCGACGAGTTCAGCGGCTGGTATCTGGAGATGATCAAACCCGCATACCAGCAACCCATCGACCGCGCTACGTACGAAGCCACCCTCGCTTTCTTCGACCGCTTGCTCGTACTCCTCCACCCCTTCATGCCGTTCATCACCGAGGAACTCTGGCAGAACCTCTACGAACGTAAACCGGGCGAGAGTATTATGGTTGCGGCAAAACACGGCAACGACACGGAATCGACACGGAATCGGAACGGTGTAATCCTAGACCATACAGCATACCTCAAGCAGGTCATTACGGAGATCCGTGCCGTGCGTGCGTCGAAGAACATCCCCCAAAAAGAGCGTCTGACACTCATCTCTCCGGTCGAACTCAATCCGCTCGTGGACAAACTCGCGAATGTAGAGATTGTTGATAATTCTCAATTGTCAATTGTCAATTCTCAATTATCCAAATTCATCGTCGGCACGGACGAGTTCGCCATCCCGATGGATCAGTTCATCAATGTCGAGGAAGAGCTCAAGAAACTCGAAGCAGACCTCGCACACCAGCAGGGCTTCCTCCGCGGCGTCATGGCCAAACTCTCCAACGAGCGCTTCGTACAGAACGCCAAACCGGAGATCGTAGCACTCGAGCAGAAGAAGAAAGCCGATGCCGAGGCACGTATCGCGTCCCTCGAAGAGGCTATCAAAGCATTGAAGAAATAAACTATGTTCGGATTCATTCTATCGTTGGTTCTGACGGTGCACTCGGGCGAGAGCCTCAACGCCGCTTTAGACAGTGCGCGGAGTGTCTATACCGCGCGTGGGGAACGCACGACGATCCTCATCGAACCCGGTACGTACCGTGAGGAACTGACGATAGATGTACCCGGAATACGTCTTATCAATGCCGCGAAGAAACCCTCCATCGCCCTGCATAACGGCGGTGTAGATGCCGATAAGAACGCCGTGCGGCTGACTTGGTACTACGGTCACGGCTACCAATACCGCTCCATGGGCGACCGCGTCAATTACGGCGGTAGCCGCGAGCGCCGATGGAACGCTTCGACACTCGTCACCGCGCCGGATTTCTATGCGGAGAACATCATCTTCGAGAACTCTTTCAACCTCTATGTCTGCGACCTCGAAGCCGCAGACAGCTTAGTCGATATCTCGCAATCCGACATGCCTTGGACCGCCAAAGAGCGGCCGAAGAAAGTCATGCCTGTACGACCCAAAGAAGCGGGTTCGACGGAAGTGCAACTCAAGCGCTACCGCGAGCGCGCCGCAGCGATCTCTTTTACTGAGACCGCCACCAATGCGCACCTCAAGAACTGCCGTGCGTGCGGTCGTCAGGACGTGCTCTACGGCGATCAGGGAGCCTCTATTTATTGGGAAGGAGGAGTCCTTGCCGGCGGAGTGGATTTCATCTTCGGTGCCATGACCATGGCGGTCGATCGTGCCACGATTGTCGCTAACATCAACGGCGAGAAAAACGACAAATGCTACATCGCCGCCGGCCGCTCAGGAGAAATGGTAAATGGTACATGTCCAAATGGTAAATGTCGTGGTCTGCTTTTTTACAAATGCCACATCCGTTTGGCTACCGAGGATGAGTTAGTAAATCCCATCTCCCTTCCCTTTAGGGAGGGGACGGGAGTAGGCCACCCGGTCTATCTTGCCCGTCCTTGGCGCTGGTGGGGCGAGAC
>DGTR01000033.1 GCA_002394395.1 Bacteroidales bacterium UBA4331 | reverse complement strand
GATTCGCTTCCGATAGATCCCGCTCGTTGCTCGAAACTGCGCGTAGTGAGCCTTGCCAAATCGATTGCTGCAACCATTAGTGCTATACAAAATCATACTTCTGTAAGCGAAGCAAACACACAATGATCAATCACTTGAGAACAAATAGTTGGATAATAGGAATGGTGGCAGGCATCGCCTGCCTCCTTTCCGCTTGCGGAAAAAAGCAAGCCGTGGCTACCCGTCCGTCCTTTTCTTCGGATAGTGCGTACGCGTATATCGAACGACAGATGGCTTTCGGACCTCGAGTGCCAAACAGCAACGCCCACATGCAATGTGCCGTATGGCTCATTGAGCAACTGAAGGCGTTTGGAGCCGAAGTGGAACTGCAAAAAGGATTCATGCCGGACTACAAAGGCGATAACCAGCAGATCTATAACATCATCGGACACTTTTCTCCCTCCCTTGAGGGGAGGGACGGGGAGGGGTTATCCCGTCCCCGTATCCTCTTAGGTGCGCACTACGACACACGCCCTTGGTGCGATGAGGAAGAGGATTACTCCGAGCGTTTCTATAACGTCCCCGGCGCCAATGATGGCGCTTCCGGTGTGGGTGTCCTCCTTGAAGTAGCGCGACAAATAGGTCTGAGAGTGGCAGACTCCACATTGTCAACCCCCGTGGACATTATCTTCTTTGACTGCGAAGATATGGGTACGCCGCGTGTCTATACCGGCGCAGAGCGCGAAGACACCTGGTGCCTCGGCTCCCAACTATGGGCTACCAACTATGCCAAAAACAGCGCAGCGGTCTATTCCTTTGGAATAATCCTCGACATGGTCGGAGCACCCGACGCAGTCTTCCCTCTGGAGATGTATTCTACCCAGTACGCGTCGAACTACCAACACCAGATCTGGCGTGCTGCAGAGCAGTTGGGCTATGGATCGATGTGGGTCAAACAACAGTCGTACCCCATTACCGATGACCATTATTACATCAATTATATTGCCGGCATTCCATGCGTAGATGTCATCCACTACGACATCCGCAATGCAACGGGTTTTCCCCACTGGTGGCACACCCGAAACGACAATATGGATAATATTTCCAAATCAACCCTTCAGGCTGTCGGCGAAGTGGTCATGAGCCAACTCTGAAAAAAATGTACGATCTTTAAGATTTAAGCCTGTAAGTACAAAGTAAGAGTTAAGTAAGGGTTTTGTAAGACTCAAGTAAGGGTTTCGAACTATGCATAAATGAGCCCCAAAATGTACTATTTTTAAGAAATGAATAAACTACTTGAAATAAAAGATCTTCATGCCTCTATCGGCGGAAAGGAGATTCTCAAAGGTGTCAACCTCGTCATCAACGAAGGCGAAGTGCACGCGATCATGGGACCGAACGGAGCCGGTAAATCGACCCTCTCTGCCGTCCTCACAGGCAATCCTGCGTACGAAGTGACTTCCGGAGAAGTCTATCTCAAAGGTCAAGACCTTCTCGCTATGCCCGCAGAGGTGCGCGCACGTGCGGGCGTGTTCCTTTCTTTTCAATATCCGGTAGAGATACCGGGTGTCAGCATGACCAACTTCATGCGCGCTGCCATCAATGCCAAACGCGAATACGAAGGAAAAGAACCCATCTCACCGAAAGAGTTTCTGACACTCATGCGCGAGAAGAAGAAACTCTTGGAACTGCCTGACAAACTCAATAACCGTTCGGTTAACGAAGGTTTCTCCGGCGGTGAGAAGAAGAAAAACGAGATCTTCCAGATGGCGATGTTGGAGCCTTGTCTCGCGATCCTCGATGAGACTGATTCAGGACTCGATATCGACGCACTCCGCATTGTGGCAGAAGGCGTAAACAAACTCAAAACGCCGCAGAACGCATCCATCGTCATCACCCACTACCAGCGATTGCTGGACTACATCGTCCCGGACTTTGTACACGTCCTCGCGGATGGCAAGATCGTCAAAACAGGCGATAAATCCCTCGCCCTCGAACTCGAAGAACATGGATATGAGAATATCTAAAGGCGAAATATTTGAACGTGTCTTTGTTAACGAGGAGGTAAATCTTCAGATCGATCAGGAAGCAGGTTCGCATGTAAAAATACATGTGATCAATGCCTCGTTCTCTATTACGGTGAACCAATTAGGTGAGGGATGCCGGACTGAGATTTACGGATTAGAGAACTTGCATGATGACGAATCTGTCACTGCAGAGACCCACGTCACGCACGCTGTCGGAGGCGGCACTTCGAACCAGTTGGTGAAGTTCGTTTTGGCGGATCGTGCCCGTGGTTCGTTCATCGGCGATCTGAAGATCGCGCCCGACGCGCAGAAGACCGAGGCGCATCAGACCAACCGCAACCTCCTGCTCTCCGAGGATGCAGAGATGCGTACCCGCCCGCAGTTGGAGATCTACGCCGATGACGTCAAAGCGACACATGGCGCTTCCACCGGACAACTCGATGAATCGGCACTCTTCTACATGCAGCAACGGGGTATAGACAAACAAAAAGCGCGTCAACTCCTCGTTAACGCGTTTATGAAAGAAGTGGTGGAAACAATTTCCGACGAAAAAATAAAATCGGACGTTTTGTCGCTCTTCGAAGAAGCGGTCTTTTACTGAACTCTATTGATGGCGAAATCGAGTAAGGCAATCAGGCTTCTTTTCTCAGCTGAGTCTCGGAAAACGCATAGCGCCTCCGTGGCTTTCTTTTTATAGGCAAGCATCTGCTGCACAGCGTACTCTTCGCCTTTGAATCGCAGCACAAACGCCTTGATCTCTTCTAAGGTCCGCGCTTCTTCCTCCGGTGAATAACCATCCGCTACTAACCGTTCGCCTTTTGCCTTAATCTCCTCTGCCTCGTCTTTAGGTGCGCGGCGCAAGGATTCGATCAGAGGAAGTGTCACTTTGCCATCCCGTAAGTCACTCATCGTGGGTTTGCCTATTTCCTCCAGATCGCTGTAATCGAATATATCGTCCTTAATCTGGAAACACAGACCCAACATCTTTCCGTATTCACGCAAGGCGGCGCGCTGTTTGGGAGTACACCCTGCACTCTCTGCGCCGGCTTCCGCGCAAGCCTGAAAGAGTTGTGCGGTCTTTTGCTCGATGACCTGCAAGTACCGCGCTTCATCAATCCACATCGATTGTCCCACATGCAACTGAACCATCTCTCCACTGGAAAGGTTCTTGCCGAGATTAGAGACAATCTCCAAAATACGAATATTTCGCACCTCGGCAATCAAGCCGATGACTTTTGCCAGCATGTAATCTCCTACCAGAACAGCAATCTTATTGGTCCATTTGGCATGAACCGCTTCTACACCGCGGCGCGTGTCAGAACTGTCCACTACATCATCGTGAATCAGACTTGCCGTGTGCAATAACTCGAGCGCTACCGCCGAACGCAAGGTCTTATCTGTTATGGTATCGCAGATCTGTGCGCATAACAAAACAACCAGCGGTCGGAGCTGTTTGCCGCGACTTGAACCCACGTGACGAAGCACTTCCTGCTGCAACTTATTGTCTGCATGCAGGCTCTGTTCCATCAGCCGTTCGTACGCGCGCCAACTGTCCTCTATAGGGAACCGTATTTCGGATAAAGCGTTCATATTTTCGAAATCGAGTGCAAAGATACTACTTTTTTGCGGAATATACAAGAAAAAATGAAGAATGTGTATTATTTGCGTCAATTTTTCCACATAATACTCAATTATTTTCCGTACCTTTGCAGCGTAAAATTATGCAAAAGCATAATAGGATCCGAAAAACAATCATTTAACACAATAAAATCTATCATTTATGAAAGCTTTCATGGACAAAGATTTCCTGCTGCAGACAGAGACCGCACAGGAACTGTATCACAATCATGCGGCTAAAATGCCGATTATTGATTATCACTGCCACCTTATTCCGCAGATGGTTGCCGAGAACAAACGCTTCGAATCCATCGCACAGATCTGGCTCATGGGCGACCACTACAAATGGCGCGCTATGCGTTCCAACGGTGTGGACGAGCGTTATTGCACCGGCAAGGACACCACCGACTGGGAGAAGTTCGAGAAATGGGCGGAGACCGTTCCTTATACTTTCCGCAACCCGCTCTACCACTGGACCCATCTGGAGCTCAAGACCGCTTTCGGTATCGAGGAGCGTCTGAACCCCGAGACCGCACGTGCTATCTATGACAAGTGCAACGACCTGATTGCCAACGACCCGAAGTTCTGCCCGCGCGGACTGATGAAGCACTATCATGTGGAGCTCGTCTGCACGACCGATGATCCGGCAGATAGCCTCGAGTGGCACAAGATGGTCAAGGAAGATCCGACCGCAGAGGTTCGTATGTTGCCGACATGGCGTCCGGACGCAGGCATGAACATCGAAGCCGCTACTTGGAAAGCATACATCGAGAAACTGGCTAAGGTAGCCGGCGTAGAGATTCGCAATTTCGCGGACATGGTGGATGCTCTCCAGAAACGCCATGACTTCTTTGAGTCGATGGGTTGCCGTCTCTCCGACCACGGTATCGAGGAGTTCTACGATGAGCCGTACACTGACGCAGAGATCAATGCGATCTTCCAAAAAGCCCTCGCAGGCAAAGAGCTCAGCGTATATGAGATTCGTCAGTACAAGCACGCTTATCTGCACGCTCAGGCGGAGATGGACTACGCTTCGGGTTGGACCCAGCAATACCACTACGGCGCTATCCGTAACAACAACTCCAAGATGTTCGCAGCCCTCGGCGCAGACACCGGTTTTGACTCCATCGGTGAGTTCACGACCGCAAAAGCCATGAGTCATTTCCTCGATGAGATGAACAGCGAAGGACACCTCGCTAAGACCATTCTCTATAACCTCAACCCGTGCGCAAATGAGGTAATCGCAACTATGTTGGGTAACTTCCAGGATGGTTCCGTTCCTGGTAAGATTCAGTTCGGTTCGGGCTGGTGGTTCCTCGATCAGAAGGACGGTATGGAGAAGCAGATGATGGCGCTCTCCAACCTCGGTCTCTTGAGCCGCATGGTAGGTATGCTGACCGACAGCCGTTCGTTCCTGAGCTACCCGCGTCACGAGTATTTCCGTCGTACGCTCTGTAACGTCCTCGGCAATGATATCGAGAACGGCATGATCCCGTACACCGGTTACGAGAAAGCCCGCGTTCAACAGATGGTCGAAGACATCTGCTACAACAACGCAAAGAATTATTTTAAGTTCTAATCCCTCTCTCACACCC
>DGTR01000031.1:79932-103262 GCA_002394395.1 Bacteroidales bacterium UBA4331 | reverse complement strand
TCACCTATCTTCCTGATACGCCGGCAGATACAATCCTTACGGAGAGCTTGAGACAGCGACTGATTGGAGATGCCAAGTTTCTTCGCGCGTACTATTATTTCCGTTTGGTACGTGTCTTCGGTGGTGTACCATTGGTAACCAAGGTGTTGGACAACAGCGCGGAATGGCAACTACCTCGATCTTCGGTAGAAGAGGTTTTTGAACAGATTATTGCCGATCTTGAGGATGCTCAAAAAGGCTTGTGGCGTGTCAAAAAGATTGCGAATACAGATAAAGGACGGGCTACCAAGGGTGCCGCAGAAGCGATGCTGATGAAAGTGCATCTGTACCTGGCCGGTCCGTATTGGTCTTCGTATCTGACCAGATCGACCGCTTCGAGTCATGCTGTTGCAGCCAAGGCGTGGGGCGATAGTATTATTATCAATGATACGTATGTACTGAATGCCGTGTATCATGATAATTTTACGGAGGAAGGAGAAAATGGACCTGAGTCTGTTTTTGAGATCCAGTATGCGGAAGTGCCATGGGGCGATTTCGGTCAAGGAAACGGTTTTACCGCCGGCTCGTTTACCCAACGTCTCGTTCGTTCGCGTTCCACTCAGCAGAGTTTGACTTTAGGCGATGCCGGATGGGGTTTCAACCGTCCGACAAAGAGCCTGTATGATGAGTTTGAGGCGGGTGATGCCCGTAGAGAAGAAGCTATCCTTGTTCCGCGTGATGACCAAATGGACGATGCATCCGATGCCAGCGAAGAGGTGTATATGGGTAACCGCAATCTGAATAACAAGTACGGATGGTACGGATATGAGTTGAAGCATCATGCTCGCGGACCGCTCAATAACAAACAGATACGCTATGCGGATGTGTTGTTGATGCATGCAGAAGCTGCGGTAATGGTAGGAGATGTGAGCACGGCAATGACAGATCTTAACAAGGTGCGAACTACCCGTTCGATGGCAACTTACCCAGGGTATACGTATACCTCTTCTACGCCTAAATCAGGTGATGATCTGCTGGATGCTATTCGTCATGAACGCCGTGTAGAACTCGCGATGGAGGGACACCGCTGGTTTGATCTTGTGCGTTGGTTCGGTAAGAACGGACTGGATACGTATATGAATATCGGTTATCCGGCAACGGAGACTGATCTGGCGAAACAGCACATGGCGACCTTTCGGGCAGGTACACACGAACTATTCCCGATTCCGGCAGAAGAAATAGAATTGAACCCAATGGAACAAAATCCTGGATATTAATCAACAAATCTTTTTATTAACAATTTTTAAATCAACAAGATTATGAAAACAAACAAATTGTTTCTAGCTGCTATATTTGTAGCAGCAGTAAGCCTGGTTGGCTGCAAAGGGAAGAACGAAGCGGAAGCTCCATCTACTGACGTTTCTATCACGTTGGACAAATCGGCTCTGCAACTTAAAGAGGGCGAATCTGCTCTGTTGACAGCGACAGTAACTCCTGCAGGCACTGCCGTTGAATGGATCTCTCTCCACCCGGCAATTGCTACGGTTAGCAATGGTCTCGTAACAGCAGTTGCTGAGGGTAATACCACCATTATCGCTACTGCCGGTAGCCAGCGTGCTATATGTTCGGTACAGGTTGGTAAAGGTGAGGAAGGTAAGACTTCTTATGAACTCAAAGAGGCTTCTGCGTACTATCCTATTTTCGTGGATGAGACGACTCGGGGTAAGATGGGAGACAAGATTGCTATTGATTTCGCTGTAGATGATCAGACTAAGCATTTCTGGAACTGGATTATTGAAGGAACAGAAATCTGTACCTACGAGACGGTTACTCCGACCGGAAGAAACTTCTATGACAATGAAGACGGAGAGTATATGGCTATGGTCGTAGGTAACGGTGGATGGGCCGGTGGAGGCTACGATGCTCCGCAAGCAGATATTCAGGCTTTGGTTGATGCTATCAATGCAGAACCTGATAAGTTCTTCTTCCATATCGGTATGCGTGCAACTGATGGTTACGGTCATTTGTTCTACTTCTTTGGACAACAGAAAGGTTGTCATTTCTGCGTCGGTTCAAAAGTTTATGATGGAACCAATCTGATCGGTGATTTCAAACGTGATGGTTACTGGCATGAATTTGACGTTCCAATGTCGCAGTTTGCTGAGGCTTTGTCCGGTCTGGAAATTAAACCGGATGAAACAGGAGCGGCTTATTACCTGTCTTTTCTGACGCAAGGTGTTGCCGGTGCGCAACTGAACTACGATGCTGTTTATTTCTATAAGAAATAATACATAATTGCTTTGGGGGGCTTGAGTGTCCCCCCATAGCCCCAAAATTTCACAGAGATGAAGAAAACGATATTGTTTATAATGATTTTTCCACTCCTTATGACGGCTTGCCAGCCGACGCAGGATCAAGAACAATCTGCAGTGGCTTTTTCCTTGGTGCCGAGTGTGGTTCAGATGAACGTGGGGGATGTCCAGATGTTGGGGTTATCCACCAAAGTGAACGGTACAGTGGAATGGAGTAGTAGTGATGAAGAGGTTGCAAAAGTATCCAAAGGAGTCGTCAGTGGAGAAGGAGTGGGATTTGCTACCATTACGGCGCAAGTCGGTACCAGTAAAGCTATATGCTCAGTGTATGTATCCGGAACAGCAGGTCAGACCTTGACGGTGAATAAATACCTGTTGTCTTTGGAAAAAGGGGAGCAAGAACAACTTGTTGCAAAGAATACCTACGGGACACCTGTTGTATGGTCTTCCAAAGACGAAAAAATTGCGATAGTGGACCAGAATGGCATGGTAACGGCTGTCTCTCCGGGTTTAACCACTATTGTGGTTAGTTCTGATATGGAGAGCAAGAACATCAATGTGGCGGTAAAGCATCATTGGGGACCCTATCAATTGGTTTGGACGGAAGAGTTCGATGGCTCCGAATTAGATCGTACAACGTGGACCGTTGAAGTAAATGGGAATGGTGGAGGTAATCAAGAGTCTCAGTATTATCTGGATAGACCGGAAAATCTACGTGTAGAAAACGGGAATCTGATCCTGCAATTACGCAATGACGGCTACAACGGAAAACCGTACACTTCCGGGCGTATTAACTCGCGCGGCAAGAAAGAGTTTCTATATGGTAAGATAGAAGCACGTATTTCTTTCCCCTCTGGTCAGGGTACATGGCCCGCGTTTTGGATGCTTGGAAATAGAGGATCGTGGCCGCTATGCGGAGAGATAGACATCGTGGAGCACGTCGGCTCACGTCCAGAATTTACCTCCTTTGCGGTACATACGCAAGATAAGAATGGAACGAAAGGAACCAATTGGCATGCAGGCTATACAGCTCCCTATAGTATGGAGAATGAATTCCATGTGTATGGGATAGAATGGACACAAGAGGAAGAGAACGGATGTGATGCCATTCATTTCTGTGTTGATGGAGTGGAGTATGCTGTAGTGCAGGAGAATATAGCTGTGGTCAACCAAAAAATGTACTGGCCCTTCAATGAACCGCATTATATCATTCTCAATCTGGCCATAGGAGGTACTATGGGCGGCAGAATCGACGATGCGATTTTTAACCAGGGAGAGGTGTTGATGAAAGTAGATTGGATTAAAGTATGGCAACGGGACGAGGCAGAATAATCGGATTATTGTTGCTCTTCTTTTTAGGAGGATGCACTACTCAGACGAATCCTGAAAATGAGCCAAAAGGTGATAAGCAGATGCATCGTAGTGTTAAGCGTGGTGTGGCATTCAATTTCACCCGCACGGACGATGCAATGCTACTCTCGCCCTATATCAGTTGGTACTATAATTGGGGCAATGCACCCGGAAGTGATGCCGTTGATACATGGTTTGCATTAGATTCCGTAGTGTATTATCCCATGGCTTGGAATGCGGGCTATAACAAATCACGCATAGCAGATTATACGGCGTCGCACCCTCATAGTAACTACCTGTTAGCTTTTAATGAGCCGAACTTAAAGGATCAGGCGAACATGACACCGCAGCGTGCTGCAGAATTATGGCCGCAACTGAAGGAATTTGCAAAGGCTCATAATTTGTTATTGGTTTCGCCAGCGATGAATTATGGTACGTTGGAAGGTTATCATGATCCCATAAAATGGTTGGATGAGTTTTTTGCATGCGAGGGTGTCTCGGTCGATGACGTAGTAGCAATAGCGGTGCATTGTTATATGGCTTCTCCAGAAGCATTAAAAAACTTCATTTATAAATTTAAGAAATACAACAAACCTGTGTGGTTGACGGAATTTTGCGCATGGGATCCGGTTCCTGGAGATGTAGAAGCGCAATTGAACTATATGTGTACTGCGGTTAATTTTCTTGAACAGTGTGAATTGGTGGGACGGTACGCTTGGTTTATCCCCCGTACTAACAACAAAGTGGAGTCGGCTCCGTATATGCAGTTGCTTACGCATAATTCTCCGTCCGAGCTTACCCATGCAGGAAAGATTTATTGTGCTTTGTCATCGCAGGATACTACGGTATGGTTGGAGGCCAAAGAAGGTGTGAGTGCGACCGATTATGTCCATTTGGCTAACAACGCGATACAGATACGCTACTCAAATGCGATGCAACGGATGATGATCTATATTTTACGAGAGCAGGAATGGTTGGATTATCAAGTAGTTGTTCCTAATGGCGCCAAGACAATAGAGATGAGGTATTCTAGTGTTCGAGAATCTACCGCATTGGTGTATGTGGATGGACAGATAGCTACCATAGTTGATATGCCCAAGACAGGGAGTATGGACGCGTTCTCGGATGCCGTCGCCTCCTTGGCTGTTACCTCAGGAAAACATTCGATACGGATTGAAGTAGGAGCGGGAGCATTTAATCTGGTACAATTCAAAATCAATTAATAATGAAACAGCCTATTTCTCTTTTATGTGCAGTTATGTGCGTATGTGCAGTACAAGCGCAAGTGATTGTTGATGATTTTGAAGGAACAGCCAACGAATGGGGCGCCGTTTCTTGTGGAAGTAGTATCGGGAATAATCCGTATCAGGAGGGCTTGAATCTCAGTTGTAAATGTCTGCAGATTATCCGTGTGCCGGAGTGTGACAACTGGTCGGGGGCGATGACCCATATGAATTCATCGTTGACCGGATATAACTACGTACATGCACTCATGTATCGCAATAACAGTCATCAACCTAATCTCAAGGTGACGGACAACGGAGAGAATTTGGATATACTACCGATGAACACTATTGTGGCAAATCAATGGCAGGATGTCGTGTTCGACATCAGCGATAAGGCACAAGCGGATTTCTTGTTCTTTATGGCGGACAGAGAAAACCTGACGGAAGATGCTGTGGTTTATATTGACGATATTATTTTCTCGAATGATGCCACTCCTCGTACCACGCCTAATACAGCGTGTACACCTGATGTGCCTGAACCGATGGGTGAGTACAGCCTGGTGTGGAATGAAGATTTCACGGATGGGGCGCTGGATACTGGGGTGTGGAACATAGAGGTCAACGGCGACGGCGGCGGCAATAACGAGTTGCAGTACTACTGCCAGAAAGGTGTTTCCGTGGGAGCAGAACCGACCACCGGCAAGCAATGCCTCATTCTGACCGCTACCAAAGAGGATTACCAAGGTAAGCAATGCACCTCCGGCCGCGTAAATAGCAAGCATAAACTCTATTATACTTTCGGTAAAATAGAAGCACGTATCAAGTTTCCGAACACCGCCAACGGACTTTGGCCTGCGTTCTGGCAGTTGGGCGAGAATATAGACCAAATGGGATGGCCTAAATGCGGCGAGACGGATATCATTGAGATGGGACATCAGAACGCTTTCTCCAAAGGCACGCAGGATCGTTTCTTCAACGGAGCCTTGCATATCGGAAGAGCATGGAATGCCGATTGGTGCGAAGCACAGGAGGCTACATGGAGCTACTCGCTGCAAGATACGTTTCATATCGTCTCCATGGAGTGGACACCCACTTCGATAGATATGTATATGGATAATGTGGCTACGCCTTATTTCCATGCAGATTTGGAACCCAATGAGGATGCGGATTATAACCGGCAGTTGGTGTTCGGCAAACCGAATTTCGTGATTGCCAATCTGGCGGTAGGCGGCAACTTCCCGGGGATATTCAATATCAACGGCATCACCGCCTTGGCTAACGGTCCGCGGAAGATGTATATCGATTGGATACGTATCTATCAGAAAGGTGACGTGAAGGAGACGTTCTCTTGTCCGTCGGCTTCCGATGCTATTGAGCCGGAAGGAGGATGGCAAGGTATAGAAGCGGTTATGGGTGACGGGTTACCGGTTATGGGAGAGAAGGAACTGCGTAACGGGCAGATTCTGATCCGTCGCGGAGAAAGGATATACACCATAATGGGACAAATAGTAGAATGATGAAATGATGAAAAAGCTTTTATCTTTAAGTATAGCGGTCTTTGTGCTCACCTCATGCGCTCGCGGCGAATGGCGGTTGGTATGGTCCGATGAGTTTGAGGGCAAGACGCTCAATACCGCTTATTGGAACGTGGAGGACAACGCCCGCGGAGGAGGAAATGCGGAGTTGCAGTACTATGCGCCGAAGAATGTGACGATAGAGAAACACCCTCTGTCCGGCGAGTCGTGCCTGGTACTCAATGCGCAACGGGAGAACTATAAGAACAGGCCTTGCTCCTCTGCGCGGTTGAACACCCACGACAAAGTGACCGTGGAGTATGGAAAGGTAGAAGCACGTATCGCTTTTCCTTATACGGCGGACGGCTTATGGCCGGCGTTCTGGATGTTAGGAAATAACCTCGCCACCAATCTCGGTAACAACGATGACGTGGATAAACGTGCGGCGCAGTTAGCAGCCGAAGGCAGAGTCGTTTGGCCCAAATGCGGCGAGATAGATATCTGCGAGATGGGTCATCATACGGGAATAGAGAACGGCACGCAGGACCGATTCTTCAATGGTGCATGCCATTGGGGCGAGAGTTTTAATGACGGTGCGTACCCTAATTTCGGTCAGTTCAAGACGGCGGATTATCCGGTGCAGGGAGATTTTCATCTCTATACGCTGATCTGGAGCGAGGACTCGATAGCCATGTATCTGGATCAGGATAAGTTCCCCGAGACAGAGCCGTATTTCCAACTCTCGCTGCGGGGCAAAGAAGTGAACGAACCGGGACATTATTTCAACCATCCGTTCTATCTGGTGCTGAACTTGTCGGTCGGCGGTTTCTTCCCGCAGATGCCGGCAGCAGAGAAATATCCGGAGGTGATTACCGAAGATGATCCTTCGTTCCAGAAAGTAACCGCGCTGCCAGCAGACGGCACGCCGGTAAAGATGTATGTGGATTATATCCGCGTGTTTAAAAAGAACTCGTAATTACGTAATTACGTAATAAAAAAGTAGAAAGCGATGAAACTATCTATTCGAGAGAAATTTGGTTACAGTTTAGGTGATACCGCGTCCCATTTTGTGTGGGACCTGGTAGGTTTCTGGTTGTTGATTTTCTATACGGACATCTATGGTCTGAGTCCGGCTTTGGCAGGTGTGATCATGTTTGTCGGCAGTATCTGGGATGCGATTATGGATCCGGTGGTGGGTATTATCTCCGACCGTACGAACAGCCGTTGGGGTAAGTTCCGCCCGTATCTGTTGTTCGGTTCGGTACCATACGCCATTCTGGCAGTATTGGCGTTCACAACGCCGGAGTTCGGTCTGAACGGTAAGTTCGCTTATGCGCTCATCACTTGTCTGTTGCTGCGTACGGCTTATGCGTTTGTGAACCTGCCGTACAGTTCGCTTTCTGCAGTCATGACGGATGATTCCAACGAGCGTGCGGGACTGAATACCTATCGTTTTATCGCAGCGTATATCGGTCAGTTTATCGTTACCGGCGCAGCGCTGTATCTCGTCAAATGGCTTGGTGCGATCGGTAATGACGGAGTGGTGAATCAGGCGCAGGGATACCAATATACGGTCGCTCTGTTCGGCGTGCTTAGTATTGCTTTCTTCCTCATCGCTTTTGCGATGACCAAAGAACGTGTGCCGCAACCTCAAAAGCAGGACAGCAATGTGTTGAAAGATTTCAAGTACCTGTTTATGAATAAGGCATGGATCGTCTTGACGTGTGTGGGTATCGTATCGTTTATCATGTTTGCGATGCAGAATGCCGCGATTGCTTATTACTTCAAGTATTATATCCACGACGCGGAGAACGTACAGCTCTTCAATGTGCTCGGAACCGTGGCGCTGATTGTCGCTCTGCCGGCGTCCAAACCGCTTGCCAAACGATTTGGCAATAAAGCAGTCTATATCATGTCGTCCATCGTGTCGGGAATATTCTTCTCGCTCATCTTCGTCGCGGGCGATAACTTACCGCTGGTTTATACCTTTAATATCCTTGCGAAGATGGCGTACGCACCGGCTGTTCCGCTCTTATGGACGATGCTGGCGGATGTAGCAGATTACGGAGAATGGAAGTTCAACAGACGCACAACAGGTCTCTGTTTCTCTGCCTCTGTGCTCGCGCAGAAACTCGGTTGGGCAATCGGTGCAGCTGCCGCAGGATGGCTGCTTTCTGTGACCCATTTCGTAGCGAATGCCGATGTGCAATCCGACAGCGCGATGATGGGAATACGACTCTTGGTGAGCGTCATTCCGGGCGTGCTGTATGCTTCGTGCGCTATCGTCATGGCGTTCTATAATCTGGATAACAAGACGATGGAGCAGATGAAATATGAATTGGAAGCCCGCCGCGTAAATAGTAAATGACCAAATAGTAAATGACTTTATGGTTAAGGGACAATTTATAACAATCAACGGAGAGCGGTTCTATGAGATCGCCAATTACAACGAGATGCAGCCATTCTTCATCTCGTTAGCTTCAGACACGGATTTATGGATGTACCTCTCTTCGACGGGCGGTCTGACTTGTGGTCGCCGCTCACCGGGAGAAGCGCTCTTCCCGTATTACACCGACGATAAGATCACCGAGAACTACGAGACGACGGGTCCGAAAACGGCAATTAGGGTGAAGGGCGAACCATTCCAGGTGAACGGAGATCTGCTCTGGAGACCTTTCTCCGCGCAGCAACAGGATGTGTTCGTGCTCTCCCGTAAGATCGCCAAATCGACGGTCGGTAACCGGATTGTATTTTGTGAAGAGAACCACACGCTGAAGTTGCGTTTCTCTTATCTCTGGGCGCCGGCAGGCAAACACGGATGGGTACGTCGTGCGACCTTGGAGAACTTAGGTAACCTCGCAACCGAAGTAGAGATTGACGATCGTCTCTTAAACGTCCTTCCGGCTGGAGTGGAGCGCAAGACGCAGAATGAGTTCTCCACGTTGGTTGACGGGTATAAGAAGACTGAACTGATTGAAGTGGAGAACCGTAAGTCCCACGAGAAAGTCGGTCTGGCACTTTTTAGGATGGAAGCGATCCTCGTGGACCGCGCAGAACCCTCAGAATCCCTCACATGTAATACCGTGTATGGTCTAGGATTACCCTTAGTTAACTATTGTTTGACTCCTTCTAAGGGTGTGCGGGGTGCTTTCGTGGCGCAAGCGAGTGTGCATCTGGCGGCGCGAGGTGCGCAGACGTGGTATAATGTGCTCGATGTGAGTCAGGATGCCGTGGCGGTGCATGAGTTGATGCATTTTGTGGCGCGTGAGGATGCGGTAGAGCAGATCGAGGCGGCAATGGCGCAATCGACAGAGACGCTTCGGACTATCGTGGCAAAGAACGACGGTGTGCAACATTCCGGTGACGAAGCCAACGATGCGCGGCATTTTGCGAATGTGCTCTTTAATACCATGCGCGGAGGATATTATCTGACGTATCCGCCGAAGGCGGACGAAAAAGGCGGCGAGGAAGATCTGCCGCTTACTTTCGGGCGTCGGCATGGGGATCCTTCGCGGCCTTGGAACCTGTTCTCAATCCGCGTGCAGGACGAAGAAGGAAAACCGGTGGTCGCTTATCAGGGCAACTGGCGGGATATCTTCCAGAACTGGGAAGCGCTCTCGTTCAGTTATCCGCTCTTTATCAATCATATCATCGCCAAATTTCTGAACGCCACTACGGCGGACGGCTATAACCCCTATCGGATTTCCAATGAAGGCATCGACTGGGAAGTGATTGAGCCGGAGAACCCGTGGTCGAATATCGGTTACTGGGGAGACCATCAGATTATTTATCTGTTGAAACTGCTGGAACTCAGTTATCACCATGCGCCGGAGACCTTGCGTGGGTTGCTCAATGAGCGGAAGTATGCGTTCGCGAATGTGCCCTACCGCCTCAAATCGTACGCGGAGATAGTGGCAGATCCGAAGAACAGTATCACTTTTGATGACGAGTTACACCAACGTATCATGGCGCTGGTACCGAAGATGGGCGCGGACGCCAAACTGATTCTGGACGAGAAAGGACAAGTCTATCGGACTACGATGGCGGATAAGTTGCTGATCCCGCTGCTGACAAAACTTTCGAATTTCATTCCCGAAGCGGGTATCTGGATGAATACGCTTCGTCCCGAATGGAATGATGCAAATAATGCCCTGGTGGGCTACGGCGCATCGATGGTGACGCTGTGTTACATGCGTCGGTACGTGGCTTTCCTGCGCCAACTGATCGAGAGCGATGTGGAGGTCGGCGAAGAGACCTTGGCTTTTCTCCGTGCGATTCGTCAGGCATATATGAACGGCAATAGGAAGCAGTTTACGGATATTGTCGGCTCTGCCGGAGAAAAATACCGCACGCGTGTTTATGCGGGAATAAGCGGCAAGACGGAGACTTTGGAACTGAAAGAGTTGCAGGATTTCTGCGACGCGACACTCAAAAAGATCGACGAGTCTATCCGCGCCAATAAACGCGCTGACGGGCTGTACGAGGCATATAACCTGATCCGTTTTGCGGAGAATACCATCGAGGTGTCGCATCTCTATGAGATGTTGGAAGGACAAGTGGCAGTGCTCTCTTCGGGCCTGTTGTCCGGAGAAGAAGCGGCAGATCTGTTGGATGCTATGCGTGCTTCGGCGCTCTATCGCGAGGACCAGCGGAGTTATATGTTGTACCCGAATCGCAAAAGACCTTCGTTCCTGGAGATGAATAATCTTCCCGAAGAAGCGAAATCGCTGCCGGTGGTACAGAAATATCTCGGAACGATTTTGAAACAAGACTGCGACGGCGGCATCCATTTCGATGCGCAATACCGCAATGCCAATAACCTGCCGGAAGAACTGAAAGATCTCTATGAGTCGGTCTTCCATCACCACGCGTTCACCGGTCGTTCCGGCACGTTCTATAAGTACGAAGGCCTCGGCTGCATCTATTGGCATATGGTGAGCAAGTTGTTGCTGGCGGTGGGAGAGAATATTCAGCAATCGGATAATCAGCGCTTGCGCGATCATTATTTTGCCATCCGTGAGGGAATCGGTTCGCATAAGCGGCCGGATGAGTATGGGGCTTTTCCCTTTGATCCGTATTCGCATACACCGACCATGGCTGGTGTGCAACAACCCGGAATGACCGGACAGGTGAAGGAAGATATCATCAGTCGGTGGTTCGAGTTAGGCGTCTCTGTGCGCGACGGACAGATCACTTTTGCACCGACGATGCTGCGCGACGAGGATTTCAAGGACGGCGAGTTGCGGTTCACTTACTGCGGAACGGAGATCGTGTATAGTAGAAAGTCGAAAGTAGAAAGTCGAAAGACATTTACGCTCACGAGAGAGCAATCCGCACATCTTTTTGCCCGTGACGGTGAGATCAAACAGTTAATTATAGAGTTATGAGAAATAATCTTTTATCTTTGAGCGTTAGCGGTCTTTTGTCTTTGAGCGCAGCGGTCATAATTTGTGCGTCCTGTACGCCGCAAATACAATCATCGCAAGTTTGGCTGACTTCGGAGACCGGAGATAAATGTGCCGAGAAAGAGGCGGTGGTGTTTAAGAAAGGTACGGCGGAGAATGCCGTTGTGATCAACCCCTCCGAGACGAGACAGACCATAGACGGTTTTGGCGGTTCGCTGACGGAGAGTTCAGCTTTTGTGTTGGCATGTCTGCCTGTAGAGAAACGTCAGGCGGTGTTGGAAGAATTATATGGTGAAAAGGGTGCGAATTTCTCCATGAGCCGCACGCAGATTGGTGCGTCGGATTTTTCCGTCGAAGGCAAATATTCGCTGGCGGAAGAGGACGGCGATGTGGAGCTGCGTTCGTTTACGCTGGACCGCGATAAAGAGGGATTTTCAAAAGCGCAGTATCCGCAGATTCAGGACTGCAACTACGACCTTTTCCATCTGATGAAGGACGTCTGGGCGATCAAGCAAAATCAGACGGATAAGGAATACCGCATCGTGGCGAACACCTGGACGGCGCCGGCGTGGATGAAAGAGAATAAGAAATACTACGAGCGCGAGAACGGTTTTCGTCGCGGCGGTGCGTTGTTGCCGGAATACTATGATGCCTATGCGCGCTATCTGGCGAAATACGTTGAGGCATGGAAGGCGGAAGGTGTAGATATTTGGGCACTCACGCCGGTGAACGAACCGATGGGTAATGACGGCGGATGGGAGAGTATGGATTTCTGGCCGGCTGTAGAAGCAGAGTTCATCGGTCAATATATGCGTCCGCGTTTGGACGAAAGCGGTTTTCAGGATGTGAAGATCCTTGGTTTCGACCAGAATATCTTCGAGATGGGACCTTACACGGCAGCCATCTACGGCGACTCGCTCGCTGAGGCTGCTACGGCAGGAATGGCGGTACACTGGTATGGCTCGACGATCGATTGTTTTCCTGAGGTTTTGGATTCTGTACATGCCCTTTATCCCGATAAGACCATTCTGCATACCGAGGGATGTATCGATAACTTGGGCTGCGAACCGTGGGACGGTGTGACCGATCCGGAGGGATTCAAAGAGAGCGGATGGTTCAATAATGACGCTTTCTGGTGGAACAAAGTGGCAACCGATTGGGCGTATTCGACCCGCTGGGCAGGTGACACACATCCCAAATACGCGGGTGTGCACAGGTACGCGCGTTATATTATAGAAGGTATGAATCATTGGCTGACGGGTTTCATTGATTGGAATATCGTGCTGGACTCCATCGGTGGACCGAACCATGTGAATAACTTCGCTGCGGCACCGGTGATGATTGATTACGAGAAGGAAAAGATCTACTACACACCCTATTACTTTGTTCTCAAGCAGTTCAGCCGCTCCATGCGTCCAGGCGATCAGGTGATCAGTTGTCAACCTTCAGAAATCAGCGATCAGATTTTTGTCTGCGCGACGAAGAATGCGGAGGGACAGATCGCGGTGAATATCCTCAATACCGGCGAGGCCACTTCTTTCCCGCTGCAGATTGGCGAATATAGCACAACGGTAGAGATGCCGGCGAATAGTGTAGAAACAATATTAGTGAAACTATAAGGTATGAAACGGAGTCTTTTGTCTTTGAGCGCAGCGGTCTTTCTTCTTTCAGCGATAGCGGTCTCCTCTTTCGCCCAAACACCTGTTTATGTGGGCGCGGGTTCGTATGCTTCGTATGTGCCGCTGTCCAAGAGTCATACCTCGGCTCACGGCGGTTGTCAGGCGTACCAGATGGAGCATCGCAGACTCTATCTGCCGGACTCGCTCTTGGCGCGGTTGGGGGCTCCCGATGGTTCGCAACAGGGTTCTCTGGCGCTGCCGACGAATGATTGGTGGACGCACGCACTCGTCAATACATGGACCGGCAAACTATGGTTCTATCCCGGTTGGGCAGAGGCAAAAGATGGTGAACTGACGATTGGTTATCCGTCCTATTGGGAGCCCACGGGATGTGAGGTCAAATGGGATACACCGCTCTCGGTGACGTTCAAGAAGACCGCTACCGGCAAGAATGCGGCTTTTGAGGAAGCGCTGGTCGATAGCTGGTCGGATTTCGCAATGTCGTTTATCATGCAGGACGGCGAGGCATGGGTGCGCGTGACGTGTATGGAGGGTTCGCCGCTGGTGTGGCTCGAGGCGTCCGGAATCACGATGCAGGTTACCAATCCCAATAGCGCCCGATATGCGGTCTTTACGGACACGGACAAGCTCACTATCGCATTACTAACCAATGGATTAGACGCTGCGGCATGTGCGCCATATGCGTTCCAAATCCCGCGTAAGACCACTTTCTCGTACGCTTATAATGCGGCTACCTCGTCGCTCACGACGACTTTTCATGTGGACAAATCTGTCCTCATGGGCTTTCTGCCGCATCATTACTATGATGCAAATGACCAAATGGTAAATGACCAAATGGTAAATGGCTCTTATCTCTCTCCTCGCGGCACGATGAGGCTATATGCGGGAAACGATTTTACGTTTACGTATCCGGTGCATTCTTTCCTACCGTTCTTCCCAGCTCCGATAGAGTGGGGCGAAGAGTTCTCGGCTGCGCGTATGACAGCACTCAATGCCGATTATGCCAAGCGAGGCTCGTTCGGCGGCGATACCTATTGGGGTGGCAAAGGCCTCACGCAGATGGCGCATTACATGACGTTTGCGTTGCAGATGGGCGATACGGCTACTTTCCGAATGGCGAAGAATCGTCTGAAAGAAGTGCTCGTCAATTGGTACACCTTCACGCCGGGCGAAGAGCGGTTCTATTTTGGGCGGTACCCGAAATGGGGCGCACTCATCGGCATGGATCCTTCTTATGACTCGGATACCTTCAATGACCACCATTTTCATTACGGTTATTTCGTTTATGCTTCGGCGCTGTTGTGCATGCTGGATGACGATTTCCGGACTCAGTATGGTCCGATGGCGCGGGAAGTGGCACGCGATTATGCCAACTGGCAGCGTTCGGCGGACGAGCCTTGGTTCCGTACGTTCAATCCTTATTGCGGACATTCGTTTGCAGGCGGATTAGGTAATGCAGGCAACGGTAACGGTCAGGAGTCGTCTTCGGAAGCGATACAAGGATGGGGTGGCGTGTGGCTCTTAGGCGCTGCACTGCAAGACCAGGAGATGTTGGAGGCAGGAATCATGGGCTATACCCTCGAGACACGTGCGACATCGGAGTATTGGTTTGACAAGAAAAGGCGGAATATCGATTTTACAAAATATAACCACCCCTATTGCTGCAACCTGACGATGCAAGGTGTGGGTTGGTGGACGTGGTTCTCCGGCGACCCCGTTTGGATGCATTCCATCCAATGGCTGCCGATCTCGCCGATACTGACCAACTGTTTTAGCGAGGATCTGCCTTTCGCCAAATGGGACTACACGCAGATGTACGCTACCAAAGAGGTCGGCAATTACGAAGCCCCGCAAGGCGGTTTGGGGGATGAGTCGGGTCTGGGCAATGTGTGTCTGTCGTACCTCTCGCTTTTCGATGCCGATTCGGCGATTCATGTGTGGGACAGAATGGATCGGATGGGAAAGGCGCTGGCGAAGAACCCCGACACGGGCGGCATCACCTATTGGCTCGCACATTCGCATAAGGGCTTGGGCGAGAAGCGGTATGATATCTTTGCTTCGCATCCGATGGCGTGCGCTTATACGGATACCCTCTCCGGACGCATGACCTACGCAGTCTATAATGTGGCTTCTACGCCGCTCTCCGTCCATTTCTTCGGCGCGAAGGATACAACCATCACCGTGCCGCAAGGCTTGACCCTTGTCTCCGGCGCGGAGACCCGCACGGTCACGACCATCGAAGATGAAGAAGAGACGATCGTACCCGACCCGATGGCTTGGGATCTGCCGTATCCGAACCTCGCGCTGCATAAACCCGTGACGGTCTCTTCGTTTGAGAACGCCGGTTGTGTGGCAGCAAATCTCACGGACGGCAAGACGGACACCCGCTGGGGTTCGCAGCATCACGATGGCGAATGGGCGATGGTGGATCTGGGCGAGGTATGTTTTATTGACCATCTGATCCTGCGTTGGGAGACAGCTTTTGCATCCGAATACGAACTTGCACTCTCGTCGGACGGCACGACGTGGCATAGCGCTATATACGCGTCTGCCGGCGGAGTGGAGAAAGTCACCCTTCCCTTTAGGGAGGGTCAGGAGGTAGGCCCTACTCGCGCCCGATATATCCGCTTGACAGGGCTCCAACGCGCTACGCAGTATGGCACTTCGCTCTATGAACTGGAGGCATATGGACGACCGCTGACCGGCGACCCGGAAACAGTCTTTGCAGTAGCACTCTCTGCGTCCGACACTGTCCTTCAGCAGGGGCAGACGACCACCCTCACCACAACGGCGTATAACTTCAACGGAGCAATCATCTCCACCTCTTCGGAGCAGAAGACCTATCCCGACTACGGTCTTTTCACAGAGACCCGCACGGTTGGTGGCTGCTCGGCGTCTCTGACGATCATCGTCATGGAGACCGAGATGGCGGCTACAGCGCAGGTGACGCCTGCGGAAGTGACCATGCCGATCGGTACGCAGCAGACGTTTGTAGTCTCCATCCTCAATCAGTTTGGCGACGTCATGGATACCTGCCGCTCCGTTTATCTCGCCGCCCAGGTGGGCGATCACGAACTTGTCTTCCCGTGCTTCGAGAGAACCGACACGGCGATTGTGCACATCCTGCCGTTTGAGGAAGTGAACCTCGCACTCCATAAATCGGCAACGGCTTCCGGAGCCGAAGGAGATGGAACGGCAGCGCCGAAAGCCGTGGATGGCGATATGAAAACACGCTGGTCCAGCCGCTTCCAGGATAACGAGTGGATAGCTGTCGATCTGGAGGATTGTTACCGTCTGACTCAGGTGCGCCTCATCTGGGAGAATGCGTATGCTACTTCGTTCGATATCCAGGTCAGCTCCGATGGCGAGAACTATACGACCGTCAAATCCGTCACGGGCGCTACGGGCGGCACGCAGCCCCACGATATACGCATCAATAACGAACCCGTGGAGGCACAGTTTGTGCGCATCTTCTGCAAGACCCGCAACACCGGCTACGGTGCGTCCCTGTGGGAGTTGGAGGTCTATGGAGAAGGCCTCTGCGACCCGATTGTGACTGCTATCGAGGAGACAAATGATACATCACAAATTACAAATTACAAATTTTTCCATGAAGGGAAATTATACATTTCGCGCAACGGTGCTGTCTATACTATTGATGGCCGTCTGTGCGTGCTCCCGCAAGAGTGAAGAAGACCGTTTTATTGATGACCTTCTCTCCCGTATGACGCTGGAGGAGAAGATCGGGCAGATGAACCAACTCGACCCCTCGTGGAATGCCGAAGAGAAAGAGGCGCTTATCCGCGAAGGCAAAGTGGGTTCGATCTTCAATATCGTCGGTGCGAAAGAGGTGAACCGCTTGCAACGGATGGCGGTGGAGGAGACCCGTTTGGGCATTCCTTTGGTGGCTGCGCGTGACGTCATTCACGGCTTCAAGACCATCTATCCCATTCCGCTGGGACAGGGCGCTACGTGGAACCCCGAGCTGATTGAACAAGTGGCGCAAGCTACTGCGAAAGAGGCGTACCAATATGGTATCCGCTGGGCTTTCTCGCCCATGGTGGACGTGGCGCATGATCCCCGTTGGGGACGTGTGGCGGAGGGCTACGGCGAAGATCCGTATCTCACCTCCGTCATGGGCGCCGCTACCGTCCGTGGATACCAAAATGACCAAATGGTAAATGACCAAATGGTACCTGGAATGGCTGCCTGCGTCAAGCATTTTGCCGGCTATTCGGCTTCGGAAGGCGGACGCGATTATAACACCACTTGGATCCCCGAGACCCAGCTCCGCGATATCTATCTGCCGCCGTTCAAGGCTGCAGTAGAAGCCGGTGCGATGAGTCTGATGTGCTCGTTTAACGATCTCAACGGACTTCCTTCGTCTGCGAATCATCATCTGAATGTGGATATCCTTCGTGATGAGTGGCACTCCGATGCGCTCCTCGTCAGCGACTGGGGTTCGGGTTCAGACCTTGTGCCGCATGGTCTCTGCGCGGATAAGAAAGACGCGGCGCTGCGTTGCATCAATGCCCGCATGGAGATGGATATGCAGGGAAATATCTATAACGACTACCTGGCGGAACTGGTAAATGAGAAAAAGGTAAATGAACAAATGGTAAATGCCTGTGTGCGTTCGATCCTGCGTCTCAAATACCGCCTTGGCTTGTTCGATAATCCTTACGTGCCGGAAGATACACCCGCTCCCGGAGATACTGAACTTGCTCTCCGCGTAGCCGAGGAATCCGCCGTCCTGCTCAAGAACAACGGCATCCTGCCCTTAAATGACAAATCACAAATCATAAATCATAAATCACAAATCCTCATCACCGGTCCTCTTGCCCACCAGAAAAAAGAACAACTCGGCACTTGGGTCTTTGATGGCGATACTTCGCTTTCCGTGACACCTAAGATGGCTTTCGACTTTGAGCAAAGCGGTCTTTCTTCTTTCGACTATATCTATGAGCCCGGCCTCACGTACTCTCGCGATAAGAACCCTGCCGGCATAGCGAAAGCCGTTGCGGCAGCGAAAGAAGCGGATGTGATCCTTTATTTCTGTGGCGAAGAAGCCATCCTCTCCGGCGAAGCGCGTTGCCGCGCGAACCTCGATCTGCCGGGTGCACAGATAGAAATGATGGATGCACTTGTGGCTACTGGCAAACCCGTTGTCATGATTGTGATGGCAGGGCGTCCGCTGACCATCGGGCGTCAGGTCGATCAAGCCGCTGCAGTCCTCTACGCCTTCCACGGAGGCACGATGGCGGGTCCTGCGTTGTATAACATCCTTACAGGCAAAGTAGTGCCTTCCGGCAAAACGCCGATTACCTTCCCGAAGATGGTTGGTCAGATTCCGCTCTATTACAACCGCCATAACACCGGCCGTCCGTCGTATGACCCGCCGATGCTCATTGACTCCATTCCTATCGGTTGTCCGCAGTTCTCCATCGGCCAATCTTCCTATTGGCTCGAGACCCCCACCGAACCGCTCTTCCCCTTCGGTTTCGGACTGAGCTATACTACCTTCGAATACGGCGAAACGGTCGTGGACACCATCATCAATGACGAAGCATCGACAAATAGTACATCGTACATCGTCAAATCGTACATTACGAATACCGGCTCCTATGATGCTTACGAGACTCCGCAACTCTATGTCCACCAGCTCTCAGGAGACTTGGTTCGGCCGCTTTGCGAACTGAAGGGTTTCCTGAAGATCTTCATCCCTGCCGGTGAGACGCGCGAGGTGACTTTTACCCTCACGGACGACGATCTCGGCTACTGGCATGAGTCGCACGAAGGCCTCTCCAGCCGCGTCTGGTTCGCTACCGACTCTGCCGACTTCCGCTTCGCCATCCTCCCGTATTCCCAACCGCTCGTTCCTAAAGATAAATAGTCTCCAGGTAAAAGATAAACTCAAAAATCTGCTCTCACAAAAGTGCAGATTTTTTTTGTATGCTGTTTTGAGATAAAATATGATCTTTGACGTATTGGATTACCGTAAATAGAGTATAGAAACTCTAAAATTTTAAAAAAAACGAGTTTACAAACTCTTTTTTTGCCTAAAAACTTGCATATGTCAATAAAATGTAGTACTTTTGCTGCGATTTTGTATGTATTTATTACCAAAATACAGACACCCGCTTACAAATTTAATGATATTATATAGCTTTATGAAGAAAATTTTTACTCTTTTATTCGCAGCCCTCGCGCTTTGTGCGAACACTTGGGCGGATAACATTGGCGAGTGGACAAGCAATCAGTGTAACGTAACTCTCTCGGATGCAGGAGTGCTGACGATTAGCCGCCACATCAGCCAAGGTCAAATGGCCAATTACACGGCCGCTAATCCTGCTCCATGGTATAATGTTCGCGCGAGCATTACGTCGGCAGTTATCGAATCCGGTGTGTCACAGATAGGTGCTCGTGTTTTCCTTGATTGCGAGAATATGACGTCCGTGACGATTGCAGGTTCTGTAACCAGTATCGGCAATGCCGCTTTTCGTGGCTGTACCGGTTTGTCTTCTATTACTATTCCCGAAAGCGTCACCACGATTGGTGAAGCAGCATTATATGGATGTAGTGGTTTGACGACTTTGGAAATACCGGCAAACGTAGCAAATATCGGTAAGGGAGCCTTCAGTTATTGCGAGGGTTTAACTTCGATCATATGTCATGTTGTTACTCCTGTCGTTTTGCCGAGCGAAGAAGTGTTCCATAATGTCAGCAAATCTATTCCTCTGTATGTGCCTTTTGAGAGCCTTGATGCATATATAGCAGCAGCGCAATGGGGCGAATTCAATGTAATGCCGGATCCGAATCAATGCCATACATATGGCTACTGCGGTGCAGAAGGTGACGGCAAGAACATTATGTGGACCTTTGACTGCGATGCAAAAATGCTGGTTATCAGCGGAACGGGTAACATGAAAAGTTATCAAGCAGGAACAGCTCCGTGGTATCTTCATCGCACAAATATCCAAACAGTTGTCATTGAAGAAGGCGTCAAAACAATCGGTGGCTACGCTTTCTACAACTGCAAAAATATTACTTCGCTGACTCTTCCAAATTCTCTTTTGAGCATTGGTAATAATGCATTTAATGTTTGTATTGGATTGACAGAGTTGATTATTCCATCAGCTGTAGCAACTATTGGTCAATTCGCGTTTTCGAGTTGCAATAAGGTGGCTACCATTCGGATTTTAGGTCGTCCGACCATCGAAAATGGCGTTTTCAAAGACTGCTCAGCACTTACATCCATCTTGTGTGCGTCTGAGATTCCGCCTGTTTGTCACGCAAACGCATTCATGAACTTAACAGATGAGACGCTTGGAACGATAGCTCTCTCCGTTCCCGGAACTGCTATTGATGATTATGAGAGCAATGCCGTTTGGACGAAATTCAATATTCAAGCATCAGCTCAAAAGACAGTTCGCTTTGTAGATGAGAACGGTACAGTACTGAAAACGCAGGTACTGGCTGTCGGTGCTTGGCCTAATGCTGATGACCTGACGCCAACTAAAGAGGCAGATGATGATTACGTATATACGTTCGCAGGTTGGCTGCCGACCATTGTACAGGTTGAGCACGAATGTAACTACGTTACGCATTTCGTTCGTACGCCGAAGAAATTCTTCAACGTAGGTATCGGCGGTGCCAACTGCGCGCTCAATGTAACCAATAAGGTGCCGGAAGGTACGTATCTGGAAGTGACGGTAGCTCCGGAAGATTGCTATCAGTTCACGCAATGGAGCGACGGTGACAATAACAATCCGCGCATTATTCAAGTGACGGAAGACACGAACATATCGGCTGATTGCACGAAGATCATCTATACGATCGAAGGTCAGGCTCAAGGCAGCGGTGCCGTTACTATTGCTCCCAAACAATAACTCAAAACACTAATAGAACGCAATGATGAAACGAATAATTCAATTATTATTAGTGTTGTTGCCGATAGGTGCACTGGCGCAGAGCAACTCGTCATGGGACGTAGAGTGCGGCGATGAAAGCATCTATGTGCTGACGGCTACACCGGAGGACGGCTTCCACTTCGTCAAGTGGGCCGACGATCCTACTGCACCCCAGACACGCGAAGTACAAGTATTGGATAATATCACTTATACCGCAGTGTTTGCGGAAAACGATGCTCCGGTAGTTATTGAGAATGGTCAGAAGTTAGATCTGAGTGATTTGGATTACTCCGGGACCGGTACTATTTACGAGATTACTATCGAACCGGGCGGTGAACTCACTATTGATGATCCGAGTAAAACCATTAACAAACTGATCATCGAGACCACCGGCACTCAATCCGGACAAGTACATGGTATCAGTACGATTGCTGCTGCGACTGCGAATATGGAAGTCTATCTGGACTACCGTCTTAATCCTACAGGCGATGTTGCTAATGATCAGCAATGGTACGGCTTCGCGGTTCCGTTCACGGTAAGCATACAGAACGGCATCTTCCACAAGGGAAACACTACTACTCCTCTGGTAAGCGGTGTCGATTTCTTGATCTATGCGTATGACAGCAACAAGCGTGCGCAAACCGGAAACGGTTGGGTGCCTCTGGCAAATACAGCTCACCTCAACCCCGGACAGTTCTACCTCATGACCATTGACGGTACAGAGAACCACTGGCTCTTCAAGAAGGAAGCGGGCACACCGATTCCGACCGAGAACACGGCTGGCTTGGTATATTGCGGCAATGGTGACAGTAACTCAGGCATCAACGGCATTGCCAACCCGACCTTGGAATATACAACGGCATTGCTTGACGAGAACGTATTTATTTGCTTCTTTAACAACGAAGATGGAGCTTTCGAGGATCCGGTTCCATTGAGCGTTGCATCCTTCGTGGTCGGAAAGCCCTTCTTGATTCAAATAAAGTCTACGACAGGCCTTTCCATTGGTTTCCCGAGCTATACCCCATCCTCTGTAGCGCCTCGTCGCGCAAGCATGGATAAAGATCCGTTGATGCGTATGACGCTGACGAACACGCAGAATGCGGCAGCAGGACACATGTATCTCAGCATGCATGCGGACGGGCAATCAGACCACTATATCATCGGTCGTGATTTCGCGCGTATGGATAATAAGAACACACGTCCGCACGTATGGTGTGAAGCCTATGGTCTCCAACTGGCGGCGCACGGTGTACAAACACCGAACACCACGACCGAGGTGCCGTTCGTATTATCAACTCCGGTAGCAGGCACATTCCGGTTGGATATGAACGCAAAGGCTATGGACGAGTACATGGTTGAGCTGCTCTATAACGGAGAATACATTGCTAACCTGTCTGACGAGGAGCCGTATTCGCTGGAACTGAAGAAAGGCACGACGTACGGTTATTCGCTTCGTCTGCGCGCTATGATGCCGACCGACATCAAAGCGGTACAAGGCGAAGAGGAAACGAGCGCCAAGATTCTTCTGAACCATCAATTGTATATCCGCCATGGCGAGCATGTCTATGACGCACAAGGAAGGAAAATTAAGTAATGAATGAAAGGGGAAAAGTTATGAAAAAGATATATCAAACTGCGCGCGTAGAAATTTTGCCGGTAAGAACTGAAGCAATTATGCTCCTCACCAGTCCTCCCGATGGGTTCAAAGCCCCGGAGAAGCACTTTGTGCCCGGTCCCGGAGCAAGTTACGATCCTCAGGGAAGTGTTGTATAAGAGAAAAGCAGCGTCTTGCTGCTTTTCTTTTTTTTGCAAAAATGCGCAAAAACTTGCATATATCAATTTTTTGTAGTATCTTTGCAGGCGATTAGTAGTGGCTAATTGTTTCGCGCACGCGAACATAACATATTATTACTGACGAACCAATCCTGTTTAGTAGAAGTCTAGCAAACTTAATCCAAACATCGCAAGGTTGGCAAGCGTCAGTGCATACTTCG
>DGTR01000031.1:0-79846 GCA_002394395.1 Bacteroidales bacterium UBA4331 | reverse complement strand
TCTTTGACGTATTGGATTACCGTAAAACCTCAAATTACTGAATAAAAAATCCTTAAATGGCTAAAATTTTTCAAAAATATTTGCATATATCAATAAAATGTAGTACTTTTGTGGCCGAAATGGTGGCTAAACAGCCACCTTATAGGATGCTTTATTGATAAATTACAATTAAAAACGAATAAAAAGGTTACATAACAATAACCTTTTAATCGCAAAAAACAGATGAGATGTATATGAAAAAGGTAAGCGTAAAGAAGGCATTGCAAGCTTGGGAAGGCATCCAACCAATCTCGGAGAAAGACAGCGAGCGCTTGTGTCGTCGGTTTACCATCGACTACAACTATAACAGCAATCATATCGAGGGTAATACCTTGACCTATGGTCAAACTGAGATTCTGCTATTGTTCGGAAAGGTAATAGGTGAAGCGACAGTGCGTGATATACAGGAAATGACGGCAAGTAATGTGGGACTTAAGATGATGACGGAGGAGGCCAAAACGCAGGACATGCCGCTGACCCAGAATTTCATCCGCACATTGCATCAAACATTACTGCGAGAAGATTATACTGTCTATCGTAACTTGCCGGGTGGAGTTCAGACAAGTTATACCATTCATGCCGGACAATACAAAACGCGTCCTAACTCGGTTATTACGCGTTATGGAGATCGTTTTGAGTATGCATCTCCGGAAGAGACACCTGCATTGATGACCGATCTTATTAACTGGTATAACTCCGAGGAGGAAGCCGGTCGGTTATCACCAATTGAGTTGGCGGCGTTGTTCCATTATCGCTATATCCGTATTCACCCGTTTGAAGACGGTAACGGTCGTATAGCCCGACTGATGGTGAACTTCATCCTGTCGCGGCATGGCATGCCGATGATTGTGGTGCGTAGTCGCAAGAAACAGGATTATCTGGAGGCGTTGCATCAGGCAGATCTGATTGTAGGCAAAGTGCCGAGTGATGGTGCACATGCCACCATCAAGGATATTGCACCTTTCGTACAATATTTCCAAGGATTAGTCGCCAACGAGATATACCACGATTACTTGTTTGTGACGCATAAAGCGGAGAATGTATGGTGGTACGACGGAGAGATGATAGAGTTCCGGACACCGAACTACGCGAAGATTCTGCGATTAATGCAGACTCAACCGACATTGACGCAAGAAGATATGCGGGATGAGTTAGGTATCAGTTTGACGGCAGTGCGTAAATTAGTAGGACAACTGACTGAGAAAAACTATGTGGAGAGGAATACGAAGGATGGTTCTTGGCGAGTGTTTATTACTCCGTCCATCTAATTATATGTAATAGAACAACATCCTTTCAACAAAAGCGGTAATCCACAAGAAAAATACAAAAATGCATAAAAATGGCACTTTTATTTGCAAGTGTCATTTTTTTTGTGTAATTTTGCAGCGCAAAATGAATCGTGCCCTTGTGGCTAAGAAAGTTTTGCAGTATTTGGCTCACGCCGAGGGTATATGTCTTTCGGGTGGGGGGAAATACAGGACATATTGACAAAAGGCGTCTTACGCGCTTTGTTTTGGCTTCTCAGAATCTGGTAAATTCACAAATAATCCAAAACATTGCAGCACAAGATGCCCATTGGTATGTAAATAATGTACGCGCATAGTGCGCGCATTTGTGCATACGGCGTGGGCTTCAGTGTTGTTGTTTGGATTAGAAGGCAATACCAGAGCCTTGAGAAGCGGAACAGCAAGATTGCAGTCCCGCTTTTTTGTTTGTGTGTATATACCTTCGAGATTGCCTCGACATAGTACCGATCCGATTCTGTCTCGTTAGTGTCTCGCCAGTCTGATTTGGATAATATAGATATAGAAACAAGTTTAAAAATCTAATAATGGAGAATGCCGAAAATCCGATAAAGAGTAGGCATATACTAAAAATCTAAGTATTATGATTCAATCAGTTGACAAATTAGACTACATGGAGCGTCTGTTTGCTGCGCTTCATGCAAAACGAACAGAATTGTATGTCATTACAGGAATATGGCATCGACTTAATCGTACAGACGTAAAGTTCGTTATACAACAGCCAGTTTTTTTGCCATCGGGCAATTATGCTTTGGCCGACTTGTATCTTCCCCAATTAAATATTTGGATAGAAATTAATGAACTGTATCACAAAGCCAAAAAGGCAGCCGATGATAAGCGAAATATGGATATACAAATAACAACGAAAGGAGAACAACACATCATCTACCAATACGATTCTACTGGAAAGGCTGATTTTGATATTGATGACTTGAATTATCAAATAGATCTGATCGTGGCTCATATTCGGCTTAAAATAGCTAAGTTAGGAGAGAATTTTATTCCTTGGGATGACAACTATGCTTTTAGAAAGAAGTATTTATGCAAAAAGGAGTATCTGACATATAAATCCATTGATCAGATCGCAAAGATTTTTAATGCACCCATACGTAAGAGAGGTTTCCTTAGACCTGGCGGGTTTGCGTTAAATGGCGGATATGTAGTTTGGACACCCAATACTAATAATACTACTTGGAAGAATATACTTAACAATACAGAAGATGAAATTATTGAATATAAGATTGACAAAGCAACAGGAGGAGTTGATAGAGCTGCTACACAAACAGGATTTGACCAAGCGGAAAAAAGAATAGTCTTCTGCAAATACAAAGATTTTCTTGGGAACAAGGACTATAAATATATTGGCGTTTTTGTGTTTGACGGATTTGATGCCAATGGAGCCCGAAAATGGAAAAAGACAAGAGGCTGCATAGATATTACGAACTTAATATATTGATTATTATGAAAAAGAAACTTTTTACCCTATTGCTCGCTATAATAGCAAGCATGGGAACAACATTTGCATGGGATTATGTACGAGTAAAAATTGGCAGTTTGTACTACAATCTGGATGACAAAAATCGTAAAGCAGAAGTTACATCAAAGCTCGATGTATTAGGTGGATATAGCAGTTCATTGACAATTACTTCAGCTTCAATTCCTTCATCTGTGTCATATTCTGGAAAAACATACCAAGTAACTGCAATAGGAGAGAGTGCCTTTCAAAATTGCAGTACTTTGAAATCTGTGACTATTCCCAATTGTATTACTAGCATTGGAGTTTATGCTTTCAGGGGTTGCACTGGTTTGACCTCTGTTGCGATTCCAAATAGCGTCACAAGCATTAGAGGTGGTGCTTTCCAGGATTGCAGCGGTTTGACCTCTGTGACGATTCCAAATAGCATCACCAGCATTGATGATGCTGCTTTCCAAAATTGTTCTCATCTTCCAGTAGAGAATAATATTCGATATGCAGGTACTTTCTTAGTGGAAGCGGTTAATAAAACCTTATCTTCTTACTCAATAAAATCCGGCACGAAGTGGATTGGTTCTTATGCTTTCAGAGATTGCTCCAATTTAATCTCAATAACGATTCCCAATAGTGTCATCAGCATTGGAGGCATGGCTTTCTTAGGTTGCAGCGGTTTGACCTCAGTGACGATTGGTAATAGCGTCACCAGCATTGGAATGGAGGCTTTCCGTGATTGCACCGGTTTGACCTCTGTAACGATTCCCAATAGCGTCACAAGCATTGTATATGGTGCTTTCTGGGGTTGCACAGGTTTGACCTCTATAATAATTCCAAATAGCGTTACAAGCATTGGAAGTATGGCTTTATCAGGTTGCACCGGTTTGTTATCCGTAGAGATTCCCAATAGTGTCACCAGCATTGGAGATGGGGCATTCAATGGTGTAAGAAATATTGTATATACAGGTAGCGCAAAAGGTGCTCCTTGGGGCGAGAATTGTATTAATGGTCTGGTGGATGGATATTTTGTATATAAAGATGCTACAAAGGCTATCTTACTTGGCTGTTCTTCAGCAGTTACTGGGAGCATTGCGATTCCCAATAGCGTCACCAGCATTGGAGGCAGGGCTTTCTGGGGTTGCACCGGTTTGACCTCTATTGAAATTCCCAATAGCGTCACAAGCATTGGAGGTGGGGCTTTCAGGGTTTGCAGCAGTTTAACCTCTATTGAAATTCCCAATAGCGTCACCAGTATTGGAGATGATGCTTTTTCTGGTTGCAGCAGTTTGACCGCTGTTATATGGAACGCAGAGAATTCTGCTGATTTTGCATCGAACAATACTCCTTTTTATCATTTGCGTTCGCGAATTACATCCTTTACATTCGGTAACAAAGTAGAGCATATTCCTGCCAACCTTTGTAATGGCATGTCTAATTTGACCTCTGTGACAATTGCCAATAGCGTCACAAGTATTGGAAATAATGCTTTCCATGGTTGCACTGGTTTGACCTCTGTGACGATTGGTAATAGCGTCAAAAGCATTGGAGAGAGTGCTTTCTATGAATGCGGCGGTTTGACCTCTGTGACGATTAATTCAGATTCAGTAACAAATAATTTAAATCTAAGTAATATATTTGGCCCACAAGTTCAGCAATACATAATTGGAAGTGATATTACTGGTTTTGGGAATAATGTTTTCCAAAACTGTAATAGTTTGACATCAATATTAGTTGATGATAGCAACTCAATATATGATAGTCGAAATAATTGTAATGCAATAATAGAGACATCTACTAATGTATTAATAAGAGGCTGTAAAAACACAATTATTCCCGATGAGGTAACAAGCATTGGAAGTTGGGCCTTCGCATATTGCAGTGGTTTGACATCTATTTCACTTGACAATAACATCACCAGCATAGGAGAGTATGCTTTCTATAAATCAGGTTTAACATCTGTGACAATTGATGATAACATCACCAACATAGGCGGCAATGCCTTTAGTGGTTGTAGCGCTCTAACTTCAGTGGTATGGAACCATAAGAATGGACCTTCTTGTAATTTCGGAAATCAAGTAACATCATTTACTTTTGGGAATGATGTGGAAGTTATTCCGGCATCCATTTGCGCTGGAATGACCAACCTGACTTCAATTACAATTCCCAATAGCGTTACCAGCATTGGAGAAAATGCTTTCAAAAATTGCAATAACTTGACTTCTGTGACGATAGAATCGGAGTCTATAATTAGTAAAAAGTATACATCATATGAGAATAATATAGACGAAATATTTGGCGGACAAGTTTCACAGTATATTATAGGGGATGGCATCACGACCATTGGCGATTATGCTTTCTATCTTTGCAGCGGTTTAACATCTGTGACGATTCCAAATAGCGTTACAAGCATTGGCTATAGGGCTTTCCAAAGTACCAATATAAATATAATTAATTTTACAGGTACTTTAGAGGATTGGCTTAATAAACCATGGTCGCAGACGTCAGTCTCCGGCAATTATAAGTTATTGTTAAATGGAGTTTTGCAAGAAAGTATTATTTTCCCTAATAATGTCACCAGCATTGGAGATAATGCTTTTCAGGGTTGCAGCGGTTTAACATCTGTGACGATTCCCAATAGCGTTAATAACATTGGAAGTTCTGCTTTTCAGGGTTGCAGCGGTTTGACCTCTGTGACGATTGGCAATAGCGTCACCAACATTGGAAATAATGCTTTCTATGGTTGCAACGGCTTAACATCTGTGACGATTCCCAATAGCGTTACCAACATTGGAAATAATGCTTTCTATGGTTGCAACGGCTTGACCTCTGTGACGATTTCCAATAGCGTCACAAGCATTGGAGAGAAGGCTTTCGCTTATTGCAGCGGTTTGACCTCTATTGAAATACCCAATAGTGTCACCAGCATTGGAAATGATGCTTTCCGTGATTGCAGTGGTTTGACCTCTGTGACGATTCCCAATAGTGTCACAAGCATTGGAGGTTGGGCATTCATTAATTGCACCGGTTTAACATCTGTGACCATTCCCAATAGCGTCACAAGTATTGGAGAGTATGCTTTCGGCGGTTGCACCGGTTTGACCTCTGTGACCATTCCCAATAGCGTCACAAGCATTGGAGGAAGTACTTTCGTTTATTGCAGTGGTTTGACCTCGGTAACGATTCCTAATAGCGTTACCAGCATTGGAGGGTGGGCTTTCGGCGGTTGCACCGGTTTGACCTCTGTGACCATTCCCAATAGCGTCACAAGCATTGGAGGAAGTACTTTCGTTTATTGCAGTGGTTTGACCTTGGTAACGATTCCTAATAGTGTCACCAGCATTGGAGATGATGCTTTCAGTGATTGCAGCAGTTTGACCTCTGTGACGATTCCTAATAGTGTCACCCGCATTGGGAGAAGGGCTTTCTGTAATTGCAGCGGTTTGACTTCTGTAACATGTCTGGCGACTACTCCGCCTGCTTGTCCTTATTATTATCTTTCTGAAATGGCCTTTGCCGGTGTAGATTGTTCAAATATTCCATTGTATGTTCCGATAGAAAGTGTCAGTTTATACCAAGTTGCTAGACAATGGAAAGAATTTAATGTAATAGGTGTAATGCTCGCCGACGAAGTAGAGACAGCCGTTTTCTCTGCTACCCCAACGGATGATTCTGGTGTAATCTTGGAATGGCAAGCCATAGAAAATGCTACTTTGTATAATATCGAAATCAAGCAAGGGAATAATACAGTACGACAGTTACAGTTCGATTCGAATGGTAAACTGCTAAATAATCCCTCTAACGCTCCCTCTCGATATGCTAATATTCGCTATTCCTCTACTGCTGTATATACGGCCAACGGATGGCGGTGTGAAGTGAACGATTTAGATCCTGGAACGAATTACACGTATAGTATTACCGTAAAGGCAGAAAATGGCTCTGTTTTGTACACGCAATCAATTGGCTTTACAACAAAAGAAGAGACGTTTATTATCAAGTTTGTTAACTGGAATGGCGAAGAATTGCTGGTACTCCCCGAGGTTGTCAAAGGAACTACTCCTTCCTATACCGGCGAAACGCCGGTTCGTCCAAACACTGCCGAATATACCTACACTTTTGTAGGTTGGACGCCGGCTATTGTAGCAGCAACGAGTGATACTACATACACTGCAACTTATACTGCCACCAAGAATAGTTACACTATCACATGGCAGAATGAGGATGGCTCGTTGATTGACCAGACAACCGTAGAATACGGAGTTGTTCCTACTCATGCTGAACCGACAAAAGAAGCGACAGAAGAGTACACCTACACTTTCGCAGGTTGGACACCGGCTGTAGTGGCTGTTACGGGTGATGCTACTTATAAAGCAACATTTAGCAGTGTGGTCAATGTGTATACCATCTCTGTAAGTGCTGTTAATGGACAAGTACTTGGTGGTGGAGAATACCAATATGGTGCTACAATTGACTTAACTGCTATCCCGAATGAAGGGTATGTATTTGACCAATGGTCAGATGGAGTTACAGATAATCCTCGAACAATTACCGTCATTGGCGATGCTGAATATACTGCATTGTTCAAATCGGCAGAAGGGTTAGAGAATATCTATACTTCAGAACCCGTACAGAAGGTTATGATAGATCAAAAAGTCTATATTCTCCGAGGAGACAAGGTATATACCGTAGACGGACGAAAAGTCCGCTAATAGGGCTCCCTCTGATTGTATCCCGTTTCTATTCCGCTTGGCGTCCCACGCCAAGCGGTTTTTCTTTGTCTATCTTTTTAATATAGCTTGTATCTTTTTTATATAGCTTGTATCTTTTTCTCAAAAATTCAAGCAAAAAAGATACAAGCTTCAACATCGATTAGACTTCGGTGGAAGGTCGGTTCAAATGAGCATAAATCAGCAGACCTTGCGCGGAAATGGGACCAATTGGGGCTACTTTGAGATTTTTTTTGTGCCTTTGCAGCGTGATTGTGTGACCAGAGAAAAGGGCAGCGGAGGAGAGTAGTGAGGGGGAGGATATGGGGTTAACGTCGTACGGAGCATACGATGAGCATACGTTCAGCATACGATGAGCATTCGATTGGACTCTGACGGGAGTCCTTTTTTTATGCCCAAGAGAGAAGTGTAAGGAAAAAATAGTGAAAAATGCGCGCATATTTGCATATGTCAAAAAAAAGTTGTACCTTTGTGGCCGTTTTTTAATTGATAATTAAAAATATCTATATATGGCAGAGTTTAAATATGCACCGATGTTTCAGCTCGGAAAAGACGAGACTGAGTATTATTTGCTGACCAAAGACCATGTACGGCTTACTGAAGTCAGCTTTCAAGGTTCGGACAAGAAAGAACAGATTTTGATGGTTGAGCCGGAGGCGTTGACCCTCATGGCGCAGCAGGCTTTTCATGACGTGAGTTTTATGCTTCGCCGCTCGCACAACGAGCAGGTGGCAAAAATCCTGCGTGATCCGGAGGCTTCGGCGAACGACAAATATGTAGCGTTGACTTTCCTGCGCAACGCCGAAGTGGCTTGCAAAGGCCAGCTGCCGCTGTGCCAGGATACCGGAACGGCTATCATCCATGGCGAGAAAGGACAAAATGTTTGGGTCGAAAGTCAAAAGTCGAAAGTCGAAAGACACATTTCCGATGAAGAGGCGTTGAGCCGTGGCGTGTATAACACCTATACCGAGTGTAACCTGCGTTACAGCCAGAACGCGCCGCTCAATATGTACGACGAGGTGAACACCAAATGCAACCTGCCGGCGCAGATTGATCTGGAGGCAACCGAAGGCATGGAGTACCGTTTCCTTTGCGTGACCAAAGGTGGCGGTTCTGCGAACAAGACCTATCTCTATCAGGAGACCAAAGCCCGTATCCAGAACCCCGGCACGCTCATTCCTTTCCTCGTGGAGAAGATGAAGAGCCTCGGCACGGCTGCTTGTCCGCCTTACCACATCGCCATCGTCATCGGTGGAACGAGTGCAGAGAAGAACCTGCTGACCGTGAAGCTCGCTTCGACCCACTATTATGACTCGCTGCCGACGACCGGCGACGAGACAGGTCGTGCTTTCCGCGATGTGGAGTTGGAGAAACAGCTCCTGCAGGAGGCATACAAGATCGGTCTCGGTGCACAGTTCGGCGGTAAATATATGGCTCACGACGTACGTGTTGTTCGTCTGCCGCGTCACGGTGCCAGCTGCCCGATCGGTCTGGGTGTAAGCTGCTCGGCGGACCGTAATATCAAATGTAAGATCAACAAAGACGGTATATGGATTGAGAAACTGGATAACAACCCCGCTTCTCTCATCCCCGAGGAGCTGCGTCAGGCGGGCGAAGGCGATGCCGTACGTATCGACCTCAACCAGCCGATGAAGGACGTTTGCGCCATCCTGACGAAATACCCGATCGGTACGCGTCTTTCCCTCAACGGCACTATCATCGTCGGCCGCGATATCGCTCACGCGAAAATCAAAGCGCGTCTGGATGCAGGCGAACCGATGCCGGAGTACCTCAAGAACCATCCGATATACTATGCAGGTCCGGCGAAGACTCCAGCAGGCATGGCTTGCGGTTCGATGGGTCCGACGACGGCAGGTCGTATGGATCCGTACGTAGATGAATTCCAGGATCACGGCGGTTCGCTGATCATGCTCGCAAAGGGTAACCGCTCCATCGACGTTACCAACGCTTGCCAGAAACACGGCGGTTTCTATCTCGGTTCAATAGGTGGTCCCGCAGCTATCCTGGCGCAGAACAATATCAAGTCCATCGAGTGCGTCGAGTACCCGGAACTCGGTATGGAAGCGATCTGGAAAATCGAAGTGGAGAACTTCCCGGCATTCATCCTCGTGGATGACAAGGGCAATGACTTCTTCAAGCAGTTGAAGCCCTGCGCAGGCTGCACGATTCTGAATTGATAATTGATAATTGATAATTGACAATTGGCAAGTAAGAGAAATAAATATCGCTTGGCGATGCTGGACGACCGGACATTGCGCGAGGTGTTTCACATCCGCGTGAGTCTCTTGGGCGCGATCAGCATGATTACGATCATGATCGTGGCGCTCATTGTGCTCCTCTCGATCCTCATCGTCTATACGCCGATTCGTAACATCCTGCCGGGCTATAGCGAGAGCCTGCGTCAGCAGCTGGTTCAGGAGTCCGCACGGGTCGATAGCCTGCAGGCGGACCTGACGACTCAGCGCCGCTATCTCGATGTCATCAAACAGCTGACAGCCGGAGATATTGAGACCGACAGCGTGCAGAGCCTTGACTCATTGCAACGCGTGGAGCGGGCGCAGTTGGTGGCGCAGAGCAGCGAAGCGACAGAGGCTTTCAAGGCGCAATACGAGCAGAAAGAGAAAGACCGGCTGATGCTTTTCGACAACACCGTGACGCGTACCGTACGACAGCTCTATCGCCCCGTGCGCGGCGTGATAGAGCAATCTGCGCGGCCGGACCTGCATGAGTACAGCATCTCCGTCCGCACGACCAAAGGAGAGAACGTCATGGCGACCACCCGGGGCACGTTGGTGTCTGTGGAACGGCTGGCGGATAACACCTATATGATTGCTCTCCAGAACGGCTCGTTCACTACCATCTACCGCCATGTGAGCCGTATGCTCAAGAATCAAGGCACCATGGTTGAACGCGGCGAGTCATTGGGAATCATGGACGGCGAGAAGAACGTCTCCATCGAGTTATGGGACGGCGGACAATTCGTTAACCCCGAGGAGGTGATTGTATGGTAGAAAGTCGAAAGTCGAAAGTCGAAAGTCGAAAGCAGCTTTGTATCCTTGGTTCGACGGGTTCGATAGGTACCCAGACGCTGGATGTCGTGCGCGCTTATCCGGAGCGTTACGGAGTCTATGCACTATGCGCAAACAGGAGTATTGACCTGTTGGTCGCTCAGGCGAAAGAGTTTCATCCGGAGGTGGTCTGCATCGCCGACGAGAGCCTGTACGAAGCTCTCAACTCTCGGCTCTCGGCTATCCACTTTGAAGGCAAGGTATGGACCGGCGCGGACGCGATTGCTGAAGTGGTGACGATGGGTTCGGTAGATATCGTGGTCGCTGCGATGGTCGGTTATGCCGGCCTGCGACCCACGATAGAAGCGATCAAAGCCGGTAAGACCATTGCGCTCGCGAACAAAGAGACGCTGGTTGTAGCCGGAGAGATCATCTGCGAGTTGGCACTTCAACACCATGCACCTATACTCCCTGTCGATAGCGAACATTCCGCGATCTTCCAGTCTCTCGTAGGCGAAGACCGATCGGAGATAGAGAAGATCCTCCTGACCGCTTCCGGCGGACCTTTCCGCACGTTTACCCGCGAGCAGATGGAGACTGTTACCGCAGCTGATGCACTCAAACACCCGAATTGGGAGATGGGCGCGAAGATCACGATCGACTCCGCCTCGATGATGAACAAAGGATTTGAAGTCATCGAAGCCAAATGGCTCTTCGGCGTGCCGGTGGAGAAGATCGAAGTGCTCGTTCATCCGCAGTCGATTGTACACTCCGCAGTTCAGTTTACCGACGGTGCCATCAAGGCACAACTCGGTGCACCGGACATGCGGCTGCCGATCCAATACGCCCTCTCTTTCCCGGAGAGACTGGCAAGCGATTTTCCCCGTGCGGACCTCTTTGCGTTGAAGAACCTGACCTTCGAGAAACCGGACGTGGAACGCTTCCCGAATCTCGCTCTGGCATACGAAGCGATGCGACGAGGAGGAAACATCCCCTGTGTCCTGAATGCCGCGAATGAGGTGGCAAACCTCGCTTTCCGTGAGAACCGCTGCGGCTTCCTGCAGATGAGCGACATTATCAGCGAGACCATGGCAAAGGCTGCCTTCATCGCCAAACCGACATATGAAGATTATGTGGCAACCGATCTCGAAGTTCGGAAAATCGCAGAAGAAATGGTAAATAGTAAATGACCAAATAGTAAATAATTTGATGATACAAGCAATTCAATTGATACTCGCCCTTTCGTTTCTCGTGTTAATACACGAATTGGGGCATTTTACGTTCGCAAAGATCTTCCACGTCCGCGTGGAGAAATTCTATCTGTTCTTCAATCCTTGGATCAGCCTCTTCAGGGCAAAGAAATTTGATGGCAAATGGCATTTCAAGTTCTTTGCGCCGAACGAAGACAAGGAGTGGGAGGCGCATCCCGAGACCACGGAGTGGGGCATCGGATGGCTGCCTTTCGGCGGTTATTGTGCGATAGCTGGCATGGTCGATGAGACGCACTCGACGGATGACCTGGCGGCTGAACCGCAGGAGTGGGAGTTCCGCTCCAAACCGGCTTGGCAACGACTGCTCATCATCCTCGGAGGTATTTTGGTTAATTTCGTAGGGGCGCTCGTGATCTTCGCGATGCTTCTCTGGCATTGGGGCTCGGACACGCTGCCGCTCAGAAACGCTACGGAGGGATTGTACTTCTCGCAGATCATGCTGGACGAAGGATTTCAGCAGAAAGATAAGATCTTGACCATCAACGGTGTAGAACCGGAGTTGCGCGGCGACATCGTCCAGGCGCTTATCATCGAAGGCAAACGCGATGTAGTCGTTCTTCGTGGCGAAGACACAGTGGCTCTGACGATGAGCGAAGACTTGGGAAACCGTCTCTTGGCGTACCAGAACGAGTACGACCGCGTGGAGCGTGAGAAGAAACGTGCGGATAAGAACTACCAGAAACAGCCTTTTGTGCTCCTTGCCGAGTGGATCCCGTGCGTGATTGACACGGTGCTTCCGGATTTTCCGGCGTACTATGCGGGTCTCCAGAAAGGCGATAGCGTCGTTTCTGTTGCAGACCAACCAACACCGTCGTATTACGAGATGTCGCAGGAGCTGCGTCGGCATCCTTGCGACTCCATCTCTGTCGGTTACTACCGCAATGGAGAGTTGCAGACCGCCCGCGTCTTCTTGGGTGATCAATGCATGTTAGGTATTCAGGCGCGCATCGACCTGCAGATGGAGCATACATCCTATACGTTCCTGCAATCCATCCCTGCAGGTATCCGTTACGGATGGGAGATATTGGAGAGTTACGTCAAGCAGTTCCGCCTCGTCTTCACCAAAGAGGGTGCGCAGTCGCTCGGCGGCTTCGGAGCCATCGGTTCGATGTTCCCGTCCGTATGGAGCTGGTACTTGTTCTGGCACATGACGGCCTTCCTGAGCATCATCCTCGCCTTCATGAACTTCCTGCCGATCCCTGCGCTCGACGGCGGATACATCCTCTTCCTGCTCGTAGAGATTATCACGCGGCATAAACCCAGCGATAAGTTCCTCGAGCGGGCAAACGAGATCGGTTTCTGGCTCTTACTTGCCCTGCTGATCTTCGCCAATGGTAATGATATTTTGAAACTCTTCTTTTAAATAAATGGTACATGGTAAATGACCAAATGGTAAATTATTTTATCCATGAGTCGTCCTATGTGGACGAAGGATGCCAAATAGGCAAGGGTACGAAGATCTGGCATTTCAGCCATATCATGTCCGGTTGTGTTATCGGCGAAGATTGTAATATCGGTCAGAACGTGGTGATCTCACCCGACGTAGTACTCGGCCGTAACTGTAAGATCCAGAATAACGTCTCCGTCTATACGGGCGTGCGGTGCGAGGACGATGTGTTCCTCGGCCCGTCAATGGTCTTCACGAACGTCATTAACCCCCGTGCGGCGGTCAGCCGCAAAGATGAATACCGCCAGACAATCCTCAAGAGAGGTGTCTCGGTGGGTGCTAACGCCACCATCGTTTGTGGTCACACGCTCGGCGAATACTGCCTCATCGGCGCAGGCTCGGTGGTGACCAAAGATGTACCGCCTTATGCCCTCATGGTCGGAAACCCTGCTAGACAGATAGGCTGGGTCAACGCCCATGGAGATAAATGCGCTTCACTTGAGGAAGCTATGAAAGATTAAATGGTAAATCGTAAATGACCAAATTGTAAATGACTTTATGATACAACGAATTCAGACACTGTATTTATTAGCCGTTGTGGCTTTAGGCATCGCCCTGATCTGGCTTCCGGTACTTCAATTAGTGACGCCCGAAGAAGCCGCAGAGTTGCAAATATACGAGCTGAGCGCCATCGGTGGCGCACCGCTGCAAGGTCTCTGGGGACTGCTCCTCACGACGATTCTTATTCCTGCTTTAGCGCTCGTGGATATTTTTCTCTATAAGAAACGTATCCTTCAGGCGCGCCTGAATATCTTCCTCACAATGCTCTGCTTGGGCTACTACGGCGTGTTGGCGATTTATGTATGGCAGGCAAAGTTGGCGTTGGGTGTAGAGTGGCACATCCTTCCTTGGGCGTCATTCCCATTGATTTGTATGGTGTTAACCCTCATGGCTACACGCCGGATCCTCAAAGATGAGGCTCTCGTGCGTGCAGCTGATAGAATTCGATAAGTATGAATCCGCTCTTGTTTATCTTTCTTCAGGTAGCTGCTCCGACGCCCGAAGAGATAGAAGCCAAACGGGACTCTATCCGTGCCGGCGCGCGGATGATGATTGAGACCGCGAAGAACGACCCGCAAACATTCTGGCAAGAGGTTGGCGAGTCGATGCTGCACTTTGGTATCAAGGTCTTGGCAGCTCTCCTGCTCTTTGTCATCGGAATGTTACTCATCCGGTGGGTGAAGAATATCCTCAATCGGGTGTTTGCGCGTAGAAAGACCGAACCGACAATCGCTTCGTTCGTCTCCTCGTTCGTCTCCATCTCCATGACTATCCTTCTGGTGGTTATTACGGTTAGTACCTTAGGTGTGAATACCACTTCGCTGGCTGCTCTCTTGGCTGCCGGAGGTATGGCAATAGGTATGGCGCTCTCGGGAACCGTTCAGAACTTCGCAGGAGGTATTATGCTGCTCGCCTTCAAGCCTTTCAAAGCCGGTGATTTCATTGAAGCGCAAGGTACTTCCGGTAAGGTTATAGAGGTGAATATTACGGCGACGAAGATCTTGACGATCGATAACCGCGTGGTGATTCTTCCGAATGGTGCACTCTCCAACGGCGTGATCAATAACTTCAACGGTCGTCCGCTAAGGCGTGTAGAGTGGAATGTGAGCGTCTCTTACGGCGTAGATGCCGCGAAATGCAAGGAGGCGATTTATGCGATACTGAACTCCGAACCACGAGTTCTACAGGCAGATACGGATATGAAGCAACTTTATGAGGAGCTGAATATCTCTGCGTACCAGCTTTCGACCGTCAATTATCGGATGGACGCTATCCCGGCGCCTTTCGTGGCACTCAAGAGTTTGAACGAAAACGATATCACTTTTGTAGTGCGGGCGTGGGTACGTGCGGACGATTATTGGGATGTGTTCTTTGCGCTCCAGGAGCGTTTCTATACCGAACTCCCGCCGCAAGGCTTCACCTTCGCTTATCCTCACATGGATGTCACGATGGTGAATTAAAAATTACGAATTACGAATTGGAGGCGCTTTTAGGTAAGACATTAAGTGAGCTGCAAGAGGTCGCATTGAGCGTTGGCTTGCAGAAGTTCGCCGGCAAACAGTTGGCGGAGTGGCTTTATGTGCGTCGCGTGCGTTCCTTTGAAGAGATGACGAATATCTCCCTCAAAGGGCGTGAGGCACTCAAGGCGAACTATACCATCGGTCGTCATGCGCCCGTCCGCGAGGCCATCAGTCAAGATGGCACGAGAAAGTACCTCTTTGAAGTAAGCTTTCATCATTCAGCCACCAGCAATCAGCCATCAGAAAGGTTTTTTATTGAAACGGTCTATATTCCTGAAGAAGACCGAGCAACGCTTTGCGTCTCGACCCAGGCAGGTTGTAAAATGGGCTGTCGTTTCTGCATGACCGGAACCTTAGGCTTTCATGGTCATCTCTCCGCAGCGGAGATACTTAATCAGGTCTTTGAGATTGATGACATAGCTGTCCGCCATCAACTTTCCGCACTCAGTAATCTCGTTTATATGGGCGAGGGTGAACCGATGGATAATATCGACGAGGTGCTTCGTTCCTTAGAGGTTCTGACATCGTCGTATGGCTGCGCATGGTCGCCCAAACGCATCACCGTCTCTACGGTCGGCATTCCGGCGATGAAGCGCTTTATAGAAGAGAGCGAGTGCCGTCTTGCAGTGTCGATGCATAATCCTTTCCCTGCCGAGCGCGCTCAGATCATGCCGGCGGAGAAGATATTTTCCATAGCAGAGGTAGTGAAACTGCTCAAAAACTACGACTGGTCGCATCAGCGGCGCGTCAGCTTCGAATATATCTGCTGGGCGGGGCAGAATGATACCCCTCGCCACGCGAAGGAACTGATTCGGCTCTTGCGAGGTTTGCCCTGCCGCATCAATCTCATCCGGTTCCATGAAGGCGTGGAGGAGGTTGCAACCACGAATAAAGAAAGCCGGCATTTTTCGGCTTCCAATGAGAAACAGATGGAGTGGTTGCGAGATTACCTGACCGCTAACGGCATCACTACTACTATCCGTCGTTCCCGCGGAGAAGATATTCTCGCTGCCTGCGGAATGCTCGTTAATAGTTTAACGAGTGAACGTTGAACGAGTGAACGCGAAATGCTATAACATCTTGCTTAACTGCTCGTAGTATTTCGGCGAAACAGGAACAGGTTTGTTGGTGCTATCCAGTTCTGCTTGAATAAATCCCTCTTTATCACGTCTGAGAACCGTCACATGCCGGGGATTGACGAAGTATGACCGCTGGCAACGGATGATGCCGTGTTTGGTCATGAGGTCTTCGATGCCGCGCATCGTCTGACGCAGCGAATATTCTTTTAGTTTCTCTCCCTCCAAATAATGAATTGAGATGTAGTTCTCGCGCGCTTCTATATAGAGCAGTACATCGTGCGCGATGACTAATTTCAGCCGTCCGGTACTATCTGTAAATCGTACCAGGTCTTCTTCCGCTGCCTCTTCTTCATCCGGATAAATCAACGCAAAGAGCAATGCCATGATGATATATAAATAGGGCAGGGTAGAGAACGAGAGACGGAGACATTGCGCGAGCGCAGGGAAGTACCCGTAATCTCCATATATCAATGCCATGTAAAGCGCTGCGAAGCAGGAGAAGATAATCACTTCCAAGAACGACCACAAGCTGTACTGCCACCAACTGAACCGATGTCCCTTTCCGACAGCCGTCATTACCGGTCGTGAGATCGCCATGGCGCCGATTAAGATGCAGGAGAGCATCAGGGCGTTGAAGATTGTCCCTAAACCTGCGTCCAGGAACTCGGTCATCCATTGACTATCGTATATCAGGATGAAACTCAGGAAGAATACCGGCAGAATGAACACATGTAGCAATAATGTGGTCAATGAGAGTAGCGAAGAAGGAATTTTTGTCATAATTTTAGTCTCCTTTATCAAAGTGACGAATTGGATTGTGTCCATTTTTCGTCCCTATATTTGTGTTTTAGCCGTCAAAACGGCTTGTTTAGTCACTATTTTTAGTCCCTAATCACAATTAGTTGTCAGGGTTGCGAAAAAGCAGTAATTTTGCACCGTTTTTAAATCAACATTGTATCATCTATTTAAATTCAAACGCATATGAAAACAGTTAAACGAATTGGAATGGACGCGCTGGTAGCGATTTATTGCTTACAAATACCGGCAGTAATTATTTATTTAGTTATTAATCTTTAAGTAATTAACTTATTAAATCACTATATTTATGGACAAGACCCTTATTATTCAGCCTGAGAGCGGATTGCAGTACAACTGGCAAGCTATCGCAGCTAATCCAAGTGGACAACATGAGCCTGTAATGGATTTAGTGGCATACAAAGCGCAATATACTAATAAGATTGCGCAAGCGCGCGCACACGGGCAAGAACCTGTTTTGGTTAGTCTGCCTATTATGGACGAGAATCGCTATTTCGCCTTTATCACGCGTGGCATGTCGATGCAGGAACGCAAGAACCTTTTATATTGGCTTGGCGGTAAGACCGAGCGTCTGAGGAATATCCATGCCCTCTATAACCTCTCGCTCTTCCGCCTTGCGGCGCAGCAATGCGTGCATATTATTGATATCACTTCGCCCATGCTCGCGAGTGCTCATTACGAGCAACTCCTCGAGCAAGACGGTGTGACGCTCTCCCCGGAGGGACAGCAGCTGGTCGATAACGAGTTATCGACGCTTATTAGCCGCTTTGGCCTGCTCGCGAGCTAAGCGTTGCTGCTCGCGTTGCATTTTTTCCAAACGCTCCATAAAGCCGGACTTAGGTTTTCCGGCTTTTTTCTTTTTATTCGCCTCCATCTCTGCTAACATCTTCTCATCATTGAGCGTCCAGCGGAAGATCATCGTCTGCAGGATGGTGAAGAAGAGCGAAAGGAGGTAGTAGTAGCTCAGACCCGCTGCGTAGTCATTGAAGATGAAGAGGAACATGAGCGGCATCGCGTACATCATGTATTTCATGAATTTCATGTTCGGGTCTGTAGCCTGCGATTGCATCGTGATATAGGTGTAACCGATGTTACAGATGGTCATCAAGAGACAGAAGAGGGACAGGTGGTCGCCCAACAGCGGGATGTTAAAGCCCCAATGGAAAACGGCGTCGTACGTAGAGAGGTCCTCTGCCCACCACAGTGACTTGCCACGCAGCTCGATAGCTGTCGGCAAGAACCAGAACATCGCCATCAAGACGGGGAACTGGAAGAGCATCGGCAGACAGCCGGACATAGGGCTGACTCCTGCTTGCTGGTAGAGTTGCATGGTTGCCTGCTGACGTTCCTGCATCTTCTCTGCGGGGTATTTCTCGTTGATAGCATCGATCTGCGGCTTCAATGCGCGCATTTTTGCGCTCGATTTATAGGAGACGAAGACAAACGGCAGGATGATCAGCTTGATGACGATGGTCATTAAGAGGATCACGATACCGATGTGGAGACCCCAGCTGGTGAAGAGGTCAAACATAGGAATGACGAGGGCTGTGTTGATCCAGCTCACGATCTTCCATCCCAGGGGCACGAGTTGGTTGAGATACAGACGGTCCTCTTTCTCTTTGCCTTCGTCGTACGCTTTGAGCGTGTGGTAATGGTTCGGACCGCAGTAGAAACGGAAACCCGTCGGGTTCTTGCCTGTGAGGTCAAACGGCACAGAGGTCTGCGCGGCGTACTCCTTGATGTAGCCGGAATGTTTGCCTTGCAGGGTCGAGTGGAGCTCCGTCGAGGTGAACGCATCGTCTGCGATGAGGACGGTTGAGAAGAACTGGTCCTTGTAGCCAATCCATTTGATGCGCGCGGACTCTTTCTGGCTGTCATCTTTGCTCTCACTCAGTTTCTCCATCTCGCCGCCGACGAGCATGTATTGTAGCTGCGCGTAGCGCTCCTCGAACTTACGTCCCTGCTCTTGTTGCGGGATGAGTTGACGCCACTGAAGTTCGAGCGAATTGACATTCTGCGCCAGCTCGGTCTGCATGTTATGCGGTGCTACGGAGAGGTGTACCATATAGTCCTCGGAGAGTTCATAGATAAAATCTATATAGGCGTCCGGAGCGGATGTCGGCAGACGAAGGATAGCTTTGTTGGGCTCCTCGCTTTTTACCGGAGTGAAGTACAGGTTAGCGGTCTGCAGAATACGGTTGTTGGCGGTGATAAGGGTCAGACCGAACGCACTCTCGTCTGCACGGAAGAGGCAGAGCGGATTGATACTGTCGCCCGAAGCATGATACTCCAATAACTCCGCACGCTCAATGCGACCGCCTAAGGTGGAGAGTGTTAGTTTCAGATGCTCGTTTGCGAGGGTAATATACTGCTCTTCCCCTTGTGCTGCTACTGCAAAAGTGCCATAGGCAGCTTGCAAGCGCTCTTGTATCTGCTCCTCGGTGACGATGGCCTCATTCTGTTGTGTCTGAGCAACGACCATCTGCAGGGAGTCGGAAATACGTTGTGTCTCCGCTTCGAGAAGACGGGCAGCGTTAATTGAGTCTTGTACGTGTTGGCGATGCGCCAGCTCCTCTTTGGAGGGACGGTTGAGCATCGTAAAACCAACGATAATTGCGGCTATCAGTAAAAAGCCAATCCAAGTGTTTTTATCCATTTATATATTGTTTAGAATTTCAAATGTCAAATTTCAAATATCAAATTTTTAGTCTTTTTTCATTTTGCCGAACATCAGTCCCACGTATAAGCGCGGACCGCTCGGAGTCATAAAATTGCCCCAATCGACGTTAGGCGTCAGCTCGCTCTTGCTGGTGCCGAAGGGGAGCATGTAGTCGATGCGAATAATAAGTGCCATGTGGTTGGTTAGTCCTATCTCCATGCCTATGTAAGGATCGAGCAGGAAGAACGGAGTCTTGGTGTACGAGGCGTTATAGTTCGTCTCGCTATCTGCGCTGGTGACGGTAGGTGCGTTCGGCACAAAGAGTCGTTTCATCACTCCTCCGCCGACGGTCAGACCGATGAGCGGGCGCATTTTGCCCCAGTCGGTGTAGAAGTCGCACATCGCGCCTCCCCAGCCGGTTCGGACGTTCGAACCGGTTTTCATGAGAGGCATGGTGCTCACGAAGCCTTCCGCACCCAGGTGAATATGATTGATAAGATGTGCGCGGAGCGTACCGCCCAGTCCCATACAAAAACCGTCATTTGGTAAGTTTTTTACGTAGTCCGGGTTACCCAGACCGGTGTTACTGAATACGTATCTGGGATCTTTGGCGAACAGGTATCCGCCGTGCAGCATCATTCCTCCGGAGAAACCGGTGAAGAAGCCGGAAGAAGCCTTCTTGACCTCTTTGGGCGCATCAGTTTCCTCCTGCGCCCGAGCCGTGAGACCCGGGAGCAGAAGGGCTGATACAAGGATTATAAATATTGTTTTTCTCATTCGCTAATAATGTCGAAAGCGACGTCCATCATGTTTGTAAAAGAGTTCTGGCGTTGCTCTGCCGTGGTTGCTTCGCCGGTGAGAATGTGGTCGCTGACGGTGCAAATGACGAGGGCTTTTTTGCCTGCACGTGCGGCATTCATATACAGCGACGGGGCTTCCATCTCGTCCGCCAAAACACCCATCTTTGTCCAGTTCGCCTTGCGTTCGTCTTCGCAGTAGAATATATCTGCGGAGAAAACGTTTCCGACATGGTACTTGTAGCCGCGTTTCTCTGCGGCTTCTACGGCTTTCCGGCAGAGTTCAAAGTCAGCAATCGGTGCATAATGACCCGGGAGGTTGTATTGCTGGTCCCAGTTGCTGTCGGTGCAACTACCTTGCGCAATTACCAGGTCGCCGAGGTTCACGTACATCTGGCGTGCACCACACGAACCGACGCGGATGATAGTGTCCACATCGTAGAAATTAAATAACTCGTAGGTGTAGATACCGATGGACGGAATACCCATTCCGTGACCCATGACGGTCACTTTCTTTCCTTTGTAGGTACCGGTGAATGCGAGCATTCCGCGTACATTGTTCACTTGTACCGGGTTCTCCAGATAGCGCTCTGCCATCAGTTTGGCACGCAGCGGGTCACCGGCCATGATCATTGTTTTTGCAATCTCTCCGTACTGCGCACCGATGTGCGGAGTAGGGCATTGTTCTTTTGCCATAATTGTTGTGTTTTATAAGGTTAATATATTTCGTGATTCCGTAATTACGTAATTACGTTAATTTCCATTATATTTATACCACTCGATAGCTTTCTCGAGGTCTTCGGGGGTGTCGATGCCGATGGTGGATTGTGAGGTCACGCCGACACGGATCTTGTATCCGTTCTCGAGCCATCGGAGTTGTTCGAGACGTTCTGCAATCTCCAAGGGACTTTGCGGCAGCGTGGTTATTTTGCTGAGTACATCTGCGCGGTAAGCGTATATACCGATGTGTTTGTAGTACTTGCCGTCCGAAGCAGCAATCACTTTACGGGAGAACATCTTTGCTTCTTGGGTCTCTACGTCCCAATTCACTTTGGGCGAGTTAGGGTTTTCGATAGCGTTCTTATCCTCCGCAAAGGGTTGTACGAGTGTAGCTATGTCTGTATCCGGGCGGTCAAAACAAGCCATGAGCGCTTCTATCTGCTCGGGCTGGATGAAAGGTTCGTCACCTTGGATGTTAATGATGACGGTGTCCTTGTCGTTCTGCTCGCGCCAAGCGGGTGTTGTGATGGCTTGGTACGCCTCCAAACAACGGTCGGTACCGCATTTATGGTCCGGGCGTGTCATGACCACTTTACCGCCGAAAGACTCCACGTCGTTGTATATCCGCTCGTCATCGGTAGCTACTACGACGGTGTCGAGCGCTTTGCGGGCTTGCTCATAGACGCGGCGGATGACGGTCTTGCCGCAGATCTCTGCTAATGGTTTGCCCGGGAAACGCGTAGAGGCGTAGCGGGCAGGGATGATTCCTATGAATTTCATAAATCTATTTACTATTTGGTCATTTACCATGTACCATTTATTTGGTTATTGGGTTATTTGACCAGTTTCTATTTTGCTTAATAAGGTTATTGCTCCGTTGATGGTTTTTACGTTGGTGATGGTGATGTACCTTCTGCCGGTTTTTATTCCTTTCTTATCCCGCTCTTCGTGCAGGGAGCACCGTTCGGCGCGTGTGGCGGCATACTGGATCATGTTTCCGAACACTTGCGATTGCCAGAAGGCGTCTTTGTGCTGGACAAGGTACATGGTCATGTGTTCTCCTTTGAGGAGTATCTTCTCTATACCGAGTCGGCAGCAGAGCCATCTGAGGCGTACGACGTCCAAGAGTTCTTCTGCGGGTTGCGGCAGGACGCCAAAACGGTCTATGAGGCGCTTGCGGTAGTCCAAGAGTTGGTCTTCGCTGTGTAAGTTATCCAACTCGCGGTAAAGGGTTATACGTTCGGAGATGTTCTCGATGTAATCTGTCGGGAAACAAACGGCGATGTCGGTCTCTACCTGGGCGTCGGAGCACCAAGTCATTTTCTCATTTGGAGATTTACCATTTACCATTTGGTTCTCATCGGAGCCGAGTCCTTCTTCCTCGCGGAGTTCTTCGATCGCTTCGTTGAGGATGCGCTGGTAAGTCTCGTAACCGAGGTCGGCGATAAAACCTGATTGTTCGGAGCCGAGCATGTTTCCTGCTCCTCGGATGTCAAGATCTTGCATCGCAAGGTTGAATCCTGATCCGAGTTCGGCGAAAGTGCTCAGGGCTTCGAGTCTTCTGCGTGCATCATCTGTGAGGAGTTCTTTCTCCGGTGCGATGAGGTAGCAATAGGCTTTGCGGTTCGAACGTCCGACACGTCCTCGTAGCTGGTGCAAGTCCGCCAGACCATAATGGTTCGCAGAGAAGATAAGGATGGTGTTTACGTTCGGAATATCTACTCCGGACTCGATGATGGTCGTCGAGAGGAGAATGTCGTAGTCGTAGTTGATGAACGCTTCGAGCCGCTCTTCCATCTCTCCGGCAGGCAGTTGTCCGTGCGCCGTGACGATACGTGCCTCCGGGCAGAGTTTCCGGATCTTCCGCTCGATGCGGGGAAGCATCTCAATGCGGTTATTGACGATGAAGATCTGTCCGTTACGTCCCATCTCCAAGTCGATTGCCTCTTTGATAATATCTTCGTCATCGACGGTGATGAGTTCTGTCTGAACGGGATAGCGGTTGGGTGGCGGCGTAGTCATGACGCTCAGGTCGCGTGCGCCGAGTAAGGAGAATTGGAGCGTTCGCGGTATAGGTGTTGCCGTGAGGGTGAGGACGTCGATGTTCGCACGCAGCGATTTGAGTTTCTCTTTGGCTGCCACGCCGAATTTCTGCTCCTCATCGATGATGAGTAAGCCTAAGTCGTGCCACTCAACGGATTTGCCGATGAGTTTATGGGTTCCGATGAGAATGTCTATCTTGCCTGCCTTGAGATCCGCCAAGAGTTCTTTGATCTCCTTGGCGGACTTGAGCCGGCTCATGTATTCGATGCGCACGGGGAAGTTTTTCATTCGCTCCGTGAAGGTGTTATAGTGCTGGAGGGCAAGAACGGTGGTTGGTACGAGTACGGCTACTTGTTTGCCTTCCGTCGCTACCTTGAAGGCAGCGCGCATGGCTACTTCGGTCTTGCCGAATCCCACATCTCCGCAGACGAGTCGGTCCATGGGCATCGGGCTCTCGAGGTCGCGCTTTACGTCGGCGGTTGCTTTTGCCTGATCGGGCGTGTCCTCATAGAGGAAAGAGGCCTCCAACTCGTGTTGCATGTATCCGTCGGGTGCGCACGCGAATCCTTTCTGCTGCTTACGGGTCGCGTAGAGACGGATGAGGTCGCGCGCAATGTCTTTGACTTTGTCCTTGGTTCGCTCTTTGAGCCGCTCCCATGCACCGGAACCTAATCGGGCGATGGTGGGTTCGGAGCCTTCACGGCCTTTGTATTTGCTGATACGATGGAGGTTATGGATGCTGACAAAGACATTCGCTCCATCGCGGTAGTTCAGTTTGATCATCTCCTGGGGTTTGCCGTTCACAGGAGTGGTGACGAGTCCGCCGAATTTGGCTATACCGTGGTCGGAGTGTACGACGTAGTCGCCTATCTGCAGCTGGTTGATCTCGCGGAGCGTGATGATCGCCTTGCCGCGTCGGGCATTCTCGCTCGTCATCTGTACGCGGTGGAAACGCTCGAAGATCTGGTGGTCGGTGTAGCAGCAGATTTTCAGGCCTCTGTCCACAAATCCTTCGTGGAGGGCGGCGTTGATGCCTATAAAAGAGACCGCCTCCGGACTGACAGATTCGAAGATGGCTTTCAGGCGGTCGAGTTGTTTCTGCTGCTCGGCGAGGATGTATATCTTGTAACCTTCTTCGATGTGCTTTTGGATGTCCTCTGTGAGGAGATCAAACTGCTTATGGAAGATAGGCTGCGGCAGGGTGTCGAAGGCGATCTTCGAGTGGGTCGGGAAGGTGCTCTTCTCGGAGAGTTCGAGGGTTTTGTTATTATCGTGCATCAATGCACGATGTCCAAGACCTTCGAGTTTGTAGCGAACGACGGAGAAGTCGTTCGAGACCCAGATGGTCTCGGAGGGCAGGTAATCAACGATGGAGGCTTTTGTGTCTGATGCATCGTCTTTTTGACCTTTTCCTACAATCTCACAAAGGTTGACGCGGTTCTTCGAGAGTTGGTCTTCGATGTCGAACTCGCGGATACTATCTATCTCATCGCCGAAGAAATCCAGGCGGAAAGGCGTGTCGTGGCTGTAACTATAGATATCCACGATGGAACCGCGCACGGCAAATTGCCCGGGCTGGAAGACAAAATCCACGCGTTCAAAGCCTAATTCCAAGAGTTGGGAGCTGAGGGTAGATTGTTGTATTTCTTGTCCGACGCGGTATTGCACGCTGACTGCAGAGAGTTCCTCTTTTGCCGGAACGGTTTCTGCGATGGCTTCGGGGTATGTGACGACGATCAGGTTGCCGGTCGTTGTGAGCGCCGTGAGGGTTTCCGTGCGTTGGATCTGCGCTGCCTCATCTACAGCGCGCCGTTTCTGGCTGTGGGGGAAGAAGAACACCTCTGTGTTTTGATTGCCGGAGGCGTTTTTAATGTTCTTGAGGTCTGCGTAGAGGTATTGTGCGGCTTCGGAGTTATCCAAGATGATGAATAGGGGCGCGTTAAGCGCACCGAGCGCGAGCGCGCGTGCAGAAGCATGCAAGCCGGAGACAAGCACATGTGTGTCCTTGCCTCGTCCTAACTCCCGTCGGATCAGTCCTATCTCCGGGTGTTGGCTAAAGAGTATTTCCAGATCCTCTATGTTCATATACACAAATCGGGTGCAAAGTTACGAAAAAAAAATGACATACACAAATAAAAAATCAAAACAAAAAGTATATATACTACGTATATATAGTAAAAGTTGCAAAAATGACAAAATGTGGGTTTCATCCTATGGTGATCCTATGGTCATCCTATGGTGATCCTATGGTGAGGGTCTTATTTGAGTCTTATTTGAGTCTTATTTGAGTCTTATTTTGGGGTTGTATGGGGTAGAAGGAAGGTACACAAGATCGACAAAGGGATGGAGTAGATAGTGCAAAAAAATCAGAAAAGTGCAAATTTATTTGCATATATGAAAAAAATATAGTAATTTTGCAGCCGAAAGTGAAGGAATAAACATTTACTAACATAAAGAGTTAACATTTACTAACATAAAGAGTTAACATTTATTAATCATTATTTAACTTTCAATCATTACAATTTAATTATGAAAAAGTTACTTGTATTAGCCATGGTTGCATTTGCATTCCTGGCATGTAACGAGGGTGCGTCGGTACCTCAGAAAGACAAAAAAGCTGTTAAAACCACAACTTCGGCTGCCTTTGATTTGTTGGGTGCAGACGGAGCAAAGGTGGACAAAGCACTGAAAGACGCTGGCTTTACCAAAGTAGAGGGGGGCGCGTTAGTAAACGTAGCAGAACGCAAGTTAGCTCATGTGCGTAAAAGCGTCAAGGCTCAAGACGAAGGCGTAGTGGTTACCTATCTGTATAATGTTCCCGAGAAGTATTCAAACATGTCCGAAAAAGAGGCTACCAACTATGCAAAAGGCGTTTTGGACAAGGGCGAGTGCATCATGATGGTTATGGCGTATTTTAACGAGGACAAATTGATCGCTTTTATGACGAACGTGATTGCTCCGTTGAAGGACAATATCAACCTGCTGTTTACCGAGGTGAGCGATGCGGAATACAAAAAACTGCCGGAAAGTTCTGAAGTAGCGGGAAGACCGACTGTTTCATGGGAAGGGGGAATCGACGAGGAAGTCTATACTGATCATGCGAAATTCGTATCGAAGGTGGCAAAAGCTCAAACTGTCTCTGCATCTGAGCAAGGCTATGCTATCACCAAAATGGATGTAGCAACCGAGAAGATAGAAGGATTTCTATATAATAACTATTGGGTAAATCCGGATGAGGAAGCGCAAGAAGAGCAAGTGGAGGAGAGCGGTTTTGCTGCAGCAGCCGGTGTATTCACTGTAAGCTATCCCTATTAGTACTATTAATAAAAATCCGAGCGTAATACGGTGAAAATTGAAATAAATTTAATTTTTCTGCAGAAATATTTGCATATTTGAAAAAAAAGCAGTATCTTTGCAGCGTGAAATGAATGAGGGGACCCCGAAAAGGTCTCCTCTTCGTATAAAAAAGGCGAAAAAACTACCCATGGAGGAGATAGGAGATAGGAAATAGGAAATAGAAGAACAGATGATAGATAAACAACAATTACAAGAATGGATCGGAGAGTACCTGAAAGGTACGGAGTATGAGTTGATCACGCTGGAGGTTTCTGCGGGGAATGATATTCTCGTGGAGGTCGATCGGTTGGCAGGTGTGGATGTAGATTTCTGCGCGGAGCTCAATCGATTTTTAGTGGAGAAGATAGAAGACCGCTATGCTGGCAGAACACAGACTGATTTAGATTATTCGTTGGAGGTGGGAAGCGTGAGTCTGACGGATCCGTTCAAGACGAAGATGCAGTTTGAGAAGAATTTGGGGCACGATGTCGAGGTTTTGGTAGTAGAAAGTAGAAAGTCGAAAGACCGTCCTGCGGACTCAAAGACCGTCAAATACCGCGGGCAGTTGGTGAGCGTGGATGAGGAGACGTTCAGTGTGGATTGCGAGGAGAAAGTAAAAGTAGTCGAAAGTCAAAAGTCGAAAGTCAAAAGACAGATCGTGACGCATACATGGCGGTACGACGAACCGAAATATGTACGGTACGACCTGAAGTTTTAGGAGAGTAGGAGGCTAGATGCCCTAGAAGCACTAGAAACACTAGAAACCCTAGAAGCCCTAGGAGCACTAGAGATAAAGAGAAATAAATTTAACAATATATCAAAAAATGGCAACAGAAAAAAATCAAGAGTCGATCAATTTGATTGACATTTTCTCGGAGTTTAAAGACTTCAAACGCATTGACAAACAGACCCTTATCACGGTGTTGGAGGAGTCGTTCAAGAGCGTTATTGCAAAGATGTACGGTCCGACGGCGGACTACACGGTGATCGTGAACCCGGACAAGGGTGACTTGGAGATCTACCGTAACCGTCTGGTGATGGAGGATGGCGACGTGGCGAACCCGGATACGCAGATTGCGCTGAGTGACGCCTTGTTGTTGGATGACGAGGCAGAGATCGGCGAAGAGGTGACGGATAAAGTGGAGCTGGCTTCGTTTGGTCGCCGTATGATCCTGAACCTGCGTCAGACCTTGGCATCGAAGATCCTGGAGCTGCAGAAAGAGGTGCTTTATCAGAAGTACAAAGAGATGATCGGTCAGGTTGTGACGGGTGAACTCTACCAGGTGTGGAAGAAAGAGATGCTGCTGCTCGACGAAGAGGGCAACGAGCTCTACCTGCCGAAACAGAACCAGATCCCGACGGATTTCTACCGCAAAGGAGAGATGGTTCGCGCGGTAGTGGTTCAGGTAGATAACAAAAACCAGAACCCGAAGATCATCCTGAGCCGTACGGCTCCGTTGTTCCTGCAGCGTTTGTTCGAGCAAGAGGTTCCGGAGGTGAAAGAGGGTCTGATAGCGATTAAGAACATCGCCCGTATCCCGGGAGAGCGTGCCAAAGTGGCCGTAGAGACGTTTGACGAGCGCATCGACCCGGTAGGCGCTTGTGTGGGCGTTAAGGGTGCGCGTATTCATGGTATCGTGCGTGAGTTGCGTAACGAGAACATCGACGTGATCAACTACACGCCGAACGTCAATCTGTATATCCAGCGTGCGCTGGCTCCTGCGAAGATCCGCACGATGGAGATTGACGAGGAGAACAAGAAGGCGAGTGTTTATCTGTTGCCGGAAGAGGTAAGTATGGCAATCGGTAAGGGCGGTTACAACGTGAAGTTGGCGTCCATGCTGACGGGCTATGAGATCGATGTTTACCGTGAGATCGATGAGGAGGATCTGGATGATATCTACCTCGACGAGTTCAACGACGAGATCGATCAGTGGGTCATCGATGCCTTCAAGGCTATCGGTCTGGACACCGCCAAAGAGGTACTGGGCACGAGCAAGGAGGACTTGCTGCGTCGTACAGACCTCGAGGAGGAGACCATCGACGAGGTGCTTCGCATCTTGTCGGCGGAGTTTGCGAATGACTAAGCAATTCACAATTCACAATGTACAATTAACAAAGGGCTTGCGGGGCTGGTACGAACCCGTAAGACCTGTACGGACAAACGAGATAGTACCAAACTGTTAGAAAGCTTTGTAAATTGTAAATTTTAAATTGTAAATTATTTATGGCGATAAAGTTAATAAAAGCATGTAAAGAATTAAATATAGGCATGGCGACTCTCACTGCGTGGTGCGAGAAGAACGGTCATCCTATTGCTTCGGATCCGAACGTGCGCATCGATGATGATCTGTATCTGTTGCTGGCAAAAGAGTTCAGCAAGGATGTGGCATTGAAGATTGAGGCGGACCGTCAGGCAGCAGAGCGTCAGGCTCGTGAGGCGGCAGAGAAAGAGGCGGCTGAAGCAGCTCGTCGTGCGGCGGAAGCAGAGGCAGCGAAGAAAGCCGCTGAAGAGGCAGCCAAACGTGCGGCAGAGGCTGAGGCCAAGCGTGCAGCAGAGGAAGCAGAACGTGCGGCGAAAGCCAAGCAAGCAGAGGAAGAAGCGAAAGCGGCTGAAGCCAAGCGCGAAGCGGAGAAAGCTCAGGCGCAGGCTCGGGAGCAAGCCAAAGCTCAGGAGAAGCCGCAGGAGAAACCCAAGCCGAAGATCTTCACGTTGAGCAAGCCCGAAGTGACCGATGGACCGAAGGTGATCGGAAAGATCGACCTGGATTCCATCGACACCTCTACTCGTCCGGCGAAGAAGACCAAAGAGCAGAAACGCAAAGAGCGTGAGGAGCGTCAGCAGGCGCAGCAGGCTCAGCAACAAGCTGCGGCAGAGAAACGTAAACGTGAGCGGTTCAAGGCCAATGCGGCGAAGGTCGATCCTAACGACAAACGTAATCAGGCCGGCAAGAAGAACAAGAAGAACCAACCTCGCGAGGCTACGCAGGAAGAGGTGGATAAGGCTCTGAAGGAGACGCTCAACCGCCTCCAGCAGAAGCAGAACAAGTCCAACACCTCAAAATATAAACGCGAGCGTCGCGAGCAGGAGCGTGAGAAGCATGAACTCGAAGTGATGGAGGCGCAGGAGCAATCCAAAGTGCTGAAATTGACGGAGTTCGTGACGGCCAACGACCTGGCGGTGATGATGAATGTGCCGGTGAACAAGATTATCGGTACCTGTATGAGCCTTGGCCTGTTTGTGTCGATCAACCAGCGTCTTGACGCCGAGACAATCAACCTCGTGGCCGAGGAGTTCGGCTTCCAGACGGAATATGTCTCTGCACACGTGGCGGATGAGATCAACGCGGATGAGGTGGTGAACGAAGAGGATATAGAACCGCGCTGCCCGATCGTCACGGTCATGGGACACGTGGATCACGGTAAGACGTCGCTTCTGGACCACATCCGTAACGCGAATGTGATTGCCGGTGAGGCCGGTGGTATCACCCAGCACATCGGTGCGTATAACGTCAAACTGAAGAACGGTCAGCATATTACGTTCCTGGATACCCCGGGTCACGCGGCCTTCACGGCGATGCGTGCACGTGGTGCGAAAGTGACGGATATCGCAATCATCATCATTGCTGCGGACGATGCGGTTATGCCACAGACCATCGAGGCAATCAACCACGCTCAGGCGGCAGGTGTACCGATGGTCTTCGCCATTAACAAAGTGGATAAGCCCGGAGCTAACCCTGATAAGATCCGCGAGCAGCTGAGTAACATGAATATCCTTGTGGAGGACTGGGGCGGTAAATATCAGTGCCAGGAGATCTCCGCGAAGAAAGGAACGGGCGTTTACGAACTCTTGGAGAAAGTGCTGCTCGAGGCGGAGATGCTTGACCTCAAGGCTAATCCGAAGAGACGTGCAAAAGGTTCAGTCATCGAGTCGTCGCTGGACAAAGGCCGCGGTTATGTAGCTACGCTGCTGGTTCAGGACGGAACGCTGCATATGGGCGATATTATCCTTGCCGGAACGTCGCACGGCCGTATCAAGGCGATGTTCAATGAGCGCGGACAGAAGATCACCGAGGTACGTCCGGGTGAGCCTTGTTCGATCCTCGGTCTGAACGGTGCGCCGCAGGCCGGTGACGAGTTTAACGTGCTGCCGACGGAGCAAGAGGCGCGTGAGATTGCGAATAAACGTGAGCAACTGCAACGCGAGCAGAGTATCCGCACGAAGAAACACGTGGGTCTCGAGGAGATCGGACGGCGTCTGGCAATCGGCGATTTCAAGGAGTTGAATATCATCGTCAAGGCCGATGTGGACGGTTCGGTAGAGGCTATCAAAGACTCGCTCTTGAAACTCTCGACGGAGAATATCCAGGTGAACGTCATCCATGGCGCCGTGGGTGCCATCAGCGACAGCGATGTGATGCTGGCTGCGGCTTCGGATGCGATCATCGTCGGCTTTAACGTCCGTCCGACCGGTACAGCCCGAAAGATGGCGGAGACGGAGGAGGTGGATATCCGTATCTACTCCATCATCTACGACGCTATCAACGAGGTCAAGGCCGCTATGGAAGGTATGTTGGCTCCGGAGGTGAAGGAAGAAGTGACGGCAACGCTCGAGGTGCTGCAGACGTTCCACATCTCCAAAGTGGGCACGATTGCCGGATGTATTGTGCGTGAGGGTAAGATCAAACGCGGCAACAAGGTACGCGTCATCCGTGACGGTATCGTGATCAAGACCGCTGAGTTAGCTTCTCTCAAACACGTCAAGGACGATATCAAGGAAGCCGGTGTGAACACCGAGTGCGGTCTGAGCCTCAAGGCTTACGACGACCTCAAAGAAGGCGATATACTCGAGGCCTTTGAGGAGATCGAAGTAGCGAAGACGCTGTAATGTGTGATGTTTAATGTGTAATGGCATGAAAAAAATAGTATTATTAGTTCTGGCAGCAGTGGTGTTGACCGGCTGCTGGACGACCATCCGAACGGTCTCTGAACCGGTAGTAGTGGTGCGTGAGAAACCGGTAGTGGTTTCTCAGCCGGTTCAACAGCCGACATACGTGACAACCGTGACGACGCCGGCACCGAAAGTGACGACGGTGACGACCTTTACAGTAACTAACTACAACACCGATCTGTGTTTCTCGCTGGACCTCAACGCGGTAGCTGCGGCTTTTGCGGAGTCGAACTCTGTCAGAGAGTTTGAGCAGATTCTAAACTCCAGCCGGTACATGATCAATAACCTCGACCTCAATCGCGACGGATGGATTGATTACATCCGCGTTATTGAGACTTCCCGCGGGTACTACCACACCTTGTTGTTGCAGGCGTGTGTGGCTCCGGGCATGTTCCAGGATATAGCAACGCTGGTGGCAGAACGCCGTCCGGACGTGCTTTATGTGGAGGTGATCGGTGATCCGTATCTGTATGGTTATAACTACATCGTCCGTCCTGTGTTTGTGAGACGTCCGCCGATGTGGAATGTGTACGGTCACACGACGTACGCCGTTTGGTCCTCGCCGTACTACTACGGCTACTACCCGTCGTATTACACGCAGCCTAAGCCGGTGGTTATCAACCATTACCAGGCATACGTGACGACGTACATGAGCAACCATCACTACTGTCACCACTGCGACTACCCCTCCAAGCCTTTCTATAGCGGTTATACGGAGATGACGCAGTCGCATCGCAGGAATGACTACGGTGTACAGCACCCGGATAACTCTTTCGAGCGCCGCGTGACCCGTACGGCGGCTTCGTCCGGCGTGAGTGTTCGTAACGCGGCTCAGCTGCGTACCGAGGTAGAGAAGAGTAGTGCGCGTACGAGTGACAAACCAAGTACCTCGACGCGTACCAGCGGCACCACAACAGCCACGACTTCAAAGACCTCGACGCCGGCAAAGAGCAGTACTACGAGTACCTCGACGCGTACCAGCGGAGCATCGGGCTCTTCGCGCACGAAGACTCCGACGCCCGGAACGACGATCGATACGCGTGTGAATAAAAGCGGTACGACCCGCACCACGGTGAAGACCACCGACAGTACAGGCCGTACAACGACTGTGAAGCGCGAGAGCGGAAACTCCAGCCGTACGAGCGGAACTTCTACGCGCACGAGCAGTACTTCTACGCGAACAAGCGGTACAAGTACCCGTACGAGCGGAACGTCCACTCGTACCAGCGGTACTAGATCCTCTCAAGATAACCAGACTTCATCCAGCCCTCGTTCGAGCCGACGCGCACGTTGACCCACTCGCCGAGAGTCTCACGAATGGTCACTTTCGTACCCTCGTGAATAGTGAAGAGGTCGGTACCTGAACGATCAGGAGAAGACTTGACATTAACGACACCCTGTGTGATGATAGCCTCATTGCGCAGGGTGTTTCGTTGATGGAGGGAGCCTGCGTTGAGCCCGGCTATGAGGGAGAAGAGAAGCGCTATCCATGCTACGTGGAAAGCTGTCTTACGCAGCCATAACTCGCGACCGAGCAAGAAGAGAAGGAGGGCAATCAGGGCGCAGATGAAAAGCCCGATGGAGGTGCTCCACCACGTGCGCTCGCTGAGATTGTTGCGCACCGTGCGGGCCCAGGAAGAGAGGAAGAAATCCTGCTCAACGATGTTATCCGTGATGCGCGATTGCGCAAAAGCCAAGTTGTACTGCGCATCCTTGTAGTTAGGCTTGAGACGCAGCGCACGCTCGTAGTTGAGGATGGCTTGTGCCAGCTCGCCTTGTTTGAAACGGGCGTTGCCGAGGTTGTAATAAAGGGTTGCATCGGGCTGCTCGTCCAAGAGCGACTGATACATCGCCGCCGCCTCTTCGTAGCGACCGTCCGCGTATGCCGCGTTCGCTGCGTCAAAAGCGTCCTGGGCAAAAAGGGCTGAACTGCAGATGAAAAAGACCGATATAACGATATATCGATATACCGATATACCGAAGTTATTTAGATATTTCATAATTTCTGTTCCTCGAGTTTGTTAATGATGTTGGTTGTCGCCTCGTAGAGGTCGTCCATCGCGTGGTCGGTAGTCGGTGCGTAACGCGCGAACTCTGCCGTCGAGAGGACGTTCTTTACCTCCGTGATAATCGCTTCCGGCACGTTCTTCTGCGCGAGCAGAGACGCTATATTTTCCTTGTTGAGGTCGGCTGTCGGGATAGAGAGCCGGTCGGAGAGGTAGGTCCACGCAGCGCGCTCGATCTCTTCGTAGAAATGATCCTTGTCGTTCGCTTTGAGCGCTGCGGCAGCAGCTTTGAGACGCTTCTTGGCTACCTTGTTGGCTTTCTTGTAACGAACCCGTGCCAAATCGGCGTTCTCCTTGATCTGCTTGCGCAGAACAACCAAGAGAATCAGGGCGATGAACGCCGGTATGACGTAGAACAACCATATATGGTTGATGTCTGATACCTGATGTTTGATGTTGGATGACTTAGGCTTTTTCGTATCGATGTACCGAATGTCGGAACCGAGTTGTTTGATGTCCTCTTTCTGGGCATGATAAACGACCGCTCCTTCTTCGCTGCCCGCGTTGGATGAAGCACCGGCACCGCGTTTCACGAGGATGGTGTACTCAGGTGTCGAGAGGGTCTTGTAGGCTTTCTCGTCGATGTCGAAATAGCTGAAGTGTACTGCAGGAATCGTGTATTCTCCAGCGCTACGCGGGATCGCCAGGTACTCGATGGACTTGGTGCCGCTAACGCCCGAAGTGGTGGTATTGAAGTTATTCGTCACCTTCGGATCGTACGGCTCGAAGCCTTCGGGCCAATCGATAGCCGGGGTCTTGAGCAGTTTCATGTTTCCTGCGCCGGAGATGTCCAGCTTGATGGTCACGGCGTCGTTGGTCTGTACCTCGGTCTGCGAGATAGATGGCGTCAGCGTGAATTTACCCACGCCTCCGCTGAAGCCCGCAGGCTTACCGCTCGGCAGCGCAGCTACATGGATCGTCACGCCGGGAGCCGTGAGCATCTTCGTGACGTTGGTGTAAGAGCCGAAGAAATCATCGAAGATCGACCGCACCTGTGACCGCGTCTGCACGCGCAGCACGGCTTCGAAGTTCGCCGGATCGATCTTGATGTCTCCGGAGTGTTGCGGGTAGAGGATGGTGCGATAGAGCACGGCGGTCTGATAGTTGCGGCCGTTATAGTGCTCCAACTCCGTCTGTATCTCGCCTTGCTCCAACTCTTGCTTAAGGAAGCCCGTGAACTCCGGCAGCTTGGTGTTGTTGGTCAACTGCGCTACATCGACGTTCGCGAAGTAGAGCTTGTACGTGATCATCAGCGCCTCTTGTTCGTGCACGCGGGGCTTGGACGCGATGGTACGGACGAAGAGGTTCTCGGAGTTAACGGCTCCGGAGGAACTCGATTGCGTACTCTGGCTACGCTGACTCGCTTGACTGCCGGCTGAGGGCTGACTGCTCTGCGCCGCTTGCTCGTCCTCCGGCAGGACTTGGATACGTACGCCGTTGGACTGCACCTGCTCGCCATCCACTTTGACGGTCGCAGGACCGATGGTGAACGTACCGGCTTTCTGTGCCATGAGCATGTACGTGTACGTCTGCTCAAAGGACGAGGTACGTTTGCCGTTGACGAACGAAGTGCTGCTGCTGGTCGAGGTGTACGGACCTGAGAGGACATCGAAATCCGTGAACTCCGGTGCCCGCAGGTCGCGGCTCCGTTGGTTGACGGTGTATGTCACCTGGAACGGCCGACCGACCACTACTTGTTTGGGCGCTTGCGCCTTGAAGACCACCTCATCCGCAAAAGCCGATAAGGTAATGAAAGCGAATACTATAGTTATTATTTTTCTCATACTTACCATTCTTTTTCTACGCGACGTTTGCGACCTTGCTGGCGCTGCATCTTCTCCTGGGTATCTTGCTCGTCTTGCTCGAGGGCCTGCAGGATCTGCTCCGCGGTCTCTTTGTCCATCTGGTCGTCGTTTTGTTCTTGTTGCTGCTGTTGTTGCTCTTGCTGATCTTGTTGTTGGTCCTGATTTTGTTGTTGTTCTTGTTGTTGCTGGTCTTGTTTCTGATCCTGATTCTGTTGGTTTTGTTGCTGCTGTTGTTGCAACATCTGCATCGATTTGACGAGGTTATACCGCGTGTCGTCGTCGGCAGGGTTGGCGCGCAGCGACTCCTGGTACGCGGCTACGGCCTTGTCGTACTGCTGCTGCGCGAAATGACAGTTACCGATGTTATGCATCGCCTTGGCGTAACGGGTCTTGTCTTCCTTCTTATCCAGCATCTTCGCTGCGGTCTCGAACTCTGCCTGCGCGTCCGCGTACTTATCTTGTTTGAAGAGCGCGTCGCCGAGGTTATAATGTGCCTCGTAGCCGTTCTTGTTCTTCTCCAGACCGCGGCGGTAGTTGACTTCTGCCTCGGTGTAGTTCTGCTTGTTGTACTCGCGGTTGCCGCGGCGTACGTCCGATGCTTCTTTCTGCGCGAAAGTGCTCAGGCTGACGAGCAGCAAAAGGGCCGTCACCGCATGACGCGAACCCTCTCCGAAAATATCCAGACGGGTAATCATTTTGTTCTTACGGTTGAAGATGAAGAAATCAATCACGAGCAGCAGTAACGCGATGAGCGCAAAACTCTGGAACTGCTCGTTGTAGTCGGTATAAGTGGTGGTCTCGATCTCTTGGGTAGCGAGTTTGTCAAGCTCTTTCTGGATGGCCTTGGTAGCTGTATTCGAGTTGTCGCAACGGACGTATATACCTCCACCGGCTTGCGCTATCTCGCGGCACATGTCTTCGTTGAGACGGCTCACGACGACGTTCCCCTGACGGTCCTTCATGAAGATATTCGTACCCGCTACAGGAATCGGGCTGCCTTCGGGCTTACCGATACCGACAACCAGCACTTGGATCCCTTCCTCTTTGGCGCGTTTGGCTACCGCTACGGCATCGTCCTCGTGGTTCTCACCATCGGTGATGAGGATGATCGCACGGCTGGCGTCGCTCTGCTCGCCAAAACAGCGGATGGACGTACTCAGCGCCGCGCCGATGGCGGTACCCTGTGTCTTGATGAGCTCGGGTTTGATGGTGTTGAGGAACATCTTCGCTGAGACGTAGTCGCAGGTGATCGGCAGTTGTACAAACGCATCTCCGGCAAAGACGACGAGTCCCACTTTGTCGTTCACCATATTGTCCATTAACTTGGATAACATCTGTTTGGCGCGGTCGAGACGGTTCGGCGCGACATCTTCTGCCAGCATCGAGTTGGAGATATCCAGCGCCACGATGGCTTCGATACCTTGCCGCTTCTCCGTGCGTTCGGATTGCCCGAACTGCGGCCGTGCGGCAGCGATGATGAGCAGCGTCAGAGCCACCATCAGAATCGAGAACTTTACATTCGGACGCACGCGGCTGGCGTTCGGCATGAGTTGTGCCACCAGTTCCTTATCTCCGAACTCCTCTAACTGGCGGCGTTTGAGGCGCGTGTACCATACGTAGGCCAAGGAAAAGACCGGTACGCTGACCAGCAGCCATAAAACATCTATATTTGCAAAACGAAACATACTAATTCGTAATTATTAATTCGTAATTGTGCGTAGCACGAAGTATCTCAAAATAATCTCTAACAAGAGGCAGAACAGTGCGGCGAAGAGGAACGGAGCGAAGTTCTCCGTGTGTTTGCTGTACTCGCGAACACGCAGTTTGGTCTTCTCCAGCTGGTCAATCTGCTCGTATATGCGCTTGAGGCTGGTGTTGTCCGTCGCGCGGAAATACTGGCCTCCGGTAGTCTCCGCGATGCCGCGCAGCGTCCCTTCGTCAAACTCTGAGTCCATCGTCATGTACTGCATGCCCATCGGCGTCTTCACCGGCACACGGGTCTGCCCGTAACTACCTACACCGACCGTATAAACACGGATCCCGTAGGTCTTGGCGATCTGCGCTGCTGTCTGCGGGTCAATGTCACCGCGGTTGTTCGAACCATCCGTCAGGAGAATCACCACTTTCGATTTCGTCTCGCTGTCTTTCATTCGGTTCACGGCGTTCGCGAGACCCAGACCGATGGCGGTTCCGTCCTCAATCATACCGTATTCAACGGATTTGAAAAGATTGACAAGCACGGCGTGATCCGTAGTCAGCGGGCATTGCGTGAAACTCTCGCCGGCAAAGACCACCAGACCGATCTGGTCGTTAGGCCTTGCGATGACGAAGTCCGAAGCCACTTGTTTGGCAGCCTCCAGACGGTTCGGGCGCAGATCCTCTGCCAACATCGTACCGGATATATCCAGCGCCATCATGATGTCGATTCCTTCCGTCGATTCCGACGACCAGCGGTTAGTCAACTGCGGGCGCGCGAGCGCGAGTGATAATAAGGTGATAGCCGCTACACGAAGACCGAACGGCACGTGCAGCAACCAGATCCGCCAACTCTTCGGCTGCGCCGCCAGACTCGTCGTGTCCGAGATCTGAAGGCTGGCATCGGACTTGCGAAGCTCGTACAGATACCACACGATCACGGGGATCAGCAGCAGTAATAAAAATAAATATCCTGGATTAGCAAAACTCATAACTTTTCATCATTTCATCATTGAGCGACATCTGTCGCGCTCATTTCATCATTAATCACTTCCCTCGTCTCGTTCACGAACTCATACGCCGTGCTTAGTGCCTGCTCGTTCTCGTCCGGCGTCGTGTGCCATTTGGCGAACTTCACGAGGTCGGCGAGTTGGAGCATCTTGCTGAGTTTGGCAAAGAGCTCTTTGTCAATAAGCGGTTTCATCGCGCGCAGCGTCTCATCGGAGGTCTTCTCCGTACTCTGTACGTCAAAACGGCGACCGATATACTCACGCACGACATCCGTCAACTCGGTCTGGTACTCCTTGACCTTACCGTCTTTCCAGATCTTCTGCGCCTTGATCTCGTCGAGTTTCTCGAGGGCTACTTCATCGGCAGGACGCAGCAGCTCCGGCTCGATGACCTCTTCCTCTTTGAGGAAATGCTTGCGGTACCATAGTACGCCGTAGTAGGCGCCTATGAAAAGACCGATAACCGCCAAAGCGAGCAGGATCCAACGGATGATGCCCCACCAGTATATCGGCGCTTTCTCGATGTCCTTGATATCCGTGATGGCGAGTGAACTGTCCACCTCGAAAGGCTGGATGACGTTCAGCGCCATAGGCTCGGTCCAGAAAGTGTCTCCACCGCTCACTACCGCTATCGGAGCCACAGCAAAGAGGCTGTCTTTGAACGACGTCAGCGTCAGCTCTTGGCTCAACTGCAGCCGTCCGTCGGGTAGGGTGGTGGTATCGACAGCAGAGCGGTCCACAATCTCGATCCCATCCTGCAGCGTCTCGCCGAAAACAGGCATCTCGACCCGCTCGTTCGCCTCCTGCGTCACACTCAGGTGCATCGCCGTCTGGTCGCCGATCATCAGCATCGTCGAGTCGATACTCGCGCTAACTACTATTGCTAATAAAATATGATGTAACATTGTGCACTTTTCGCGCATCTTTGCGCGAACAATAATTATCAATTATCAATTGTGAAAAAGCATCATTAGCTTTTTCACGTAGTCCTCGTCCGTCCGCATGGACACGTGGTTCATGCCGGTTTTCGTATAAAGGGTCTCGAGCGCTTCCTGCTGCTTGCGCCATGCCTCGGCATAGGCGTTGCGCACGCTTGCAAGCGACGTATCTGCCCATACGCGGGCACCCGTCTCCGGGTCCTTCACTTTCAGCAGTCCCACATTCGGCATCTCCGCATCGCGTCGGTCGTAGATCTGTATCGCCGAGAGGTCGTGCTTCCGACTCGCGATGACGATAGGTTCTACTTGGCTTTGAGTGGAGCGGTCTTTCGACTTTCGACTTTCGACTAATTTCGGGTCCATCAGATCCGAAATCAGGAACGCCGTGCACCGTCTCTTCTGCGCGTTCGTCAGAAACTCCAGCGCCGCGTTGATATCTGTCCCGTGGTGTTCGGGTTCGAAGCTCAACAACTCGCGGATGATATGCAGCACGTGGCTCTTACCCTTCTTTGGCGGAATAAATTTCTCCACCTGGTCGGAGAAGAAGATCACACCCACTTTATCGTTGTTCTCGATGGTGGAGAAAGCGAGTGTCGCGGCTACTTCGGCCATCGTGTCGCGTTTCATCTGGCTTTGGGTTCCAAAGTTCCGACTGCCGCTGACATCAACGAGCAACATTACCGTCAACTCGCGTTCCTCTTCATAGACCTTGATGTACGGTCGGTTCATCCGCGCTGTCACATTCCAGTCGATCGACCTCACATCATCGCCCGGCTGGTACTCGCGCACCTCGCTAAAAGCCATACCACGACCCTTAAACTGGCTGTGGTACTCGCCTGCGAAGATATTCCGACTCAGCCCGTGGGTCTTGATCTCTATCTTCCTGACTTTTTGTAATAACTCTTCTGAAGTCATAAATCCATTTACGATTTGGTCATTTACAATTTGGTCATTTATCGGGTCATTGAATCATTGAGTCAAATGGCTAAATAGCCCAATGGTACATAAATGGTACATGGTACATGACCAAATGGTACTTTATGGTACCTGAACCGCGTTCAGCACTTCCGTAATGATATCTTCCGTCGTCATATTATTGGCCTCGGCTTCGTACGTCAGCCCGATACGGTGACGCAGCACGTCGTAGCAAACGGCGCGGACATCTTCCGGCGTCACGTATCCTCTCCTATGAATAAACGCGTACGCGCGAGCTGCCTTCGCGAGGTTGATACTTGCACGCGGACTGCCGCCAAACGCGATCATCTGCTTGAGGTCCTTCAGCTCGTAGTTCTCCGGCTCGCGGGTCGCAAACACGATATCCACGATATATTTCTCGATCTTCTCGTCCAGATAAACCTCCTCGACGATCTTGCGCGCCTTGATGATATCTGCGGTGGAGAGGATAGGGAGTACCTGTTTCTTCTCGGAAGCGATGTTCTGACGGATGATGGCCTGCTCCTCTTCTTTCTTCGGATAACCGATCACCACCTTCAGCATGAAACGGTCGGTCTGCGCCTCCGGCAGAGGATACGTACCTTCCTGCTCAATCGGGTTCTGCGTCGCCAAAACCAGGAACGGATCGTCCAGCTTGAAGGTCTGCTCGCCGATGGTCACTTGACGCTCCTGCATCGCCTCGAGTAACGCACTCTGCACTTTCGCCGGAGCACGGTTGATCTCATCGGCCAACACAAAATTAGCGAAGATCGGACCTTTCTTGATCTTGAACTCTTCGCTCTTTTGGCTGTAAATCTGCGTACCGAGTACATCGGCTGGCAACAGATCCGGCGTAAACTGAATACGACTGAAATCTGCCTTGATGAGGTCGCTTAAGGTCTTGATAGCGAGGGTTTTTGCCAAACCCGGCACGCCTTCCAACAATATGTGCCCGTCGCTCAAAAGACCAATAAGCAAACTCTCTACTAAGTGCTTCTGACCCACAATCACTTGATTCATGCCTAACGTCAAGGCATCTACAAACGAACTCTCGCGCTCCACGCGCTCTTGCAATTCTCTGATATCTACTTGCATTGTTGTATAGTGTTTTTATTAATTATCTTTGATAATCTCGTTACTACAAATTCCGTGCCAAACTCATCTTTCTTGTCTTTTCCGCCGGATTATTCGGCTTTTCCTTCTTCGTATTCTGCCGGATTATTCGGCTCTTTCTTTCTTGTTATTTCCGCCGGATTGAATCCGGCTTTCATCTGTTCCTGCTCCACATTGTCCTGTGTCCGCGAGTTCCGCGAGCGGGTTGTTATTGCTTTTAACCCATCCTTATCCTCTGCCCGCCACCTCCGCTGGCGCGTTTCTTTTGCCTTTACCTCCGGTGGTGCACCTAAATATGCCTATTCCGGTCTAAATTGGCCTATTTCGCAAAAAAATCCTCAAAAATTTGCGTATATCAAAAAATAGTTGTACCTTTGCAGCGAAAATCTACGTTGGAGGGATATGTCTCTTCGTTAGGGTGGATTTTCAGACATTATGAATAGCGTTTATTGACGCTTTGCGTTTGACCAAACGAAACTTCGCAACTTTCGAATATAGAGTCAAAATCAAAGTGAGCAATAGATGCCTATGGGTGTGACATTTATACCCTGCTTTGCCCTTTCTTTGGCAGAGCGGTTTGTCATATCGGCGTAGGTTTCCTGTTGTTTATTTGACTCTATAGGCAATGCGAAGGCCTCGTTTGGTGAGTATTCAACAGCGAGGCTTGCGCTTTTTGTGTAACTATAGAGAACCGCTACTCTCCAAACGGGGCAAGACCTGCAAAGCCGTCAGAGCAGGAATAACAATTAAATTTTTATTCAAAATGAAAAAGAAATTCTTTTTAATCGGCGCACTTGTAGCGATGTCCATGAGCGCGATGTTTGTTGCTTGCAGCAAGAACGATCAAAACACTGCTTCTGATGGTTGTGATTGTACTATTAATGATGGGTATGGTCCAACCAGAGAGCATTTTTCAAAAGGTGACATGGCTCAAATGGGTGCTACCAGTTGTGCAGAATTAACTGGTGTTCTTCGCGGAATGTATGTTAGCCATGATCAGAGTGCTTCTATCAGTTGCCAGTAATTCCATTTGTTGCCCTGCTTCGGTGGGGCAACATTTTCTTTTAATATCCTTTCATTATGTCGCAACAATTACCTAAAATCTTCCGCTTCCTTGTAGGTCTTGTTTTTCTTCTTTCTGGTCTTCTCAAAGCCATCGACACCTCCGCCTTTGCGGATCTTATGAGCGAATATGGCGAAACGTGGTTTGGCTTTGCCGCACCACTTGTTATCTTTGTTGAAATCTTCTTGGGCATAATGCTTGTTTTCGACTTTTACCCCAAGCAAACAGCTATTATAACTTCCATTTTCCTTTTAGCTGTTTCTTCCATTTATTTATATGGAATAACTGCGCGCGGAATAACTAATTGTGGTTGTTTCGGCCCCCTTACATGGCTTAATTCCATACCTTGGCTCACCTTCTTGCGAAATGCCATCTTGCTTTTGATGCTCCTTCCATCTTTTCTTTCTTTTACTAAGGAAAATCCTAAACCAACTATCTCATCTATCGCTTTTATGGCACTTATTGCTGTAGTCGTCATGTTCATGTGTGGCTTCTCTATGCACGGAGCAAAATGCCTCCAAAATCAAAATTCGTTTCAGCCCATACCATTGAAAGATAGCCAACTGTCCGAACTAATCACCTGTAGCCCCGACTCGACATACTTGGTTTTTGCCTTCTCTTATTCCTGCCCTTATTGCCAAAACTCCATCGGAAATGTTAACCAATACCAGCAAATGGGATTGGCAGACAAAGTAATTGCTTTAGCCCTTGAGGACTCCATCGCAAAGGCACGTTTTGATCGTCTTTTTGATACCAACTTCGAAATTCGTGAAATCTCTCAGTTCTCCATGTATCGCTTAACAACCACGCTTCCTACTACATTCTTCATTCGCCACGATACGATTTTCTCGCAATATTCAGGCATGGTCGTTTCTCCCGCCTTGCTTATCCCTTAGAAACAAATCCTTTCCTTTTTCAAGCAAGCATGCGCGGCCATTTTTAGAGTATTTACCTGCATGTATCCCTTTCTTCTTCTATTTGACCTATACGCCTTCTCTGTTCCCTTTGTCGAAAGTCAGTATTGTAGTACGCGATTAGTATATGGTTAGTATGTAATTAGTAGGTGATTAGTAGGTTATTAGTAGGTGATAAATCGTTCAATCAACGGATCATTAGATGACGTTCTTACTACATATTTACCCGCTCATACACTCAAAAGTTGCGTATTTTATAAAAAATAGGGCAATTTTTCTTGCATATTTCAAAATTTTGTAGTATCTTTGCACCCGAATTTTATAAACGTACCATTATGAGAAACATCATCGACCGGATTTTGCGGATGAGCATCAAGCTCTGCTTGTTGACCGGAGTCGCGTTCACTTTTGCGGCTTGTTACGGTCCTGCTCCTACGCGTTATGAAGACGATCCTGCTTTCGTTGAGGATCAGGAGCAAGTAGATGAAGTGCTCCAAAAAGAAGCGGAAGAAACCCCAAAAACGAAATAATGAGAACTAAATTTCTGACACGCATCAATGCGCTGATTGTGCTTATTCTCGGTGCATTAGGGATTGGCAGCTGCGACAGAGCGCCGGAGTGTAAATATGGCCCGCCACCCAAGAACGATAGCACCGGCTATCAGTCGGACGATATCGAAGAACTTTACGGTATTCCCATGCCTCCGGAAGATGAACCTGCGCCTTAAAATAGCACTCTGGTTGGAGTCCATCCGCCGTCGTAACCTGAAGGAGTTACATCCTCTTCGTCAACTCTTTTGGGAGTCCACGCTTCGCTGCAATGTGCATTGTTTGCATTGCGGCAGCGACTGCGTCGCTTCCATCGAGACGCCCGACATGCCCGCAGAAGATTTCCTCCGGGTCATCGATACGGAGATCACGCCGCATGTCGATCCGCATAAGTTACTGATCATCATTTCCGGCGGTGAACCCCTCATGCGCAAAGACCTTGCAGAGGTAGGCCGTGCCCTCAAGCAACGTGGCTATCCATGGGGCATGGTGACCAACGGACTTGCCCTCACGGAGCAGAAATTCCACGAACTCCTCTCTGCCGGTTTACGCTCTATCACGGTCTCTTGCGACGGACTCGAGCAAGACCATATTTGGCTCCGCCAGCACCCCTTGGCTTTCGAAGGAGCCACTCGCGCTATCAGACTCATTGTTGATTATAATAACTCCCTTCCCTTTAGGGAGGGGAAGGGGGTAGGCTCTGTTGTATGGGACGTCGTCACTTGCGTCAATCAACGCACGATAGACCACCTGCCTCAAATCCGTGAGATGCTCTGGTCGCTCGGCGTGCGAGACTGGCGTGTCTTCGGAATCGACCCTATGGGCCGCGCGGCTTCTAATCCCGAACTCCTGCTGACTGACGAACAGTTCCAATACCTCATGGATTATATTGCCTCCGAGCGCGAAGCGGGACGGCATGTCTCTTATTCCTGCGAAGGTTATTTAGGCACCTACGAGGGGCGCGTACGTGACCATCTCTACCAATGTGCCGCAGGTATCTCCGTCGCTTCCATTCTTATCGACGGTTCCATTTCTGCCTGCACTTCCATCCGCGGCAAATACTACCAGGGAAACATCTACCGCGACTCCTTCTGGTCCGTCTGGGAAAACGGCTTCAAGCCCTATCGCGACCGCTCTTGGATGCGGCAACTCGAGCCCTGCAAAGACTGCAAGGCATGGACGTTCTGCGAAGGCAACGGCATGCACCTACGTCGCGAGGACGGCTCCCTCATGCTCTGCCATCTTCACCGCCTTGGGCAATAAAAAATCACACTCTTTTAGAGTGGGACTTAATAATCGTATATCTTTTCCCAATAATCGTTATTGCGTACTTGACAAAATAGCAGTAATTTTGCACCCGATAAAAAATGGCCCATTTTGAGGCCTGAAAGTGTGAAATTTTTAATAAAAATATTAATATGCGTAAATTTTTCAAGTCATTAGCGGCTCTCTTATTAATTTGGCTCACGCCGGTAATGGCACAACAGTTGCCGGATCCCCATTTTGAGGATTGGTCCGGTGCGCAATTTGCAGGTACGGCACAGCCGAAATATTGGAATTTCTCCAACGTCTCGCAATTAGGCGTGGATAAGAACTTTGCCCATCAGTCCACCGGTAGATCCGGAAAGGCGCTGAAGATCCAGGATCAGTTTGTGGGTGTAATGGGTATCGGTGCTACCTCGCCGGGATACGTGGCTTTGGGGCATCCATGGGCGTATGTATCCAGCCTGACCTCTATCGATGATGCTACCGCCGGTACCTATGGAGGTATCAGTTGGACGCACCGTCCGGACTCAATGGTCGTTTGGATCAAGCGCTACTACGACAGTTCGGTGGATCAGGCTGCCGGAGATCATATTAATGAAGAGCATTTTCACCTTCTCTATTACGCATGGTCGGGCACGTCGCAAGGCGAGTCTTACAAGGCGAAGAACCTATCTTGTACCAATCTCTCCTCTGCGGCGCCGCAGTACTGCGTCGATGAGGAGTCGGATATCCGTTTGGCGTTGAACGGCAACGAGTGCGGAACGCCTAAGACGCAAGCCAAACAGATTGCTGAGGGGTGGTTCTATCAGAAGAAAGCATACCCGAATTGGACGCGAATTGTTGTGCCGATCTACTACCTCAACGACGACCAGCCAACCAAATGTAACGTCATCCTCTCTGCCGGCAGGTACCCGGATTTCCGTGCAAACAACGGTCAGTATGCCGGTAGCACGATGGAGGTTGATGATATTACCTTGATCTATTCCAGTAAGGTACAAAAGGTATATATCGGAGGCCGAGAATGGAAGGCTTTCGACCCCAATAATACGACCGGCGAGCAGATATACTCCTTAGGTCTGGGTGCGACAACTATTCCTGAGATCTCTTTGGTTCGTGGTGCAGGAACGCTGACGAACACCCGCGGTAATAAGGCCACTTTCCCGGGGCGTCGTTTGGGCTCTAACGAATATACGGTCGTCAACGGTCAGGTGGATGGTGAAGCAACGACCATCACAGTAACGGCGAACGATAACTCCTCCACAACGACTTATCGTATCAAGTTCGTCTCCCAGGCGAGCAACAATGCGCGCCTCTCGGATATCCAGGTCAACGGTGAGAGCCTCACCGGTTTTAATGCGTACTTGACGAATTATAACGTATCCCTGCCGTACGGTACGACCGAAGTGCCGGTAGTGAGCGCATCGACGCAAGATGCCTCTGCTACGGTACAGATCACGCAACCGACTTCCGTAAATGGAAACGCCTCGATTGAGGTGACCGCTGCAGACGGCACGACGAAGATGACTTATACCCTCGCTTTCAGCGTAGCTCCGCTGACGGATGTAACGCTGAAGAATATCTTTGTGGACGGAGCCCCGCTTGCAGGATTCCAACCCAATAAGTCGAACTACAACGTCTCTCTGCCGCTGAGTACGGTAGCTGCGCCGACAATCACTTGGGAGTCTGCTTATCCGGCCGGTGTACAACAGATCCAACTGCTGAACAACACCCTTGACGGCGGTGCGCAGGTCAAAGTGTCGATCCCCGGCACTACGCTCTCCAAAACCTACAAGTTGACCTATAAGATCGAGGCATCAAGTTATTCGTACCTCGCAGGCATCGCGTTAGACGGTACACCTTTAGAGGGCTTCCAACCGGAGCAAACGGTTTATTCGATCACCCTGCCGATGGGCACTACGACGCTGCCGACAATCACATATACCGCCGGTGATCCGTATCAGACTATCACCTTGACGGAAGGTGGAGTGGAAGGCACGACGCGCATTGAGGTCAAAGCAGCTTCGGGTGCCACGACGACCTATAGACTGCAGTTCAGCACCGAGAAATCAAGCAATAACGCTCTCGCCGCCATTACTGTGGACGGCGAACCTATAGCGGATTTTGATCCGCAGGTACTGAGTTATACAATCTCTCTGCCCGCTGGCACCAAGACCATTCCTGCAGTCACTTATACCCCCGGGGATCCTTATCAAACGGTCAGCGTCGTAACGAACCAAGCCCTTTGGATGGCTCGGTTGACGGTCAGCGCAGGCGACGGTTCGATACGTCAATACGTTCTGAACTTCGAGGTGCAGAAATCCGAGAATGCTTTCCTCCAGATGATTTACCTCAATGGAACCGAGTTGGCGGAATTTGCGCCGGAGGTACTTAACTATACCCTTGTATGGGAGCAAGAGACGATGCCGAAGGTGACAGTCCTTGCCGGCGAGAACCAGGTAGTGAGCATCACTTCTCCTTCTTCGTACGGAACAGCGCGCATCGTCGTTACGCCAGAGGAAGGAACGCCGAATATATACACCGTGCGCTTTGACTCGCCGAACCAAGTGAGTCTGCCGCCTTTCCCTACTGACTCCTTCCCTGCTTCTCAACAAGCGCAATTGGCGGGATTATATATCGGCGGACAGGCGTACGATGCCTTCCAACCGGATGTGTATGAATACTCGTACCCGCTCCCATGGCGAACGAAACAAGTACCTGCTGTTGTCCCTGTAGCGGGAGAGAACACTCAGATGATCTCCGTAGCGCACGGCGCTGTAGATCATACGACCACCATCACCGTTCTGGCGGAGGATGGTGTCGCGACAAGCACTTATCGGATTGCTTTCCCGGTAGCCAAATCAAATAACACAGCCTTGCTCTCCGTGGAGATTGAGGGACTCGATAATTTCCCCTTCGATCCCGCAATCCACGAGTACGCGAACCTGATTCTGCCGTATGGCACATCGTCTTCGCCCTCTATCACGGCGGAGAAAGCAGAGTCAGAACAAGCGCTCGTCATTACCGAGTCACCGATAGGTAAACCCTCGACCATCGTCGTTAAAGCAGAAGACGGCACAGAGGCGACTTATTCGTTTAGTTTTCAAGTAGCTTTGCCGGATGAGACCAACATCTTGCTTTCTGCGATCATTGACGGCTATGGATCGTTGGATCTGACTACAGGCACCAACTTCGACGTGAACCTGCCGTACGGTACGACCTCTTTTGATATCCTTTCCGTCGTCAAGAACTACCCGGAGCAAGAGGTGACGGTCATTAACGGAGGTGTTGCTACGCCGACCGTCATCACCGCGAAATCCATGAATCCTGCGGAGGCGGATGCCGTATATACCATCACCCCACACGTGAACCCGTACGACCCAGCACAGTTGATGGAAATTCAAGCCGACGGAGTGACTATCCCGAATTTCCGTCCGGATGTATATAACTACGTCCTCTCCGTGACCGGCGCCACGCCGACTCTGAGCTACACTGCGCAGCCCGGCGCCGTGGTTTATGATGACACAAATGCCAAACGCGTCATTTATGATGTTGACGCAGGAGAGTACATCCACACATATACCGTCACGTTCTATTTCCCTGGCGATTTGACTTTCGACCTCGGATTTGAGAACTGGCATACTTTCACCAGCCACCCCGAGGGGCGTGACGGCGACTATCCACACGGATGGAATGCCACCATCAATGCGCCGACGACCTATCCGAGCGGTATGTTTGGTTCTGCCAAAGATTACTACTGGCCGGAGGAGAACGTAAAGCAGTCCACCAAGCACACGGAGGGCTCCAAATCCGCACAGGTACAGACGGTCTATATCACCAAATCGTCCGAGTCCATGCCCGGTATCCTATCCCTTGCTCCGATGACGATCAGTCTGGGGTACTATACTGGAACCGCCTCTACCATCACCTTTGGCGACGCACTGCAGTTCCGTAACACGCCGGATCAGATCCAGATAGATTACAATCTGGAGGAAAATAACAAAGTGACCGGATGGCAGTTTATCTACAAGGCAAACGGTGCGCAGTTGATCAGCGGAGCGAATGATTTTAGCGGTCTGACAAAGAATCAATGGTACACCTTTACCCGTGATCTGACATACGCTTCGGACTTTGAACCGGAGGATCTGGATATCACAATCGTTTCGGCAGAGACTCTGAATCCGCATGAATACTACCTCTTCGCTGGAGGTGCGAGCAACTCGAACCACTTCACCTCCACGATGTATTTCGATAACTTGCGTCTGAACTACTCGTCGGTACTGACCGGCGTGACAGTAAATGGCGCAAAAGCGACCATTAGCGGTACGAATATTATCGCTAATCTCAACGCAGAGTATTATGGAGCGCCCGCTCTCGCTCTCACGCACGCGGTAGCAGACCAGATGCCGGTAATCACTTGGGGCAATGAGGTCAACGGCCTACGTACGGCAACCATCCGTAACTACGCAGAGGACCTCTCTTATACGGACTACACTCTGAAGGTCACTCGTCCGAAATCCACCAAAACAACCTGTACTTATACCCTCACCGGTCGCGATCTGACGGTAGTGAAGGGTTCGCCCTACCAGACTATCGCTGTGACGACCAACGATACCGCTTATGTCATAACCGTAACGGCAGAGAGCGGAGCAAAAGCTACCTATTACGCCGCATGGGAGACGAGTGCCGTCGAGCCTGATCACGTGACAGAAATGCCTGCGGAGAGCAGCCTCCCCGGCGAATCGACAGCAAAACTGCTGAACTTCAGTCTCGATCCGGTGTTGAACTATGAGCGCGAGTTCGCGCTGGATAGCGTCGTTATGACCATGACTGCGCAGCGTTACGAGCTGCACGTCTTCGGTTCGACCAACGATACAACCTATATCATCGATCGCTATCCTTCGAACAACGCTTTGTTGGCATCGATGAGCACGAATAACGAAACCCTGCCGGACTTCTACAGTGAGATATACGACTATCTCATTTCCCTCACTTCGCTCGATGCGTTTGAGGCTATTCCAGAAGATCCGGATGCGTCTGCGCGATACACGGTGGTACCGGTGAATGACGAATATCAGGCGATCTTCGTAGAGGTGACCGCAGCTGACGGAGTGACGAGGACGCACTACTCGTTGCTGGCGAATATACGTCCTTTGTCTTCTGAAGCCACTTTGATTTCTATCACATCGAATGACGTGTTGCTGAGCGATTTTGCACCGAATACATACGTCTATAATCTCAACCTTCCCGCACACTCGGTTATCCCGCAAATAGACGCAGTAGCCTGTGCCGGCGCGACGGTAGAAAACACAACAACGGTAACCGGTTCATCGGCGGTAGTGACTTTCACGGTCACCTCGGAGGACGAGTCCGTCGTTCGCACTTATACGGTGAACGTGAATATATTACCTTCTGAGGTCTGCACGCTCAATAACCTCTTCTTCGGCGGGAATGCCGTCGAGGGATTTGAGGCGACAAAAACTAACTATACCGTTGAACTGCCGTACGGCACGACGACGATGCCAGAGGTAGATTACATCCTGACCGATAACGCAAGTACGGCGACGAAGACCGTGGATGACAAGACCGTGACGATTACCGTGACGGCGGAGGACGGAGTGCATCAAACCCAATATACACTCGTCTTCACGATCGCCAAATCGAACAACGCAGACTTACAATCCATCTCCTTGGACGGAACGCCGCTCAGTACCTTCTTCGCTGACGAGCATGCTTATACGGTTTCTCTGCCTTATGGCGCTGCCACGCCGGCTATCACTGCTGAGGCTGCAGACCCCGCTGCTACGGTAGTGATCGAAGGCACGACGATCACCGTCACTGCCGAGGATGGCGTGACCAAAGGAGTCTATACTCTGAGCTTCACGTACCTGCCTTCCACTAACGCTGAGCTCCAAGCAATCAACCTTGACGGTATCCTGCAGAAGGATTATCAGCCGAATCACTATGAATATACCGACACCGTCCTTTACGGGGCATCGATGCCGGTAGTGACCTGGGTGGTAGGCGACGAGCAGCAGGTTGTGGATACCACGTGGGTAGGAGACACTGAGTTGACTATCGCGGTGACTGCCGGCGATGGAAAAACCACAACTGAGTATGTCCTCACATTTATCCATCAATTGTCCTCTAACTGCCGTCTATCTGACCTGCAGATCAACGGCGTGACGATTGAGGGCTTTGACCCCGACAGCATCGTTTATGTGGTTACTTATCCGATAGCTACACCAGAGAGCGCGCTCTTCGGCTTGGAGGCTGTGGTTGCAATACCGGAGGATCCAGCTGCTACTGTCACCATTACTATGGACGGTACAACGGCGCAGATCTTGGTGACCGCGGCGGATGGCACAAGGGCTGTATATGTAGTAGAACAAGTGATCTTGCTATCCTCCGAGTCCCGACTGAAGATGGTTTGGCTGGATGGAACAGAGGTTCGTGACTTTAATCCCGACACCCTGGAATACACTATCGTTCTGCCACAGGGAGCTACGCTGCCGGAGATAACGGCATTACCGATAGACACCCTTTCTGAATGGGATCAGAGTATGCCGGTGGAGATAGAGAACGGAATGGAGGTTCAACTCTTCTGCACCGCGCAAGATGGTTCTACAACGAACTATATTTTAACTTTTACCTACGCCGAGTGGTTGGCTTCCGCGGTGGTAGATAACGATGACTATATCTTCTACTATTACGGCGACCACCAATATAAAGCGGTCTCGATCGGTATCGGTATTCAGGTGGCTATCTATGATTTTGCAGGACGACTGCTCAAGATAGCAGAAGTGCCCACCGCTGATCCGGCTGATGTAGAGGTTCGCGTAGATCAACAAGGAAACCAGAAACTGCTCTCTGTCAAGCCTTCGGCTGCGGGAACGTATTTCCATGCGGAGTCCGGAAACTTGTACTTCTACGTCTTCTTTGATTCGAAGACCAAGAAGATTGAGAAGGGTGGTAAGTTTGGTATGCAATAATTAAAAATGTAATATGTACGGAATATTTAACGACAATTTTCCGCCTATTTTGGACGGCGTAGCTTTAACGGCGCAGAACTATGCCTATTGGTTGCATGAGAAGGGGTACGACGTACGTGTGATTACGCCTTATGCCCCAGGAGCTGGTGAGGTAATTGATAATGCGCCTTATCCGATCAATCGGTACGTATCTGTTCCAATACCTTTCCGCCATCCTTATCGCTACGGCTTGCCGTACGCGGACGCGGCATTCTGGCGTAACTGGAGAAAGATGCGTTTTGAACTCGTACACGCCCATTGTCCGTTTACTTCGGGCTCCTTGGCATACAGGGCGGCGAGAAAGCAGGATATACCCCTCGTCGCTACCTTCCACTCCAAATACCGCCAGGATTTTGAGCATAATGTGTCGAATAAGAAACTGGTCGATTGGATGATCAAACAGGTCGTTTCTTTCTTTGAGAAGGCAGATGAAGTGTGGATCCCACAGGCTGCCGTTGAACCGACACTTCGCGAATACGGTTACAAAGGCCATGTGGAGGTGGTGGAGAACGGTAATGATTTCTCTACGCCTGCACGCTTGGTTTCTGAGATGCGTGCCCAGATGCGCGAGGAATTAGGTATGGCGCCCGAAGATACCATGCTTCTTTTCGTTGGGCAGCATATTTGGGAGAAGAATATCGGATTCATCCTCGATTCACTTGCCTTAATCAAAGAGCGGCCTTTCCATCTCTTCATGGTAGGAACGGGTTATGCGGTTCGTGAGATACGGCATAAAGTGAAGGAGTTGGGGCTGCAGGATCATGTGACCCTCCTGGGAAATATTCATGACCGTGAGCGTCTCAAGCGAATCGATGCAGCGGCAGATCTCTTCCTTTTCCCTTCGCTGTACGATAACGCACCGCTCGTCGTACGTGAAGCCGCTGCGATGCATACTCCCGCGCTGATGTTACAGGAATCGACGGCGGCTGAGGTCATTGATTCGGATGTGAACGGCTTCCTTACTCCGAACGATAAACAGGCATACGCCGATCGTCTTGTATGGCTTATGGAGCATCCTGACGTACTGACCAAAGTGGGAGACAAAGCCTCCACCACCATCGCCCGGTCATGGGAGAATGTGATGGATGAAGTCATCCTTCGATACAAAGATATACAGGAATCTTACCGACTGAAGCATGGCAAATAATTCGACTTCGAGCATCAAACCTTCCATGGTCATCTGGCCGATTCTCTTTGGTCTGATCGGGGTCGGGTATATGTTGTGGCGAGAGATGCACAACGGTATTCCCGAAGGACCTTTGGCGGTAGTGGACCATTGGTGGGTCTTTGCGATTCTCGTGGTGGTCTTTATGTTATGTAAGGATTTCTCGGGAATGTACCGGCTGCGAGTTATGTCCGGCGCACCGCTGACGTTTCGGCAATTATACCGAATCCGGATGTTATATGAGTTCACCTCCGCGGTCACGCCTTCCGCTGCCGGCGGTTCGTCGCTCGAGGTCATCTTTATTCATCGCGAGGGAATAAAAATCAGCCGCGCTACCTCCATGACCGTCTTGGCGCTCTTTCTTGATGAAGCCTTTATGGTGCTCCTCTTCCCGTTGCTGCTTTTATGCATCCCGTATTCGGAACTCTTCACCGCAGAGGGAGCGTTCCAGCACGGCTACCTATGGGCGTTCCTCATCGGCTACATCATGAAAGTCGTTTGGCTAGCCATCCTCTTCATCGGTATCTTCTGCAACCCCACTATCTTAGCAAAAATAATAGGCTTCATCTTCTCCATCAAGTTCCTCCGACGCTACCGTTCGCGTGCGCTGCGTACGGCGGTAGAGTTGCGCCAATGTGCGCGGGAGATACGCCATGAGTCCTTCGGCTATTGGATACGCATGATGCTCTCTACGGCAGGTATCTGGGGATTTCGGTTTTTAATTGCCAATATGGCGATCATGATTTTTAATCCGCTCTCTTTATCGGGAAACATGATGTGTTTCGCACGTCAGTACATCTTAGGCATCGTCTGCATGATTGTCCCGACACCTGGTGGCAGCGGATTTGCCGAAGTGATGTTCGACGGCTTCTTAGGTGAATATATACCGTTTAAGATGTCCACGGTTCTCATCACCTCCATCTGGCGTCTTTGCACCTATTACTATTACTTAGTCGCAGGAGTAATCATTCTCCCGCAATGGATCGGGAAAAGCAAACTGCTACGCAAAAAAGTGTGAATCAGTCTTTGCTCTTTGAGCGAAGCGGTCTTTTGTCTTTTGTCTATCTCCATCGATAACCGAGTACCAAAGAGATGGATTGCGGGTAGATGAGCGCGTTGGCAACTTCTTGCCCTTTCATCTCGCTATAGAAGCCGGCAATGTCGGAGAGACTAACCTTGTAGTGCACGTTGATCTGAATGCCGATAGCAAACTCGTATCCTACGGTCGCGCAGACACCAAAATGGTTGTTATGCAGACTGTACAAACGGCTGTAGTCATGTGTGTCTATAGGCATCGGAACGGGTTTGGTGGCTTCTGGTTCATCTACGTTGCGGAACTTATTGGCGATATTGCTCGCAAACGTGAAATGGGTGAATATACCACCTCCGAATTGGAGGTATCCTTGCTCCAGGCTTCCGAATCTTCCTAAGAAATACACCGGGATCTCCATACCGAATGACCATAAGTGGTTCGCCGAATCGCCGGCATGAAAATAATTCTCCTGCGCCGTGAAAAGTACTTGCGGTTGGATAGCGAAATGCTTGTCGATGGAGAAATCCAGAAATCCGCCGATCTCACCACCGATACGCATGTACGAACTCATCGGGTGGTGAGCTCTTGTGATGATGAAATTGCTCAGGTTAGCTCCTGCTAGCACGCCGCCGGATACTAATCTCGGTAGCTTCTCCTGATCCAGCGAGTCGATCATGTGCTCCGTATCAAACTCGACCATCTTCTCTTTCACCTCGTCCAACTTGAGTTGCAGCTTGGTGTCCGTTACTTGCGCCGAGATGCGCATCGCAGGCATGCTCAATACTGCGAGCATCACCATTCCTATAATTCGTATGTTTTTCATAATTTATACACCTTACACAATACACCTTACAACGAGAACCGTACTGTTATCTTCACTCCGTTACGCCCCCACGCGCCGATCTTTCTGCGGCCATGGATCATCACGGGATCGCCGTTTTCGTCCAATATGGAGTTACCCATTGCGTCGCGTTTGGGGATCATATATGGTAACTCATAGTCGTTATACGTGATTCGGCGGATATAATCGATGCGGATGAACTTGAGAATATTCTCAAAACCCGCCGTGATCTCAATATACGGCAACTTGCCGATAGGCGATGACGTACGGTAACTGTCTTTGATATATCCGTCGTTGTCAAACGCATTCTTGATATCTCCATCCGCCCATGCCGTGTGCGGGAAATCGTACAAACCGTTACCGGTCTCCAGATACGGGTTGTTCTTCTTCGTTAGACCCCCGTAGATAGCAGCCACGCTGACCACTCCGCGCAGTTTCAACTTGTTGATGCCGGGAATACGGTTCATGATCCAGCCCTTGAAATAATAGGTGGCGAAAAGCGACACGTATTCATCCATCATGAACTCCATCGGCTTCATCTGGTTGAACGACCGCTGGGCTAACAGAATACTGGTACTCGATTGTGGAATATGCAGCTTCGTGAACGGCACTTTCTGCCAGATCATTCCTGTCTTGATACGCAGGTCCAAGTGTCCGAATGCGGAGAACCAGAACCGTTTGTCAAACAAAATCTCCGTCTTGTTATAGAAGAATCCGTCGCCGCCGTTATGTCGGTCGTCTAAGTATCCCACGGTGTGCGTCAGGTTGATCGTCGGCGCATCTTTCTCGATTCCCCAAGGGCTCTTGACACCGTTACGGTCAATCTGAATCTTTGATCCCGGAGAGTACTCTAATTCAAAAACACCCTCGTAATTCCGGTATGAACCGATATTTGTTATGTTCTTTAGATACGTCGTATCAGTGCCGCTGATCTGCTGTGTCCAATTCACTTTGTTGTATTGAAGCGCTCCGGCGGCGCGGTTATTGCTGAAATCGAAACTCGCACGCAACATCAGGTTGTTCTGCCATTCCTTCATGTACTCCGCCTTCGCGTGGAAAACATACTGCGCAAAAGGCATCGTAGGATTACTCGTCGGAATGGACATCAGGATATTATCCCTTCGTACGACATCCTGAATCAGACCCGGCTCCTCGACATCATACTGTGCCATCACTTGCAAGTGGTGCCGCTTGCCGTCGTACGGCTGAGACTTATGCTTCCCGAATGTATATACGAAAGTGGCGTTGTACTTCGGTAACAAGTCTTTGGTGCCAAACGCCACGTAGCCACGGAAGAAGAACTGGTCGTGAAGACGAGCTGTAGAAGCGCCGCCGATTCTTAGACGCACGCCCTCTAACATATTCCAACTCACGAAGTTATAAATCGGGCCAAAATCGAACTTACTGAGGTACATAAACTCCGCCTTTCTCGTCGGGATATACTCCAGTACGGCTGCATTTACAAAGAGTGCCAGACTGTTGAACTTAGGTGTATTCGTGAACTCGCGCACCAGATCCACCACCGAACTCTCGTATTTCGTCAGCGGTTCCGGTCGCATCTCATCGGTCCAGTATCCTTCCTCTACTATCTCGGCCGTCGAGTCGTTCAGTTCTGGCTCTGAGCCGGCGAGATTGGAGAAGGTCTCTTTCGATATAGGCGTCTCCAAATCCCAATCTGTGTATATTTTCGTCTGACGAGCTAACATGCCTCGCTTGTTGTTCAGGATATAGAACTTGGCATAAGTGCTCGTTCTGTCCGGCGCCCAAACACCATTCTCCAACTGTTTGTAGCTGTGCTCAATCGAGAAATTGCTCACGAAATTGAGGTTGATATCCGGTGGGATATTGATGGCGTATTTCTTAAGCCGATACGTACTGTCATTAACGATATACAAGTGACCCGTGAATCCGTAACTTTCCGAGTTCACAGGCACGAACGCCAAGTCGATACACGGATAACCATCCACCATAATGGTGTCCATGATATAGTACTGATAGAACGAAACGGCAAGGGTGGAACTCAACGGCGATACAAATCGGTTGAATAGCAGATTCATACTGTTCTCATTGATATCGACGTCCTTGAAAATGGCATTCACGTTCTCCTGAAACGATTGAGAACCAATAATACTCTCTATACCGAAGATACGTTTTTTGTCCAGCACTTTCTTCTCGCGGTGCGGACGTTTCTGAAAATACTCCGTGTTCAAGTGTTCGCGGATACTCACCGTCACGTTCGGATAAACACCTGTCGAGTCGATATACTTCTCGACAAATGCAAAATCTCGCCAGAAAGGTTTCTTGAAATTAACTTTCAGATTATCCAACGCAAACGACATACGGCTATAACTCTTCGCCGTGTATTGATCCTGCGCGGTCACGCAGAACGAGTCCTTATGCGCAATCACGTTCTTGATCAACTCTACCGCCGGATTGCCCTTTCGTCTGTATTCGCGCTTACGGTTCTTTGGCGTCACCACGATATCTTGCAATCCATATACATCCGGCGTCAGCTTTACCTTCACGTTCTTGCGGTTTTGACCTTTACGAAGCGTCAACATCTCCGTCTTGTAGCCTAACATCTGGAAATTCAACGTGTTATAACCGGCACTATTGCTAATCGTGAAATTGCCGTCTATATCGCTGGTTGTACCCACCTCCGAAGGAATCATACCTTTGTTGGTGGTCGATTTCAAAAAGTATATCTGTACGAACGGCAGCGTCTCACCGGTATCGCCATCGACTACCGTTCCGGATATACTCGTCGTCTCCTGCGCCATTACCATCCCGGCAAAGCACAAGAATAAAAATATGTACCTTAATTTCTTCATTATGAACTTTTATCTCTTATCTCTCAGCTCTTAGCTCTCGGCTCTTATCTCTCAGCTCTCAGCTCTTATCTCTCAGCTCTTATCTTACTGCTGTCTCAAGCTCTCTTCGTGTATCAATTTTAATACCTCTTGCGCAAAATCTGCTGACAACCCATTCTCCTTTGCAAAATGCGCTACTTGTTCGCTCAACTGTTGGAATCGTTTTGGCTGCAGTGGGGCTACGTCATGCGCTTTCTTCCATTTCCCGATTCGTCGGCTGACGTCCATTCGTGCCGAGATCGTCTCCCATAATCGCTCATCCAACTCATCTATCTCTGCCCGCAACCAATTAAGTTCCTTCTCTTCGGAAGGTGGGCAAATCAGACTGGCGAGACACAATCGAGACACAATCGAATCGAGGGTATTACCTAATTGAGTAGGAGTAATCTGCTGCTTGGCATCGGATAGCGCTTCCTCCGGTCGGCAATGAACTTCTACCATTGCGCCGTCCAGACCCAGCTCCTCAATCTTCTTCATCAGCTCCGGCACTTTCTTTGCATCACCGCTCATATGACTCGGATCCAACAACATCGGTATATCCGGCCTTGCCAACCGTACCGCGTGCGCCATCGCCCAACACGGCTGATGACCACAACCACGATGAACCGCAAACACCGGTACACCCGTCTTCTCCAACCGCTCGATATTCCCGATCCACAATCCCGCATCGTTATTCACCGGATTCTTAATCAGAATACCTTTTAATATCGTCTTGGTCTGTGTCCTGTCAGGCGAAGCCGGTCTGTGTTCTGTCAGGCGAAGCCGGTCTCCTATCGCTGTTGCAATCTCTTGCACAACGATGGGATTGGCAGACGACCTGGCGCCTATCCACAAATAATCCACTCTCGCTTTCAAAGCCGCCTCTACATGTTCAGGTGTCGCCACCTCCGTAGCAATCTCCATCCCATAACGTTCCTTAACTTCCTTGAGCCACTCCAGCCCTTCTTCTCCCACACCCTGAAACGTGTGCGGGCTTGTGCGCGGCTTCCACACGCCCGCGCGAAAAATAAAAGACCATCGCGCATTGATGCGCGATAATGCCTCTGCGGTCTCAAGCACCTGCTCGCGACTCTCCGCCGAGCAGGGGCCTGCTATGTATATCAATTGGCTGATAATTAGTAATTTATCTGCATGTGGAAATACATCTCATCCGGCTTCCAACCCGGCTCATACGCGTAGTCTGAGTTAGTCACATAGACAATCACATAACCCACACCCACCTCGTAATCTGTACGCTGCGTGTAGAAATCACCCGTTCCTTCGTCCTGCATGAAGCGGAACTCCGGCAACTGAATCAAGAACGCGTCTTTGGTGCCGGGGTTGTACTCGTGGCTCATGGTCCAGGAGCCGTAGTCATATATGTACTCGGTGATTTTGTTCGTCTCGTAGTAGTAACTGTACCAGCTGTTCGTCTCGTCAAACGCCCACGCACTCTGAGGTACATGGAAATCGACGTTCACCTTGTTAAACTGACATGGCTCATTGACCACTTTCGTGCAACTGCTCAGACCCACCGCCACAACAACCATCAGCGCAAAAAATACGCCTTTTTTCATCATAGTCTTCATTTTATTTCTCAATTTTGCGTGCAAAATTACTACAAATTTTGCATATATGCAAATTTTATTGCCTTTTTTCTTTATTTAACACCATTAAAGCTTCCGAACCGCCTCCATAAACTGCTCACCGCGGTCCTCATAACTCTTAAAGAGGTCGAAACTTGCGCAACACGGACTCAGCAACACAGTATCGCCTTCATGCGCCGCTTGATAAGCGGCTTGTACCGCGTCATGCAGGTTGTTGGTATCAATGATTTGAATGGGTCTTTCGACTTTCGACTTTTGACTTTCGACTAATTTCCCGAAATGTTCCCTTAACTTCTCATTATGCAGACCCATGAATACCAAGGTGTGGCACTTCTCCTTCACCAAATCATCTATCTCGCTGTAGTCGTTGCCCTTATCCTTTCCTCCTAAAATCAGCACAGTCGGCGTGGTCATGCTCTCCAGCGCGTACCAACAACTGTTCACATTCGTCGCCTTCGAGTCATTAATCCATCTCACGCCGCGAACCGTCGCCACATATTGCAATCGGTGCTCAACCCCCTGAAAAGTCTTCAGACTCTCGCGGATGACCTCTTTCTTGATTCCCACTACATTCGCTGCAATGGTTGCTGCCATCGAGTTCAGCACATTATGCCTTCCCTTCAACGCCAACTCCTCTTCGCTCACTGGCAGCGGATTAGGAACCGTAAATCCGTACGGATAAAGCGTTGCCCCTAACTGCAATCGCTTCATCTCTCTGTCAATAACCGGATCCTCCGCCCAATAAATAAAGCTGTCCTCCTTCGTCTGATTTCTCGTGATACGGAACTTCGCATCGACGTAGTTCTGGAACTTATAGTCGTACCGATCCAGATGATCCGGCGTGATATTCAGCAAAATGGCGATATCCGCCTTGAAATCATACATGTTGTCCAGCTGGAACGAACTCAACTCAATCACGTAGTAGTCGTGGTCCTCATGCGCCACCTGCAGCGCCAATGAGTTGCCGATATTGCCTGCCAGACCCACATTCAGACCTGCCTGTTTCAAGATATAGAAAATCAACGAAGTGGTGGTCGTCTTGCCGTTTGAACCGGTGATACAGATCATCTTCGCATTTGTATATCTCGATGCAAACTCAATCTCGCTGATAATCGGCGTACCTTGTGCCTGCAGTTTCTGAATCAGCGGAGCCGTCAGAGGTATACCCGGCGATTTAACCACCTCGTCGGCGTTCAGAATCAACTCCTCACTGTGCTTGCCGTCTTCCCATGGAACCCCGTTCTGGTCCAGCAACGCGCGATACGGTTCGCTGATCGTCCCGCAGTCGCTTACAAACACATCAAAACCCTTCTCCTTTGCCAGAATGGCAGCACCGCTACCGCTCTCTCCGGCTCCCAAAACAACAATTCGCTTCATATTTATCTTATCTTCAACGTCAATATAGTAATCGCCGCCAGAATCAGCGTCACGATGCAAAAACGCAGCACGATCTTCGTCTCGTGGTGCAGATTCTTGCTGCCCTTAAACACAATCGAACAGGTCGGATCATTCTTCAGCACCTGCTCCACACTTGTCCGGAAATGGTCATGGAACGGCGTCCGCTTCCAGATCCGCACATGTTGCCCGCGTTTCTTATAGTACTTATACACCTGCGTCTGCAGAATCACACTCACGCTCTCCATAAGGAATATTCCGCACAGTACAGGCACCATCAATTCCTTGTGGATCACCATCGCGCAAACGCCGATAATTCCGCCGACTGTCAGACTTCCCGTATCGCCCATGAACACCTGCGCCGGGAATCCGTTAAACCACAGATAACCCACTAACGCACCCACAAATGCCGCCATAAACACCACCAACTCTTCGCTGCCAGGGATGTACATCACATCGAAATACTCCGCCCAAACGACACTACCGCTCGTGTACGCTAAAATCAGCAACGCTACGCCGATAATCGCCGAGTTGCCGGCACACATGCCATCCATGCCGTCGTTCAGGTTCGCGCCGTTACTTACCGCCGCTACTACAAAAACCGTCAGGAACACGAAGAAAATCCATCCGAACCGGTACTTATTGTTCTCGCCGGTCCAGCTGAACAAGTCCGCATAATTGAAGTTATGGTGCTTCACAAAAGGAATCGTCGTTTGCGTGGATTTGATCTCCGGCGTCTTCTCAACGACCACCACATTGTTCTCTATATGACTTGTCACCACCTCATTCATACTCACCGCCGGGCAGAAACGCAGCGTCAGACCCACAATCAGACCCAAGCTCACTTGCCCTGCAATCTTTATCCATCCGTTCAGACCGTCTTTGTTCTTTTTGAACGTCTTGATATAGTCGTCCGCAAAGCCCAGAGCCCCCATCAACAGGGTCGTGACGAGCATCAGAATCATATAGACATTCGTCAACTTACCTAATAGCAGACACGGAATCAGAATCGCCGCAATGACAATCAGACCTCCCATCGTCGGCACGCCTTTTTTCGCTACATTGAACGGATCGGTCTTCTCGTCCCGCTGCGTCTCAGAAATATGATGACGCTTCATAAAATTGATAAACCGGTCGCCAAACCAGATACTCACGAGCAGTCCGATGACCCCCGCTAAAATAGCTCTGAACGAGATATAGGTGAACAACCGCGCACCTAACACATCGCTAAAATGGGTAAATAATGAATAAAGCATAAATCCTAAATCCTAAATCATAAATATCGTCTCACAATCTCGTGGTCATCAAAATGGTGCTTGACCCCTTTGATAATCTGGTAGTCCTCATGGCCCTTGCCTGCCACCAGAATCACATCGCCTTTCTGCGCCAGGGTGCAAGCCGTCTGGATAGCCGCTTCGCGGTCCTCGATAACCAACGTACTCCTCAGCTCCTCTTCTGTCAGACCGGCTTTCATGTCATTCAGGATAGCTGCCGGCTCTTCGTCACGCGGGTTATCGCTCGTCAGGATCAACTGCTCGCTTCCCCTCTTCGCAATCTGCGCCATCATCGGTCGTTTGCCCTTGTCCCGGTTTCCTCCGCAACCGATCACGGTGATCAATCTTGGCTTTCGACTTTCGACTTTCGACTTTTGACCATCTATGATCTCCCTTATGGTACTTATCACATTATCTACCGCGTCCGGCGTGTGGGCGTAATCTATAATCGCCGTCCAGCCTTTCGGGCTTCTGATTGTCTCAAACCGACCGTTCACCGGCTTCAACGTACTCAGCACACGCAACACCTCCAGTTCCTCAAATCCCAGACACAACGCTGCGCCGTAGATACACAGCAGGTTGCTGACATTGAACCGTCCCACCAGCGGCACAAAAACCTCTTTGCCGTTGATATTCAGCATCATCCCCTCAAATCCTTCCTCCAAAATCTGTGCCTTATAGTCCGCCAGCGAGCGGGTGGAGTAGGTCTTCACTTCCGCCTTGCAGTTTTGCGTCATCACCAACCCGTTCTTGTCGTCTTTGTTCGTCACCGCAAAAGCACTCTTCTTCAACCCGTCAAAAAGCCTTTTCTTTGTATCCCGGTAGTTGTCAAAAGTCTTATGGTAGTCAATATGATCCCTTGTCAGGTTGGTAAACAGCGCCCCATCAAAATCCAGTCCTGCAATTCGCTCCTGTGCGATGGCATGGGAGGAAACCTCCATGAACGCATACTCGCATCCGGCATCCACCATCCGTCTCAGCAATCCGTTCAACTCAATCGCGTCCGGCGTCGTGTGCGTTGCAGCCACCGCCTCGTCCTCGATATAATTGACCACGGTGGACAGCAGTCCTGCCTTGTGCCCTAACGCCCGAACGAGTTTGTACAGCAGCGTCGCGATAGTGGTCTTGCCGTTTGTACCCGTCACGCCAACCAGCGTCAACGCCTTACTCGGCTCGCCGAACCACTTGCTCGCCAACAATCCCAACGCCTTATCCGTATTCTCAACCAAAATATAGGTCACGTCCTTCGCATCGTGCATGAATGCACGATCACTCAAAACGACCGCCGCTGCCCCTTTTTCGACACAACCGTCAATGAACGTGTGGCCATCTACTGCTGTGCCGACTTGGGCAACGAATAAGTCACCTTCTCCGATCTTTCGGCTGTCAAAATGCAGACCCTTGATCTCTTTGTTCGTCTCGCCGATCACCTCTATCGGCTCGATAACTTTTAATAATTCGCTGAGTATCATCTCTTTACTAATTTGCGTTTTCCATCCTTCCAAACGTAGCATCCCGTGTACGCCATCGTCTTCTCCGCAATCACCCGCACCGTGCTGCCGCAGTCCATTCCCGCGTCATACGGGTACTGCGGGTCCTCAATCATGCAGATACACGTGTACTGCGGGTTCTCTTCCGGGAAATACCCCACAAAAGTCATCCTATGGTGCTTGCCCGAGTACCCTCTGCCGGGGATGATCAACTGCGCCGTACCGGTCTTGCCGGCGATATTCACGAGCTTCGACTGCGCTTTCTTGCTCCATAACTTCGCCGCCGCAGTACCCAGATGGTCATCCCAAACGACGTCATGCAACGCCCCTTGTATATCTCGCAAAGTGCTCTTTCCGCAAATCGACGACTTCACCACTTCCGGCCGAAAACTCTTCTCCACTTCGCCGTTCTGCAGCACCGCCGTCACTAACATCGGCCGCATCATCCTTCCGCCGTTGGCGATCGCGTTATAGAACATCAGAATCTGCATCGGACTCAGTTCTACCGAGTAGCCGTAACTCATCTTACTCAGCGTCACCGTGTCCCGCGGAACCTCAATCCGCGCTTTGTCGGCTCCCGGAATCTCGCAATAAACGCTGTCCAGCAGTCCCATCTTCTCGATCCGCCTCACGAACTTTCGTGCCGAACCTTCATAACTCCGCGTGATCAGCTTCGCCAGCGCGATATTCGACGACACCGCCAAAGCGCTCCTAACCGTCAGAATCGTGTCCATCGGGTGGGCGTCGGTATGTGTCACAGAGAAATATTTCCACGGCGTCCGACTAACCGCCACCGTGTCGTCTATATCAATCTTCCCGTCGTCCAGCGCCGCCACCAAAGCAATCGTCTTAAACGTCGAACCCGGCTCTACACGCTGCACGGCGTGGTTCTGCGCCTCATAATACTTGCCGTCTTCTTGCGACCGGTCCAAGTTCGCAATCGCGCGAATATAACCCGTCTGCGTCTCCATGAGAATAGCGCAACCCCATTTGGCATTTCTTTCCGCCGTCTTTGCCAGCAACGCGTTCTCCACGATATCTTGCAAGTTGGCATCAATAGTGGTTTGGATATCTAATCCGTCCTGCGCCTCTTCTACCGTCACGGACTCATAACGGCCGCCGATCTTCTGAATACTACTCATGCCGTCCAGACCCCTCAACTCCTTGTCAAAACCCTTCTCCAGACCCGAGTTTCCACTTCCGCCTTCTCCGTAAATACTACCTATCGTACGGCTCGCCAGACCTCCGTAGGGCTTGATCCGCCGATGCTGGTCTTCAAAGAAAATACCGCTTTTATACTTCCCCTTCTTAATGAGTTTGTTCTGCTCTAAAGCCTGCCTTTGCAGATAATTGATGCGGTTCTCGCAAACCCGCAAGCGTTTCTCGCCATGCCGGTAAGCCCCTACGATCTTCGCCTTGTACTCCGCTGCACTCTTATCCCCGATAATCGTCGCCAGATCCAGAGCCAGCGTGTCGATATGCTTGTTAAACAACTCTCCGTTTTTCTCGTGCAACGCGGGCACGCGTGTATCCATATATATATAATATTGCGGCATACTGCTCGCTAACAACCGCCCGTTGCAATCCAAGATATTTCCCCGTGTCGCAGGAATAGGCCTGTTCGTCGGCACTTGTTTTTCTGCCACCTTCAACCACTCGTCTCTCTCCACCGCCTGGATATACACGATCTTCACGAGCACAGCTACAAAACCCAAAGCGATCACGATGAATATCATCGCGAACCTCCATACCGTATTTCTCTGCTCGTCAGACATAAATTCATTTACAATTTTGTCATTTACGATTTGGTCATTTACGATTTGGTCATTTATTTTGTTATTGAATCATTTGGTTAAATGGCTAAATAGCCAAATGGTACATAAATGGTACATGGTACATGACCAAATGGTAAATAGTCATTTACAATTTTGTCATTTATGATTTGGTCATTTATTTTGTTATTGAACCATTTAGTTAAATGGCTAAATAGCCAAATGGTACATAAATGGTACATGGTACATGACCAAATGGTAAATTTTCGTCGTCCGTTGTGCCGGATGTCATCCGGCTTCCCTCCCCTTGTGGGGAGGGTTAGGGTGGGGTTTCCTTATTTTACCTTCACCGGCGGTGTCCTATTTTCCTGCACTTCACTTCCGTTCTCCTTCAGTACCTCTATCACCTGGCTCTGCCTTGTGCTATTCGTCAACTGCGCACTAATCGTCATGTACCGGAACTTGGCGTCAAGCATCTCTTTCTTTGTGTCCGTCAACCGGTGTTGTTGTTTGGCAGACTGATACCCCGTCAGAATATACAAAAAGACCAGACCCACAATCAACCCTATCAGCGGGTATTGTTCTCTGATCTTCCGGCTCCGCAGCTTATCGCCGTTCAACCAACTCTGTATGTCATGTACATCTGCCATCTAGTCATTTACAATTTTGTCATTTACGATTTGGTCATTTATTTTGTTATTGAATCATTTAGTTAAATGGCTAAATAGCCAAATGGTACATAAATGGTACATGGTACATGACCAAATGGTAAATTATATTTATTTTTTCTCCGCCACGCGTAATTTCGCACTCCGGCTACGCGGGTTCCGTTCTACTTCATCGTCACTGGCCACTCGCCCTTTCTCGATAACATCAAACGGAGTAATCGCGTTTCCGTAAAAGTCCTTTTCTATCGTCCCTTCCAGGTTCCCGCTTCGAAAGAAATTCTTCACCAACCGATCCTCCAGCGAGTGGTATGTCAGGATGGCTATCCGCCCTCCGGGTTTTACTAAATCCCGTGCCGCTACTAACATCTCTCGCAGCGCTCCCATCTCATCGTTCACCTCTATACGCAACGCCTGAAAAAGCCGAGCCAGATCCTTCTTGTACTGCGCCGGTATCTCCAACTCCCTTGTATCCGCCATGCTTGGCGGATTTTTTCCTTCGTTCTGTTCGCGGGTCTTTAGCCCCGCGTTTTTTTCATCGTTCATTGTGCCGGATGTCATCCGGCTTCCCTCCCCTTCATGGGGAGGGTTAGGGAGGGGCTGGGCTTTTATGTTCAGCGCCGCGTTAATCAGTTCTTCCGTCCGTAAAATCGGCTTCTGAGAACGGGCCTTGCATATATTCCTTGCGATGCCCCTCCCATTCTTCATCTCGCCGTATAGCCAGAAAATCTTCGCTAACTCCTCCTCGCTGTACCCGTTTACTATATCCGCCGCCGTGCGTTTTGCCGTCTGGTTCATCCGCATGTCTAACGGCGCGCTGAACCGGAAACTGAACCCTCGCTCCGGACAATCGAAATGGTGAAAACTAACCCCTAAATCTGCCAGCAACCCGTCAATCTCCTTCACTCCGTAATAATCCATCCAGTTCCGCAGGTACCTGAAATTCGAATGCACAAACGTCCATCTCGGGTTGTCTATCGCGTTTTGTAAAGCTTCTTCGTCTTGATCGAATGAGTACAAATGTCCGCTTTTGAGTCCCTCCAAAATCGCCCGGCTATGTCCTCCGCCGCCGAAAGTGACATCCACATACACCCCGTTCGGCTTGATTGCCAAACCCTCAATCGTCTCTTTCAGCATCGCCGGTATGTGGTAAATCTCCTCCATTTTATTATCTATTTATTATCAAAAAGCGCGTGATTAGCGGGTGATTAGCGCGTCATTAGCACGTTATTCGTATGACGTTACTACTCTGTTGCTTCAGTCGCGATCTCCGTTTTTCTTCATCTTTGCCCGCAGTCTTGCCGCCAATTCGGTCTGGCTCAGGCGTTTCTCTGCGAACTTCTCCGGTGCCCACAACGCAAAGCGGTTCAGCATGCCGACAAACAGCACATCCTGCTGCGCACCGATGGTCTCCAGGTTCTTCTTTTGCAACAAAATACGTCCCTGACCGTCCATCTCCATATATTCCGCGTCGGCCATGAACTGCATCAGGATCAGCTGATCCTCTGGATCCCACTCGTCCAATGCCTGCCTTAACTGTTCTACCTTCTCGTTCCAAACCTCTTCCGGATAGAACATCAGACACTCGTTATCCGTATCCCTCCGCATCACAATGCGCTTGGAGGACGTCTCTGCCAAAATACGACGGTAAATAGCCGGAACAAATATACGTCCCTTCTCGTCCAACCGTCCGTCAATATTTCCTACAAAAGTCTGCATATTGATGTTTTTATTCTGTGCTCTGCCAGTATTCTGCCAGTTATCTGTTTATACTTTGTACTCTATATTCTATACTTCTTCAATTTCGGGCACAAAGTTACAAAAAAAAAATGATATACACCACATTTCCCCACAAAAAAATTTTTCAATTGTTTTATCAACATCTTTTTAACATTTTAAAATGCCATATAACGTACGCAAAATCAGTAAATTACGTGCGTTATTAACATTTTGCGCAAAAGTGGGGCAAAATGGGTAAAATAATTTCAATACCCTTTCTGTTCTCCTGTTTTTCCTAAAATCCGTCATTTTGCACTCGCCCCGAGTCTGCGTAAAAGCACAAAAAAATGAGCTCGGTTGCCCGAACTCATTTCTTTCTTGTTGGCTGTTCAATCTGCCCGTTGTGGGGGGACTTAACGCTGCGCCTCGTGAATAACTAAGTCCACTACGCCTTCGTAAACCAAGGTGGCTAAACGCTCTGTATATACGTTTTGCAGACTGTCCTGACGTTTGCGCTCCTTCAGAAAATCCTCTTTCGTATATTTCCAGTCTCCCTTTTGGTCAATCACATCCGGTATGTCCTGAACGGAATAATATCTATTTAGATAAACCGGCGCCAAATGATCCGTAGATATTCCGCCGCTGGTATATCCCCAAGGACCCGGGTAGTCTGCCGCCGGAGCAGGAGTGATGCCTAAATAGCGGTCTATCTCGCTCCGCTTGATGGTGCCAAAACGGTTGATGATATTACTTGCCGAGGTCTCAAAATCCGAGCGTACATATTTCTCATCCGGCTTGGTGATGTCTTGCCAACGGACGGGGAGAACTACATGATTATAAGACAGATAAAGCCCCCATTTCCAATCCGCTAAATACCAATGTTCGACGGTGTCTATCTGCGTGAAAGGCGTATGGCCGAGAAATAACTCACGGCATGTACCTCCGTTTGCCAGACTACGCATCTTATATTCTCCCTTTGCGTCCTGCACAAGCATCACATTCCCGTAATAGGACGCCGCAAGAGGATTGAATTTTACTATATAGTACGTCCCCTCTTTATATTGCTCTGCCCACTCGGGATTGTTCCCGTTATTGCAGGCGGTTATGGCAAAACCGAGCAGAACCAGTAGATAACAATATATCTGTTTCATCACTTATAGGAAAATAATCTTGATCCATGGACTCTTGCGGCCCATCTTGTCTTCCGGCATGTATTTGATCATGTACATTGCTCCGCGGCGGAAATCGGCCTCATTCAAAGGAACGATGTTATAAGTCGGAGAAACCGGTATACTCTTTACCAATTCTCCCTCCGGCGAATAGATGTTCACATGACCGGATTTAAGCGACTGCGGCAGGTAGATCACATGTCTTGCCGGGTCGTAGTTGATGGAGTCATACGCGTACGTAAGATGCTTGGAATCAACGGCTTCGCCAGCTTGGGTAAAGATCATCGTCGGCTGACTCAGGTCACTCAAATGCTCGCTACAACCTTTGTTCTCTGCGCATTGTAGACGTACGTAATACGTCGTACTCGGTATTAAGTCGGAAGCGTAGAAGATAGTATAGTCCCCTGCAATATCCCCTTCGACTGCCTCAATCGTTTTCTCGCGACCCTTATAGGTATAGATGGTCTTTTTGTTGAACGTCGCCTGAAAAGCATCCAAGCAGACGCCTTCGCCTCCGAGAGACGTGTAATCCATTTCTATACGGCGATAACCCTTTGCCACGCTCAAAGCCTTTGAATAGGTGTATTTCTTCGTATTCTTGGATACGTGAATCACGTCCAACGTATCGGCACCGGCATCCGAGGTTCCGATCAGGGTTATAAAGCCGACTTCGCTATCCGTAGTGGCAGGAGCACTGAGCCAGAAACTGACATTCGTAATCGGGAGTTGGTAGATCGGCGACATCATCACCTCGTTATTCTCCTTGAACCACATAGACTCCGAGCCGTCAATCTTCGCCTTGGATGTAGTGCGGTAGAAAGAGGTGTACCAACCGCTTTCCCAAACGGTCATCTCGTCATCGAATCCCTCGAAACTTTCGGTGAGCGTCTCCTGACCATCCTCCATGTGATAGAGCGTAACGAAATACTGCTCGGCGTCCTCTTCCGGTTTCCAACGAACCTTAAAGGATGTCGGAGTGACCTCTTCGATGGTTGTCAGCGCTGGAGTGCTGATTAGCACCGGACGCTCACTTGTAGCACGCACAGCATACGAACCGGCTTTGGCGCCTTGACGGACAGAAATGGTTCCGCGTTGCGCATCGCACACCTGTTTGCGTGGGGCATAGCGGACATATACCGGCTGGTCCAGTACGGAGTCCGCATTCGGGCGGACGGTCAGCGAGGAACGCCAATTGACACTGTCTATGGAGATATTAAATCCGCTTCCCGAGATAGCAATCGTTACATCTTCATTCGGGTCCAGGTGGTCACCTGCTACTTTGAGAACTGATGCCGGTGTATAGGACTTTTTGGTGTCCGGATTGTAAGTACTCTCTATCAGCGGCAACTCCGTCGGGATAAACATAAATCCGTTCGATTTGAAAGTGAAGATGATGTTTTGACCCTCTTGGGTGATTCCCGTAAGAGGTTGCTCCAGCATCTCTCCGCTATGCAGCATCGGGGTGAAACTGGTCACATTGAGCGATCCAGGGAATGGGTCGCTTTGTGCGGAATAACCCTTTACACCTCCGGCTTCCTCAATGTCGTAACGCAGCGGGAAACTATTATTCGGCTCGTTCTGACCCCATATGGCAGAATTATAAGTGATATGGAAAATCAGCATGCCCGTTCCCGGAAGACTGGTGGAGTGCCTGTCCCAACCTAAATTCTGGCGGTTCTCCAACAGCCAGTATTCGTTCGGGTTGGCATTTCCCCAACTTAAGTTGTGATCCGTTTTGGCTATTAGATACGATTGACCGGTTGTAACTAATGGCTCCAGAGTATAAGTGCCGGCGTCTTTTAACTGAACAGGTTTAATCCAGCCTAACTGGAAACGCTCGCCGGCGGTATAGGATGGGGGGGTCTTGCCGGAGCCGTTGTAGCTACCCGAACACATGATATCCCATGAACCGACTGTGTATGTCTGTGAATTATCTGTGTCGTAGTAATCCGGTAGACCTAATACGTGGCCGAATTCGTGACAGAAAGTACCGATTCCGCACATCGCATTTCCAGCAGAACCGCGCAACTCTGACGTACATGCGTAGTCATAAATCAATTTGTTCTGTACGCGGTCTCCTGTCTGAACCACACTGCGGTGCGGCCAGATGGTCTGTGAACTCGCGCCCTCTGCTTCGTTATTTCCTGCGTAATATACAAACACATTATCCAGCCTACCGTCGTTATCCGTGTCGTATTGGGTCAGGTCTACGCCTTGGTTCGCTACCAGGTTACATGCCTCTACAATCATCTGGCTGGTGTGGCTGTCGTAGTACGGGTATTTCTGAGACAGGGTTACCGGACCGTAGCAGTCAAACTGCGGCGAGAAGATACTATCCGAGCACGCAATAAAATAATCGCGCGCGGAACCTACGCCGTTATTCTTGCTATAACCGGATTCCGTCATCATAGCTTGGAAATCCGCCAATGTGTATCTGAATTTCAAGTCCGCAAAGTTCACCAGGATAACCAAACTCTTTGGCGAACCGGTTAACGGATACGAACCCGCTATCGTCGCCTGTTGCGTCGCACGGCGAATATGTCGCGCTTGCTCCGAAGGCTCTACTACGGACGCATCCTCTACCATCATCCCTTTCTTGTCCATGCGGAGTGGGGTACCGTCCAAAGTGGTATAATAGTGATGAAACTCATCGCCTACCATCTTTACATTAATCGTTGTCCCGTCGCCCTGCCTAATCGATATCGGTTCCGGCGATGCTACTACTGCATAAACGCTCGCGCTGCATACCAACGCTGCCATCATACTGAATAAATATCTTCTCATATATGTACAATTTTCCATTTTAGGCCGCAAAGGTACAAAAAAAATCCCACATACGCAAGAGTATGCAGGATTTTTTTGAAAAATTAATCTAAAAGATTACTTTTTGATCAACATATCGGTAACAACTTTGCGACCTAATCTGATCTCAGGAATCTCTTTGTAGTGTTTTAGTTTATACGGCTCGTTCAGTGCAGGAGCGTTATTTACCGGATTGCCATAAGCATACTTCTCAGTGATGATGCTCAGGTCATACGGTTTTGTTACGCCTTCCTCGGTGTAAGCCAAACCAAAGTAGTGATTCTCATCCAGATTGTTGAACCAATCGATAGTTGCGGTGTACGAGAATGCCTCTGCCTCAGCGTCCCATACAAGTTCCATGTCTTTTACAAGAGCACGTACCAATCCGTAGTCAATCTCCCACTCCGGCTCTTCAGCGGTGTAGTCAGCAACGAAGATGATAGCGCTCTTTTGATCGATTGCCTCAGGGAATAAATCCCACTTGATGTTCTCTCCTTTACCACCAGCCAAAAGTTCAGTGATGTAGGAATCCATGTACTCGCAGTATTTGTCTTTGTCCATCTTACCTGCCTGACCAACGTTTCTACGAGCTTTTCCATTCACGTCTTTGAAATTGAAACTACCCCAACCAAAAGGAGTACCGTTGTATTCGCCAGCGTTCTCATCATTAATAGTGTAGAAAGGAACAGTAGAATAGAGCAACAGACCTGCGCCTTGGAAACCACTACCACTTATGTAGGTCAGGTCTCCATCCCATGCCAGTACCGGCCAGAAAGCAAGCTGGCAGTTGAACGCACCTCCAGCCCACTGCAGATTGATGATCGTATCGGTTCCTGCGATCACGCTATCCGGTTTAGTACCGAAAACACCGTAATCTTCAATCTCGTAAGCGCCGTAAACGGTCTTAACGATTACTTTGCAGGCAGCAGATAACTCACCCAACTTAGCGGTGATAGTAGCCTCGCCCGGAGCAACAGCGGTAACGGTACCGTTTGCTACAGTTGCTACCTCTGCGTTGCTGCTTGACCAAGTACATGCAGGAGCATCCAATGTAGTCGGTTCATAGAGCAGGTTCAACTTGTAAGTCTCACCTGCTGCGAGAGTAATCTCACTTTGTTTGATGGAAATCTTGGTATACTCACTACCACCATCTTTGTCTTTGTCTTTGTCCTTGCAGCCTACCAATACCATTGCCAGTGCTGCCAATACAACTAAATACTTTTTCATAATTGTACTTTTTTAGTTAATAAAGTTAGTTATAATTCAATAGACATTTTGTCTAAATTTTAATTATTTTTTGTCTTGCGTTAAAACCGTTGTCGCCAGAGCCGGGTTGTAACGTGTCTCTGTGGTCGGGATTTCGCATTGGTACATGATGTGTTCCGCTCCCTCAACCGATACGTTTTGTTCGCCACGATCCAAGTGGTTTGTTCCTAAGGTTACCGTTTTGGTCAGACGACGCAAGGTCTGCAGACCATAACCTTCACCCCACATCTCTACACGCCAGTTATAGGCAATTGCCTTTTTGAGTGCGTCTCCGGAAAGCGTACCGAGCCAAGCGTTATATTCTGCATCTTTTCCGTCCAATACACGCTCATCACAAAGTGCCTGTAAATGGCTCTTTGCAGCTGCCTCGTCGCCATTCTGATAGGCTGCTTCTGCGGCAATCAGATATGCTACTTCGACACGCATAAAGACATTGTCGCACAACCAGTTACGATCCACTTTGTCAAGTTTTGTCTCGTCTTTTGTGGTCGGGTTGTAGAATTTGCGACCGGGAGCATAAGGAGCTTTCTCTTTCTCTCCAGGCTTGTTAAACCAGCCCACGCGAGCATCCCAACCGGTAGCGACAATTTCGTCGTATAATTTACTGTCAATCGCCTTGGTATCACCTGCAGCCGCATAACTATAACTATGGATATCTACTTGTCCAAAGAAAGAAGCAAGTGCGGTAGTAGTTTCAACCGTTACATCCTGACCCCACAACCAGTTTTTGGCGTTTACATCCGAGAAACCGGTAGTCAGTAACTCTTCTTTGGACAGGATGGGGTATTTGCCGATAACGGCTTCTGCCTGCTCTTGCGCAATCTGATATGCATTTTTGCCGCCGGCTATAGTGATCTCTGAATGACCATGGTTCAGCATGGCGTAAGCCAGCATGATACGGGCTACATCTGCGGTAACCTCCAGTTTCGAACTACGTTGGTTAAGCGCGCCGTAGTAATCCAATACATCAATCGCAGTGGAGAGATCCTCATATACACGCTCATAGACTTCGGATACAGTAGAAAGAGGTGCTCCGAGAGTGTCCAAGTCCAACTCGGTATATACCGGCAGGGCTTTCTCAACGTCCATCGGCTCATCCAATGCATCCATCGGATCGCAGTAGTAATTCAGGAGACTTGCGTATGCCCATCCACGGATAGCTAACAGCTGACCATAGTAGTAGCCTTGCAGTTTGATGGTCTCCATGGGGGCTTCTCCGGAAGTAATCGTATTCAAAATCTCTGCGCTATTTTGCTCTACGGCCAATGTGCCGAGGTTTGCCAGATTGATAATGTCATAGTAGAACGACCAGAGATATCCCTGTGCATAAGAGTAAAAATAACCGCGCTCGTACATCTCAAACCATCCGTAACTGCTGCTGGCCATCGCCATATCGCCGCTCTGGATATCACCGTACATGTCTATCGAGCGGAGACCAAATGCGTCATGCTCACCTCCGTACTCATAGAGTTTGGAGTAGATACCGAGAATAGATCCTTTCAGGTTATCCGGCAGTTGGGCGAACTGATCCTCAAGGAGTACACCGCCCTCGGGGTATTGGGTTAAGAAACTGTCACCACAGGAGGTGAGACCCAAACCCAGCACAATTGTTGCAAATAAATATTGTATCTTTTTCATATTAGTAATCTCCTATGGTTTAGAATTGAACTTTAACACCGGCCATTACGGTGGACAGCGGGCTATAGTCACTGTAGCCGTTCGAACCGTCACCGGACATCATCGGGTTGTAACCCTTGCGTGCCGTTGCGATAGCCAGATTGTCGGCTGCTACCCAGATTTGCAGGGTGTTCAGTTTGATCTTCTCCATCCATTTCTTCGGGAACTTGTAACCGAGGTTGATGTTATTCAAACTCAAGTACGAGTTGCTCGTCAGGAAACGGTCTCCGGTGTTAGCATATTGGTCAGCACCGTTGCTCAAACGCGGAGCGAGAGTCATCTTGTTATCGTCGGTAACTATGGTACCCGGGGTCCATGCATTACGGATGTCTTTGTGCCAGTTTTGTTTACCGATCTTGTCGCTATGCATCAACGAAGCATACATGTTATCGTATCCATAACCGCCGATACGGTAGCTGCAACTGATGCTCAGGGTTACACCATATGCCTCGAAATCAATACCAAAACCACCATCGAGATCCGGCATGGCACTCTTGCCTACGTAATCCGATCCGGCGTAGTTGTAATCCGTACCGGTGACGGTAGTCTTCTCAATCTTTGCATCCGGGTGTTTGAGACGGTATTCATAAACCGAACTGATGTAGTTATCACCGGTGTTGTCGAGTTCCGCATTGGTTTTGCCGAGCTTACCGCCATTTGTAGCGTCATAGTAAGCGGTGTATGTAGCTTCACCATTTTCGTTGATGCCTTCGTAATGAACTAAATACCAATCATATATGGAGTGTCCGGCAGACATACCACCATTCATGATCATACGTTTGGGCGTACCATCTTCATTGTAGCCGTCAATAGGCATCTGAAGCATCTTATTACGATAGTAACCACCGTTCAAACGGATATCCAACTTGATATTACGCATATCGAGCGCGTGTGCCTTAAGGTCGAACTCGACACCTTGGTTCTCCATCGCCGCATCATTGACGTAATATCCGCTATAACCCAGAGACGGAGCTACACGGCGGAGGAAGAGCATGTTATCGGTCTTTTTGTAGAAATAGTCAAACTCTACATCCAAATACTTGCTGAGGCTGAACTCCAGACCGAGGTCAATCGTGCTGGTGCGCTCCCAAGTCAACTCCGGATTACCTTTGTATGCCCAAACATAACCTTTGTTGCCGTCCACGTTCTCTACGCTATATTGGTCGGAGAACATCATATCACCGATATCCTGATTACCCAATACACCCCAGCTTAAACGCAGTTTACCGTTCTTAATCCAGTCGGCAACGGTCGTTCCCTCGTAGAAATGCTCGTTAGTGAAGTTCCATGCAGCACCTACGGAACCGAAATGACCCCAACGGTGACCCTTCGCGAACTTGGAAGAACCGTCGGCGCGGTAGTTGGCGGTAATCAAATAGCGGTTGTCGTACTCGTAGGTAGCGGTAGCCAGAGCGGACTCCAGAGTGCTCGTACGAGCGTAACCCTCTACGCCGTCCATGCTAACACCATTACTTAACTCATTCGCGTTGTCTTCTACAATGTTCTTTTTGTAACCATATTGGTAATTGTAGGTGAAGTAGGTGATCTCGTGACCTGCCATAACGCGTATAGTGTGCTCGTTGAAGGACTTGTTGTACTCCAACAACTGGTTGCTGGTGAAGGCCAGATAATTGTACTGTGCATTCGCTACACGACCTACTCCGGCTGCATCGCCGTAGTATTTGTTGGTCAAACTGTTGATGCGGTTGTTCATATATTGTACACCTGCATTGAGGGTGAATTTCAGACCTTCGTAGAGTTTGAACTCCAAGAATGCGTTGGCAACCGTCTGGTGGCGAACCGTCTTTTGCTTGTCCCATTCCAATGCACCGGCAGGGTTGATTCCGAACGAATAGGGACGACCACCGGTCTGACCGATGTTTTCATCACCGTTATCACCGTAGTCGTACATCTTACCACCGGTCTTCGGGTCGGTCATGATAGCACCCGTAACAGGATCATGTACATAAACCGGGTAAATCGGCGGAATCTGGTTAACAAACAAGAATCCGTTGTTCGCAGCTGCATCGTCCTGAACAGGGTTGTTGATAGAAGCGTACGAATACTGGATATTCAATCCGCCCTTCAGCCATTTCTTAGCCTGATAGTTAATGTTCGCGCGGGTGTTGAAACGCTGGAAATCCGAAGCGGTATAGTAACCCTCGTCCTTCAGATAACCGAAGGAAGTATAGTAGTTCAACTTCTCACTACCGCCGCTAATTTTAGCGGTAGCCTCGAGTTTCAGACCGTTGTGGAACAATGTGTTATACCAACTATCCATATTCTGGAAAGCTGCCAGACGATGCGCATCGCTGCTGAAAGAAGGCTTTACATTTCCGGCTGCATCGTAAGGATTGATAAGCAGGTTGCCCGGTTGATCCCACAGGTTATAGAGGGTAGGGATACCATTCTTGCTATATAAATTCTTATGCGCATAATCAATAGATTTATCCTCATCGTTGTTCTTTACGTAACGCTGGTTGAAGAGACTCTGCCATGCAAGCGTAACATACTCCTCCGGGGAGTCAATTACGTCATACATCGGGAGCAGACGCATGTTGGCACCGGCCTTTACGTCGATCTCAATCTTACCGTCATCTCCATTGGAACTACCTTTCTTGGTTGTGATTACCACAACACCATTGGCACCACGGCTACCATAGAGCGAAGTGGCGGTAGCGTCTTTCAGAATGGTGGTGGAAGCGATATCGCTCGGGTCAATAGAACTGATCGAACCGGCATCCAAAGGAATACCATCTACTACATAGAGCGGCGTACTGCTAGCATTGATAGAACCGATACCGCGGATACGGATTGATGCTACGGAACCCGGCTGACCGCTGGAGTTAACCACCTGTACACCGGCTACCTCACCGGCGAGCGCCTTGGTGATATCCGACGGGTTTTTCTTCTCAATGTCCTCTGCCTTTACAGCCTGAGCCGAACCGGCATAAGCGCCTTTGGAAACGGTACCGTAACCGGTAACGACAACCTCCTGGATGATCTCGGAGTTCTCCTTCATCGTGATCTTGAGGTTCTTGCCGACTGCCACTTCTTGCGTAGCCATACCTACATAACTGATAACCAAAGTCTTCACAGACTCCGGTACCTCCATCTCGAACTTACCATCGTAATCCGAGATAGTACCTTGTGTAGTACCCTGTGCCTGAATGCTTGCGCCGATGACCGGCTCCCCATTCTCATAGACTACCACACCGCTTACTTGTTTCTCCGCGAACAACCCAATGCTCATCGCGGCAAGAAACATAAGTGTAAAAATCTTCTTCATTGTTTGTATAATTTGTTATTAATTTTTTCGTCTCCTTTTCCTTCCTTACGCGCGTATATATGTATATAAATATGGCTTACGCATACGCGCACAGATGAAAAATCGCGCAAAGTTACAACAATTTTTCGATATGACCAAATTATTTGGAAGAAAAATGCAAAAAAAAATGTTTTTGTACTATTTGTATGTCAAAATGTAACGATTTGCCGACAAAAACAAATCATTTGCAACGTCAAAAAGCTCTTCGGATGTCGTATTTGCTATTTTTTCAAAAGTTTGATGCCAATCTGGCGCAGAACCACGGTATAACATTGACTTTGCCATGGCGAGTGCAGCGTTTTCCTGGTTTTGCGCGGAGATGGCCATTTGTCCTCGCAGTTGGATGAGTGCGTGGCGTAGTGCGGAAGGTGTGAGCGGTGTCTCGCGCAGTTTGTCCAGTTCTTTTTGCACCAACGCCAGACTGTGTGCGTAGTCCTCCGGGTCGCACGCCCAATAGATGCACCAGTAGCCGGTGTCGGAAAGGGGTGTATAGGTCGATTCGACGGTGTAAACGAGGCCTTTGGACTCACGCAGCGAGAGATTGAGCCGGCTGTTGAGACTTCCGCCGCCTAAGATATTATTGAGCAAAAACATAGGTAATTGCCTTTCATGTCCCAAAGGATAGGCTTTCCCGCCCATCATCGCGTGGACCTGGTGGGTGTTTTTTCGGTAAGAAACCTCGAACTTACAGGGGCTTTGACCGTCGGTTGACTGTCGGTTGACCGTCGGTTGACCGTCGGGGTTGGGTGTGTTTTGGGGTTGGGTAGGAAGTGAGCCGAACTCTTTTTCGGCGAGACGGAAGATTTTCTCGGGTTTGACGTTTCCCTGGCAGAAAACCACCATCCGGTCGGGTGTGTAGTGTGTTTTCATCCATTCGAGCGGGTAGGAGGGTTTGGAAGAGATGTGTCTCAGCGTCTTTTTGGTGCCTAAAATGGGCATCTCGAGGCTGGAACCGGCAAAGACGAGGCTCTCGAAATCGTCGTAGATGAGTTCGGACGGGCTGTCGTTATAACTCTCTATCTCATCCATAATGACCATCCGCTCTTTGTCGGTCTCTTCTTTTTTGAAAGTGGGCTGGAGAATCATCTCTGCGATAAGATGAAGCGTGAGTTGGATGTGTTCGGCAAGGATGGCGGCATAGAAAGTGGTCTCCTCTTTAGTCGTATAGGCGTTAATCTCTCCTCCGATCCCTTCGATGGCATGGATGATCTGGCGGGCGGAGTGGTGAGCTGTGCCTTTGAAGACACAATGCTCGATATAATGTGCCATTCCGTTTTCTTCGGGAGTCTCGTGTCGCGTTCCTGCGCCGACCATCACACCCACATATGCGACAGGTGAAGGTGTCCAACGATGGACGATTTTTACGCCATTTGGCAAAATATGATAAAAAGTTTGCGAATTTTCTTGCATAATTCAAAATTTCTTCGTACCTTTGCACCCGAATTCCGTTTGCCGACGGCAAAAAGGGAATTCTAAATCTCGGGTTGTACCAACCCTGCGATTTGCGATTTCAGCGGCATTGGCGGAATTGGTAGACGCGCCAGACTTAGGATCTGGTTCCGCGAGGAGTGAAAGTTCGAGTCTTTTATGCCGCACAACGGGTCAGCAATGACCCGTTTTTAATTTACAATGTATATTGTTCATTGGCTTTGGCTTCATTCCAAAGCTCGTCCATCTCTGCGAGGGACATATCTTTGAGGTCGCGTCCTTG
>DGTR01000006.1 GCA_002394395.1 Bacteroidales bacterium UBA4331 | reverse complement strand
CTTGAACTTGTGCCAAGACTTGATCCTGCGCCCGTACCATCTGCATTAGCGCACAAGTACCAGTTCCATGTTACGCCGTCTGTACCGCAAGTAGCTGTTAGTGTTACACTGTTGCCCGGATATACAGTAGCCTTATTGGCTGTAATAACCGGCTCCTCCACCGCAGCCGTTACGGTCAGCGTCACTTCCTTGGTAGCGGTTGCGGAAGCTTTACCGGCTTTGCTGACAGTGACGGTTACAACATACGTACCGGCCATTGACTCTGTGGCTGCGCCAAGGTCGAGTGTTGCTTCATCTTCAATCTCTGTATCGTTTCCTTTCTTCTTCCAAGAGTAACTTGCCGTTTCGCCATCAGCCAATACTGCTGTCTGCGTTGCATTCCATGCTGCGATGTCGCTTCCCGGACAAACAGTCTGGTTGCTCAGCGTCGGGATAACAGGAGTGGTACAAGGCGTAGCGGTCTGAATGGTAATAACCAATATACCGTAGAAGTCACCGTCTTGGGTAATAGCCACATTGCCAGTGAAGCCACCTGTCTTGATAAACTCATGTTTAGCGAAGGTATTCTTGGTAGAGCTGGAGGTCCAATCTTCACCGCCTACGGTCATGGTCTTGCTTGCGCTTCCGTTTCGGCCGTAGAACGTAATGGACGAAGCTACTTTGGAACCTAATGCCAAAGTATATGTACTTCCACTCTGGAATTTCATACCACCGACATATCTATTAGATCCGGAAGAAGTGTTCCAGTTGCTTGACTTAGATAATTCCGTATCAGTCAAAACATTCGACTCATAATACTCGCCTCCGGTGCCAGGACCAGAACTCCAAGATATCTCTGTGTTATTAGCGATTGTACCACCGATATTAGTAAAGAATTGGCTTGTTCCTGTACTACCTTTTGTCAATGCACCAGCTGTAATAGTTATTGCTCCATAGTAAATATCTTTTGTTGCAGGAGCGGCGGCTGCGCTGACGGTGATGGTTGCATCCATCACTTTCTCGCAGTAGGTGGCATCAGCCGCTTGGGTGGCTGTTACGGTAGCCGTTCCTGCCGAAGTGGCAGTAAAGCTTGTTCCGGCAATAGAAGCACCCGTACCGTTAGGGTTCTTGACGGTATAAGTGATAGCACCCGTTCCTTGTTTACCACTAATCAAAGTGCTCAGATCCAAAGCACTACCGCCTACGGTATATGCACCATTTGCAAATGCAGTAGCCGGAGTGGTGCAACATTGATATTCAACTGCGATTAACACGGCTCCGCTTGAAGCACCATAAATATAGTAAGTTCCGACGGTAACATCATGTGTATTATATCCGTAACCGTCCGTTGTTGTTCCTACATTGACTGCCGTTTCACCTTCTTTCTTCAGTTTGCTTCGGTCGCCATAGCGATAATAGATAGTCAGTTTTCCGGCACTTGGTATAATGAATTTCACACCACGACAAGTAGGCTCTGTAGAACCATTCAGACCATCGCCCTTCAAATACATGAATGATGTAAAATCTATGCTGTTTATGGTTTGTTTGGAATTTGTCTTCTGTTCCGGAGTTCCACCTGCTTGGTCTGTCTTAGAAGGATCACCCAATACTTCAAATCTGCTGTTTGCAGAAAGCCCTGCGCTGTAGCAAGAAGTACCGGAGAGTGTTCCGCAACCTCCTGCTGTCATGTCTTGCACCGTATAACGCGTATTACACTCCAATGCGGTCAGACTTGCCGCAGCAGTCCATTTTGCATATAACGTAATGTCTGCTGTGTATGCCGTAGCGCCAAGAGAGGTTACTGCTTCACCTGTACAAGCGCTCGTAGTAAACCAACCGCCGAAGGTGTAACCTGCCTTAGTAGCGCTATTCAGGTTTGTAGCGGTATTATAGGTATGGCTAGTCGGGTGTGCTGATGGAGTATCTGTATGCGTTCCCGAGAAAGCCACATTACCTTGGTCTTTGTAAGTAATGGTATATACATGCGGGGTAAAGGAAGCAGCTATCGTCGTTGCTTCGGTTACTACATGGTTCGCTGCGTACGCGTTACCGTTAATAGTAATCGCACTCGCGTCATAACCCGCATCTGGCACAGCTGTGATAGAAGTCAAGATTACCGTGTGTGCCAAGTTCGCAGAACCACTGGTGAGCGTTGCATCCTCTCCGTCTGTATCTACATAATTAACTGTAATTGTACCATTCGAATACGAACTTATCGTCACAGCATCCGTCTTCATCCCGGAAACTGTAGTATGAGTATAGAACTCACAGTTATCATTATCAGAAGTCTCACCGGTTGCGTGGCTGTTAGTCGGCGTAACAGTGATAGCATCAAGAGTTACAGGTGCTCCTTCAAACTCCATTGCATTAGTAATCGCCTTGGCAGCATCTCCCTTGGTCCAGAACAGGTTGCCATCTCCATTACCTTGATTATTCGCGATGTGCCAGTATTCAAAACCGTCATATGCAGCCGTAGTTACCTTGTACAAATTGGCAGTACCCGGTACGAGCGTCATTTGTGTTTTATTATGATGAGTACTCTTACCTATACGATACCATTGGTCTCCGGCATCCCAGTCCAGCACGCTGTTATCCCAGTAAATGATTTTGCCGGCTGCTTGGTCACCGCCCGGATAAATAGCCGTTACTTGCATTCCGTTGCCCAAATCGCCCAACGTCACATTGAACGTATAGTTGGATGTCTTCAAACCAGTGGTCATTCCGCAATCTGCATCCGCGTTCATATACCAATCCGTGCTATTGCCATTGGTCATTGTGCCGGTGTTTCCGAAATAGTTACCGCAACCATCCGTGATACGGAACTTATAGGTTGTTCCGCCAGTAAGGTGCAGAATTACTGTTGCGTGAGTGGCATCCACTTTGGTCAAGGCTGTTCGGCTGATTTCCACGCTGGAGTTATTCTTCAGCACAAACTGCATAATCTTCACATTGTACGGATCATGTCCGGCGCCGTCACTCCATGTGGAAGCACTTCCGCCACACGTTACCTTACAATAATAACTGCCGGCATCGCCAACCACACAACTTGCCTTGGTAAACGTCGCACTCGTTGCACCGTCTATGGCGTCGCCGTCTGCTGTACCTCCCTTATACCATTGGTAGGTCTTAGGACCATTACCACCGGTAGCTTCTGCCGTCAACGAGATTGTCTCTCCCGGATAGTAATGATATGTGCCACTTATTGCCACATTCGTCGGAGCCGCAGCAGGCGAACTCATAGTAATATCTATATCGCCATTGATCTTATTGGCATTGATAGTCAGCGTACCTGTTCCAGCCGTCCATGTATAATCCGTTCCAGATGTAGCAGAGTTACCACCAATAGTCACCACTGGAGAAGGTAATGAATACCCAGAAACCGCAGCAAATACCGCCGTGAAAGTAGAACCACCTATTCCCGAAGTCGCACCGGAAGTCTTAGTCACGTTGGAAAGATGATAATCCGCGCTTACCGTCGAAGTGGTAAACGTATTTCCCGTCAGTGCGACCCAATCACTCTTATTCGATTCACTACATTTCGAACGAACCCATGCATAATAAGTCGTTCCCGCAATACAATCGGTAATTGTTAATGTTTTGTTTGTCGTAGTGTGTGTAGGCGTCACATTTGAAGCCGGTGTACCACTCGATGTAACAACATAGAACTCATAATCATTCGTATTTGCTCCGTCTGTTATAGTAAACGTCGTTCCTTTCGCCGTTGTACTCGCTGCCGTCAATCCCGTCGGAGCAGTACAACTTTGTACAAATTGCAATCCGTAAAGTGACACGCTTGTGCCTGTTGCATAGAGATAATAAGTTCCAGCTGTGACAGCCGCCGTTTCATGAGTACGATCTGTTGACGAACCTACTGCACTTGCAGAACCTCCGTCTTTGACTATTGCGATTTTACTGCCGGCACGCACCCATAAATGCAATGTACCTGCTGCCGGAACGCGGAATTTGATAGCACGCGTTGTTGGCAATGTACTACCAGAAGGACTGCCTGAACCTGTGCCTTTGAAATGGAGAGCCTGCGTAAATGCAGTTCCGTCAATTGTTTGACTATCAGAACCATATTCCATCGGACCTGCTGTTCCATTTACAACGCCAACACCTAATACTTCAAATATACCGTTTGCAGAAATACCAGCTCTAAATTGTCCAGTAGCCGAGGCTGCAGATGCTTTCATATCAACGGCTTTATAGAGTGTACCGGAAACCATGTTCGCTTCTGCAACCCACTGCGCATAGAGATTTACATTAGCCGAACCCATTTCAAAGGTTTGTCCTTGTACGTACCAAGTTCCGGACGAAACTGCTGTGCGCCATCCGGCAAAACCATAATTTGTTTTTGCAAGAGTATTCTTACCTAATACTGTTACTTCCTCGCCGTTAGCGTAAGTATTTGCATCCGTCGGCACACTACCAGTTGCTCCATTTGCGTTATAGGTCACGCTATATGATGCATCTTCTTCCCATTGCGCATAAAGTGTTGTATTAGCAGAGATGGTGAATGTCGCAGCAGCAGCATAAGACGTACCGCCTCCACCTGCATCAGTGTTCCAACCGGCAAACGTATACCCAGTTTTTACCAACGAGCCGGTATTGCCTTTTACCGTTACCGTGCTACCGCAAGCATACGGACTACTTGCATCCGTCGGAACACTTCCGCCCGTGTTTCCGTTTCCGTTATAAGTCACCGTATATGTCGGAGCAGAATAGGTTCCCCAACTACCTGTGTATGCGTCACCACTACCGCCGGTTATTGTAAATTGGTTATTGGATGTAGGTAGAGATTGGTTTGACGTTTGATTCCATTTATTACTCCATGAAGGCAGAGTCATATCAGCCGGATTCTTACGCACAAAAACGATCGTGTTATATCCATTACCCGGAACCGTTGCTTTATACACAGCAGGGTCTGAGCAACTTTCAGCCAGATTCATTTTAACCCAACCGTTGTTGCTATCTGCTCCACTATCATAGTAATAGATAGCAAACCAAGCACTTGCATCTGCCCAGCCTGAACCCATCTTCAGATAAATCTCTTTCTCCCATTGGGCATAAAGTGTAATATTGTCGGTGATACTACTTACTGTCGCACCTGCTGCATAAGCAGTTCCTTTACCATACTTGTCAGTGTTCCAACCGGTAAACGTCCAACCGGTACGGCTAAATCCGTTTGCACGTAAAGTCTGCGAACCGTTACATGCAATGCCCGTGTGGCTCGATGTGCTACCGGAAGTACTACCATTGCCATTGAATGAAATGGTATAGGTCGGGGCGGTATACGTTCCCCACAATCCACTTCCGTCTATATTAGAAATCGTCCAACAAGTATCATTTCCCGTAGGAACTGTCTGGTTGTCCGTTTGGTTCCATCTATTATCCCAATTGTTAACGGCTGTAGCTCCATTCATTCGGCATAATATAACTTTGTCGTAACCAGAAGGAATAGTCGCTTTGAGTGCTGGAGTACAAGTGTTATAATCGGAAAAATCTACCCAGCCATTTCCGTCACCTGCACTTTTAAAGTAGTATGCCGCAAAACGAGCGCCATCTACATTCCATATTCCATTCGGCTTGAGATAGATGTTCTTGCCAGTACCGCCTGTTGAATAAGTTACGGTGATAGAAGATATCTCTGGATTAGAATTACTGGTAGTACGGGACAACTTAACTTTAACCGCACCTGTTAGAGAAGACACTGTTATTGTTTGTGTTTTTGATGATAAAGCCGTTCCTGTTTTCTTGTCTATTAATCCACGGGTATCAATCTTAGTATCGCCGACCCAAGTCTCCATCATAAATTTTCCCGCATTACTACTACCTAATGTAGAAAATGTTACAACTATCTGTGTGATATTGCTGTAAGAAGAAACAGAAGTTCCCGTTTTTGTCATACCAGAACTATTAACAACCCATGATGTAACGTCTGATCCTGATTCATTTACCAATGTGTAATCTGTTCCAATAACAGAAAGTGTGGCTTCCGCTCCCCACGCCATGCCGATATTGGCGATACTCATCACGAGTACGGCAAAAATCATGGCAAGATTTCTGAGGTAGCCTTGGCGTAACATTAGCCTTGACTGTCGGTTGACCGTCGGTTGACCGTCGGGATTAGACTGACGGACTGTCATCCCGTTTCTCTTACTGCATCCCTGCAGCATTTCAATTAAGTTGAAGTTTTTCATTGTATTTAAGTGTTTTTTTATGTTTATTCAAAATTTACAATTATTTCTTGTTCAATCCCGAACCTACTAATATTGCTAACTTTATTTATTGGGTAAAATAAATTTGGATTGACTATCTTCATGTCGTTACATACTCCTAAACGATAATTTGTCTTTTCTACATTACCCATAATAAGTATTGTTTCTAATGCATCAATATAATCATCTTTGTAAGCCTCCTCAAATTCACCAATATACTTTCCTCGTTGAATATTAATATACTCTGGAAAATGTATATTTGCATCTCTTCTATAATGTTCTAAATAATCTTCATCGTCAAAATGTTGTTTAAGACGTTGTTCTATATTTTGATCAATTACTTTACCTATATCCAATTTAACGTCTGTTCCCAGATTAACTTCCTTTATATTAGCAGACCATAGTACATTCTGCATCTCAAGGAGCGTCCGTCTTTTAGAATCAGTCACCTCATAACAATCGTCAATGGTTTGATCATTATCAATGTGCCCCTCAAAGCAGTACAGCCATTCTTTTTTGTCCTTTACTTCATCCCAAATAACTTGCTCAGTAGGCAACAATTTATTCACGCCCTTTTTCACCAGTTCCTTTAGTCTTTGGACATTGATCTCATCTGACCAATATATGATAACTTGTTCAATTGGCTCTGTCCTTTGGTGTTTCCCTAATTTAAGTGTAATGTTTGCCATAGTATTTAGGTATTTAAGTGTTTTTATATTATTCAAATTTGTTAGTAATTCCGCGCATGTACGCGATGTTTTTGTGACCATAGCCCAACCCAATGGACCATGATCGATGATTAAGATTATTTAATAATGGCTATTAAATCGCATATCTACAATTTTAGAAAACATGCCTTGGAATTGCCTAAATTGAAAGAGCAGATCTGCTAAATTTTCATTTCTCTGTATTGCTCCATTATAGAAGGTTGCTTGACTTACATCCTTCACTTCCGGATTGATTTCAAATGAATAATAGGATACTATATCCTCACCCTCATTCTTGTAAATGCGAAAATCTACCAATTGTTCGGCAATAGTAACTTTTCCTTCGAAAATAATTGTATTTTTCATTGTATTTGTGTGTTTTTAATTATTTACTGTTTTTCCTCTCATTCCAAACATCGGCCAATTTGAGTGTAGCATTATTCTTGGAAGCTAAGGCCCTCTGTTTTCTCCACAAATAATGAAAATCCTTGTTTGAAGGAGTGTCTATCCATTTATCGGCATAGTAGTCTTTATGTTCGATGTTCGACAAGAATAAAGACCAAGCCTTTGGTACATCAACAAATTTTTCGTAATAGGTATTTAGTTTCCTCTCATCTATTTTGTAGTTCTCTGGTGTGTTGTTAAATTTCAACTCTAGAGGGATGAAACCTTCTTCAACTCTAATGACAATATCTGGGATCTTCGTTCCTTTTTCTGAAAACTCTTTTTGCTTGACCTCATTTAAAGGTTGCGTATGTAGTTGACACTCTACGTCAAATTTCGCTTCACGGAGTTTAGAGAGTAAGTCGTTCTCAAACTCTTTTTCATCGGCGAATTTATTTCCATCTACTTTATTCAAATACGACGAAATCTCACTCCTTAAAACATCTAAGTTTTTCATAGTATTATGTGTTTTTTTATGTTATTTCTATTTTAACGCTGCATAAATGCACCGTGCCTTTTTTATTGTCGGATGGCATCCGACCTAATGGACGATGATCTTATTTTTGTCGAATACAATTCGACGGTAATGGACAAACGCTTTTTTATTGTCGGATGGCATCCGACGTAATGGACGAAGTTATATTGTTCTTATTGTACTGTTCTTAGATTGTTGTCGGGACATGGTCCCGTGATGGTCCTGTTCTATATCGTGTTTTTATGTTATTCATATTATGTGACATAACAAAAGTTTCCAACCTTGTGGATTGGAAACTTGTAGAGTATAAAAATATGTAAATTTATTTATCTATCCTACTGAGGACACGAGAGATAAGTGTCCAAGGTTTCATTCGGATGTCCCAAAAGTCAACAACATAAATGGTATCATCCTCTATAAGATAAATGATTTTGCTCAGTTTCTGAATAGGCACACTTCTAAAATGTAACGGATTCTTGCGGAATAATCGTTCTTCAGGACAACTTTCAGGAAAAGCCTTGATTGTCGCTACAGCCTCATCGATAGCTTCAATGAAAGACTCACTTGCTATTTCCCCGTCTCGTAGTCGGATATACTCAGCTATTTGAGCCGCACTCAAGGTGGCTTCCGGGTGCCAGATAACCGTCATACCGCAACTGATTGATTTTGCTGTGCGTACTCACGAATGAAATCCATCGAGTCTTCATGGCTGATGTATCTACCTTCTTTCATCTCATGAAAGCGTTTCTCCGCACGCTCGTATAAGTACTGCTCCATAATCCTAAAATTTAGTAGTTATTGACCTTTGCGGCTGCAAAGGTACTGCTTTTTTTTGAAACTACCAAATTTTTGAGCAATAAAATACAAAATTGCTGTTTTTTTTATACTCTACATTATGTCAAAGATCTTTTGCCTCGGTTTTTGAGCCCTGAGGCGGGGCTTTATGTTTTTCGTGTTTTTATGTTGTTCTATTTTAACGCTGCATAAATGCACCGTGCCTTTTTTGTTGTCGGATGGCATCCGACGTAAGGGACATAGATGTTTATTGGTCGAAGCCGATCTTCTTGCGAGGGGCTCGTCTATCACCGCCCCAACTTGTGGTGCCATTTTGGAACCTCAAGTTTGTAACAGGCACTATGTCTTTTTTCCCTGGCATTATCTTATTTGTGTTTTTTATGCTTCTTTACGACAAATAGGGTCATAAAAAAACAAATTCTCAATCTATGTGATCAAGAATTTGTAGAGTATCTGTTAAATTTCGGAGATATATCTTATCGCATTAAATCCACTAATGTGATTTCATTCTGTACGATGCTGCTATGCGTATTTCGTTTTACACCATAGCTGGTGACCATCGTTAATCGAATGGACTTGCGTGGTTCTGCATGTTTTTGAAACTGAAGTATGCGATTTTCGATCTTATTTTGCTCGGCATCATCAATCTCATATTCCGCACGACTGAACTTCGTTTGAGCAAATATTTTTACTATAAATTGCTGAAATCAGTTGTTTTTATGGTTTTTCAGCATTTTATAGCACAATATCCATGCGATAATGTGAGTTTTACTCTACAAATTCTTCAATCTTTCAAAGATCATTTCTATCCTTTATATAGTACCGGATAGGAGTACTGTGGTCTTGTGTTATTGAGGGGCACACAAAAAAAAGCGTGAAGTTCGTTTGTCCTCACGCTCCCAAGGGCCTTCGCATGCCCGTCATCAGAGTAAGTGCAATCGAAATCCACGCCGAAGATATGTACGCGTAGGGGTGCGCAAGTGCGCACCCTCACGGGAATACATAAACTACGGACATTCATTCCTATTGTTCGGCCTGATGACAAAAAGTTGCGAAGTTTTTGAGAGCCGCAAACAACGTTAATAAACGTCTTTTAATATGTCAATATCTCCACCCCAAAAATAGAGACACTTCCCTTCGGCGTGGATTGAGTGCAAAATTACAACATTTATTTGAAATACACAAATTATATTTTGAAATTTCCGCCTATATGGGCTAAATTACACAATTTTTGTCAATTTGTCGCCATCGAAAGAAAAAAATCAATCAAGATTTGTGTATATGAAGATTTTGTTGTAATTTTGCAGCGTGAAACGATGGATAGTAATCATAGTAGCGCTGGTATGTGTATTTTTTGCCGCATGGGCGGAGGATGTGAAGGCGGCGAAGGCGGTTGAGCAGAGCCAGGCGGCAAAGGCGGAGAAGACACCGAGCAAAGGTCTGCTGTTCTTCTACCGCACGGGTAGATGGGTAGATAACTACCTGACGCGCGGGATCGACACGAGTTATATTGCGTTACCGGAACACAGCTGGCGGTTGGCTTACACGAACGCCATGGTAGGCGTCCATTCGACGCTGAGTTCGTCTTTTCTCGCCATTATACCAGGCAGTTCCGGCCCGGAGGAGATGACTTTCTCTTTGCTAAATAGAACCACTCCCTCCGTAGATTTAGGATTCTACGCAGGCTACCGCGGTTTCGGCTTCGGCTACAGCTGGGACGCCATCAACGCCTACGCGCAGCGGTTGAGTTTCTCCTTCGGCAGTAAGTTTATCGGTATCGATTTCGGCATCCAAACCAGTACGAACATCACTACCCAAGTCATCTTAGACAATGCGTATAAATGGGACCAAGGCAAAACCAATATTGTCATCACAAACGCCAGTCTGAATATATGGTACGCGCTTAACGCGGCGCATTACTCCCACCAGGCGGCGGTCAAACAATCGTATATCCAGAAGAAAAGTGCGGGTTCTCTTCTGCTGCATTTAGCGTATCAATCAAGTCAGGTAGATCTGCAGGACACGGTGAAGATACCCGGCGACGAAAGGCCACTGATTCCTTCGCTGATGTCGAATATCACCGCCGTCCGCACAAGGCAGATAGCGATAGGCATAGGCTACGGCATCAACTATACGCCGAACAAAGGCAAAGTGGTTCTGCACGCCTCTGCGGCGGCGATGCTTGTGACGTATTCGGTCAATCTGATTTCTTATTATTTCCCGGATTCCATCACCAACGAGTTACCAAGTAACCCGATGTTCAACTTAGAGCCTTCTTTCCCTGTCCACGTGACGGGCAACATGCGCGCGGCGGTGAGTTGGGAGATCAACAAATGGGTACACCTGAACGCTTGGGCGACGGGTGAACATATCCGTTTCCGCTCCAAGCCGACGGTTCAGGAGAACGTGATGAGTCTGAAGAACTGGAACTGGAAAGTGCAAGCGAGCGTGGGCGTCCGTTTCGGCGCAGGCAAGGATCGGTTGCAGAGGGCGCTGGAAAAGAGCTCTCAGCCATCAGAAGTCAGCCGTCAGACATCGGAGGAGCCGAAGAAAAGCCGGATACCCGAATGGATAACCGGCTATTTCTGGAGTCCTAAGTATTAGGGTAGTTATTTCACGACTATATGATGCGCGGAGCGGATGTCCTGCTTTTGCAGGATGAGCAGGTAACTACCTGCGGCAGCCGGCGCATAGATATCGGAGTTGTTAAAGGACTCGGAGTGATGGAGACGTCCTAACATATCTACCCATTGCGCCACACCCTGTCCCTGAACAGAGATCGGTTGCGCCATCGGCACGAGCGACGGCATATCCAACACTTCTGCCGGAACGGGAGCCGGGATAAAGGCACAGGTGAACAGTTTGACACCATCGTTACGGGTCAGCAGCGCCTGATACTCTTCACCGAAACGGAGTTGTTTTCCTTCCCCCACGTAGTAGTTGAAGTCCGTAGCTCCTTCAATTGGCGCGCCGGAAACGTACCACTGGACGGAATCAAAGAGGTAACCTCCGTTGAAATCGGCATTCTTAATCGCCAGCACGTCATTCCACCGCTGGGCAATGACCGTAGAGGCATATTGCAGGGTCAGAACAAACGGCAGACGTACGTTACATTTCGGGAGAGAGTCTTCCAAGAGCACAAAACCGTTATAGACATTCGGCGTCGTATTCAAGTCAATCGGTATAGCGAGCGCATAATCGCCCTTCTTCTGCATCTCCGTTACGGGCGCAAGAGAAGGCATCTCGGAATCGTCAAAGCCATAAGAATAGCGCAAGCTGCGTCCGCGATGGATCGTATAAACGAGACGGAGCGAGTCGTCACCCTCACAGAGGGTATATACCGAATCCATGGAAGCCTGCAGCGGCTCATAGATCTCCAGATTGAGGACAAACGTACTATCGCAATTCGTAGGCGACGGCACCGTATCCACCATCGAAACGGTACCCACCGGATAAACGCGTCCATGATAAGTGAAAGGCAGCGAAGTTTGCATGATCATCGTGTCCTCGAAGATACGTAGCGGCTCAATGAGCTTGAGGTAGATGATGGAGTCGCATGAGGTGATCTCATTGAAGAGGATGATAGAATCCAGTCCGTACTCGTGATAGAGCGTATCGGGTTTCTCGGGCCAGAGGTATCCATTGATACGGGCGTCGTCGCAGAGGACATCCACCACCGTATCCCTCGTCTCGGAGAGCGGATCCATATAGAGATGGTGCGTCAAAATCGACTCACACGTGCCACAAGTCGTACGGAGATTCACTATGAAATGGCCACCCTCGATCGGGAAATTGAAGGTCGGGTTGACCTCATCGGACCAGTTAGAGTATCCGCTCGGCATACCCTCAATCGTCCATTCGTAATGCTCGATATGATAGTTCTCGGACACGGAGGTGTCTCCCTTCACGTGGTCAATCTCCTGTACCCAAGAGGGCGAAGCGTCAAACTCGACCTTATAGATACTATCGCGGCAGGAGCGGATGATCTTCGGCTCGTTCATGAGCGAGATCGGGTTGGTAGCCAGGGTCGAAGCATAGAGGGAGAAGAAACAGGTACTATCCTGAACGAACATACAATCCACGACATAAAGACTATCATCCAACATACCGGCATGGAAATCCTGGGTGCGACCAAGAATATATTGCTCAGGCAACGAACCATCGGCTTTACGATAGCGCTCGTTATAGGCATAAGCCCATCGGTAATCAAAACCATCCGGCGCCATGAAATCCGGGTTGATCTGGCCGCACTTCATGCCCTTCAGCTTACCATCGGAGCAACCGAGGGTGAAGTACGCATAGCCGGAGTGGACAGAGAAGGTACAGTCGTGGGTGGTGAGGCGAACGGTCAGTTTCTTACCCTGATAATCGCCATCTCGGAGGTTGACACCGACAGTAGTCCATTCCTTCCAAACGACATCATCCGACGTCTGCGCTATCTCTTTGGGGGTGATATGCCATCCCTGCGCTCTTGCCTCGGGTTTGAGAACAGAGCCGTTCATGACATCGTTGGCGTTGAAGTCCGCCTGGCCGCATCGACCAATGGTCTTACCGCCAACCAACATATCCAGTTTGAAACGGGGGTTCTCATAATCCTCGTGTCCCGGTGCCTCCAGGAGCGGCATATATTTGAGCAGGAGGACAGGATACTTGATCGTATCGACCTCAAAGGTAAACTCTATACGCTCCGCCTCGTCGTTGGAATCCCAGTTACCGAGACGGACAGAAGCGAACTCGCCATCGGGAACGGTCTTAGCCAGACCACCGGTACGCGGCTCTGTCTCCGTACGGTCGAAATGGACGGTATGACGGCTGGATTTCTTCTCGGGGCCGTTATCCACGCGCTGCACTCGGAAGTCCTCAAAGTCCGCCGAACTATTCGGGGCAGAGTTATTGACATAACAAACGGCATTATCCAAATTCAGATAGTCCACACACATCTGATCGGGATAATAGATGAGTCGGGAGACAATCGTCTTGAGGCTATAGTGGTCATCATCACATTTCGTACGGATAATAAAGTCCGTTTGTCCGGCAGGGAGCGCTGTAAAGGAAGTCTGGGTACCGGTAACGATCTTCGGTCCCGCCCAAGTATTGGTCTCATAGCAGAAGGCGGATACCTCGTAATCCGCAGTAGCGTCTCCTTGCCAGGAGAGTTGCACGGTAGTACCGCTCGGCGTAACGACCAGATTCGTCGGCGCAGCACAAGGAGTCACATCCGTGATATTGATATTATCCACCATCGCGCCGGGTTGCTGCGGCAGGTCATTACCATTGGTCCAAGCAAAAGCGAGATAGTGGGGCGTACCGTCACATTTCGAGCCCTTGATCTTCACGGCACACTGATGCCATGTAGCAGATCCTGCCAGATAATCCATCTGGGCTCCGGGTTGGAGACGGATGACGTAATTCTCATACGCAGGAGGGATGATTTTGAAAGAGTTCGGGATAGAGTTGACCTTAATGGAATCACCTGTCTCCGGATCAATCACCGGTATCCACAGGAGATAAAGACCATCAAATTCGCTGGCCAAATTACCCATCGCCGTATAATCGAAAGTCATGTTATAATCGCCGGGGATATTATCCAAAGAAATGGTATCATAGGCGAAAACCCAACATGCCTTCTTGGCATAATGCGCCGAAACACCACCGTCGTCGGAAATAAAGAGTCCGTTCTGACCGGAACGACCATTATTACCCGGCGCTCCGATATACCATTTGTTCGTAAGCTGACTCAAGATATTATCGTTCGACACAGGGTTAAGGACCCAACGATCGCGGGAGGCTTGCGACTCAAAATCGCAAGAATAGTTTCTAACCGCATGGATAGGTGCCGCCCACGCTAAGGCAGCTACAACCAGAACACTAAGTAATCGATTCATATTCATTGGTTTTGTGAGTTTCATAAACAATTATTGCTGTACAATCATTACCTGACTCTTTGTTTCTCCTTGTCCGTTAACCGACTTGAGGATATATACGCCGGGCTGCGAAGGCACTTCCAGCATGGCGTATCCCTGTCCCAGCGAGGTGGTAGAGAAGAGTTGTCCGGAGACTGTATAATACCATATATCTGCCGGATGAGCCATATACATTTTCACTCTTTCGCCCACCTTAACAATCGACGGATAATCGGATTGCTGAGGGTGATAAACGGGCTGGACAGGACAAGTAGCGACCGTGACTCCATCTTTGCGCGTAGCCACTACATAATACTCTGCTTCCGTATCCAGAGGCTGGTAGATATAAGAGTGGGTCTCTCCCTCCATAGGCATGTTATTCTTATACCACTGGAAAGATGTGAACTCATATCCGCCATTATATTTAGGCGCAAGCATCGTCAAGACGTCATTCCATTTCTGCTCAACGATGGCACTACTATAGCGCACCTCAATCATCCTCTCCTCCTTGCGTACGCCGCAGCAGAACTGGTAGAAATAGAGGGATGCAGTATAATATCCGGGCGTGATTGTAGCCGGATAAGGTATCGCCACCGAGTTGACATCCGGGTCATAGATGACCGTATCTCTCAACTCGGGTGTTGAGAAACGGATGATCAAGCTATCATATACGCCTGCCTGTAAGTCATAGGAGATATAGAACACACCATCATCTGCACAGGCATACGGGAACTGGTTGATCACCGGCTCAATACGCGTGTTGACCGTCAAGGTGAGATAAACGACACTATCGCATCCTCCAGCCGTCTTGAGCGGAATCATATAGTTCTCAAGCGGTTTGTTATAGCGGACGCCATTGATTACGACCGCCTGATCAGAACAGATAGAGTCATGGATATAGGTATCCAAAGGCTTCTCCGTAACGGTCAGGTAAAGCGTAGAGGTAGAGTCACAACCCGCGAAATTCTCAAAGTGGCCCACATACACCGTATCGGTATCGAACCACTGTCCCTCGAACTTAACCGGGCTCTCAGGACAAGTCCTGTAATGGAACTCCGTCGGTTCAGAGAGCATACTGGGCAGGACGATGGTATCTACCCGGACACTGTCGCAAGAGTTATTGACACCAATATAACAAGTATAAGTCACCTCAATCGAATCTCCCTCTTTAGGACATACATAGGTGGGGTTCTTCGAATAAAAATACGTTTCCTCGTTATTCGACAAGCGCCGTAATACCCATTTATAATCCGTACATGGCTCCGTAGTATGTTTGTCGTATCCGTCAAACTTATTCATGACATGGGAGGTATTATGGAATTTCAATCTACCTTCACATTCGCCGTATATAGTCTCGTACGTATATTCAGGCACCGGGAATCGTGGCGCAGAGAGCGTACTGATCTCAAAGAAGCAATCGGGATCCTCCACAAAACTAACTTTACAGGTATACGTATGCAATCCTGCATCGACATGCAACTCCTGGTTATTACCATCCGGAGGAACGGTACCGGTCTCGTCTCTCCATTCGTAAGCAAAGCCATCCGGCGCCTTACAGGTGATATAGGGGTCATTACCGCAGTTCTCGGTCTCTATATGCGCGTTCGCGCAATCCACCGTGAAGTACGCATAGGCATAGTGACCGGACCAACCGCAGTCCATCGTCGTGAAGCGAACTTTGATATTCTGGCCATGGTAGGCCATGAGGGAGACACCGACGGTCGTCCAATCTTTATAAGCCACCTGGCCTTCCTGCGCCGTTATCCATCCGGAGTTCTCCGCTTCGGCATCGTTATAGGTAAACTCAGCCTTACCGCAGTCCGTATCAATCAGTTTGCCTTGGTTATCCAAGATCTCCAGATTGAATCTCGGCTGTCCTTCTTCATCGTGTCCGGGAGGGTTCTCGAAGACTATCGCATAACGGACAATGAGAATACCTTGATTCGTTGTATCGACAAGGATGTCATAGGTGATGGATTCGGCTTCACCGCCCCAGTTCCAGTTACCCAAACGGACAGAAGCCAGTGCTCCATTCGGAACGGTATGGAGCTTATTATCCGTACGCGGATCCGTCTCGTTTGGGTCGATATGCAGGGTATGGCGGCTGGCAATAGCATCCGGGCCATAATCGATGATGCCTATGTTATCATACGGCGAAGCGCTTGGATTCGCTCCCGGGTTGGTACCATACGTACAAGTAACATTGTTGGTATTATAGAGATCAATATAATTGATACAGTGGTTTTCCGGACAATAGACGAGAACGAGGTTCCGGTACACAAAATTAGTAGATAGTCCTTCTTCCGCCACTCCTCGTACGCGCACGTCGTACGCTCCTTCTACTATACGGGTGATAGTGAAAGAACAGTTGTTACCATTCCGTGAGAAATTATCATCCGAGCCATCCATTAAGCCGGAGAACCTACGCCAGTTCGCCTCGCCGGTCTTACGGTACTGCACCTCAAACTCCGCGAGTTCACTCTCCCAGGTAACAAGAAGCGTAGAATCGTCGCAAACGGGAGTAACTTGCAGATTCTGAGGTTTCTTGAATGCCGAAGAACAGATCTGGATATTATCAATCGCGATAGAGGTACGGGTTAGAGAATCCGTCCGGTTATCACTTACCCACAAGAAGACCAATGCCCACTTAAAACTCAAACGGTCCGCGTCAATGATCTGCTCCGGCAAAGATACATTCTGCCATTCCTCACTACCGCACAAATAGCGTTCAGGACCAAGAATAGCAGAGATATTATACGTCGGATTCGACAACACACCACTCGTCTCGGAAACTATCGAAGCCAACTCAAATGGCATGTTCGCCTGAGTCAGGAATTGCTCCGGACAGAAATATGCGTACAACCGGGAATGCAGCGAGTCACCGCGGCCTTTCCAATCGAAAGAGATATCATAATGCGCCTCCGTTCCTGAATCCTGCTCGGGGAACTTGAAGGTCATATACGCCGCCACTACATTAGGTTTCTTATTGTAGTTAGGATCCACGCCATCGGCAGAGATATACAGCGCACGGCGTCCGTCACTATGCACAGCCGTACCAATCATCCATTGGTCCGCAGCATTCGGCGTCAACGGGTTCAGCACCCACCTGGACAGATCCTCCGACTCCTCGAAACTACACTCGAAAGGCAGAGCGTCATCTTGCGCCCAAGCAAAGGTCGCAAACAGCAAGATTATATGTAGGAAGAGTAGTCTCTTCATAATATTTACCATTTGGTCATTTACCATGTACCATTTATTTGGTCATTGGGTTATTTAAAATACCTGTTGGATGTCTTCATCTCCGGTACCGGTGATGGTGAACTCTACACGACGGTTGAGCTGACGTCCCTCTTCGGTATCGTTATCGGCAATATGTTCACGCTCACCCTTACCTTCGGCGGTCATGCGCTCAGGAGCGACACCACGTTTGATCAAGTCCGCGCGTACAGCGTTAGCACGGCCCTCAGAGAGGATCTGGTTGGCTTCGTCGGAACCGACCGCATCGGTGTGACCGGTGATATGAATGGTGACAGACGGGTTCTGGAGGAGGAAGGATGCCAAGTCAGACATCGATTGCTCCGAAGTAGGCAGAATGACCGTCTTGTTGGTAGCAAAGAAGAGGTTCTCGATCTTCACCTTGATACCCTCCTTGATATGACGGAGGAAGATATCCGCCGTATCGCGAACGAAATGAATCGTATCGTCCTTCGGCATATATCCCGTAGCGGTGAAATGCGCGATATAATCGCCTGCAGTGAGCGGCGTCTCGATAAAACCGTCGTCGGAAGCCTGCGCGGCATAGAGGACTACCGTATCCGTCAGAGCGGTAATACGCGCAGCTGCCTCCACCGGCTCATGCGATTCCTCGTCATAGACGTTCATGCAGAGAGTATAGATAACCGGTGCCGGGATGCGACGCAGCGGCAGACGGAGGGTGTCAAACGTGAACTCCTCCACAGCCTGCAGGACAGTATCCGAAGGATAATAGCCGTTCTTGGTAGCCGAGATACGATACTCACCCGGTGCAAAACGGCCTTGCAAGAGACCTTGACGGTTGGTATTCTTCTGCATCTGTTTGCCTGTCTCCGCATTGGTAATCTGAACCGCTACGCCACCCAAAGCGAGCGCAGAATTCTCATCATACATATAAACACCCATGCGAGGTGTAGGTTTCTTGGGATAGTCGCGGGTATATTTCTTCGGACGCGGCAGATCGAACCACACAGCTATCTTCGCTCCTACGAGGAACGGATTGACTTTTGCGGCAGCTGCCGAAGAGGTAGCCAGCGCCGAGTTAGCGGGGAAATCCAGAGGATTAGTCGTAGCTAAGAGTTGGGTCGGTATATCCGTCTGCGCCATAGGCGAAGCCGGAGCAGCCGGTGTATAAGACAAGGCATTGAGGAATCCGTAATCCGCGAAGAGCGAGAAGCGCAGACGCGGAGAAGCGTTGATCCACTGGTCCATATTTACTCCTATCTCAGCCGAAGCCGCCATATTCAATCCCCATTTGACTGCCGAAGCCGGGCGTGAGAAGTCCTCGTCCGTCACCAGGGTATGGTTATACATATCCTTGAGACCGTCTATGAGCTCGGTGTCGAGGATAGAAGTGGTCATATTGCCGGAGATGGTCGAATTGCCCATGATACCCATACCGATTTTCACACCGGCCTGCCAGAAGAGCGGCAGTTTCTTGAGTTCCATACCGAAGAGGAGCGGGACTTGCACAAATCCGCCGATGAGTTTATCCTGCATCTTCGAGAACGCATAAGTATAGGTCATTGTCGTCGCGTAAGGCTCCATTCCGAAGGAACGAAGGAGCGAGCCATCGGGTTGATTGGAGATGGCCATGATGGAGTTATAGGTATTGAACTCCGCGCCTACGGTCATGAGGAACTGCTTGTAACGCAGTTGGTATCCCAAGCCGAGACCGCCTCCTACGAATCCGTTATCTTTGTTCTTGAAACCGGTGAGCGCCTGATCGTCAAAGGCGATGCCGGAGGTAAAGAGGTTCGAATAACCGACCTGTCCCCAGAAGCCCAAACGATGGGTGATATCGCGGTTGTTGTAAGCCTCCGCTTTCGCATTAGCTTTGTCAATAGCCGCAATCTGCTCCATATATTGTGCTTTCTCTTCCGCAGCCGAGAGGCTATTATCCACCTTGGGCGCTGCAGCTTTGGAAGCTACCTGCTTATTCGAAGCGGAAGACTGTTTTGCTTTCGCTTGCTGAGCTTTCGCTTTCTCGCGCTCCTTTTGTTTTTTGGCAGCGGCTTTGGCTTGGTCTTTTTTCTTCTTTTCGCGTTCCTTCGCGGCTTTCGCTTTTGCTTTCTCGCGCTCTTTTTGCAACTTAGCCTTCTCTTTCTCTCGCTGCGCCTTTGCTTTAGCGCGGGCATCCGCCGCATAAACAGCCGCTACATTGTTATCCACCAAGGAAGCCATAGGAGCTACAGCCGCCAAACCCATTGCCAACAGGATAATATAGATAATACGTTTCATCGGTTAATGAATATTTTGGTTTCCTCCGCGCTTACGGTAATCACGCTCCACGCGGTTATAATCGTAAATATAAGATTTCTTACGTTGTCTGCCTTCAAAGGCGATCGTATATTTGATACCGACATTGAGATTTCGGAAAGTCACTCCATTCGCCAAGTTACTGATCATCAGCGGTTGGGAATAGAACTGTACTCCGTGGTCCGTCTCCTGGTAGCCAAAGACGGGTGCCCCGCCTTGTACAGTATGGAGATTGAGGACTCCAAAATCCACATACGCCGCCAGGTACATACGCACTTTATCGGGGTTGATGCGGAATTGCTTATGTTTGAACATATGTCCTACACGTCCACCTATCTCCGCATGGGCGAGGATGTTAAAGTTCCATTTCATTTTCAGCGGCTCGCTCTTAACAGGCAAACCGGTAATGAACTGGTGGTTCGGCATGTCGTAGAAATCATCGTAATAACGCTCGTACTCACCATACGTAGTCACCATCGCCGAGGAGGAAGTCGCACCATAAACATTGATGGAGAATTTCGGACCTATCATGAAATAGAACCGTCCCCACTCTCCTCCCATCAGCAAAGGGATATTGAGATTTACCATGTGGGACAAATCGCGTGACTTATCTACATGCAGATGCATCTGGAAGAAATCGCCCTCTGTATCAATCATGGGAATCGCCTCGTCGTGATCCTCCATATGATTGGCATTCAGTTCATACATCCCTTCTACGCCCACCGAGAAAAGAAAGGCATTATGATAGATCCGATAATCGATGCCGAGATTGGTATTTAAGCCCGTAGAAGGAGCATGGCCGGGAATGGTATGCAGGAGCGCAGAATATCCCGCATCAGCATGCAGCGACACGAAATGATACGTCTCGGGAGTAAGTCGCGTATAGGCATGAGCCCAACCCCATGCAAACGCCAAACATACTATGATTACAATCCTTTTTACCATTACCTTGCAATAAACATACGCAATTGGGCGGCAAAATTACAAAAAAAATCCCAATTATGCAAGTTTTTTGTTACTTTTTTGACATTTTTTCTTCATTTTGTCAACTCTTCTTGTCAAAACACAACAAAATGACAAAAACAAAAGAGGCTGCCGTGACAGCAGCCCCTTTTGCGTTACTTGGTTGGGAATATGTTATTTCACAACCTCTACCTTGCGTCCGGTAGCATCATAGATGACGCCGTTGACAAGGATAAATACATTCTCGTTACGGATAAACTTCACAGCCTTGCCGTCGATACCGTCACCGGTGTTGGAGATCGCGGTAGGATCAGCGGATTTAGCAAATCCGATCGTCATCTTCGGCAGGAAGTTACGCTGACCGACATTCATAGAGTTGCCATACATGCTATATGCTGCACTGGAAGCCGCCACACCATACCAACTGCATGATTTGTAATCCGTTGCTTCTACCGGCTCGGTGAATCCGATCAACAGATTGCCGCCGTTATATTTATACGGATCAGTCAGTTGAACAGCCATCTCATGATCCACAACGGAGAGGTTACCTGCGCTCTTAACGAGAGACAAGGTGTTCCAATCGTTGAAAGCACTGATTGTGGTAGCATCCACCTCAGCCATGTACACCTCAAATTCAGCCGACGGCCAAGATACGTTTGCAGAGCTTGAGTAGAAGGTCAAGTTCAGAATCGTATCACCACTGATAGAAGCTAAGGTTTCCGCAGGGATGATGAACTGAGACTTCTGGTTGGCCTCATCCGCATACAAGCCATAGAGAGGTATATATGCATTCTCTACTGTACCATCATTGATCGTGAGGTTTAACGCGTTCGTCGGAACGAAGGAGATAGCAGCACTCCACTCGCTCTCACCGTCATCACCGCCACAAACCGCTTTTACGCGAGCGTAATAGGTAGCCTCCGGCGTGAGGTTCTCCAGATTGAGCGAAGCCGCACCGCTAACGCTCTCCGAGATTACAGGATCCGAGAAGTCGGAATTGAGGCTATACTCAACAACCCAGTCGGATGCCTCTCCGGCGTTCCAGTTAAGGGTTGCAATCGAGCCTTCACCCGCCGTGAGGATTGCCTCCAGACCTGTCGGAACCGGGCAAGCTACAAGCGTAGTGAAGATGATACGATCAGACCAATCGCTGAAGTTCTCATCACAGATAGCACGTACATACGCATAGTAAGTAGTAGCCGGTTCGAGATTCTCGAGCGTGAACGGATTCGCATCCGCCTCAATCGGAGTAACCGAAGAGGGCGAGAATCCAGCCGTTGTACCCAGTGCAATCTGGCAACTCGAAGCCTCAGAACTCCAAGCCACTACAGCGCTACGAGAAGCAACAGAGGTAACCTCGAATGCAGTCGGTTTCGGACAATCCCGTTTAGCGATGGAGAAGTTATCTACCGCAGCAGGCGTTTGGTTACCGCTACTGGTATCATCTCTCCAAGCGAGGACGAGTTTGTACTGACCAGCCTCTACAGCTACTTCAACGCTCTTTGATTGCCATGTAGTAACTCCATTGAGCCACTCACCTCCATCGAGAGCGATCCATCCCTCCGGCAGGGTGTTAGAGCTGAAGCCTGAAGGAGCAGACGAACTTGCCTTGAGGTCCGCATCTGCAGGAGCAAGCGCTACACGGAGGTAGTCGTATGCAGAAGTTCCAGAGTTATTCGATTCTCCATTAGCCATCCAGTCATAGGAGAAGGAATAGGTACCTGCTTCCTCGATAGAGATGATTTTGGAAGCATAAACCATTGCCGCGGAATTCAACGTATAAGCATTGGAAGCACCGCCGTCGTTGGAGATATACAACGCGTGTGAGCCACCATTGTTAACAGCTTCACCGTAAGCCCACTTGTTGGTAATCGTACCATTGACAAGTACCCACTTGTTACCGTCCTCAAAGTCATCCGTGAACGGAACAGAAGCCGGTATTTGCGGTGTGGTGAAGGACAGAACAGACGACCAAGCCTCCGTATTGCAAGAAGGTTGTACCTTCACTCTGTAGGACGTATTCTCACTCAGTCCATTGATAGCCAGCGGTGAAACCACATTGAGCGAATCAATCCAGTTCTCGCCATCAGCAGAATAGCTGAGGTTGAAGGACGAGAGTCCATACATCTCCCATGCGATGGAAACAGATTCAGCCTTCAGATCGTTTGCAACCAATCCGGTAGGCATCTCGCACGCGCTCTTCGTAGTGAAGGAGAGACGTGCCGTCCAATCGCTGAATTCGCCGCTACCGCAATCTGCGCGCAGATAGAGGTAATAGGTAGTCTCCGGATCGAGCATAGCGAGCGTGAACGGATTCACATCTGCGTTATGGATAGTAGCCTCAGCCGGGTTAAAGTCCGCTTCGGTACTATATACGATCTGGGCAGCCGCAGCGTCAGAAGTCCAAGCGATATCCACGGAGTTCGCCGTGAAGTTAGCTATCTGGACATTCGCCGGCATGGAGCAAGAGATAGCACGGATCGCGAAGTTATCAATAGCCGCTCCAGGCTGAGTACCGCCACCGCCGTCATTTCTCCATACGAATACCATCTTATAGATGCCTTCTTCTACTGCTATTTCACCGCTTGCATAGGATTGCCAGCCCGTACTTAAATTAAGTTTGGAGCCACCGTCCAGTGCCTTCCAGCCAGTCGGCAGAGAAGAGGTATAGCTGAAGTTTGCAGGAAGATCTAATGAATCCGGCACAAGAGCAACACGTAAGTAATCATAGGTGCTCTCTCCACCAGCTGTCCAATCATACGTGAATACGTAGGTTCCTTCAGAGATAGAGAATCTCTTCGTTGCATAGCTTACACAAGAGCTACTGGTGTTATATCCACTCGTAGCGCCATCATTCGAGATATACATCGCATGCGTGCTACCCTCACCATTGTGAGCATCAGCGCCGATTACCCATCCGTTAGCGCCATTGATGAAGTACCAGTTGTTGCCTTCCTCAAAGTTGTCAGCGAACGGAACAGCCACCGCCAATTGCTTGGTATGGAAGGCAGCAGAAATGCTCGGACTGAGATTTGCACCGCATTCACGACGGAGATAGAATATATAATCGCTATTTTCATTGAGCCCACTCTCGATTGCTACGGAGTTGTTCGAAACCTCAACAAAGTTCTCATCCGCAGGTTGTGGCTCAGAAGCCAGTGCGATTGCATATTTCCAAACCGCAGCCTCCTCGTTAGGCCAAGAGAAGGAAGCACCTGAAGCAGTGATATCGGATACGGTAATAGGACCTTCCGGTTCCAAACAGCTTGGCAATTCCTCTATTACGATATCGTCGATGTAAGCACCATGAATATACAAGTTGTCCGGATCAGCCGCATCCAACTTGAAGGCGATATACTGACCTGCACCTTCATACGTATTGAGTTTTACCTCAAACGGAGCGTATGCAGTAGAAGTCGGTTGGATTGTTTGTACCTCTACGAACGTAGAAGCATCATCGGGATCCGACATAACACCCACATGGAACGTAGCATCCGCAGATGAATACGAGCCTGTTTCACGTGCTCGAGCGTTAAACTTGATACGCAATCCACTAATGTCCTCCATTTGCGGCAGGATAGCATATTGATCCTGCGGGTCATACGATGAAGAATATGCGTATGAATACAGAGCGAGCGAGTTAGGTGCCGAATTCGAATAAGTCGAATAGCCATCCGGATAAACCGTCGGATAGTAGTCATAGTATTCGTACGAAGTAGTATTAATTGCAGACCAGCATGACGGCAATACACGATCGGACGAAGAACCGGCGATATTATCGAAGTTCTCGCTCCAAGGATATGCGGAGATAATGCCGCAAGAGGTAGCAACCACGACTGGAGCGCTAAATTCACTAAGGGCTTGCTCGTCCTCCGGATCACACCATGCTGCCACACGTACCTCATACGAAGTAGAAGCATCGAGTCCCGAGAGAGTGAACGGATTGGCCGTCACAGGCTCCTCAATTCTTGTCCATTCAGTAAGACCTACTTTCTTATACTCAACAATCCAATTTGACTCGCTGGACGCATTCCACTCGATATCTACAGAAGAAGTCGTTGCCGAAGCATCCACTGCGTGGAGGTTCGTCGGAGCCGGACAGAGCAGTTTAGAAAGCGAGAAGTTATCTATTGCAGCGGCAGGATCATTACCCGTAGAGTGATCGGATCTCCAAGCGAATACCACGTTGTACAGACCCATCGGAACGGATACCTCCCGGCTGATATGCTGCCAAGCGGAAACCTGATTGAGTTTCTCACCACCATCCAGCGCAACCCAACCAGCAGGAAGAGTTGTTGTAGAGAGACCTGCCAAGATATCCTCAGAAGCTACCAATTGCTCGGTAACAGGTACCAATGCCACACGCAGGTAGTCATAGGTTGACTCGCCATACGCTCTCCAATCGAAGGAGAAGGAATAAGTAGCATCCTCATCGAACGAGAAGGATTTAGTAGCATATACCATGGTATTCTTGGTATTGTCATACTGGTTCGAAGCACCTCCATCTTTCGAGATATAGAGGGCATGCGAACCGCCGTTGTTCACAGCGTTGCCAATAACCCATTGGTTGGTGAGTTCGCCGTTGACGAACAACCATTTCTCACCGTCCTCAAAGTCATCAGCAAACGGCAGAGAAGCCGGCTCCTGAATGGTACGGAAGCGGATGGATTTAACTGCACTAAATACACCACCACAGTTGCGACGGAGGAAGAAGATATACGGAGTATTTTCCGTCAGGTTATCCAGAGCCACCATGAAGTTGCCGGTATTATTAGCGAAATCCTCCTCAGCAGGAGCAAAGTCCGCAGCCGGATTAGCGACAAAGCCATATTGCCATTGCGCACCTTCTTCCTCATCCCAAACAACCGTAGCAACAGTAGCTTCGATGTTTTGAACAGAGAGAGACGAAGAGTTCTGGCAATCCGGGATATAATCCACGCGCACGTCACTAATATGAATCATATTATCTCCCTTACCATCCTCACCAAGGATCGTCGATTCGCCGTAGAAAGCAAAGATCATGCTCTCGCCGGCATGCTCGGAGAGATCAACAGGGATAGTCTGTCCACTTGCGGTACAAGGAATACCTTCGTAAGACTCATCGCCACCGTCTCCCCAACCTTTGAGGATTTCCCAACTCTCACCTCCGTCAGAAGAAGCGAGGAGATAGAACTTATCATCATCTTGATAGCCCGGCTCAACAGGTTGTAATGAACCGTTGGATTGAGTAAGAGCGAGATCGAAGGTGATACGTACATTATCCTCAATCATGATAGCCGGCGAAACGATCCAGTTCTTGACTGCATCCCCTGCGATTTGGAGTTTGAGGTGGGCAGCCGAATCCGGATATACACCATTACCAGCCGCAACTGTCCATCCGGAAGTAGCCTTAACAAGCGGTTCACCAGCAGCTACGTCATCATAGAGACCGATGAAACGGTTCCAGTCAGCCGGCATAGAGACGAAGGACTCAGCGTAAGGAACACCGGCAGCCGTCTTGAAGGAGACTACTTTGCTATACTTGCTGACATCCTCGCCGCCACAATCTGCTGCGACACGTACGTCATAAGCGGTATAGTCTTCCAGACCCTCAAGAATGTATGGGTTCTCAGAGATATTGAGCGTAGCCCAAGCCTCTTCAGCCGCCTTCTTGTATTGCAGAATCCAAGCTACAGGAGCACTACGATCATCATCCACCCAGGAAATCTCAGCCGAGTTCTTGTAGGCGATAGCCTTCGGGCTCAGCGGGTTGAAGCAAGTAGGGATCTTCTCCACAACGATATTATCGACATGAATGTTATTATCACCGCCGGAAGCAGTCGATTCACCGTAGAAAGCAAATTTTATGCTACTGCCGTTATAATCACTCAGGTCAATCACCACCTCTTCTCCTTCGGTAGCAATCGCATTGTAGCTGTAGTCCGATCCGTTATTGTTCCATTCGCGAAGAATAGTCCAGGAAGCGCCCTCATCGGAAGAAACAAGCACGATGAAACGATCGTCTTGCTGCTCCGAAGGATCAACAGGAGCGCTTGTTCCGGAATACTTCGTGAGCGCGAGATCGAAGGAGAGTTGGGCGTTCACATCCAAGTTAATAGAAGGAGAAACGAACCAATAGTTACAAGACGATCCATAAATATTCAAGTACAGGTGATTTCCATCCAATGCGCTATTTGAGGTTCCTATACTCCATGAATATCCGGAAACCAACGAAGCGCTACCCGCCAGGATCTCATCCACCAAGCCGGAATATCTACTCCATCCAGCCGGAGTCTCGGTAGTAGCAAACGGTTCCTCGAAAGGAAGACCGATCGCAGTAGTGAAGGAGATTGGTTTGGTGTACTCCGAGATATCCTCGTCGCCGCAAACCGTAGCCACCTGCAGGTTGTAGGTAGTATTGCTCTCCAGATTCGAGAGGGTGAACGGATTTTCAGCTGCGTCGATTGTGCTCCACTCGGTAGCAGAAGCTTTCTTATATTGGATTTTCCAATCGGATTTGCTATTATTCTCCGTCCAGGAGATTTCAGCAGAGTTTGCTGTAAGGCTTCCATCCACAACCGCCAATTCCGTCGGTTTCAAACAAGTAGCCGGAAGAGCCACGCGGAACTCATCAATATGGTGATAGTTATCTCCATTTCCAGTGGATGGACCAGAGGTTGACTCACCATAGAAAGCAATTTTAGCCGATTGTCCGGCATAGGAAGAGAGATCGATAATAACCTCTTCGCCCGTACTGCTGACATTATCATAGACATATGCAGAACCGGCATTATCCCATTGGCGCAGAATAGACCACGTTGCGCCATCATCGGTAGAAATCAGTACCACAAACAGGTCATCATCCTGCGAACCCGGATTTAAGGGAGCGAAGGAAGAACCAGTGATAGCCAATACAAATGATAATTGCGCATTCCCTTCCAGCATGATAGAAGGAGATACAATCCATTTACTGCTACTGCTTCCATAAATGTTTGCCCGAAGGTGATTATCCCATCCTGATGTAGAAGAACTTGAAATGCTCCATCCGGAAGCAGGAGAAAGTTGTGCCGAACCAGCCAGGATATTCGCTAAAAGACCGGAATAGCCCGCCCATTCTGCGGGAAGCGAAGAGGAAGCATTAAAGTCCTCAACGAAAGGAATACCATTTGCGGTCTTGAAGGACACGATTCTCCAAGAGCTGGGATCCATTCCCTCGCAAACGCCTTGTACACGTACCTGATAAGCGGTAGAAGCATCCAGGTTAGCAAGTTGCGTAGTGCGCAACGGACTGTTCACAAGGAGCGAGGTCCAGTCTTCAGCAGATGCTTTCTTGTAGTCCACGTTGAAGGCAGCACTTACTCCATCCCATGAAATTGTAGCATCGTGTATACCGATGCCGGAAATCTCGAGCGAAGAAGGCTTTTCACACCGCGGCTCACCGCTGTTTTCGTAATCGAAAGTTACTTTTGGAAGGAAATCTTGTGGTGTGCCAGATCCGGAAGAGGTCCTGTAGCGTCCAAGTCCTGATACGTCACTCACACCATAGAAAGAAGCACCTTTCCAAGTTCCTGCAGCGACAACCTCGAAGTCCACCACGAGGTTTCCTCCAGCATAGTCGAATGCATTGTCAAACGCCACCACCATCGTAGATTGCGTTGCATCTAACGAGCCGGTGTAAACCGCAGTCAAACCATCTGTGATAAAACTCGAGGAAAGCGAGGTCTCACTCGATTCGCCCAAACTAACTTGGATCACCGCTCCAGTCCAAGCGGCAGTAGCCGGAGAGGAGAGATAAAAAGTCATTTGAGAAATCGAACCTCCAGCCATTTCCGACAATAAGGCGGCTGGATACAGACATTGCTGATGTGATCCCTCTGTGTCCACATACATGCCATAGACCGGCAGGTAGTTAGATGTCGCCGTTCCGTCAGCTACGGTCAGGTCGGAAGCCTGAAGCCGAATACCTACTGAACATAACATTACCACAAGCAGAAATGCCAACTTTTGAGTAAATGTTCTCATAAGCTTTTAAATTAAATTAAACAATAAATAAACAAACTATTTTTATAGTTATATTTATAGTTATATTTCCATTTTAGACAAATCGGGCACAAAAGTAGTAAAAATCTTTGACATATGCAAGTGTTTTATCAAAAAATACGTCAAAATGACACAAAATTTACACTTTTTCTATAAAATATTCATTTTTTTACCCGTCATAGTTGGTGAATCGTTGGGGGCTTTTCGTAGGCTTGTCGTAATATGAACCACCAACGAATTTCCAACGAATCACCAACTAATCACTAACGATTGGGCCGTTTTTGGGCCGTTTTTGGGCTGTTTTAGAGCCGTGGGTCGGTCACCTTTTGTCCTGCCGGAGTGTACCACTCATCGTTGAGGATGATGTACATCTGGTCCCGGAAGATGATTTTCCTCGGCAAGCCCTTTTCTCCGTCGAGCGCCTCTATACCCTGGTCGTTGTTGATGGTCAGGGTAAGGATGAGCATTGCGGAGCATTGGTTACCTTTGACATAAGCGGTGTCAATATGTACTCCGGCCGGGGTTCCCACCGGGTAGGTGAGCGGGGTCTGGATATCGCTATACGGGTGCGCCGGGTTCTGATAGGTGTACGGCAGCTCGGAGCTGTTGATCGTCACTTCGTCGTAGATCGTTTCTTCGGCTTCCACGTAAGAAACAACGAGTGTCTCGATGCTATCGCATCCCAGCGAAGAAACCAAGGTATCACGATAGATACCGGCGCGGTTGTACTCTTTGTCATGCCAGATGAAGGGTTCACCCGGACAGATAGCCACTTCCGTATCCTCTCCATAGAGGCGCGGGATAACCGAGAGGTTAAGAGTAATGACACTATCACAGCTATGTTCGGAAACGAGTTTGCGGCGGTAGGTACCAGGCTGATTTCTATCTTGGAATCCGTATCCGTTATATGACTCACCCTCGCAGATCGACTCGTCCAAGACCAGTTCGGAAACAGGGAAGACCTCAACCTCGATTGCGAATACGGGGTCATGCGTACCTGCCATAGCCGCCTCGTCGGAGACATAGACAGGCGTCGGGTATGAATGGATTCCCGGCAAAGTCTCATCACCGGAGAGGTAGATATCGCCAATTTGTACATCCTCATACTGGCAAGCCGTCGCGCTCTCGACCTCTTTGTTGAAGAATGCCACACGGACATTATCGAGATGGATAGCAATACCTGTATTGGAGGAAGAGACCGCTTCGCGATAGAATCCGATGCGGATATTCCGTCCGGCATACTGCGCCAAGCTATAGCGAAGAGTAGTTGCTGTAGCAGGGATATCCCGCAACTGCCGGCCCTCCTCATTGGTGTTTTGCCACTTGGAGAGGATATTCTCGCTCTTCCAAGTCTGTCCGCCGTCTTCCGAGACAATCACCATGAAATAGTAGTCGTCCTTCATATCGGCATCAGAAACGGCATTCGCGGTAATAGCCCGTGATGAGTTCAGCGCCGTGAGCGCGAGATCGAAGGAGAGATGAACGCTATCCTCTTCGGGCAAGTAGAGATTCGGCGTGATGAACCAGTGATAATCGTTGGCATATCCCGGAGCCACATAGTGCGGGCTGTTGATACCATAACTACCGGTTATACGGCGGAATCCGGAAGAGTTGTTACCGGGAGTAACAGGAGCATCGGCATCCACCACCACATCGGCGTGGGTAGTACTGGTGATCCAGTCACCCTCCAAGCTGGATGTCTCGAAGCGATCCACGAAGAACGGCATCCGAGAGGTGGTGAAGGACGATGCCGAAGAGAAAGCACTCTCTCCCTTGTCGCCACAGAGGTTCTGAACACGCCATGCATAAGTACTCATAGGAGCCAGACCCGTGATGACATACGGATTCGAATGGATCTCCCTATCGAAGATTATCGCTTCATCATCCACGAAGTACGGATCGGTAGAAACCTGCAGGCGATAGTCAGAGGTCAATCCACCATCGTCCCAAGACAAGGTAGCAGAAGTAGCGGTAACCTCCTCTACGACAAGGTTCTTCGGATCCTTACAATCCTGGGCACGAAGGATAGCCACGTCGTCAATCCAGATATAGTCTCCGGACTTGGAATCCGGTGCGCCTTTCTCTCCGAAAGATGTCATGAGCGCTATATACCGTCCCTTAGCGCCAGCGAGGTCCAGTTTCTTTTGTTGGAAGAGGAAGTGGTTAGCCTCGTTAGCGACATCAGAGGTGGTCAGTGTACCTTCATAAGTTACCGTATCGATCGGCACGAAGGTAGCGGCATTATTCGGATCGGTCATCGAACCCACGATGATAGACTTCGAATAGGTAGAACCGGTATAGGCTGTAGAGATATTACCATTTGTTCTACGCGCATACGCAGGACGCATCCAGAAGGAAATCTGGAGTGTATCATAGGTAGCCGGATCCATCTCGGGCAGCGCTGCGTACGGCTGATAGGAGGTAGAGTACGAGCTATAAGAAGCCCTCATGAAGAGCGCAAAGGAATCCGTCTTAGCATAGATATAGGAATCCGAGTTAGGCTGGTTGAACGGATCGTAGGAAGACGATGTCCAAGCGCCACGGAGCGCATCTCCATAGGTCCAGCAGAGCGTCTGGCGAACGGTGTTAGAGGTCTGTCCCTCAACCGGTTTCCATCCCTCAGCAAGCTCAAATCCGGTAGCATACGAGGTAGAAACCACCGCACAATCGGTATTGAAAGTAACGATAGGCGTAGCCTGCGAATCGATACCTCCGTTGGTTTGATATACATACCAGGAGTAGTTGGTAGCCGGACTGAGGTTCGTCAGGTGGTAGCCGGTACCCAAAATCGTATCACGGAAAATCTCTTCGTTCTCCGCGTTCAAGACTACAATGACCGATTCGTATTCCGGCTGGCGAACACGCCAAGCGAGTGTTGCATCGTTATTGGAGACAGACTCCGTATGTGCTCCCGTAGCCGGGAAGACCGTATTGCCAATCGGTTTAATAGACAAATCATCAATGAAGAAGAGTCCGTAAGCCGGCTGGAAGAGTACGATATACTTGCCTTGAGCCTCCGTCAACGGCAGCTGCATCAACTCCCAATACTTCAGCCCGTCCGGATCGGAAGTCACCTTATCCGAAGAGGTCAGAGAGGTATGGCGATAGGTGAGCGTGTCGATGACTTGCAGGGTAGAAAGGTCATAGGGGTTATCCACCGTACCCACTACCATAGACTGGCTATAGGAAGAGCCTAAGTATGAAGCTCCCACAATAGCGCCACGGCTGGAGACAGTGGAATAAGTATCGTCATAGTTAGCGAAACAACGTCCGTAGAACTCAATCATCATCGTGTCGTACGAGCAATGCATCTGCGGCAGGACGATATACGAGTTGAAATAAGACGAGGTCGTATTCACGCGCAAGGAATGGCTGTCATTACGTCCTACCTCCAAATGGCGATCCGCCGAGTAGTTAACGAGCGTAGAGTAATAATCATATCCTTTGCGTTGGATGAGCCATTGGTATCCATTCGACGGGTTCTGATAGGTGATGCCGACATTGAAACACGAGGGTTTGAGGTATGCGGTATCGGATGCCGAACCAGCCAGCACATCATTCGGTTCCCATCCCTCGGGCTCGTCGAACGACCAGTAGAACGCGCCATTCTCATCCGGTTCGAGCGTACGGCAGGTGGTAGAGAAGGCGTATGAGGTAGAGAAGGTATATGCCGTTCCTTTGGGTGCAGAAGCAGCCTTCAGGGTAGCGACATAGTCCGTCTGCGGCTCCAAGCCATCCACCACGATAGAGGTCGTTGTGAGGTTGGTGTATTCGTGAACCACCTCCTCAACATTATTGCGGACCGTAGTTATTACCAGATCCCAAGGTCCTCCGATCTCATCCCACACGATGGTCGCATCCTCACCCGTAGGTTCTACCGAGCGGATAGAAACAAGGCTGTAGCCTTTAGACTCGGACAAGGATACATTATCAATATACATGGATACCGTAGAGGACGACTGCTTGGGCAGACGCAGAACAATCTGCTTGTCCGCCATCGTCGATTGCGGCAGATCCAACGTATAGGAGCTGAAGAGATAGTCATTCTGTTCAGAAGCTATTGCATTGGGATCCAAAGCCTTCATACGGATGGTAGCAATCGGCTCGTAATTCTCGAAATCGCGGTTCTTATCCGCCACACCGATCTCTACGACACCATCGTAAGAAGCTGCCGGTTTACTATTGACAGAAGTAACATAACCCGGACGAATCTTGAGCTCGAAGGAACGATCACTCGCCTCGTCAATAGCCGGGAACATCACATATCCGCCAAAATAGGAGTTTGCTCCGTACATATTGAGGGCTCCCTTATCGGTATGCGCATAGGAGATAGAGGAAGTACTCTCAATACTATACGGATAATACGCGTATCCGGAAGTAGCGTCACTGAGAGAATCGCGGCCGGTCGTGAGCGCAGGGTGGATATAATAGTTATCCGAAGCGGAGTTCTTGCTGCGCTCCCACAACTCGCCCTTCTTCTCAAATCCGAAGAAATAGCTGTCACGGAAATAGAAGGCGGTATGTACCCTCAGCGGCTCTTTGGACCAAGCACTGTTCCCTTCGTCTCCACCGCATTTCGTACGCGCGAAAATACAATAGGTGGTAGCCGATTGGAGATCAGCAAAATGGATATTGCGCTCCGAAGTCGTGAGGACATTCGTCGTCGTATCCAGATAGATATTGATATTACTGAACCGGGCATATACCGAATCCGGGATGATCACTACATCCCATTCGTTATGAGCAACGTTATTCGGTATCAATTCAATATCTATGGCATTAAAGGTAGCCCCCAAGGACTTCATCTTCGGCGCATGGCAAGTAGAGAGGATCTCCAACGATACGTTATCCAGATAGACATCCGAAGTAGAGGAGGAGGAGAGACTCATAGATGCGAGACCAGACGTGAACGCAAGGTAGTCATGCGTCAGATTATAATCCGCAAGAGTCATTACGTAATGCGAGAATGACGAAGATGCCGTAAGCGGGAAGCTCTCAATCGTCTCAAAAGTAGTAGGATCCAACGGATCTGCAATCGTACCGATATAAATGGTACCACTTCCTGTTGTGCTCCAGGTACGAGCATCGAAGGAGAGTTGCAAATCAATCAGATTTCCGTTGAGTTTCGGCAGGACAGCCAACGAGTGACCGGAAGAAGTCGTATAAAGGTCAACAGCTTTGGATCCGTTGGTAGAAACCGTCTCTACTTTCGGCCAAGAGGAAGAACCGTCATTGCTGAATATCCAGCATCCAGGCGAACGCTCATCATTGTTGTATGTCTCGAAATCATCGGAGAAAGGCAACGGCAGTCCGCCTTCGGAAGGACATTCCGTACGAACGAACGCATACCGTCCGGAAACAGCGGTGCTATCTCCGTCGCCACAAATACCCTGTGCATAGATATAATAGCTCGTAGCCGGAGCCAGGTTCTCAACCAAAACGCGGTTGGAGTGGTTCACTACAGAGTCAATGAGGTAATGATAGGTAGCTTTCTCCGAATCTCTCAGTTCTTTATCGGCTACGAGGAGACGGTAAGAGTCTTGATAACCCTTCCAGCTGACAATCGCTTTTGCCTCACCCACGCTGTCCACTTCGAACGAAGCAATAGGACGGCAAGCAGGAATGGTATCCACCGAGATCTCAGAGACGCAAGCGTAGTTGGTAACTCCAAAGTCCGAGAGGAACATAATGTTTCTACCCAAATCGCCCATGTAGTCTCCTTGATAACTCTCAAAACCGACATCGAAGCGCTCCCACGAAGCTGGGTTCATCGTAACGGTATCCACCGCTACGAAGGTAGTAATATCACTGGGGTCGGTAACCACACCGATGATGAGTTGGCTGTTATAGGTCGAAAAGCCTCGTCCGTAGAAGGAAACCTGATACCGGTTGATCAGATCCACATTCAACTCCGGCATGATAGCATAAGCACCCACCACATTCGTCGATGAATAAGAAGAAGAGGTTACCTCATCGTGGAATTGCAAGTAGTTGTATCCGGAGTGAGGAGAAGTATTATCCACGTAGGGGATGTAAGAATCTGCTGCCGCTGCGGTCTTGCTACCTACCATCCAGCAAGGAAGTTCTCTTCCTTCGCCTACAGTGTAGCCTTCCTCTGCCGAGAAAGTCACGATACCCATCTCTTCCGGAGTGAGTGCAGCACAAAGTGTGCGGAATGCCAACGTACTCCAAAGCGATGCTACGGAATCACAGATAGAAGCCATAGCAACATAGTAATTCGTTTGGCTGCTCAGGCCCGTGACACGCTGTGAACGGGAACTCAGAGTATCCAGATAAACGATCTTATCCGCCGGGATAACGTATCCTTCTTGTTGCAAATCATCCGGAGAGATATAGCTCGTGGTAACCAATAGTACCCAATTCGTGTCATCCACACGGATACCGCTGCTGATACGTACGCTATTCTCCGTCACCTCAGATATAGACGGCTTGCCGAGCGGGCAGTTGAGACGCGTGATAGACACATCGTCGATATATATCTTCGCCGCCTCATCATAAGGTGTACGCCATGCTACATAATATGCCTTAGCAGGTATCAACGCAGCCTTTTCGCTCAAATCCACCATGCATATAGAAGGCGTAGAAGAGCATGGTATGGAATCGAGCGCCACAAAAGTGCTGATATCATTCGGATTGGTCATCACACCGAAAATCACATAGTTGGAGGTGATATCATTGCTGGTGACAGCTGCAGCAGAGAAAGTAACCGTCAGATCGGTAAGCGAATCACTCTTGATACGCGGAGTCGCCAAATAAGCCGGTCCTGACAGTTCATCGGAATAAGAACCGGACCACCAGTCATACTCATAATCCGCATATAACCGGTAAGAGTTCGTACCGGAGGTAGCGTACGAAGCAGATCTATAAACGAACGGCTTGTAATCAGAATCCGGGTAGCGAACCGCGTTTCCGGTAGTCCAGCAATCAGCCTGATAAGAGGAACTGTAAGACGTGCCCGAAGAATAAGACTCAAAGGTCTCTTTATTCGGTCTGGACGGGTCCATACTCTGGCATGTTGTAGCGACAGAGGTCTTCGTCCAAAGGCTATCGCCGCAGAGAGCACGTACATAGACATAATAGGTAGTCACAGGTTGCAGGCCACCAATATGAAGAGTGTCGCCGGTAATGATGGTATCCGGGATAACGACCGCAGAAGCCGCATGAGATCCAATGTGGTTATTGGAAATTGCCGCGTCGGTAGTATAGATCTGGATCTCCCATTGGTTGGTAATCGATTCTCCTTTCCAGGTGATGTCAAACGCATCCTCCTGGCTATCTATCAGTACAAAATCATAAGGTTCGATACAGGACGGATCTTTGAGCTCGATATTATCCACCATCACATCACTACTCATCGCCAGGTTACCCAGACCGGAAGAGAACGCGATGTTGTCATATACCAGATTATAATCCTCCAGCTTCAGACGCACCTTCTTCACCGATCCATTGGAAGCATTGCGAATCGTATCAAACGGGATGAAGGAATTGGCATCATTAATGTCCCCCATCGTACCGACATACAGAATAGAAGCCGAATAGGAGCTATAAGATCGGGTGTCAAAGCAGAGCAACATATCGCTCAAGTTACCTTCTACCGTAGGCATGATAACTACGGAACGATGGGTGGTGCCGGAGGAATAAAGCTCCAAAGACTTACCTTCCGGAGAATTCGAACCGGAATAGATCTTCGGATAGTCGATACCCAAGAAGTCTTTCGTCTTCCAGCATCCAAACTCCGTAGCTTCTACGTTATAGTTTTCAAAAGTCTCTTTATACGGGAACTCGAAATTCGGGCAGGGCGTCTCAAACGGAATCTCAGTCCACCATGCTTGCGAGCCGTCACAGATGGTACGGACATAGAAGAAGTAGCGAGTTTGAGAAACCAAGTCCTCGAACCTGAACACCGGTGCCTCATCGTCATTCCAAGACACCGTATCCGCTATTATCACTTGGCTCAAAGCCGAGATAGATGCGAAAGGCATCTCTTTTTGGGCTGCCGTGAGCGCTGTACGGGAGATAGCCACCTCCCATGTGTTAGCATCCGAGGGATCCCAAGTTGTGGTAACGGCATCCGACTCTACATCCAGCAGGATATTCGTTGGCGGCACGCAATCCGACAACTCCTCTACCACCAATTGATCGATATAATTGATGGTATTCTTACTCATGTTCATCACATCGTCCCAAACGATAGCAATCACACCGTCATCCGAACCGGAGTAGTTCTTGAAGTTAGCATAGCATAACGAATAACCGGAAGTGTTGAGCTTGAAATCCGCAACCGGAACAAAGGTGTTGATATCCATCGGGTTGGTCATCACGCCGACCTTGGCATGCGACTGATTAAAGGTCGTAGCGCCCGAGAGTTGGAACTTCACTTGTACACTATCCAGTTTCTCCACCATCGGCAGCGTTACCCATACATCCGTACCGGCCGGCTTGTTCATCATCAGACAACCGGCACCCAGATAATAGTTGGTGGTACCTAAATACGGGTAGGTAGAAGCGTTACTGAACATACCTATACCCTTGATATACAAAGTGCTGGCAGTACCGATCTTATAGGTTCCTGACACTTTCTCAAAATCAAAAGAATACGGCACCTCCCGCATAGATTGGATCGTCACAAACGGATAGCGATATGACCAATCCGCATCGCCGGCCTTTACATATACGTAATACGGACGGTTCCAACTATGGTCCGCCTCCAACGCTTCGCACAGATAACTGTTGGTATTCACCGTAGCACGATCAACCACAGCCTCCTCTGCCGGATTCTCCGGATCCACCTCTGCATTGGTAATCAAGACCTCATACGAGGAAGCGTTTCCTTCCCAACTGATATTCGCGTAAGTATCGCGCGGATTGACGCTGACCTTGGTTACCTTATTTACCGCAGGGCGATAGTCAATAGAAAAATTATCAATATAAAAGAGGTTTTGACGATCAAAATAACTTACCAGCGCTACATATGCGCCATTCCCCCTATAAGAAGAGAGATCGACGATATTCTCCTGGAAAGTCTTGTTTCCCCATACGCTCACCGTATCTACAGCAGTGAAGGTCGTTATATCATCCGGATCCGTCATCACACCCACCATCAGGCTGCGTGCGTAGTTACGTCCCGTGTTCGTATAGACTGTGCTCCAGAAATGAATCTGGCACTGGTTGAGATGGAAATTAGGATTTGTGGTATCAGCCAAAGCCGGAGTGGTTGCATATACATAAGTACCCGCAGGAATAGGTGTAGTCAAACCTGCCGCTTTTGTACTCTCTCCTCCGGAGAAAATCAGACTATATGTCTTATCCAGCGAATAATAGCCACGCGTGGTAGCAGAGGTCGTAGTAGAGTTGATGTACGGGTTCTTATTTCCCGTCCGGCTTCCGTACGACCAATCCGGATCACGCTGGCTGCTTTTCAAAGCCGCTGATAATTCAAAATCAGTGAAATAAGGAACCTGCACCGTCGGACGGACATGAATACCGAACGGACCGTACGGATTACCTTCCCTATCCGGTGCCTGGCTACTCCAGATACTCGTTTCTTTTCTACAAATAGAACGGACATATGCCAGATATGACTGATCAGCTTCCAAGGTGATGTCACAGTTCATCTGCATACCGTCTATCAACTCATGGTAAGCTATTCTGTCAGCATCCACCAGATCCAAAGTGTCGGGATCAATCGTGTCTTTACTCACTACTACCTCAAAGTACTGAGCATCCCAGCTTGCCACCCAAGAGAGATTTACTTTGTTAGCACCTTTATTATTGGCGTTCAGGTCATGCGGAACGGTGCACTCCGGAGCCGAGCGCAGCAACACACTATCCAGCACTATACCACGGCCGAGGTTATCTGTTCCCTCAAAAGCGATCTGATAATACGACCCCACCTCCGGCAGAGCCATGTTCACCTTAGTCCATATAGAAACACCGGAACTATACTCCGCCATCTGTTTCCATTTGCCATTCTGGCTCGTACGGTAAAGAACCCGCAACGTATCGCGGTCCATGGTCCACTTCGGGTTGGCGTACCAGAATGTCAACTCCGGCTGATATACCTTACGCGGGCTCAGGTCCAACACTTTAGTAACCAGACGGGTAACATAACCCTGCGTCTCACCTGTCGTGTTTCGCAGATAAGCACGTTTGGTTCCCTGGAAGGCTGTTTCCGGATACAATAGACCATCCTCTACTCCCTCTACAGCCCATGGCGTATTCCCACGCACAAACTCCTGAGTCCAAATACTTTCATCAATGCCGTTCTCAAAGCCGTCGTTAATCAAAATAGTCTGCGCTTGGAGACTCAACGATACAGCCATCACTGCAATCAATAAACTGAGTAAATGTTTCTTCATATTCTATAAAAATTAATTACTATTCTGTCCAACTGTTATTAAAAATCAAAATTTTGGCGCAAATTTACACTTTTTTCGTGATATATGCAACAAAAAGAGCAAAAAAGTGATTATTTTCTCACTTTTGTAAAGTAAAGATTACATAAAAACAAAAGAGAGCACCCGATAGGTACTCTCCTTATTTTAATACGCGTGTGCGTTCGCGTGTACGCTTAGAGGCTGGCCTCGTATGCCGCTGCATCCATCAGCTTATCCAGCTCCGATGCATCTTTGACGCTGATCTTGATGATCCATCCCTTGCCATACGGGTCGTTGTTTACCAACTCCGGCGCAGCGTCCAACTCTTCGTTCAGCACCAACACCTCACCCGAGACAGGCATATTCAGGTCACTCACGGTCTTGACAGCTTCTACAGAACCGAAGACCTCACCCTGACCTACTGTCTCACCTACGGTGGGCACGTCGATGAAGACAATCTCGCCCAACTCAGACTGCGCATAATCAGTGATTCCTACAAAGGCTTCATCACCCTCTACGCGAATCCACTCATGTTCGCTTGTGTACTTGATATTTTCAGGAAAATTCATATATCTTTAAACTTTAATCTTCTACTTTAATCATCTCTCAACCGGTGTGCCGGGGATTTGGTCGCCAAGCGTACTCATTGCGCAACGGAAGCCCACCTTCGACGAAGCCTTGTCTTGATCCAAGTAACGACGGGTAGAGGGGTTCAACCAATAGATACGATCAGCCCAGGAGCCACCTTTATATACACGGCTCTTCTTCGTTACGCGCGGAGCCAAGATATCCGTCGGATCGGTCTTCACCTCGCTCAGGTTAGCTACACCAACGGTATCCAGCGGATAATCGGTGTCGATCAGGCTGGCGAAATCGCCGTCCAGCACGTCACGCTTATCATCCTCTTTACCCCAGGTGATCTTGATACGACCTACAGAGTCCATCTCGAATTTGCCATTGTCATCCAGCACCGGACGGCTGTAGATATTACCACGGTAGGAGTTATACTCGCTGGTCTCCTGAAAGGTCGTCTCGCGATATACATCCATTACCCACTCGTTTACGTTACCGGCCATGTTATACAGACCGAAATCATTCGGAGCAAACTCATCCACCGGATTGGTGATCACACGACGGTCATTCAGCGCACCGCTGACACCCATCATATCGCCACGACCGCGAACGAAGTTAGCCTGCATCTGACCCAGGTTCTTCTTACTCATATCACGGGGATGATAACCGCTCCACGGATAAACCTTACCCTCGATGGTCAAACCATCCTCGCCGGCTACAGGAGCGTAAGCAGCAAACTCCCACTCTGCCTCCGTCGGCAGACGATAACCAGTCACGAAGATACCGTCGGCGATATTCACCTTACGCTCCGCACCATAGCTATCTGTCTTCGGATGACGGCCATACTCCGGTACATACGTATCATCCATCAGATATTTCTCGGTATTGAATACAAACTTGTCACGAATCCACTCGAAACTCGGGCGGTACATCGTTACCGTCTGCTCGGGATCCTCGGGGCTGACCTCCTCATACGAGTACATCTCGTAGCCGGTCTCTTGCTCCCACTCATCCTTATAACCCTCATCGTCCGTCGGCTGCAAGTCAGCAAACGGAGGGATAACGATTGCGCCGGCATTGATCAACGCCATCTCGTTCACACGGTCCGTACGCCACTGGCAATAATCCATCGCCTGCTCCCACGTCACACCTACAATCGGGTAGAACGAGAACGCCGGATGCTCGAAATAGTTGTCCTCATACGGGTCGTTGTACGCCAGATCCTCACGCCATACCTTGTGGTCCGGACGAGCCTGATCTACCAACTCCGGAGCTACTGCGCCAAACACGAAGTCTAACCAGTGGAGATACTCGTTCCAGTTCAGGTTAGTTACCTCATATTTGTCCATATAGAACGAACTAACCGTCAGCGTACGGGTCTCGTTGTTACGCGGAGCTGTCAGGAACTCATCCTTCTCACCTACCGTGAACGAACCACCCTGGATAGGAACCATACCGATAGGGTTCACGTTTCCTACTCCTTCGTTCGCCTCAAAATTAGTTGTACGTTGGTCAAAATAATTCCAACCGGTGGTGTTGCTCACGCGGGTATTCAACTCACGTTTCTGGCACGAAACTGCCGTCATCGCCACCAAGACAATCAAAAGATACTTAACTTTTTTCATACTATTTTTGATGTGTTTATTATATGTGCACACGTTTCAGCCTGCAAAGATACACATTTTTTCTCAAAAAAACCAAACTTTTGAGCAAAAAATGAAAAAAAAACGTATTTTTTTACGAAAAACGTCAATTATTTGCCAAAAAAGCAGTAACTTTGCACCATGATTGCGAAAATTATGGCGATAGGGAACGTGACGCCGGATAGTTTTTACTCCGGGTCGCGATTGATGCATTCGGACGAAAAAGTGGATACGGACCGCATTGTGATGTGGGCCCGGCAAGCCATCACTGACGGAGCGGATATTTTGGATATCGGAGCTTGCTCTACCCGACCGAACAGTACCCCCGTGGACGAAGAGACCGAGTGGAGACGATTAGTTCCTGCCCTCTCCGCGATTCGCGATGCTCTCCCCTCCGTCGAACTGTCCGTCGATACCTTCCGACCGGAGATCGCCCGTAGGGTAATGGAGGCTTTTGGTCCGCTCATCATCAATGATATATCCGGAGGGTGCGAAGCGATGTACTCGCTCGTGCGATCCTACGAGGCACCGTATATCTGGACCCTGCGCGGAGACCTCGAGCTGCCGGCTCATGCCGAGTATATGGAAGGTATTCAGCTCATTCTCGATCCGGGATTCGGATTTATCGGTTCGCCCGAGTTGGACTATGCCTGCATGCGCTCGATGGACAGCCTGCGGCGCTATAACCTCCCGATTCTCGTCGGCGTCAGCCGCAAATCGATGGTCTATAAACCCCTCGACCTCACGCCCGAGACTTGTCTCGAAGCCACCCAAGCGCTGCAACTCTACGCCCTCTTCCACGGCGCCACTATATTACGCACGCATGACGTAGCGCACACCGCGCGCACGATAAAACTATATAATATACTAAATAGCAAGTAATAACTATGCATTTCTTAGCATTCTCTTTTGGATTCAAAGATGTGATTGATATCTTGCTGGTGGCAGGTATCCTCTATTATACCTATCGCCTGCTCCGTAAGACCGGCGCCGCAAACCTCTTCTGGGGTATTCTGGCATTCATCCTCGTTTGGTTTTTGGTCAGTTTCGTCTTCCATCTGGACCTCACGGGCGCACTCTTTGACCGCATCATCTCTGTCGGCGCGATAGCCCTGATTGTCATTTTCCAGGAAGAGATACGTATGTTCTTCTATCGTATCGGCTCGCGGTTCTCGTCCTGGAGTATCTTCCGTCCAACCGCCAATAAGGACGATGCCGGCTCGCGGCAGCAGATCCTCGAGATCACCCAAGCCTGCCGCCATATGGCTTCTACCAAGACCGGCGCTCTCATCGTCCTCGCCGGAGGAGGCAGCCTCAAGGAGATCGTCGATACCGGCGAGCGGTTGGATGCGCAAGTCTCCGCACGGTTAATCGAGAATATCTTCTTCAAGAACACCCCGCTCCACGACGGTGCTCTCATCATCCGGGACGGAAAGATGGTCGCTGCAGCATGTATCCTGCCGGTCAGCAAGAACCAGAATATCCCGCTCCATTACGGTCTTCGTCACCGCGCAGCATTGGGCCTAACAGAAAAATCCGACGCCACGTGCATTGTGGTGTCGGAAGAAACAGGTCACATCTCCGTCGCCGAAGCAGGCGAGATACGAGAGGTCAAAGAGGATGAGTTATTCCTCGTACTTCATTCCTCGGCTGCTACTGCGCCGGCTGCGAATTGAGGTGCCGTACGCATCGCGGCAGATCACGCACTGGCCGGGCTCCGGCAACTGGAACAGTACCGTAAACTTGATTCCCACCATTAGACTGTTCACCGACTTGGCGAACGGCTGTTTCGTGCCGTCGAGGTTGGTGGTCTCAGTGGACATAATATCGTTTATCTGCAGGTTATCAATCATCGAAGTTGTGTTATACACCGGTGCCGTTTTGCCTACGTTATAGCCATCCTTCGGGACTTCAAGTCCCGGTAAATCGCGCTTGGTATGGATATCCAATAATCCATAATCCACAAACGCCGCCAGACGATACTCGACCTTGCGTTTCGGTACATCGTAGCCCACTGCATCATATACAGCGCCTAAACGACCACCGATCTCAAAACTCAGATCCACGTTCATCCCCAGACTGGCTTTCGCGCTGCCGTTCAGCTTGTAGCCCTCGAAGAACTGGTAGTCCGGCATGTTACGGAAATCATCAAAGATGAGCTGGTTATTCGGATCCGTATAACGGCCGAAGGTATTTACTATCGCCGTCGTATGGGCTCTCGTTAGCAGGTTTGCACCAACTTTGGCTCCGACTAACATATAGAACTTACGATGCTGCACACCGATCATGAGCGGCACCTGAACCGCTAAGTTGTTATACTGGTCATGCCGATCTTGCAACTCATAGATATAGGTAAACGGATCGTCATCCAAATCCTTCTGGTTAAGCAGGGGCACCGTCATATTACTCGATTGGATATAACTCGTCATACCACCCTGGGCACCTACTCCGACGTCGAACAAGAACCGCGTCTGGCTATATGTACCTCCGGCCTGCAACTCGTATAAGAAACCTGCACCTCCGGCTACACCGAAACTCGGGCCATAATTACTCTGCGATGGGAGTAAGGTCCATTCGCCCACATTGGCATACGCGCCAACATAGTTGTTTACCTTTGCATTCACCGCACCGCTAAAGAGCATCGCGAGGAGCAAAACCCAGTATGATTGATGTTTTTTCACTGTTTTATTTGTATTTTCCATTTTTTTTTCGTACCTTTGCACCCGATTTCGGTCATGCGCAAAATACGACGAAAGGTATCACCTATGTTATAAAACCATTTTGCGGCCGCAAAAGTACTAATTTTTTTTGACATACGCAAAAAATTTACGCTTTTTTTTACATTTGAACTAAAAATTACACAAAATATGGCATTTAATCGCACTTTAATCACAGCTGCACTCCCTTATGCGAACGGACCCGTGCATATTGGACACCTCGCCGGAGTGTACGTTCCTGCGGATATCTACGCCAGATATCTGCGCCTGAAAGGTAAAGAGACGCTCTTTGTTTGCGGTAGTGATGAACACGGCGTGCCGGTAACCATCCGCGCGCGAAAAGAAGGTATCACCACCCAGCAGGTCGTCGATCGCTACCATGAGTTGATCAAGCGTTCATTCGCGGAGTTCGGTATATCGTTCGATATCTACTCCCGAACCACTTCGCCGACACATCATCGGTTCGCGTCGGATTATTTCCGCGCGATGTACGATGCCGGACAGTTTGTAGAGGAGACCTCCGAGCAGTTCTACGACCCCGAGACCGGACATTTCCTTACCGACCGAAACATCCGCGGCGAGTGCCCGCGCTGCCATTCATTGGGCGCTTATGGAGACCAATGTGAGAAATGCGGCGCAACCCTTTCGCCCGACGAGCTCATCAATCCCTACAACGCCGAGACCGGCAATCCGCTCGCAAAGAAAGCTACCAAACACTGGTACCTGCCCCTCGACCAATACCAGGCATGGCTGGAGGACTGGATCCTCAATAACCATAAGGAATGGAGGCCGAACGTCTATGGCCAGTGTAAGTCCTGGCTCGACGGAGGACTCAAACCCCGTGCCGTCACACGTGACCTGGACTGGGGCATCCCGGTGCCTGTAGAAGGAGCCGAAGGAAAAGTGCTGTACGTATGGTTCGACGCCCCGATCGGATATATCTCCAATACCATTGAGCTCTGCCAAAAGCAGCCCGAGAAATACGGCGATTGGCAGAAATGGTGGAAGCAGGAAGATACAAGAATGATCCATTTCATCGGGAAAGATAATATCGTTTTCCACTGTATCGTCTTCCCCGCTATGCTCAAAGCGCAGGGTTACAACCTGCCGGATAATGTTCCCTCCAACGAGTTCCTCAATCTCGAGGGAGATAAGATCTCCACTTCCCGCAACTGGGCGGTTTGGCTCAACGAGTACCTGGAGGACTTTCCCGGCAAACAGGATGTTCTCCGCTATGTCCTCACCGCCAACGCACCGGAGACCAAGGATAACGACTTCACCTGGTCGGATTTCCAAGCACGCAATAACAACGAACTCGTCGCTATCTACGGCAACTTCGTCAATCGCGCGCTCGTGCTCACGAATAAATATTTTGAAGGACGCGTGCCCGCGTGCGGAGAACTGAACGATTACGACAAGGCGACCATCGAGGAGTTTAAGAATGTCAAAGCCACCCTCGAAGACCTGCTCAATAACTTCAAGTTCCGCGAGGCACAGAAAGAGGCGATGAACCTCGCCCGTATCGGTAACAAATACCTCGCTGACACCGAGCCTTGGAAACTCGCCAAACAGATAGAAACAAGCGAAGAAGTCGCCAAACGGGTACAAACAATCCTCCACCTATCGCTCCAGATCGCAGCCAATCTCGCTATCGCTTTTGAGCCATTCTTGCCGTTTTCATCGGCAAAATTAAGAGGAATGCTTCGTCTCAATGAGGCTGCCGGATGGGAAGATTTAGGCCGTATCGATCTCCTTTCCACCGGTGAGCAACTCGGTGAAGTATCCCTGCTCTTTGAGAAGATCGAAGATGCCGCGATCCAGGCACAACTCGATCGGCTCGAGCGCATCAAAAAGGAGAACGAAGAAGCCGCTAAAGCCGAAGCGCTCAAAAACTGGCGTCCGGAACCCGTCAAAGCAGCTACAAACATCGATGAATTCGACAAAAATGACATCCGCGTAGCTACCGTGCTGGAATGTACGAATGTAAAAAAATCAGATCGACTCCTACAATTTAAATTGGACGACGGCATGGGTGAGCGTACTATTTTAAGTGGTATCGCGCAATCTTACCCGGATCCATCGGTACTCATCGGCAAACAAGTGCTCTTCATCGCGAACTTCCCGCCGAGAAAAATGATGGGTATTGAATCCCAGGGAATGATCCTCTCCGCAGTCGATGCTGACGGCAAACTCGTCGTCACCACCGTCTCTGCACCCGTCAAAAACGGCTGTCAAGTAGGATAAATCGCTTTTTTTGACAAAAAAATGCAAAAAAATTTGCGTATGTCAAAAAAAAGCAGTACTTTTGCACCCGCTTTCGTAAAAAACGAGGTGTTGGCGGGATAGCTCAGCTGGTTAGAGCGCATGATTCATAATCATGAGGTCCCCAGTTCAATCCTGGGTCCCGCTACAAAAAAGAGACGGTCATCGACCGCCTCTTTTTTTTACCCCACATTGAATTGACTTCCGCCTATAAACTCCCTCAATATGGAGGTTCGTGGCACAAACGAAGCCTCCAGCGGCTCGAAGAAACTCAGGAAGTAAAGCAGCTGCTCTGCCATCGGATACTCCTCTGCTACTGCCGGCACCGTTTGCAAGGCTGTTTCTATCGTTAGTCTGATTGCCGACAACTCATACGTCATAGCGGTATCGAAGAAAGCGTCCGCCTCATTCCTAAACGGCTCTATCCATTGCGCTTCGCCTTCAATCACATCCGGCCACAAGGCGATAGTAGCCTGTGGAGACTTGCCGCGCGTACGCAAGTCACGACTCATTCTGCGTAACAAACGGTTCACATATGTCGGTACCCACCGCTCACCATCCAGTGTCACATGGCTCATCGGAGCCGCATAAATGCGGTACTTGCAAGCTGCTTCGATATGTTCGGTCAAGATGGGATTGAGCGCATGGATTCCTTCGATAACTAACACAGTCTCAGCCTCTAATTGCAGCGTCTCGCCGTTATACTCCCTTTTCCCCGTCAGAAAATTGAAGGTCGGCAACGCCACCTCTTCGCCGGCTATCAGCCCGCGCAGGTCCTTGTCTAACTGCTCCAAGTTCAGGGCATAGACGCTCTCGTAATCTTTCTTTCCGTCTTTGTCCGGCACTAACTGATCTTGTTCCAAGAACCAGTTATCCAGCGACAGCGCTACCGGCTTCTTGCCTTGCGCCAACAACTCCAGACACAGACGGTGACTCGTACTGGTCTTGCCTGATGAAGACGGACCGGCAATCAACACGACCCGCACTTGTTCACGCGAGCAGATGTCCTTAGTTATCTGCTGCAACTGCTCGGCATGATATTTCTCACCATCCGCCACCAACTGTTCCGCGCGCCCGGACTCAATCATCTCATTAATATATGCCACCCGGCATTTTGATTCTTCTATCATAAAGCTATTTACAATTTGGTCATTTACTATTTATTCATTTATTGCGGATCTACATCTATTACAATTTTTACATTTTTTACCGATGGAATCGACCAAACTTGATCGATTGCCTCCTTTAATCTGCGTTTGGCTTCCGACATGTTGGCGCCTTGCTCAATACGTAGTGTGAGCTCACGAATCGTATAAGCCTGTATCTTCTCTACCGCCGGAATAATCACTCCCGAAACGCGCGGACCGAAGATCTTCACCAGATACCCTTGCAACTGCGTCACAGCTTGATGCACCCGCACGCCGTTATGATCGCGCAACTGAAGACGAATCACCCGATAAAATGGGGGATAATTGAATAGTTTCCGCTCTGCTATCTGATGGTTGTACAAGGCTTCGTAATCATGATTTTGCACCATACCAAGAACCACATTCCGCGGTTCAAAACTCTGTATAATGACCTCTCCTTTTGTTCCTTTCCGCCCTGCGCGACCTGCCACTTGCTCCAACATCTGGTACGCTCGCTCATACGCGCGGAAATCCGGTTGGTTAAAGAGCGGATCCGCGTTCAGTACTGCCACTAACCGTACGTCGTCGAAATGCAGCCCTTTCGTCACCATCTGCGTCCCCACGAGGATATCACACTCGTGATTGGCAAAGGCATTGATGATATCCTGATACGCCGACCGGTTACGCGTCGTGTCCAGATCCATCCTCAGCACGCGTGCCTCCGGAAATAGCGTCTGTATCTCGTCCTCTATGCGTTCCGTGCCAAAACCGATAGCCTTCAGTTCTCCGCCGCAGGTCGGACACACGGCCGGAACGGGCATGTGGTAGCCGCAATAATGGCATCGCAGTTCATTCTCGCGTTTATGCCAAGTCATCGGCACATCGCATTGCACACATCGGGGCGGCTCGCCGCACGAGATACATTGGACCTGCGGCGCATAGCCACGGCGGTTCTGAAAGAGAATGACCTGCTTCCCATCCGCCAACACCTCACGCATTCGCGCTACCAACGGGTCGCTGAAATGACCATACATCTCCTTGCGGTTATATTGTTGTCTGAGGTCGATCAGGTGAATATCCGGCATCTCAACACCTCCGTAACGCTCCGTCAGCGAGACCAGACCGTACACCCCTTTTTGTGCCAAAAAGTACGATTCCATCGAGGGTGTAGCCGTTCCCAATAGTACAGACGCATGATGCTCCTGCGCGAGAACGATAGCCGCAGCGCGGGCATGATAGCGAGGATCGGGTTCCGACTGCTTGTAGCTCGGCTCGTGCTCTTCGTCAACAATAACTAAGCCCACATTCGGAATGGGCAGAAAGATAGCGCTTCGTGCACCGATCACTACGTGCGGTTCCTTTCTCGCCGAGGAATGATAGAGTTCTTCTCGTTCTGCGTCGGTAAAACGACTGTGATAGACGGAGAGCTTATCGCCGAATATCCGTTGAAGCCGGGAGGTTAGCTGGGTCGTTAAAGCAATCTCCGGTACCAGATAGAGCACATTCTTGCCCGCCGCAATCTGTTTCTCAATCAGATGGATATAGATATCCGTCTTGCCGGACGAAGTAACGCCATGCAGCAACACAATCTGCTTGCCGAAAGTCCAAAAATGCTCGATTTCATCGGTACTTTTCTGCTGCGCAGCCGTCAGCGGATGCATCGGTTCGACCGGTCCGGTATAGGGCGCAATATACGTCCTCCTGCGTTTGGGAGGATCTAAGAGACGCTTGTCTAAGCCTGCCGGAAGCGCCGCAGCCATCACCTCGCCAAGCGTACACATATAATATGCGCTCATCCATTGCCAGAGGGCCAACTGCTCTCTCGAGACCATCGGCGCCGTGTCGCTCACCGAACTGATCGGTTTGATCTTCGCTGCAAAAGAAGCATCCACCGGCTCCGTATGTTCTCTTAGGACGATGCCGCGTACCTCTTTTTTCATCAGCGGCACGATCACTCGGGTCCCCGGTGCAGGTATAGATAAACCATCCGGGATGCTATACGTGTAACAATCTCGGATGGCTAAGGGTAATATGACATCAATGTAATGTACCATCTGGTCATTTACCATTTGGTCATTTTGCTTCTTCAGCAGCGATGGCTTTATTATAGCATTCGCGGCAGAGAGGTTCATAACTGTCTGTCTCGCCTAACAAAACGCGTTTATCGGAAGCCACCAGACGATGGCTCACATACGCCAGATCACCGCAATGCACGCAGATAGCATGGGTCTTATACACATCATCGGCAATCGCCATCAGCGCAGGCATCGGACCAAAAGGCACACCCTTGAAATCCATATCGAGACCCGCACAGATGACGCGGATGCCGCGATCCGCCAGCTGCTTGCATACCTCGACGATACCCATATCGAAGAACTGCGCCTCGTCGATACCCACCACATCAATGTCATCGACCATCAGCAGGATATTCTGGCTGCTGTCCACCGGCGTGGATTGGATGACATTGCGGTCATGCGAGACCACATCTTCGTCACTATACCGCACATCGATGGCGGGTTTATAGATCTCCACGCGCAGTTTGGCGAACTTCGCGCGCTTCATACGACGGATGAGTTCCTCTGTCTTACCGGAGAACATCGATCCGCATACAACTTCAATAGAGCCTTTTCTCAAACTGGGTCCTTTGGTGTCTCGTTCCGAAAACATATCTTTGCATTTTTGATTTGCGGCTGCAAAGATACAACAAATTTTTCAATTACACAAGAGGTATATGTATTTTATACATAAATTTATCTCGGTATATTTGTCCTTTTTTTCGGGAAATGAGATCGTTCTGGCTTCCAGGCGGTTATGCTCTTAATAGACAAAGATGTCCTTGAGAGATACATTCTTCACTTTTCCCAGATTTTTCAGGAACGTGTTATCCAGTTCCTTCGGGTCTCCGAGGATCATATAGCGCCAGGTATGATTAGCGACGTGCTCCTTCTGGAACTGAAGGACATCGTCTATGGTCATTTTCTTTACCTCTTCGTACACATCCTTGAAGATGTCATATTCCCATCCGAGTTCTTCGAAATTGATATATGACCATATGGCATTTTCCCTGACAAAACGACGTTGTTCAATCTGCTTGATGAGTGCCTCTTTGGCGTTATCAAAAGCTGCCTGCGAGACGGGCATATCGTTGCAGAGCATATCCAGCGTCAGGATACAATCCTTCAGTTTGTCGTTTTGCGACATGACACCTTTCTGCATATAGTTTTTCTCGCCCTTGTAATCCGCCATGCAATAATCCGCCCAAGAAGCGTAACAGAGAGCGCGTGCCTCCCGCATTTCCTGGAAGACGATTCCTCCCATCGAACCGTCAAAATACTCATTAAAGAGGGCGATAGCAGCACGTTCCTTCGGGTTGTATGTTTCTCCCCAGTTGGCATAAGCGCATATATAGACGTTGTTCGCCTTGTAGGGCGCGATCAGTACTTCGTTCTTATGAACCTCCTGTATCTCAATATGTTTCGGTTCTTTGCGTACTGCGGGATTGGCTTTGGCGAGTAGTTGCGAAGAAGCCAGCATCTTTATGACCTCATCCTCCGGCAGAGGACCGTAATAGACTACTCTTTCTATGGCAGGCACCAGTTCACGTATCCGTACCAGCAGATCCTCCGAATGCACTTTACGCATCTGTTTCGGCGGCAGAATACGGTTCTTGTTCGCTTCCGCGCCATAGAAGCCATACGCCGTTAATTGTGAAAAACAAATCCGCTGGTCCTTTTTGGCGTCCTCGTGCGCCTTGATTCGGTCATTGATCAACTCCGCCAGTACCGCCTCGTCCCCTTTCGCCGTCAATACATGTTCTTCCATCAGCGCCAAAGCGTTCGGCAGCGACTCTTTCAATCCGTACAGATAGAAATAACTTTCGTTATCGGAACTGCTAACCCAAGCCTCAGCCGCCTCCCGGTACAAAGCGGTCTGGTATTGCTCTGTTGTCATCTTATCCGTGCCCAAATAGCTTAATAATCCGGCTCCCATACCCAGATACGGATCCTGATCGGTTCCTTTTTTGGTAATAAAGACCAACTTGCTCAAGTCATTCTCCGTGTTTTGGCGATAGAGCAACTCGACATCAGAAGCAAGCTTGGTCTTTTGGATATCTTTCTCGAAATCAAGGAACTGGGGTTCATTCCGCTCCGAGGGAATCACCATTAACCGGTTGTAGAACTCAGACGTTTGTTCACGGTTCATCTCGATCGGCGTGATCTGGGGTTTCTCCATTTTGGGAGGATTGGAATCTTCGTTATGCTCCTTTAGCACGCAAGCGTAACTATCTGTGAAATAAGCATTCGCAACACGGACAACATCCTCTTTGGTAATTTTCTCTTTTCGCGCCATGTTATGCACAATCTCTTCATAAGGAATGTCATAGATATGTGCGTCAATGAACTTATCCACGCGGGTACTGTTATATTGCAGTTGTACCAATTCGGTACGTTTCTTGTTGCGGAGGATTGCAGGAATAAGTTCCTCGGAGAAGTCTCCCTTCTTCAATTTGTCTATCTCCGCCAACAAAATAGTACGCACCTCCTCCAAGGACTGTTTCTCTTTGGGTGAACCGATCAGGTAATACGTCGAATAATCCACTCCGTCCCATAGCATCGAGGACACGGACAAAAGAGTCTGTTTCTGCTCAATATCCACATCCAACAGACCGCATTTGCCGTTCTGCAAGATATAATCCAGCACTTCCAAGGCATCCATGTCCTTATCCTTCACGTCCGGCAGTTTCCATGCCATATAGACCTCGGGAGCCTCCTTGCCGTATACGACCGTATCTTTATGCCCCTTCAAGGAGGGCTGTTCGTAACGGGCAGGTGCGGGAATCTCTTTTGCTTCCCATTTGCCGAAATAGGCATCAATCACTTCTATTGCATGGTCAAACTCAAAATCTCCGGACAGACATATCGCCACGTTATTGGGACGATAATAGGTGTCATAGAAGGCCCGGATATTCTTGATACTGGGGTTCTTCAAGTCCTCTTGGGTTCCTAATACCGTGTGTTGGCGGTAAGGGATATTGGGGTACAATATCTGGTTGAGAGCCAGATGGGCTTTTCTGAAATCATTCGTTGTGGAGAGATTATATTCCTCATATACCGCCTCTAATTCGGTGTGGAATCCGCGGATAACAAGATTTCTGAACCGGTCGGACTCAATCATCGCCCACCGCACCAATTCGCCCGATGGTATGACTTCGTGATAGCATGTCCGGTCTGTACTGGTATAGGCGTTCACACCACTCGCACCGATTCCGGACATCAGTTTGTCAAACTCATTCGCTATCGCGATCTTCGAGCTTTCGTATGAAAAAGAATCTATCAAATGATATATCGCCTTGCGTTCCTTTTCGTCCGCCGTTTTGCCATATATTTCATACAGCGAATCAATGGCAAGCAGATTCGGCAGCTCCTTCTCATAATCGGTTGTACCGTAACTCTTGGTTCCTTTGAACATGATATGCTCCTGGTAGTGCGCCAATCCGGTGGACTCCAGGGGGTCATTCTGCGCACCTGCCCGCACAGCGATAAATGTCTGGATCACGGGTTCCGTTTTGTTCTGGGTCAAATAAACGGTCAGACCATTCTCCAACTTGTAGATACGTGCGCCCATCGGGTCGCCGTCCACGCTCTGATAAGCGTACTCCTTGCCTTGCGCTGCGATGCACAAACAAGACAACAAAATGACAAGTAACTTTTTCATATAAAAATTGATTGTAAGTATTTGGCTGCAAAGGTACAACAAAAAATTGACATACACAAGAGTGTATGACACTTTTTGCAAATTTTCATTTCAATTCCTCGGTATCGAGAAGGATGGTGACGGGGCCATCGTTGATGAAATCCACCTTCATGTCAGCACCAAGATGGTAATTGTTTCGTTATGACAATAACCATTCCCAACAAGGCAAGACCTCTATTTCTCCATGTGTATCAGTAATGGTGTCTTTGGTGTCATAGGTAATAATAGTGCGCCGCTTGCACGGAAGGGCATTGGCGATTTTGGTCAATGCGGTCACTTCGCGTTGGCGAGTGGTTTCTTCGGACAAGTTATAGGCTACTTGTATCGCCCATTCTTCCTCGGGGATATAGAAGTCCACTTCTTCTCCGGCATTGTAGAAATAGACAGTATCGTTCTCCGGGTCGTGGCCGTAACGACGGAAGAGTTCCAAAGCGACCATGTTCTCCAACAACGAAGATTCGCCATCAAGCAAGAAGAGATTTAAGAATCCGTTATCAATGAAATAATACTTGCATACACTCTCTTTCTCGGATAGCGCGCCGTTGATATTACGCAGGCGCAGCAAGAACCATGCATCCTCGGTATAGGAGATATAACTCTGCACGGTCGGCACGGAAATCTTACCATTGATGGTAGAGAGGATATTGCTAATTCGATTATAAGACACCGGTTGCTTAACTGACTCCGCTAATTTCTTGATGAGAAGACGCAAGGCGGCTATGTTGCTGATCTTGTTACGCGAGACGATATCGTTTAGGTAAATCTTTTGGTAGGTACTACTGAGATAATCGCGCTTGATCTTCATCCCGACCGATTCGGGCATACCTCCCCAAAAGAAATACTCGCTATAGTGCTGAAAGAACAATGCCCGTCCGGAAGTAGTCAGCATCGCCTTCTCGTCATACGGCACGTGCATCGCAGTCAAGTACTCTTTGAAACTATATGGGTATATATCCTTGGGAATAAAACGTCCGCCGAGGGTACTTAGCACCTCTTTACTTAACATCTTGGCATTGCTACCGGTCAGACATATATGCGTTTTTCTATCCGCCATGCGGCGGGCGAACTTCTCCCATCCTATTATATTTTGCATCTCGTCTAAGAAGATACGCGGTTCTCGGCCATATATCTCCTGATGACATTCTAATAAGAGATTGAAATCCGCAGCAGTAAAGTTTTCTATTCGCTCATCCTCAAAATTGAGATAAAGGATATCCGCCATGGTGCAACCATTCTGCAACAACTGCTTGATGATTGCATACATCATATATGACTTGCCGGCACGACGCACACCGGTAAACACGTAATTCGCCGACTCATCCAGGTAATACGAACGAGGTAGTACCTCTATTTTCATTACCAATTGCGCATTATCCAAAAGAACTTGTTTTAGTACCTGCTTATCCATATTTATTAAGTGGTATTTTATAATTTTACTCCTGTTTGTTAATTCCGGTTTTATAAAAACTGCGGCAAAGATACTACAATTTTTTGATATACGCAAGGGGAATGTGCGTTTTTATGCGTTTTGGGGTATTTTTAATAAAAAAAACGCCAACCCGAAGGCTGGCTAAAATAATATTATAGGGTACTAAAGTTCGTCGGTATCGAGAAGGATGGTGACGGGGCCATCGTTGATGAAGTCCACCTTCATGTCGGCGCCGAAGCGGCCGGTTTCGACTTGGAGGCCGTACTCGGTTCGGAGGCGGTCATTGAAATAGTCATACAGCGGCGAAGCCTTCTCCGGGCGTGCGGCATTGATAAAAGACGGGCGGTTACCTTTGCGGCAATCGGCATAGAGCGTGAACTGCGATATGCTGAGGATAGCTCCGCCTATATCGCGGATGGCGAGGTTCATCTTCCCTTGCTCGTCCTCGAACACACGCAGCTGCGCGATCTTCTTCGCTAACACATCAGCTTCCGCCTGCGTGTCCGTATCTGTCACGCCGACCAGCAGCATAAAGCCCTTCTCGATCTTCCCGACCGTTGCGCCATCTATGCGCACTTCCGCCCAGCTGCATCGTTGTACTACCACTCGCATAATTATCTTGTTTTGCGTGCAAAGGTACTGCTTTTTTTTGAGATATGCAAATATAAACACAGAAAATCGCCCGTTGTGGCGATTTTCCTTACACTTATAAACTTCTTACACGTTACAGGTTGCTATAACCACTACGCCGCTTACTCCATCTGCCGCATTGCGCGGTAGATGGAGACATAGACGAAGGTGTAGAAGTGGTAGTACCGGTTGCAGCCATCGGGGATGGTAGCGCGATAAGCGGCATAGCGTGCTACCCACTCTTCCGCCTCCACAACTAATTCCGGATCATACTCCTCCGGATGGCCGCAGATACGCTCAATGGTATGCGCCGCATGTTGCGCCGCTTTGATGACTTCGCGGTTCTTCGTCGCACTTTTGGACCATGGTCCTTCGTGGAAATTCATGCGATAAACTTCATGCAATTTGCGGCCGTCTTCACTGTAGCTTTTTTCTCCTTGCGGACGCCATCGGCTGATCCACCGTGCGCGGGCAGCCTGACCTTCTTTTTCCGAGTCGAGCGCACCTCGTACTATATCGACTCCGTTTACATATAAAGCTTGTGCCATATTGAATAGTTTTTTAGGGTTACATTGGGGTTTCGTTGGCTTTGTGTTGGCTCAATGGTCTAGGATTGGACCGTAAAAAGTCTTACTTAAGTCTTATTTTCGTCTTACGTTAGACCTATGTACTTTTACTCGGAACTAAAGTCCCGAGAACCAAACGAAGAGAAATCATGAGATTGTGAGATCGTGAGATTGTGAGACTCTGAGACTCTTCGCGTATAATGCTAAGAATCAACATGTTACACTCGCAAAAGTGTCTCAAAGAGTCTCAGAGTCTCATGTATTAAATCACTTTTCGGTAATGACCATACTCGATTTTCCTCACTTGGCCTTGTTCTTGCCAGGCATCATTCCACCGGATGACTGTTGCTCGAGATATACCTTGCGTTTTTGCCTCTGAGATCAGTTCCTGGAGTTTGTACTCCGACTTGAGTTGGTCGAAGATAAGTCGGCGGGGATCGAGGGGTTTAATATCGGGAACAAGGGATTGGGAATCACCATCGATGAGACGATATGCTGCAGCCATATGGAGGAGGAGTTTGTTACCGATGAGTTCCGCTATTTCGTAGTCAGCGTCTGAGCAGAGGAAACGCTCGGAACTAAAGTCCCTGGAACCGAACGAAGAGGAGGATTCCGAATCCAATTCGGAGGAAAAGGACATACCCCTGAGAGCTGTAAGGATCATCGCGATCCGCTCTATTTGGACCGCCATACGGATGACGGCGGAATGGAAATTATCGCCAAGAAGCGCAATGAGTGTCTCATATTCGGTCTCGAGATGGGTACCAAGTCGTTCTTTCTGGTCGTCCGTCAGACTCCACTCGCGTTCGGGTCCAAAAGCAAGGTGCTCATATACCTTGAGCAGTTGCCGTCCAACCATTCGCGGCACAGCCGATTGCTCGCCGGTGGAGCAGACATAGCTCTTGCAGAAGGGATGGCTGCCGCGGATGACAAGTGTCAGGAGGCGCGAGAAATAGCCATTCTCGACAGATGGCACGAGTGCGCGATACTGGTTAAAGGTGCCGGTAAGGAGCATTGAGAGTTTCGGGCAGGGGATCTCTGAAGCGCCATTACAGCGGTTGCGAGAGATGGGTTCGTGCTCGGCTGCTTTGCGAAGAGCGGTGTTGTAGTTCGCTGCGGCTGTTCGCCAGATATCGGTAATAACCGATCCTTCGGACTCGTGCATATAGCCGCAGCCGCCTTGCTTTTCAAGGGCATTGTACCAAGCAGGAAGTGTGCTGTCGCCGGCAATGAGCATGGGGTATTGCTCATCAATGACGCGAACCATCTCCAGAGCTTGGTTGGCGATGCCTTTGCCGGATGCCGCAGCTGCAAGGATGAAACACTGGAGGTTGGCGAAGTACTTCTTTCCTGTCGGGCCGTAACGGAAGAAGAGATTAGGAACGCACGCGGACGCGGCTGTGAGCGCGGAGAGAAGCAGGATGTCCTGTTCTTCGGGCGTTGTAGCGAGCGAGAGCATCTGTTGTAAGGATGCCGGGAGTTGGGTTTGGTCGAGGTGCTCGACGATACGGAGGTTCAACTGATCCTCACACGAAAAAGAAGAGATTTTTGTCTCCATAATTAAGGTTTGGTTTTTGATGTTAATAAATGATAATTTAGGTGGATTTTCAAAATCCGGTACAAATATAAGGTCAAAAACACCTTTTGTCCAAATTTTTTTGCAACTTTTTTACTTTTTTCTGCATTTTTTGCATTTTTAGGGTGTTTTTGGATATTTTAATTGTTAGATAATATCACAATCTCGACGCGTCGATTCATTTGCCGGTGTTCATCCGAGTCATTAGGGACAATCGGATCTGTTTCTCCGTGTCCGGTTGTCTCTATTCGTTCCTGGGCTATCCCCCGACTTACCATCTCTTGTTTCACGCTAGCAGACCGTCCTTCAGAGAGTCGTTGATTATACTCCTCTTTGCCTACATCATCAGTATGCCCGACAATGCGTATTCGGATGGTAGGATTATCTTTGAGGAGGTTAAATAACTCCTGCAAGGCAGGTTCAGAGGAGGGTAAAATTTTTGTTTTGTCGGTTGCAAAGAACATATTCTTGAGCACAAATTGCTTTACTTGAATAGGTTCGAGTTGCACTGTTTGCACCGGATATGCGCCACTCACATTCATGCATGTATCTCTGTATCCATTGGCAGAAGCGCAGAGAGAATAATGCTTGCGGTCGTCAATGGGGACAGTGAATGTATTTTTAGCGCTATCCACATGCGTCTGAGAAATAATTTTCCCATCTTCATCATAAATCGTTACCTGTGCCGCTATAGCGCGTCCTGTTTTAGCGTCCACCAATTGGGATTGCAGTGTCTGTTGGGGATAGAGAGCCAGATGTATCGTATCATATTGATCCTGATGGGTATAAATAAACGGCTCTTGGGGGAAATAGCCGGAGCGGGAGGCAGAAATGACATAATCACCGGGCGGATACGCCTTAGCTACGCGTCCATATTTAGAGTCAGTAGTTTTGACCACCGGTTTCTTTGCTTTCTTTCCTTTCTGCGGAACAGCCTGCGTTGTCACTGTCGTACCGGCTAAAGGCTTGTCTGTTTTCTCATCACGGACAAAGGTTACTATAAACGGATTCGCCATCTCACCTTTTTGGGGAGCTTTAGGCGGCATTTCATATAAGATAGCAAATTTCACTCCAATCATGAAATTATTTAGAACCGCGTCAGTGTGTTGCGGCAAGTTATAGATGCTATGGGGTGTAATATCAGAGACTCCATTGAAGGCAAGTAAATCTTCCTTAGGCCTATTGGATGGCATGATGTTATTCACACCATAATCTGCAAAAATAGAAAGGCGATAATGGAGGCCATCTTTGAATGATCGTTTCTGATGCAGTTTACGGTAATAGGCGGCCTTATCAACGGGTTTTCTCTTAGCATTTCGTCCTTTCGTCTTTTGCTTTTTGTCGTTCGTCTGTTGAGAATCTTTGGATGCTTTCCATATCTTGCTATCCAAATTGAGTCCCACCTCAATAGAGCCCATGACATTCAGCGGAGAAAAACTCATCTTAGTCCTCTCTCCTGTGAAAGTATAATCTTGCAACTGATGAGTATAAAGTCCTTCCATGGGGTCTACTACATCCTCGTCAAGCGCCCAGATTTTGGCACTTGTAGTCGGCTGTGTACTACTTGCAAAAGAAAACAGGCCTAATTTTACACCGGCTAAGAAAAACACCTTATCAAAATTACCGCCGACCATTACAGGTATATATCCGACTCCATAATTTGTTTTCTCCATATATTGTGGGAACGTATAATGATAAACCATACCGGGATATTCGGCTATAGAGGCCGTATAATCAGGGGTTAACCATGTATTGTTATTGATAGTGAAATCCACCCCTAAACCAGTTCTGAAAAGGAAATGGTGATACTCCATTTCATAAAACAAAGCTCCGCCGAATCCACCACCTATGAAGGGATTCACACTGCCAGCATCAAAGGCTTGCTTAGTTCGGAGGAAGAGATTACTGAACCCTCCCTCTACACTGATACCGAAATTACTATTGGGTTTCTCTTTCTGCGCCATAACAAGAACAGGGAGGAGCACTGTTATCAGCATTACAATACTTTTTTTCATTGCTTCGTCTCCTTTCCTTTTATTGAACAAGAATTTTTTGCAGTTTCCGCTCACCGGAATCCGTCATTATATAGAGGAGGTATAATCCGTGAGTTGAAGGCATACGCATTATATTTTCTCCAATCTGCAGATGCCAAGTAGTAACATGATTGCCGGCTTGATCAAAGAGCGATGCTTTAGCCTTATGAGAGGAATAGATTCGCAATGGGGCAGGATTTTGAGAACTTATGAGCGTTGGGTTAACTGTCATAGTCACCGTATTGGGTTCCTCGTGCGGATAATAAGGACAGGTCCTAATCCTCATGCCATCAGCAGTACGCGTCATCTCTAGCGTATAGAAGCTCCCCATCTCCAATCCTTCATCGGGCAGATATAGTTGGCTGTTCGTCTGTCCGGCAATAGGCTGGTCGTTCTTATACCACTGATAGTCAGTGAAGCCGCCATAGTAGTCAAAAGCCGTCTTACGTACGGACAAGAAGTCGTTCCAACGCTGGGTGATGAGCGAATCTGGGTCGTAGAACACCGCAAAAGTAATCGGGAAAGTCAAGCTATCGCAAAACAGATTGTGAAAAACAACGGAGGCATCAAACAAGCCCGGTCGTAAGGAATCGGTCAACGGAATCGAGATGGTGCTTGCGCTTGTCTCGACAGGTTGCAAGAATCGGTCGGTGTAACCATATTGTTTTGCCACATCAGAAAATATAAGGTCGTATGCAGCGACGTCTCCCACCTCGACAGTAAAAGGAACCGTTATTGCACCGCCACTCTCGCATACAGACTGCTGGATATACTGCAAAGACATATTGAGCCTAGGCTGCTGATGGAGATGTAGCAGGTTATAGACACTATCGCAGTCATATACCATGCTCTTAATTGGAGAGAAATAGTCTCCCCCTTCCGTGAGAATCTGTCCGTACCATTCCATCGTAGCACCATTGCATAAGGTATCATAAACCTGTATAGTGTCCATCTGGAAGTATCGCAAGGCAACAATACTGATGGAATCACACCCATTAGCACCAACAAGAGTATCAGCAAAATCAATCTCTTCGGTATATGTCTTACCATCATGCGTAATTGAGCCGCCGCTACAGAAATAATAGGTATCAATCGTGCGTGCGGTTCCTACAGCAGGTACGACATAGTCGAAAGTGAGCGAATCTCCGCATAGATGTTTTTCCATAAAGGTTCGCAGGGTAATATGAAGGGTGTCTCCCGGGTCCGGGATACGTAAGACAGGAGCGTGATCCGTATAGGTGCCATAGGGACCAAGATCCCAATAAAATTCTTCTGTTCCGGGATTATTCTTTACAATCACCTTGGATCCATCGGGTTTCCAATAAACGCCTTGAATAGACGATGAATCGACCAACTGGATATAGTTCTTGCAATCTGAAGGTATATATTTCACTCCGCCGGCTGAATGCGGTATAAACGCCAACGAAGAGGCTTCCAAGGTATAATAGCACTCTGGTTTCATTAAATTCACCATATCCACGCAGTAGGTAGCAGTATCCATCGGGTTAGATAGGTTAAAGGTGCGCTCCGTACCTAGTATTGTCTTGGACGGGTCATATTTTTTATACCAACGATAGTTAAACCCTTCTTCAACGGTAAAATGATCAGGTTTAACTCCGCAATGGACTCCCTCGATGTTACCGTCCGAACAACTCATAGTAAAATAAGCATATCCGAAATGGGCACCTTCGCTACAGTCCTTTGTGGTAATACGTACTTGAATTGTCCTTCCCATATACTCATGCATACTCAAACCCACCATAGACCAATCTTTCCAAATGACATCCGCTTCTCCTTCGGTATGCTCGGTATGCCATCCGTCCAAATCTGCGGAGGCGGTAAAGTCCACATATCCACACGAGTCAATGAGAACGCCTACCGAGTCCAGGAACTCCAGCGTAAAACGCGGTTGCTCTGCAGGTTTATGCCCTGGCAACTGCATTACCAAGGCATAGCCCAACTTCAGGATTGACATTTCCTTTGTTACTTTCATGGTATATACAATATCTTCCGCTTGGGCTCCTGTTAGCCAGTTGCCTAAACGAATAGCAGCAGGTTGTCCTTCAGGGAAAGTACGCAGTTTGTATCCTGTTCTCGGATCATAATCGCGCGGATAATGATGTTCCGTATGACGGCTTTTCTCGGACAAGAATCCCTGATCTATCATCCCGTTAGAAGAATGAGGATTCGAGGTGCTTCCATATTGAGGCTGCACATCGGGATTATTGAAATTCAGATAATCCATGCAGTGTTTGGATATATCATAGACGAGTTGGTAGTTAAGCGAAGCCCATCCGCTGGTATCAGTGCCACAGATGGCGCGTATCCGGAAAGTATATGCACCTTCAGTGAGTAATTCTGAATGGAAAGTGTAGGAAAGAGTTGGGATATTATCTACATAATAGCGCGTGTTTAGCGTAGTATCGTTCATAAAATACTCCAATTGGTACTCGGATGCATTACCCTCCCATGAGAGAAGGATATCATTTCCAGAACGCGAATAGGAAAAAGACCTCGGTCTCATCGCACAGGAAGGAGATTCATCCGCTGGATAAATCTGAATTGCATCTATCGCATAGCCAAAATTGGGCTGCGTAGGAAGATTGATAGAGCGATTATAAAAACGAACGCGGACAGTGAAGGGAGATGTTCCGTCTGAAGTGATAGTATAAGATCCCCATCTCCACCATTTACCCTGATCGGATGAGTTAGCATAAGAACTTCCCCCATTCACTGAAATATACACAGAGCCAGATCCCGAGGGACTTAATCCTCTCATCGCAAAAGAAAGGGTATATGTTCCGACAGGAAGAGTATCTAACTGATAGGAAGCTTCGCACCAATAAGCATCCGAGTAATTGTTACTGCGGGAGGGGTCATAAGCACGTGTTGTTCCTCCATCATTGGACAGATACATCATATAGTCGTCTCCGTATGAATAATCGGGATTGCGCCCTATGACCCATTGAGTGGATAGCGTATCGGAGGAATAGGAGAACTGCCAATTAGCACGTTCTGCAGGGTTGGAAAAATTTAATTCAACAGGTATATGCTGAATCGCCCATGCCGGGAATATGAACCAACACAAAAGGGCAGTATATATGATTTTGTTTCTCATAGTCATTCCTTTTTTATTTATGGGATTACTACTTTATAGGTTTGAGATCCGGTCACAACGATATAGACGCCATGCGACGGATTTTCCACTCTATGTCCCATGATATCGAACCATATTTCGGAATCCTCTTCCTGCAAGGTCTCTATGTCTTGATTAATACGCTCAAAGACGGCTATCAAACTCATATCTTTCTCCAACGGGAACTCAAAATGTGCTTCCTGAGAGAACACTTTACCCTCCTCGTCTGTCCAAGCCACAAACCTATATCCACGTGAAGGAACCGCCTCAATGATAGCCGTGTGCTCACAATCGGGGCGTTGTAAAATAGTTGCCACTCCATAAGCAAACTCATTCGGGCTAACCTGTAAACTATAGATTGCTTCTCCAGCCAGACGATTTCCAAAACTGCTCCAAACAGGCGCATTTCGATAAGAGGAGATGTAGCTGCAGGGAACATAAAACGGACAGTTTGTGTCCGAGAAAGAAGTCTCGTCAATCGTCGGAGGTGTAGCCGCGCTGCAGTTGATGGCCTCGAGCCCAGAACAATGCGCAAAGGAACGGAAGCCGACAGTTTCCAATTTTTCAGGCAAGTTCAGCATGCGCAGACTATCGCAGTTTTGGAATGCATAATCATCAATCCGCTCTATCGCGTCCGGCAGCGCCAGTTGTTTAAGGTCTCGGCAACCGTTGAATGCTTCCGTTCCGACAAACGTCACATCTTCCGGCAGCGCTACGGAATAAAGTCTCCGAACATTATGGAAAGCGCACTCGCCTACTCCGGTGATATCTTCGGGGATCTCGGTCTTGTAGCACCCCAATAACAACACATCTGTGCCGGTCTCTATCAGCGCATTGCAGTCGTTGCGGCTATCGTAATGCACATTATCCTCATCCACGGAGATGCTGTCCAACTGGTTTACATACCGGAACGCGAAACGTCCGATGGAGGACACGTTTTGGGGGATACGCAGTGAACGTAAACGGCTCATGCTATGACAAAGATACGAAGGGATATACCTTACCGAATCGCCAAAAGTAAAGGCGCTTATGTTGTTGCGAAGATAATAAAACGGTGCGTCGGTATAGAATAAGGGATCCGGATATCTGCGCACATTCCAATGGATGGAATCAATACTATTACAACCGTAAAAGGCGTCTTTCCCGATTGTTTCAATACTTGCACCTAGAGACAGCGAGGTCAGTTGAGACATGTTATAACATAATCGTGACGGAATAACATGCACGGAATCGCCAAACGCAAAAGAGGTTATCTGGCTCCGCATTAGATAAAATGGATCATATAAATCTGGCCGAGAAATAGCATCAATGGTATTGTACGTACGCACGTTCCATACGATGTCATGCAAACTTGTACATCCTGTTATAACGCCACCCGACAAAGACTTAAGATCGGCTGGAAAGGTCATGGATGCTAAAGATGTACAATTCCGAAAAGCGTCTCTATTTATGGTTGTAACGGAATCCGGGATAACAATAGACAGTAGCGAAGAACAACCTTCAAATGTCGAACTATTAATGGTTTTAATGCGTTCAGGGATAATTATCGACGCTAAACTATTGCAACCATAGAATGCATCCGAGCCTAAAAAAGTTAATCCATCCGGCAGCGGAGCACTTTGCAGTATATTGCAGTTCTTAAATGCCGAACCATTCACATCCGTTACAGAAGACGGGATGACTACGTCTGTCAACTGCTTACAGTCCTCAAAGGCTTCGCAAGCTATCTTTTTCGGGGTTCCTGGAATCGTATAAGAGCCGGTATAATCCGTAGGCAGATACACGAAATAAGTGGTGTTATAAATCGGAGCCGTGATCTTGTTACATTTGTAAAATATGCCGCAACCGATGCTGGTCACACTATTGGGCAAATTGACCGTCTCAAGATTGGAGCAACCCGAAAAAGCACCTTGTCCTAAAGAAAGCAAGCCTTCCGGCAACACTACTGTTTTGAGACTATCGCAGTCGTAGAAAGCATTTGCCTCTATATTTTGCAAACCTACAGGAAGCGAGATAGTCTGCAGTCTTTTGCAAGAATAAAAGGCATTACTTCCAATGATTTGCGTTTCTGCAGGAATAACGGATCTGCGACACCCGAAATGCAAAGTATTGGTAGCCGTTACAAAAACAGCATTGCCATTATTGCGGCTATCGTATTTAGGGTTATCAGGATGAACGATAATCGTATCTAACGAATAACAATAACGAAAAGCCAAAGGAGTAAACACATTGATTGTTGCGGGGAAATGAAGGGCACGCAAAGAGTTACATCCGCGAAAAGCATCATCTGAAATAGTCTGTAAGCTGTCTCCCAACTGCAAATTCACTAATTGACCACATTGGTCAAAAGCACATGTTGAGATATATCTTATATTCTTCGCTTTTATCGTCACTAACGATGTAGCCGGAGAAAATGCATAATTGGCAATGCCTGTCGGCGATTTGCCAAAATCAATCTCCGTTATATTTGGACAGGAGTTAAACGCATACTCGCCTATTGATTGCACTTTATCACCAAATGTGACTTTCGTTAGGTTGCTACAACTTTGGAAGGTGTACCTGCCTATCGTTTGCAAAGAATTAGGAAAGTTCAGCTCTGTCAAGCCAGTACAAGATGCGAAAGCAGACTGACCTATCTCCTTAAGAGATGCGGACCACTGAATCGCCGTTAAACCAATGCAATTTCTGAAAGCATACTTAAATATGTACTCTACCGAAGAGGGGATATTCAGCTGCGTCAAACTGGAGCAAGATGCAAATGCTTGACTATAGATATGCGTTACAGTATTTCCGCCCCAATTAATCGTTTTCAACTTCTTCAGACTATACATCGCCATAGAACCCACGGTAGTCATTCCATTGGGAAAAGAGGCGGTATAGATGGAGTCCCGCCACGGATACCAGGGAGCCTTGGTATCATTGTCGTAATCTTTCATGCGCCCTGAGCCGGTGATGGTCAGTTTATGTTGTGAAAAATCAATGGACCAGCTTAGATTGGTACTGTCCACATTAAAATTGACTTTACGGCCGCAATATCCGCTTGTTGGATCACCTGCCGCCGCCCATGACGGTACTACTGCCATGACAAACAGAGACATAACGAGAAGTAGTTTGTGCTTCATTCTAGTATTTTTTTTAGTTTAAGGACCGTAACTATCTACGGATTTGACGAAAATTTGGCGACAAAGATACTACAAATTTTTAATATACGCAAGGAAAATGTGCGTTTTTACGCGTTTTGGGGCGTTTTTTGAGATTTTCGTTCACAAAAAAAAAACAAAAAACGCCACCCCGGGAGGATGGCGTAATTGTGACTTTAGATTTACCCTTAGCAGTTCTATATTTCCGATAAAAGAAAAGCCATGTAGAAAGGAATGGTCAGTAACGAGCCATCGCGTCCGACGTTATAATCGCCTATCTTAATGGCATGATTGACATGGTATTTCTCAGGATGAGACAGAACCGTTCGCATAGACTTGGCATTGCCGGTTCGAGCTTTGCATTCAACAGGCACACATTCGCCTTTGTAACGGATCAAAAAGTCCAATTCTACTCCGCCGTCTTTGTGGTAATAATATAACTTTCGTCCCATTTTGCCTAAGATGTCTGCCATCAGACTTTCATAAATAGCACCTTTATAGGCGCCCAAGTCGCCTTGCATAATACTCCATGCCGTTCCATCATCCAACATACTGATAAGCAATCCGGTATCTGCCATATAGACTTTGAACTGGTCGTTCATGGCAACGCCTTCCAGAGGCAGTTCAGTAATCTCCGTGTTGTAACAACGGCGAATGATACCGGCGTCTTCTATCCATTGCAAACTGCCATAATAATCCCGACCTTTAGCGCCAGGACGAACGACAGAATAGGTGAATTTTTTATATTCACGTGCTAATTGTTTGGGGATCGATTCGAAGCACTCACGAATACGCGGCTTATCCGGTGTGAGCGCATATTTGACCATGTCGGTTTTGTAGGTCTCTACAATCTCTCTTTGAACGGTCAAAAGCGAACCCACCTGCAGCGTAGTAAGAAACGTGCTGACGGCTTCCGGCATTCCTCCCACAAACACATATTTCAACAACAATTCGCGGAAACGTGTATGGAACGCAGGTTCAACGGGAGTCTCTTCTTTTAGATGCTGACGCAGAATGTCTATATGTTCCTCGCGAATACCATTTGCCCAAAGCCATTCTTCAAAATCCATGGGATACATGTTGACAATCCGTTCAAAACCGACCGGAATAGATGCTTGCCGTTCTTCGACTTGTTCCTCTTTGGTTTTATAACCGTTTACGCCGAGCAACGAACCGGTACAAAGCACATCGTATCGTCCGTCCAGACAGAAGTACTTCAGCGACGAACGAGCGATGGGACAATCCTGTATCTCATCGAACACGAAACATGTATTATGCGGCTCCATCACAACATTCGGCAAAGCCGCACTAATGCGCATGACGATAGAGTTGATGTCCAAGTTCGGATAAAAGAACTGCTTGTACTCCGGGTAAGCTCTAAAATCCAGATAGACAACATGCTTATAGTTGGCTTTAGCAAATGCCAACACAGAACTAGTCTTTCCACATTGACGAACGCCCTTGATAATTAGCGGTTTTCGCTTTGGTTGTTCCTTCCATTCCAGAAGGAGAGTTTCAATCTTTCGCTTATACATAATCCACCTTTTTATACCGACTTCTTGAAAGGTTTAACACTTTTTCATGCCGACTTTCTAACAAGGATAACACCTTTTCATATCGACTTTCGGGTGCAAAATTACTATAAATTTTTGATATACGCAAGGGGAAAATGTGCTTTTTTGCATTTTTAGGGTGTTTTGGGCACAAAAAACGCCACCCGGGGGGATGGCGTTGAGAGAGAAGCCAAAATGGCGGTCGAGATATTAATCGTTTGCTTTTTTCATAAGACGCACGGCATGTCCAAAATGGAAATTGTGTCCGCCGGATTCCATTTTGGCTCCATTATCAGTAGCGGAATTATAATAAAAATGGAAATACCGCGGCAATAATTCCACCGAGCTGTACCCGGTCGATCTGGTGTCTATAGTCATAGACCAATAATATCCGTCCGTATGAGTTTCTCCGAGCGCATATTCGTACCTGTATCCGGAAGCGGGAAGGAAGATCGCTCCGTTCGCCTCCATCTTAATCCAATCAACATCGGAATAGATGTTCGCCGAGTAATCGTTGGTATTGGCAGTAAAAGTCATATTGCCAGGCAGTTGCCAGTTGTCAGGAAGGAGCACGAAGCCGTTGACTCCATTGACACATGCAGCTCCGCGGAGCTGCGAGGCGTTCGTCCGGGAGTATAACAGATACGCCCATTGCTCACCGGTCGGAAGATGCCAAGTGCCGGCAGGATAGGTGTTACCTTGATAGGTAATGGGATGGCTGTCCCAGAAATCCAGATCCTCCATCTCGTTAAAATGAACAATGGTGGCAGTAGGGTCATTCCCTGAGCCGAACCCGAACAACTCCCAAACGCCGGCAGCCAATCCGAAGACTTCGTATTGGTATTCGGCAAAACTCCAACTCCCGGTAGACTGGGTATATAGCAGATTTCCCGGTGCGAAATACATGGTCCTGCTGCTACTGACAGAGAATGGCTTTTGCGCAAGCCGGGTTTTGAATTTCTCCCGTTTTACGGTAATCGTTTGCGTAACGGAACCATCTTCGGAGGTAACGGCAATATAGGACCGCAGAACGGCCTGAGGTGTAGAAGGCAAGACGGTAACGGTGAAAGATCCGGACCCCGTCCCTCCTGCCGGCTCCACCGTAGCGACGCGCGAGTCATAGCTATTCACCGTCCACCCGCAGTTGGCAGTTACGTAAACGACATACTCACCGCCTTCGGCAGGCGCGGAGAGTTGGTCGGGATATATCTTCAAGTTAGCAGGATCTTGTTTTACATACGCATCTCGGTGGATATCTATCCGTGCCTGCTCGCCACCGAAGGAACTGTTAATGAGGATATAGCCAGTCTCTTCTTTTTCTTCCGTGGCGGGGTTGACAGACACGACGATGGTAGAATACCCGTCACCAGAGGTGGAGGAGAGAGAGAAGAAATTGCCGGATGTAGTAGCTGTCCAAGGATAGTTGGACTTGATAGCCACCGGGAAGTTGCCCCCCTCGGCAGACGCATTGATAGCGATAGGCGCTACGGTCAGATCCGCTGCCGCTTTGCCCTTGCGAGAAACGGCTACCTGGGTTACGACGGGTTTGTAGTTATCCGAACGATCTTCCTCGATGGTCAGGATGCCGGAAACGGCGTCCATTGAGGTGGCTTCTTCAATAGAGAAGGAGAACGAGCCGTTGCCGTCGCCGTCTTGCGAACCGGAGAGGGTCAGCCAACTCATGTCCCAGGTCTTATAGACACGCCACTTGGCATTGGAGGAGACATTGACGGTGAAGGAACCTCCGTTCTCGGGGGCTTTGATCTCCGTCGGGTCCACCGAGAGAGAAGTAGCTTCCGTACTGCCGCGGGTGATTATTACTTCCTGTTTCCCGGCGGCTTCGCCTTCACCGTAGGGGGCGATGGTGATGGTCGCGGTTGTCTCTTCTGGCGTCGTAGCCGGATTAACAGTGACGGTGATGTTGTCGTTGTTGACAGAGACACCTTTGTTCACTTTCGCCCAGCCGGCATTGGAAGAGGCGGACCACTTGATATTACTCTCTATCCGGAGGGTATAAGAACCACCTTCTTTCGGGGTATTGAGTTCCAGGTCAGAGACGATACGCAGATATGGAGCGGCTTTCGCTGCACGGGTCACCGGCAGTTGGAGGGTCTCGTTGCCGGAAGTGAAGGTAACTTCTCCTTTGGTCTCCGCGGACTCTTTGTTAGGCGAGATCTTGATCCGTACCTCGGCTGTGCCTTTCTCACCGGAGGTGGGGGTCACGCGGATCCAGCTCTCGTTGGTGGTAGCCGACCATGCGCCGTTGGGCGAGGTCAAGGTGAGCGTGTAGTCACCACCCGCATCAGGGCAGGTGATCAACTCCGGGTTCACGGACAGCGTCTGCGGAAGCTCTTCCGGGAGGTTCTTGTCCTTACAGCCGGCGGCAAACAGCAGCAGCGCCGGCAGGAGGAAAAACAGAAGTTTTTTCATTTGTTTGATATGTTTGATATGTTTGTCTAGTTTACAAAAAAGCGGTAGTCCTCGCTTAAGCTAAGGCTCGTTACGACTCGCGGCAATGCCGCTCAATGGAAACTCGCCTTGCTCTACGCTCTCCCCGTAGCAACCACTACGTTGGTTTACTCCGGGGACCCCAGAATAAAAAGGAAAGCGGTAAACCGCTTTGGATTACCGCTTTGAGATGTGTATTGTAGGGTTGTTAAGTAAATAACTCTTTTAAGTCCGAGGCAAGGAAGGTTTCTATTGCTATTCCTCCTTCGCCGACCAAAACAGAGCGATGAGGATGGAAAAGCTTCTGGAAGACATGGAGCCCGGAAGTGTCTTTTTCGTGATTGCTTTTCACTTCGATAGCCACCACTTTGGTATCCTTCACGAGGACAAAATCCACTTCATCACCTCCTTCACGCCAGTAATAGACCTTGAATCGGCCGGTATAGGCACAATTCATTATGTGCGCCCCGACGGCGGATTCATAAAGACGTCCCCATAACTTATGGTTCGTTCTCGCTGCTGCAAAATCGTGCTCGCAATAGAGGCTCATCAGCGCATTATTGTACACCTGGTATTTGGGTATAGATTTGCGGCGGCGCGCTTTATCGACTGCATATTTGTTCAGTCCGCACACCATGCCGCTTTTGTCCAATAAGTCCAAATAGTGGGTCAGCGTAGTGGTGTTGCCTGCATCTTGCAATTGACCGATCATTTTAGTGAGTGCAACCAGCTGCCCCGAATAGGCGCTGCTCAGCTCAAATGTCTGACGCAGCAAAGCGGGTTTGGTGATGACTGTATCCACTAAGATATCATTGTTAATCGTAGCATCTACGATGGAACTGCTGATATATTCACGCCATCTGTCCAAATCGTTACGCAAAGCGGCAGCACCGGGATATCCTCCGAAATAGATGTATTCATCGATAGTCATGCCAAAGGCTTCTTGCATCTCATTCAGAGACCAGTTGGGCATCTTGATGGCTTCGAACCGCCCTTTTAGGCTTTCACTCAGACCTTTCTCCAACCGTACGCGCGACGAGCCGAGCAGGACTACTTTGACAGGCATGTCGTTGAACGTATCATCGTCCCATTCTTTTTTGACCACTTCGCCCCAATTGACAAGTTTCTGCACCTCATCAATGACGAGTATCACCTCCGGCAGGTGCTCCATCTGGAGTTTGTTGCGTGCCGTAGCCCAACAGTCACTTATCCATGCTGTACGGGTAGCGGGCACGTTGTCCGCAGAAAAATGCACCCATGGCAACGAAGTCTGCTTCAATACTTGTTTGATAAGGGTTGATTTGCCTACCTGACGAGGTCCTTCTATGATTTGGATGAACTTTCTTGGTTCATTTAACCTCGATATAACTGTCTCAAAATAAGAGCGTTGCAGCATAATTCGGAAATTACTCAATGCAATTAGTATTTTTACTCAATGGAATAAGTTATTCTTCAATTCCGATGCAAAGGTACTACTTTTTTCCGATATATGCAAATAAATAGTTCACAAATTTAGCAAATTAAGCAAATTTGCGTTTAAACGGTAATCCAATATGTCAAAGACCATCGCGTTCGGCAACATGTGTGCAATAGTCGATACCGCTCCGCTAAATCGACGGGCAACATGTGCCTCCGCTCTTCCCACAAATTAAAAATTTGCGGGAGCCCTGTTTAGGGCTTTTTGTAACCCTGCGGGAAACCAATCCCGCAAGGCTTAACCGTTTAACGCTCCTCCGGCACCTCCTCCGGGTGCATGGAGTTACGCTCCTTGCACTCGATGGTGATGTCGTGGTCCGGCATGACGAAGCGCAAGATAAATCCTTTGTCTCTCCGGTAATCCGGACGGAAATAGCAGCCGTCCACCAGGAAGGTGTAATCGGTGTCGGTAGCAATCATGGGATAGTAGATCACCACCTCTTCACCGGCTCTCGCCTGCTCCGGCGGAGCAATCTGTTTGCCGCTTTTCGTCATTGCGCAGTACCACACTTTCATCCCGGCATAATCAATCCGGTAGGTGGCAGAGTTGTCTTCTCCCGCGCCACCGGTAGCAATCGTCAGTGCCATAATCAATATGTTTATCAGTTTTATCATGTCTTTTAACTTAACAATTATCTCTACTTTAAGCCATCCAGGTCGCGGACGAGACGGACGGAATAGCCGCAGCTTACCGACGTAGCGCCACTGACGGAATAGCCATTGGAACGGAAATAGATGTAGTGTGCTTTTCCGTCCTCTTCTGCGTGCGTAGCCGACCAATAGTATCCTTTCTGGTTCACCTCGGACACGTTCTTGCTGAATCGCGATCCGGCAGCAGGCAGGAAGACCGCACCCGCAGCCTCCATAGGAGCCCACTGGTTCTCGGTGTAGCTATTGGACGCATAGGCGTCGCCGGTGCACTGGTAATACGTGCCCTTGTTCTCGAAGCCGTTCTCCGCGGCGGGAACGAACGTACTACCGGCAGGTAGTGTCCATCCGTCCGACAGGAGGATCAACCCGTTCGTACCGTTGACGCAGCCGAAGCCGAAGAGAGAAGTGGCATTAGCTCGTTTCTCAAACAGGTACTCCCACTCCGCGGCGGTCAGCGTGCGCCAAGCCCTGCCGCCACCGTTGGAGATATTCTTTGTACCCCAGTCGGTGAAATCAGACGGATATGCCGAGGTGTAGGTGGAGGCATTGTACGGTTCGTCGGCGGAGCCCCAGCCGAAGAGATCGATCCAGTTCTCACAGTAACGCGCGATCTTGGAGTTGTCGTTTCCGACGATATCGTATCCCGCGTCAGCGAATCGCCAGACCTCATTGGTGGGATGGTATTGCAGGTTGGCTTTGGAGAAGAACACCTGGTTGGCTTTGGCTACGGAGAAGGCAATGGGATTCAACTCCTTAACCGGCGTGAAATAGCCCGGATGGGCTGGACCTCCGTCCGGACGGGCATAGGTTGAGTCTGTCACAAGGAAATCGTATTTCGTTCCCTTGCCGCCCTCCAATGCCTCACAGCCTTTAAACATATAGCCGGATTCAGTCAGTACAGCACTTTGGCTCCAGTCGTCGTTGCAGTAAATGGTTTCCAGCGAAGAGCAGTATGCGAACATACGCTTCGTATCCTCCAGTTTGGCGATATTGAAAGCATGCAGATCCAGGGACTTCAACGACGAGCAGAACTCGAACATTCCCTCCATATCCTTCACATTGGAAGTATTGAAAGAACTCAGATTCACCGAATCCAACGAACCGCAGTCTGCGAACATCCCCTGCATATCCGTCACATTGGCGGTATTGAAAGAACCCAGATCCACAGTGTGCAGCGAAGCGCATTTACTGAACATAAATGACATATCCGTCACATTGGCGGTAGGCAGGTTCTCCAAACCTACGATCTCCGTCATGTTTTCCAGTCCATGCCATGTCTGATCTTCGTCGCAATAGCATGAGCCGAAGAGGTTGGTCATGGAGGCGTAAGGATAATCCTTCATAGAGGGGTCAATGACCGCTTTTTTCACTTTTTCGTAATACTTGGACACATCCGGACGGAGTTCATTCAAGTCCATAGACGGATTATAGATTTCTTTGTAGTCCCCATTTCGGGAGTTGATTTTGCCGTCGCAGTAATAGGTCATAATGCCGGAAGCGGCATCAAAGGCGGTATAAACCCGCAGGGTGTCCGTCTGTGTCCCGCCTTGTTCCTCACCTTGACCTTGTCCCTGTTCCTGGCCCTGTCCTTGCTCAGGCTCGTTCTTGTCCTTGCATCCCGCTGCCAGCAGCATCACCGCCGGCAGGAGAAATAAAAAGATCTTTTTCATTTGTAGTTTGTAGTTTGTAGTTTGTTATTTGTAACCCGGCGGGAAACCAATCCCGCCGGGCTTGGTGCATTAATTAGCGTCGCATACGAGGCGGACGGAGAAGGCATCTCTGACTCCGTGTAGCGTTTGATGAGTTATGTCAAAACCGGAAACGTCGAATTGGAAATGTATCGGATCCACTTCCCATTCGGCAATACCTAATTTTTGGGTATACATGTCCGACGTCCAGTAGTATCCGTTCGTACCGAATTCTCCTACAGAAGAGTTATACATATATCCGGAAGCGGGAAGGAAGACTGCACCGTTCGCTTCCATCCTTTTCCAATCTTCTATCGAATAGATATTCGAGCTGTAACCTGTCGCATTGGCATTGAATTGCAAACCGGCAGGCAACACCCAACTATCGGGCAAGAGGACAAAACCATGTTTGTTATTGACAGTAGCCCTTCCTCTAAGGTTTTGCGCATTCGATCGTGAATTGAGAATATAGTCCCATTCGTCACTTGTCAGAGTTCTCCAACTGTTATACTCCCAAATGTATTCCGTCCATGGATCGTGGATTTGATCACTTCCCCAATCAATAAAATTATAAGTAGTAGTCTCTGCTTCAGGTCCTTTACCAGAACCCCATACGAACAAATCCCGTATGTTAGCTACCAGTCCGAAGCACTCATACTGATATTTGGCAAAACGCCAAAAGGTATGATACCCAGATACGTGGAATTGCAGATTGCCTTCAGAGAAGTACACTCTTTTTTTGCGGCTGACAGAGAAGGGTTTCCGAACATAACAGGAGACCTCCGCTCCCCGTCTTACTTCCACTGTTTCGGTTAAAGAACCATCGGCAGATGTAAAGGTGAACGTGGCGTTGGAGGGTGTAGTTGATGCCGTAGGCGCAACAATGACGGAGATAGTAGCCGAACCGGTACCGGAGGTAGGATAGAAACTTGCTACTCGAGTGTCGGAGGAGGTGCCGGTCCATGCGCAGTTGCTGGTCAGATTAAGGGTAAATTCTCCGCCCTCAGCGGTGGCTGAAATCAAGACAGGATAGACCCGCAAGGACGGCTCGGGAACCGGCGGCACATATGCATCCCGGTGGATATTAATACGCGTTTGCTCGTTGCCGAAAGAGCTGCGGATGATGATAAAACCGGTCGCTTCCTCCGTGTCCGTAGTGGGCTTGACGGTCACTATCATCGTGGCATCGCCGTCGCCGGAAGTGGTGGAGACGGAGAAGATCTTCGTTCCTACCAGCGAAGCCGTCCACGGGTAGTTGGACTTGATTTCTACAGGTACTTCATATCCTTCGGCAGGTGCGTTAATCGCAATCGGAGAGACAGACAAAGAAGCTGCCGCTTTGCCTTTGCGGGAAACGGCTACCTGGGTTACGACGGGTTTGTAGTTATCCGAACGGTCCTCCTCGATGGTCAGGATGCCGGAAACGGCGTCCATAGAGGTCGCTTCTTCAATAGAGAAGGAGAACGAACCGCTACCATCACCTTCTGCTGCGTCGGAGAACTTCAACCAGTCCATATCCCATGTCTTCCATACCCGCCATTTGGCATTAGAGGAGACATTGACGGTGAACGAACCTCCGTTCTCGGGAGCGGTTATCTCCGTCGGGTCAACAGACAGAGAAGTAGCTTCCGTACTGCCGCGGGTGATGGTCACCTGTTGGGTTCCTGCGGCTTCGCCTTCACCGTAGGGGGCGATGGTGATGGTCGCGGTTGTCTCTTCTGGCGTCGTAGCCGGATTAACAGTGACGGTGATGTTGTCGTTATTGACCGAGACACCTTTGTTCACTTTCGCCCAGCCGGCATTGGAAGAGGCGGACCACTTGATATTGCTCTCTATCTGAACGGTATATGAACCGCCTTCTTTCGGAGTATTGAGTTCCAGGTCAGAGACGATACGCAGGTAGGGAGCGGCTTTCGCTGCACGGGTCACCGGCAGTTGGACAGTCTCCTTGCCGGAAGTGAAGGTGACTTCTCCTTTGGTCTCTGCGGACTCTTTGTTAGGCGAGATCTTGATACGTACCTCGGCTGCGCCTTTCTCGCCGGAGGTGGGGGTCACGCGGATCCAGCTCTCGTTGGTGGTAGCCGACCATGCGCCGTTGGGCGAGGTCAAGGTGAGCGTGTAGTCACCACCCGCATCAGGGCAGGTGATCAACTCCGGGTTGACGGACAGGGTCTGCGGAAGTTCTTCCGGGAGGTTCTTGTCCTTACAACCGGCTGCCAGCAGCATCAGCGCCGGTAGCGCAAAAAGAAATAGTTTTTTCATATTTGTCCGAATTTAGGGACGATAAGTAAATGATGCGGTTTGGTCGGAATCGAGGAATCTGATAGTACCTCCATTCTCTCTGGTGAAATTCAGTTCGGCTTTGTACTGGCCTGAGAGTTTACCGTTGGGCTGGTAATTATACGTCAGTGACGCCATGTTGAATCCGTCATACCGGTAATAGGCAGCGTTGATACGTCCGTTGGAAGCCGACGAAGCAGCGAGATCCGCGGTGCTCTGGGTCTGGAAAACAATCTTGATGGAAGCCCCGTCGGGATGGGTGAAAGCAACATAGGCTCCGCTTTTGATTTGCTGGGGCGCATAGTCCACTTTCGGTGCGGGGGTACTATTGCTGCTGGTAGATGGAGCCAGCAGGAAACAGCTTGTGTGCATGACAGCTACTGCGGCTAAAAGGCACAAGAAATAGATTTTCTTTTTCATAATTGTTTATATTTATGATTCGTTTGAATTGCATGTTTATTACTAATTGGCATCTTTTACCAGACGGACGGATAAACCATCTGTGAAACTGTGTCTATCAACCGGAATAATGTATGCATTACTGAAGAAGACGATGCCTGCTGCGTTCATAAATTTCTGATTAGCAGACCAGTAGTACCCTCTATAGATGCCACTTCTATCCAAGAATATCGCCGTTGTTCGTATATCCGCAGCAGGCAGGAATACAGCTCCGGGTTCACGGACAGCGTCTGCGGAAGTTCTTCCGGGAGGTTCTTGTCCTTACAACCGGCTGCAAACAGCATCAGCGCCGGAAGGAGGAATAAAAAGATCTTTTTCTTAGCCACAAGGGCACGATTAAAATTAATTTTCTTCATTTGTGATTTGTGGTTTGTAATTTGTTATTTTACCTCGGCACCGGAGGCGTTGTAGGATTACTCGCTTAAGCGTATCAGGCGTACAGAGAAGCCATAATGAGGCTGTTCCTGCCGGATTACGGCTCCTTGTCCATCCGCGCTGAATTCTATAGCCCATGGTTTCGATTCATCACAAGTCCAATACCTTCCTACACCGTCGTGATACGTAATCCCGTCGCGGTATCCCGCCGCGGGCAGGAAGACCGCCCCTGAGGACTCTACCGCTCCCCATTGCGCTTCCGTATAGGTATTCACAGAATACGAAGCAGTGACATCCGGAGTGAAACTGACTCCGTTCGGTTTGGTCCAGTCGTCCGGCATCAGGAGGAGTCCTTTCACGCC
>DGTR01000008.1 GCA_002394395.1 Bacteroidales bacterium UBA4331 | reverse complement strand
TCTCGTCAAGTACAGCTTTTTTGCGGTCGGTCATTCCATACTGCTCTTGGAGCATATCGGCATAACGTGCCGCGCTGAAGCACTGTTCCCATGCGTGCTCGTCAGTAGGATTGGCTTGTGCCTTCTTTAACCACAATGTTTGCTGTTGTCCGTACCATGTGGCGTCGTGCTCGTCCACAACAATACCACGGATTTCTTGGGGTTCTTGCGTTTCCAAATGGGTGAACGCTTGAAGTGTCCCGATGCAGCCCAGTGCTAAAACTGCTACTGCAATAATCAAATACTTTCTATTCATTTTGGTTGAATCTTTATCGGTTAATATTCAGTTTTCTGAGTGCGCTCTCACTACTGCATACACCGATAAACGCAAATCGTTCATTTTTTTACAGCAAAAAATATACCACAAAGGTACAATATTTTTTCGAGATAAGCAAACAAAAACGCCACGATGGACGTTTTGTTCTAAGGAAAAGTCAAATTTATTTTGCGCCACTCAAAATACCACTTTCGGTATCTTCGTTGTCGATACGTTTCCAGCCCTCGTTGTGCTTGGTACCGAAGTCCAGATTGACGTTGAAATTGAGCATCAGCACTTGGCGATAGTTCTGCATAACGGCGGTATTGAAAGTCGGGGCAAGGGCAGACAAGTCCTTTGTGACGGTTCTGGAACCATGCGGCGAGAACGGATTAACCATCATAATACCAAAACCAAAATGCTCCGAGTTGTAGTTGATGCCTATGTCGTGCGTCAACTCGCCGATGGTCAGCGTTTCGCCCCACAAGTTATGCTGCGCCGTGACTACATCAGCATAGAACCGCCAACCTTTCAGCAGGTAGAAAATGCCACCACGCACACCGTAATTGACATGCTCATGGTTGTAGATTTTGCCTTGGCTGACCATGTATTTGACAAATGGCGATACATTGAACATCAATCTATTATCAAGCAGTTTAACCTGCAAACTCGGCGAGACATACAATTTATGATAGCCGCGCTGATTGTCATACGTACGGATAGCGTATGCAGAGCCATCGATGATCTCTTCGTAAGTTTCTTCCATAATGGGCTTGTGGTCGTAGCTGTAATTCGCCCAAAGGTTGAGATTGACATGCTGGGACTGCCAAGAGAGTTCCATCTCATTCGACACATACATGACGGATTTCAGGTTCGGGTTGCCTCGCCGCATCTGGTACTTGTCAATCTGTTGCGTAATATCGGACAATTGAGACAAAGACGGTTGATAGCCGGATACATAGCCTTTGTATTTCCAGAACCAACCTTTGCCGAAATCGTAACTCATGGTTAGTTGCGGGCGTGCTATCCATGTGCTTTGCTTTTGCCCGCCTTGCTCAATAAGGGTGTGCATGGCTCCGATACCTACCACGTACGAAAATTTATCTACGCGGTGCCGCATTTCTGCAAACGCGTATGTCTCTCCGGTGGTCATGTTTACGGTCGCTTCGGTGCTGCCTAAATATGTGTTCTTCACCCACTGTTGGTTATGCCGTGCACCTACGGTCAGCATGATATTCTCCCATTCTTTTTCATAGATAGCTTCGCCGATGAGCGACCACTTGTCACCTCTCACGGACGAAAGCACATCGGTGGTATCTGTTGAAACGGAGCCGAATAGTGGAGTTTGCAGAAATCGGCGGTCGCTGTGGGTGTTAATGTATGTACCGACCACATCAAAATACAAGTGCTGCTTGTGAGGTAGGTTGTGCTGATAGTAAATATCAAGTGACGGCGACTGACTGCTGCTTTTGTCGTGATCGTGTATCTCAAATGAATCCGTCGGCTGGTACAAACGACTGTCGCGATCAGATGCTCCGTATGGTGTATATGCCATATTATCACGCAAGCGGATGTTCAGCATATTCTTATCCCCGTTTGTCCAGTTGTAATTCAACGAGACATTTATGGGATAGGTCTTATAGCGTGTCGGTTCTCCTACTTCGTTGTTCTCAACCTTTCCCGTACTGAAATTATAGGTCTCGTTATTAGTGCGCGTCCAATAAATATCGTATGGCGAATATGACGCGATTGCTTGCAAGGACGATTTGCCAAAATGCACCTTACCTGCCAGATAGTAATTACCGATACCCGGCAGGGTCAAACCGTTTGTTCCTGCAAGCATAAGGCTGCCGCCGGTGTCGCGGTGCTTGACGATGTAATCCACCACAGCCGCTGCGCCGTTGTATCGCACGCCCGGTTGGTCGTGGTACTCCACGCGGATAATATCTTTCGGATTGATGGCTTTGACATCTGCCGTACTTGCCTCGATACCGTTGATACGCAGCTGTACGCTCTCGTCAGATAGAGTTTTGACGGAGTTGTCAATCGGGCTAATCACGATACGCGGAATTTGCAAGTTCTGTAACAGAGAAACGCCATCCGACGAAGCTTGTGTCTGCTCTTTGGACGGTAGCAAGATCTGTCTGTCCACTTTCTGAATAATGGCTTGACTTTCAACGACTACCTCACCCAGTTCCGTTGCTCCTTCTTGCATGAGGATGTCGCCGATGTGGGTGTTGTCGTTTACGGTTAAAGCCATGCGGATGGTTTCATAACCGATAAAAGAAAGTTCCAAGATATAATCACCATTTCCGGCATCAATGGTGAATTTGCCGCTGTTGTCTGTCGTGGTTCCGGCTATCTGCACCGTGTCCTGCATCAGCAAGACGGTTGCGCCGATGATGGCTGACTTGTCGTTTGCGTCTTTGATACGACCGGATATTTTGGCATTGTTCGCCGCTGCGGTCATTGCTACACAGAGCATCGCCGCGAAAAGAAATATAGTGTGTTTCATTGTTTTAGGGGGGGGTGTTTCGTAAAGGGCATAGAGCAACCGTTCTACATACTATGGTATGAAGAAATTTGGTAAAAAACTTTGATAGCCGTAGAACGGTCGCTACAAAGCCTTCTTTATAGAAAAGAGTAGATTATTTGTCTTTGAGCAAGATTACCACCGAGCAATCTTCCTCACTGATGTCACAGATGATGAACTCCGTATTTGAAGACAGAAATATCGCGTCATCGTTGCCGTTGGAGTGTGACTCCATAAGGATTTCGTAGTCTTTCTCTTTCGATAGTTTCTGAATATCTTTGGAGAGTAGTTGTTTCTTGTCGCCTTCAGCTGTAATGATGATCATTCGATTGAAATTGGCGAACTTTTCTAAATCGGTGCCTTTTGTGTTGATGCTATCAAAAACAACTTGTCCTGCCGTTGCCAAAGACAAACCGGCACTGAACATGGCTTTGTTGATGCAAACATATTCTACGCCTTCCATCTTGGCGTACTTTTCAAATATCTTATTTTGGGCTTGTGCAGCGATGCCGCAGAGGGCGATGACTGCTACTAATAAAATCTTTTTCATATCAGTGTAATTTATTGGTTTATATATGGTTGGATTTTTCCTAATGTCTCATTGATGTCGTTCACTTGCTCGGTTGCAATCATTGTAGAGCGCAAGAACGGAGCCGTTGAACGATTGATGATGTCATTGGCATAGAAAATCGCGTTCGCAGCTTCTTCCGGTGTGCTACATGTATCGCGGAATGGGTCTGTCGCTAATGTCCGCTGCTGATGCACGAACATGCCGCCACCTATCGCGAGAAGAATAGCCACCGTTGCCGCTACGCGATACCACATCTTCGGAGGCGTTTTCAAACGGAAGATCACACCTTTGCGCTGTTTGTCTTCCGGGATAAGCGGTTGTATCTTCGTTTGCCCGAGGTTATTCACAAAAGCGGTGATTTCCTCGGCTATGTCTTGCGGCATCTCTTGGTCAGATGTCTGTGCAAGCAATTGGAAGAGTTGCTTGTCTTCCTGCAAATCTTCCGGCACATCCTCGCGACGGAAGAAATCAGCCAGCAGCCTTTCTTCTTCCGGTGTCGTTTGCCCCTCGTAGAAACGAGCGAGTAACGATTTGATTTGTTCTATGTTCATATCGTATGTCATAGTTTTGCAGTCAGTTCTTTTAATGTTTTTCTTGCTCTCGATAGCAAGGTGTAAATGTTTTCGCGACTGAAATGGGTCAGTTCTTGTATCTGTTCTATTTCCAGTCCGTCAATGGTGCGTAACCGAATTATGATTTGTTGATCGCTTGGCAGTTTGTCAATCAGTTGGATCACTGCGTTGAGGTCACTTGCCGCTTCAATCTGATTTACGGTGTTGTGGTCTAAAAGCGTTTCAAGAGTTTCGTCATCTGCTTGCGTACTTCGGGACTTGAGACGGTCAAGGCAGTTGTTCCGCACCATCGTTAAAACAAACGGAAGTGGTGGTTTGTCCGGCTCTATGGTGTCACGCTTGTTCCATAGTTCCGCGTACACATCTTGCACGCAGTCACGCGCCTCGTCACGGTTACGGAGTAAGTTGTATGCCAGTGCATACATCTTTCCGCTGAACGGCAAATATATTTGCGTGAACTGCTCGTGCGTCATTTTACTCGTTTTACAACGATTTTTTCTTGTTTTCTTCTATTTTACCCCCTCAAATCATGTGCCATTTGTCACCATTTGTAGAGCCTCTCTATATGTAATACGATTTTCCCGCCCAAATCTTACAACAAAACGTCATTTTCCCCAAAAATCAGCACAAAGATACAATAATTTTTCGAGATATGCAAATAATGTTTTGATTTTGCAAGTGAAATGAATTGATTTTTGCGTTGTATTCCGCCTTTGCCTTGCGTTTCCGTCTAAATCGAAATATTTATTTGCCTATGTCAAAAAAATGTTGTAACTTTGCTTCGCATTTTATATAAAAGACATCATTAGTGTCCATTTTATTTAGCAAATAATAGTATTTAGATTTATCATGTTATATTAGAATCTTCCCATGGAATGTCAAAAAAATCATGTTCTCCGATTTTTGCGAATTGGTAATATGGAGTTTTTTTCCAATAATGTAATTTTATGCTTGTAGTAATATTTTTACGCATGCCAGCATAATCACCATGGAATACGTAAGGGGCATTTCCTCCCATGCTTGTTCTCATGTTATGCTCTTTACCATGTCGTATATCTAAGATTACTTTAAGCATTGAGTCTAGAGCACTATTTATATCAGAGGGTCTATTAGCATATCGATTATCACAAAAGTCTTTATAAAATGAATCTTGAAATGAAAAATGATATTTCTTTTCAATATCTTCGATGTTGTCAAGCTTTTCTTCTTGCAAAATTTTACATCGTAGACCAATATCCAAATCCGATTTACAAATAGAGTACCTCCACAGTAAAAATGGCGTGTTTCTGTCCCTTTGAAACGAATCCAATGACGAATGACAAGTGATGGTTATTTCAGATTTCTCCGACATAAGTATCTCAGGATCTTTGTCAAGGTTAATATATTCGTAATTATACTCAATTAATATAGGTTTGTCTATAGGTTTTGAGAAGACAATATATGAATCAATTTCATTATTTTCAATTACATGTAAACAAAATACAAACCACATTAGATCAAAGAAAGACATCTGAAACGCCTCGGGTCTGTCTGCTATCACTACATCTACATTAGTTTTGTATGTTTCCTGTGTTTTTTCTATATACTCCTTTGTACAAATATCATCAATAAAGGAAGTTTGTTCAATATAGTGATTAAGCATTCTTTGAATATCTCTATACTCAAAATCACTATCATATTTTTTTAGTAATGGTGCCAGTTTTTCTTTCAGTGGATAAAATCCATGTTCAAATAATATACTGCTGATATTAGACATTACATATATTTCTTCTCTGTGATTTTTCCACCATTTATCAAGATCTGATATAGTTTGAAGATATCCTTCTAGTTCTTCTTTCTGCATGTCTTCACGAAAGGAGAATATATACGAATCTATGATATACTTCATATATTATTTTTCGATTAATTTTTCTTTTCGTTTCTTTTCAAAAGCAGCCTCTACAATTTGGGAAGATAAATCTTCTCCCTCATCGAAGAATCCTTCAGGCCAATGGTCAATCTTACCATACGGATTAATGGTAATTTTGCGATAAGTAGAAGCACCTGTTTCTTTATCTTTTTCTACAAAATAAATCATGGTATCATCTGATACTTGTGTGTCCTCTGATTTTGCAACAATTAAACGTAAACGATTAATAAGGTATTCTGAATGAGTTTCGATGATGCATTGTTTGCCTAATGCGTTCATACTTACAAAAAAGTCTGCAAGTCTTGTCTGTACTTTAGGGTGTAGGTGTAGTTCAGGCTGTTCCAATATAATAGTATTACCCTTTTCAGCCAAAAAACATAGGACTAGAATGGGCAGAATTTGGCTTACACCAACGCCTACATGGGTTAAATCTTGCTTCATGTCTTTAATTTCTGTGGTGATTTTAAGTTCATGACCAAACTTTCCCCTATCATTAGTGCTCATATCTTTTGCTACTCCTAAATATACAAGCCATTTGTTGATCGCCTCTGCCAATGGACCTTCTTTTATATTATCTTTGATTAAACTATCGTGTGAATATTCAAACTGTCGTGGGTCTATATACTGTATTCTTTTTCCTTTGTTATTCTCATATACAGCAGCTGTATTTTCTCCTTTTAATCCAAGACCTGTAGCATCTCCATTGCTTTCAAGAGGATACAATGATTTTGGTTCTTCTCGTAATGGTCCAAGATATTGTATTTTTTCACTAAAAAATGTACTCAAATAATTTATACTAGGGTGGTTGTAAACGGGCATCCTTTCTATAAAATATTTTTTAGGAAGTGAACTGAGTTGAGCAAACAATCTATCGGAATATTTACGTATATCTTCCGCATCCATAGCGCTTACTCTTAGTACAGAGCGCAGTTTATTCAATGTGAAGTTTTTCTCTTTTAATTTTTGATATTGTTTTAAGAAAGTCTCTCTATCCCGAAACTTATTATTTATGTAAATATCTTCAACTATAGCAAGTCCATTATCTTGAATAAGGGGTTTTATCATCTCCCAGTCATCATCTTCCATACTAAAATATGCATCCCCAATACCAAATAAGAAGTCATTTAAATATGCCCGAACTTGATCTTCGTAACTGCAGTAAGCTACTAAATATCTCGGAAGAAAATGAAACATTCCTGCACCTATATAGTGCCATTGGAAACGAGTTCCAAAGTAATCTTCTTTCGATTTTATTTTAGATGTAACTGTGTATCTCAATTCAGATGTTTGTATTTTTGGTTCATTCATATTTATGACAGCCTGCTCTTGTGCATTTCTTGAGGCACTTTTTTGGACATGTAATATTTCAACTTTTTCTTTTTGAGAGAATGATATCATGTCCATGTTTTCAAGATCAGGATGAAGACATTCAACGGAATCTGATGAGACTTGGAAACTACAATCTATTTGAGAAATTGCAGACAAATCTCGATACCTTCTACGTACATAAAAGTTATCAATATCTTGCACTCGATCAAGTGAGAAACCAATTTTGATTTGTCTCTTATTGTCTCTGCCATATACAACATCATCATATGTACCAAATTTCTTGAACCACCCATTGAGTACTATTGAATTTGACGAAACCTGATTCTGTAAGGTTTGTGTTACGAGCAAAATGCTTTGGAGAATCGTACTTTTACCAGAACTATTTGCTCCCGTGAATATAGTTAACGGTCTAAATTCCAACTCCTTCTCTTGATTAATCGATTTGAAATTGTTTAATATCCACTTTTTTATCATAATTATAAGATTTTTAATGATTATTCAAAATAGTAATAAATAGCATTTTCAGATACGCTTAACGCAGAATGGCTTTTTCATCAAGATTTTACTCTTTTATAAATAAGTCATCTATTACAACACTATTCAGTATGTTACTTGCGTAGCCGTTTGGCGTTAACCCATATGTAGTAATAAAGGTCGGCATTATACCGTAACGTGTTTCCGTCTGGTCAACAAATGCGGCTTGGCGTATGCGTAACTTCAAATCTTCAGATTTGTCTATTGTATAGGTAGTGGCACTATATTTAATCTCGCAGAGGTTGATTAATCGGTCGGCACGCTCAATAATAAGATCTACTTGAGCACGTTGGTTCGGGTCATTGCTCCGCCATGAATAGTACTCGGTACCAATTTGGTCTATACCAAGAGCTTTCTTTATTTGAGGAATATGTGCCATGCATACGCGCTCAAAGGACAAACCGAAATATGTGTTCACTTTCGGCGACCGCAGATTATGCGTCCAGAACAATTCATCCGTTTCTCCATCTACAAAAGAATGGAAGAACTGGGTGAAGTGATCAGCAAGCACATAGATACCCCCGTTTTTGTTGATTTTCTTTGTCTTTGTGCGATAATAACTAACGAAATCGCACTTTACAAGATTATCCAATTGCTCGGACAGGTTTCCTCCATTAGACTTTTTAAGCACATCTGCAATCTCAATACGGGTCAAGCCGTATCGGTGTTTCGCCAAAACTTGTACAATCGCTATATATGGCGCGGGATTTGTAAAGAGAGAAACAAATAATCGTTCATATTCTGTCCGCAACTCGCCTTTCTTCGAGAATAACAATCGGTCTATAGCACAGGCAACACTTTCTTTTGGCTCTATCAGACTAAGATAGTAGGGAATACCTCCGAATACCATATAAGCTTGCAGGATTGCTAATCTATCCCATTTGAATTGGCGCGCTTGCATGTATTGTTCAGTCTGCGCGAGTGTGAACGGATGAAGATGCATAAGATGCGTGATTCGATCATGTAAACCGCCGTGATTGTTCACTATATTATCCACCATCCACGATGTCGCGGAACCGCAAACAATCAGCATTAGATTGTCGTGCTTGGATACCCAACTATTCCAGAAATGTCCAAGAGCAGCCACAAAACGCGTACCTTTGACATCAAAGCAAGGCAACTCGTCTATGAAGATAATCTGACGCTTGTTCGAATCTAAGTTCGGCGTAAGTGTCTGCTCCAAAGCAAAGAACATATCCATCCATTTGCGAGGTGTCTTACCTTTATATCCTATACGCCGAAGCGATTGGTTAAAAGCCTCAAACTGATCGTCTTTTTCGCCCATTAGTACACCTGACGTTTCAAAGACCATCTGTTCGCCAAGCGTTTTGTTTATGAGAAATGTTTTTCCCACACGGCGACGACCGTACATTGCCACGAACTCCGGCTGAATGGAAGCTGCATACCTTTTTAGTTGCGCCATTTCTTCTGTTCTTCCGATAATCTCCATACCTGTATTGATTAAATCCGCTGCAAAGATACAACTTTTTTCTGATATTTGCAAGAGATCGGGCGCGAAAAGTGTATTTTTTTGGCATTTTCCGCGCTTGATGTTAAAGTATTGGGCGCGAAAATCGGAGTTTTTGTCCATTTCCCGCGCCCAATATATCTGCTCACTTATGTGTATGTATGAAATGCGGAATTCGCTGTCGCTCTAGTCTTATTATATTGCTTTTCCCCTTTTAATAAGGTGTTCGCTCCGCTCACGGTTTTTGTTTGTTGATTTTTCTTTCCCCCATAATAAGGTGTTCGTTTCTCTCGCGGCTTGTTCGGTTCGCTCCGCTCACGGTCTTTTGTTTTGAATAAAAAGAGAAACAAATCCTGTATGACCGCCTGAGCAGAGGATACATAAACAAACACAGCGTATTGCATATACTGTGTTCCCCATATATGCGCACATTCTTCGTGCGTTCCTTATTACCCATTTGCGTGCCCGAGCGTGCGTAAGGTAGGTTTTGCGCCCTTGTACCATTCTCCTGTGCGGCGGCTTCGCGCCTGTCTGTCTCTTTTTCGGGAACTGCCTTGCTACTTAATCGAAGCGCTCCCCTTGAGGTATTCTTGAAACAGGGTGGGAACCTCGCAACAAGTTGCGAGGACGTGTCCGCCCACCCAAGTTCCAGACTACCCAAGGGCAATAAGGAGTTCTATGTCCTTGCTATACGCCCAGGGTCCCCAATAATTTTCAATTCTTGGGGGAAGCGGAGCATGCCCATGTACCTTTGCCAAACTGCGTTTGAGCTCGTGTACGATGGGCAATGTCCGCGCTAGGGCTGCTTCGGACTCGCGCGGCGTACTTACTCCTCATACCGTCCCCCGGACGCTGTTTCGGTACGCCTGTTCCGCTTCATGTTTCGCTTCTGTAGCAAAACAGTTCCCGAAAGAGGCAGACGAACTCTTCGCCGCCGCTCAGGAGAACGCCCAGTGGCGTTACAAGAGTTACCTCAGAATGCTGGGTACAGCTTGGTAATAAGGAACGCGTGTACGCGTAATAATAAGGAGAGGCATCCATTCGGGTGCCTCTCTTTGTTTTGTGTTCCACCGAGCGACAAACGACTCACAACCGAGAGATGACCGAGCGAAAAAACGGGTGTTTTTTCGCCCCAAAACGGTCAAAAACCACATTCCCGAATTCAATTTCCGCCATAATACTTGCATATGTCAGAAAAAAATAGTATCTTTGCACGCAGTTTGCGTGCAGAAAAAAACACGCAGCAGCCTAATTAGTACAAATTAACATAAAACAAAATACTATGACAGATTTATTGATTCTATTTGCGGTGGCGATGGCGGTTTCCGCAGTGGGGTGGAAATACTTCGTGTATTTCTTCAGTCTCGGTTACGGGTACGGCATTGCCGCTCTGGCGGTGGCGATGGGTGTAATGTACCATGCGAACCTCACGGTGCCGACAATCGCAATGTTAGTGCTGCTGTTCATCTTCGGCGTGCGGTTAGGTACGTATCTTTTGGTGCGCGAACGCAAGGCGGTTGGGTACCGTAAGATTCTGTATGGCGAGGGTCATTCTGACAAGAAGCCGGCAGGCGTGATGATCATGATATGGCTGTTCTGCGCGCTGCTGTACGTGGCGCAGGTGAGCCCTGTGGCTTTCCGGCTGGCGAACGGACCGCACGATAGCGAGTTGTGGGCGTGGATAGGTGCAGCGGTTGTGGCTTGCGGCATATTGCTGGAGAGCATCAGCGACGCGCAGAAGAGTGCCGCCAAGAAAAAGAACCCGAAGCGGTTTGTAGATACCGGTCTGTACCGTATCGTCCGCTGCCCGAACTACTTAGGCGAAGTGACCATCTGGACGGGTGCGTTGCTCAGCGCGATAGGCGCAGGGCTGAACTGGTGGCAGTGGCTGATTGTGGCTATCGGCTATGCAGGCATTGTGTTTGTGATGTTCAGCGGTGCCCGTCGTCTGGAGTTGCGTCAGAACGCCGCCTACGGCAATGACCCCGAATATCAGGCGTACGTGAAGAAAACGCCTATCCTGATTCCGTTACTGCCTATTTATTCCGTAGCCAAATATGAATGGCTGAAGGCATAAGCGATATGAAAAAAGAACTATTATTCTTAATCATGGCGTTATGCACGGTGTGCATGGTGTCATGCCAGCCGACGCCGAAAAGCGAGATGGCGTATCCGCAGGCGGAATGGAGCGAAGCAGGAGATATTTTGATGCACACGCCCGGACCAGAACTCTTCAACGGCGTGATACACCCCTCGGCAGGGCTGTTTGAACACTATTTTGATGTAGAGAAGGCCGCTGCGGAGCATCGCGGGTATATCCGCCTTTTGGAGAAGAACGGCATCCGCGTATACACGGTTGAAGAAATCTTGAAAGAGACGGGCATTGACACCTTGCGGGTGTTGGCCTCCAAAGTGTTGCGGTACGATATATCCGCTATCCCCGGTGAGGACGCCGAGGCTTCGGAATTATACCGCGAGCAGACGATAAGAGAGATGAGCCGCGGCGATTTGATCCGTTGCATCTTACTGCAACCGACGGTCAAACTCAGCTGCACGGACAATAACACCGGCTACGAGGCACAGTATATCCAGAACCCGCTGATGAACCTCTATTTCACGCGGGACCAGAGTATTACCACTCCGCGCGGACATGTGATTTGCAAGATGAACTCCTCGCAACGTGCACCGGAAACGGATATTATTGAGGTGTGCTATCACCATATGGGCGTGCGCCCGATTTTGCGTATTGAGGGCGATGGCAGGCTGGAAGGCGGTGATTATTTTCCTGCCGGCACGATCTCGCTCATCGGCTGCGGTATGCGGACGAACAGGGAAGGTATCCGTCAAGTGATGGAGGCGGACGCGTTCGGGCATGACACCGTGGCCGTAGTGTGTGACCATAAGTTATGGCAGATGCAAATGCACCTTGATACGTATTTCAATATCATCGACCGTGACCTGTGTACCATGGTGCGCAGCCGGTTAGAGGCAATGCCGGATGAACCGGAGTATGTGACTTGCGACATCTATGCCCGTGCAGCCGGAGAGAAGGAGTATCGCCTCATCACGGAAGATATGCCGTTTGTTGGTTTCCTGCGCGAACGGGGTATGCAGATTATCCCAATAGACAGTGAGGACGAAATGCACTATGCCAATAATTATCTGACCATTGCGCCACGTCATATCATGGCGGTGGGCGGTCAGAGTGCGGCATTGCAGCAACGGCTTCGCGATGCCGGAGTGAAAGTAGAGTGGGTGCCGTTGGAAAGCCTGATAGACGGTTACGGCGCCGCGCATTGCATGACGCAAGTAATGAATAGAATGAAACACTGACATTCTTCGTACCGCGTGCGCGAGTTGTAACTCCGTCGATAATATGTCCGCAAAATCAATCGGTTGCATAAACTCATTTTGACGCTGCAAAGGTAGTATTTTTTTTGATATATGCAAGGATTTGGGCAAAAACAGTGCGGAAAAGTTAATTTTGCTGCAGATAGGAATACTATTGTATAGAATTTAATTCTTTGGCGCAGAGGGCGAAGAGATAGGAACGGATGGTGGTTTTGCCGTTGGGGAGGTTACGTTGGGCAAGGAAGACCGCTTGGTCTTGGGCGGACAGGACGGGATCCTGCTTGCGGCGGTTGATCATCTCTGAGATAACCGCCAAGCGGCGTTGGTTGGCTGCTTCGGCAGGAGTTTTGACATGACCGATTCGGTCAGGGCATTTCGAGGAATAGAGTTTGCCATTGGGTGAGCGACGGATATAGTATCCGGCGCGGTCGTTGACTTTGCCAAACATGGAGTCAATCGGGGTAATAGGAATAATTTGCATGTTAAGTTTAGGTTTTTAGGGTTATACTATATAGTGACGGACGTTCCGGGTCGCGGGCAGGTCGCGGGGAGGTCGCGGGAATGGATCGTATTTAGGTGCTATTAATAAGTGTTTGTTGCAAAAGTTTGATGTTAGTAGGGGAAACCTCCTTAGTAGAGTAGTCTAATATAATAGAATTATATATTAGACCTACTAAGAGGTCCTACAACTATCAAAACCGAGTGCAAAGATACAAAAAAAATTTGATATATGCAAATATTGGTGACTGAAAAAGTCAGAAAAGTGCATTTTGTGTCCAATTGACAGACTCCACACCTGAGACCCTAAGTACGTATACATACTACCCTATATAGGGTACGTATGTAGTACTTACGGGTTCAAGGAGTCTCGTCAAAGGCTGTGAAGGAATGATGCATACCATTCTTCGCAGAGGGAGCGGAGGAGGGGTTCGTTGCGGATGATGGCACGGAGGGCTTCGAGGGAACGGACATTGCGTTCGGAGTTGAGCCAGAGGCGCATGTAACCGCCTTCGGCGTATTTCTCCAGCAGGTGCTCACGGGAACGGGCGTAGAGCGTCTCGAAGTCGCCATCCGGGTAGAGTTTGGCGGAATACGCCATGGTACGTGCAATGACCGTCTCGGGGATGATCTGCCGGTCGGCTTCGGCTACAATCGCGCCGTAGATAGTGCGCGGCGGGTTCTTGCCGCTGGCGCGATGGTCCTCCACGGCGTCGCGCATGGTGAGGAGCTGCTCCTCTGTGAACCATTGCCGGAGCATAGAATCCGCCATGAGGATCTCCCCGGAATAGATATGATGTTTCTCCCGGTCAAAACGCAAACCCAGATCATGATACGCGGCAATGACATACGCCATCTGTTCGTCGGCGTTGTGCGCCCGCGCTAACCGGAGACTCTCGGCGATGACTACCTCGGCATGGTCACGCTTGTGTCCGCCGTCAAAGGCGTCGTACTGCGGCAGAATGGTCTGCTCTATGTATTCCTGAAGGGTCATTGTAACTGGCGGATGGTTTTGGCGACGTTGATGAGGTGGTCGGCGACACGTTCGGAGTTCTGGGCAAGGGAGATATACTCGGTTCCGGCTTGCGGTTCGCAGATACCCAGCGAGAGACGCTGGATATGATTGCGCTCCATCTCATCGGTCAGACGGTCAATCTCATCCTCTATCTGGTTGGCGCGCCCGAGGGCTTCCATGTCCATCTTATGGTACGCTTGCATGGTTGCCTCATAGAGTTGGGCGATGAGGTTGTTCATCTGGTCGATCTCCTTGATAGCGTATTCGGAGAAGCGCACGTCGTTTTGCTGCAGGCTCTCGGCGTACTCCACGATGTTCGTCGCGTAGTCGCCTATACGCTCCAGATCGCTGACCGTGCGGATGGTGGACGCCAGATACTGGTGGTCAAAACGGTTGAGTTGGTTATCCGACAGTTTCACTGCGTATTGAACGAGTTCGCGGTTGAGGAAGTTGAGTTCTTCTTCGGTCTTGTTGAAGATATCCAACTCGCCGGTGTCAAGCGTCTTGACGATGTGTATCGACCGGCTGAAATTAGCCACCGCCATCTCCGCCATGTGTTCAATCTCGGCTTTGAGCTGTCGTACCGCCACCACAGGCGTGCGGAGCATCTGCTCGTCGAGGAAATAGAGATGCGGCTGGTCGGTCTCGGTCTTCGGTTGGTCTTTGATGATACGGCAGGCGAGGTTGACCAGCGCATTGGTGAGCGGCAGCGCAACTAACATCGTCGTGACATTGAAGACGGTGTGGAACATAGCCAGCTGTAGTTGCGGAGCGGCAGGGAAGAGACGCTCGAAGATCGTTCCGAAGGACCAGACGCCGGCGGTAACAAGGCTGAGCGTCAAGGCTGCGCAGAGGAACAGAACGACACCTAACACATTGAAAAGCAGGTGGATCATCGCCGTCCGTTTGGCTGCTACGCCGCTGGTCATACCGGCGATGATGGCTACCACGCATGAACCGATGTTACTTCCCATCGTGAGGTAGATACCCTGGTCCAGCGCAATAAGCCCAGTGACGACCATCGTAATCGCAATAGACGTCATGACGGACGAGGACTGGATGATAGCGGTAATAATGGTTCCTAAAAGCACCAATAACAGCGGGTTGCGTATCGAAGCGAGGAAGAGTTTGACGGAGTGCAAGGCGGCAAACTCATCCATGGCGTTGGACATCATACTCAGACCGACAAACAACATTCCGAAGCCGGTGAGCACACCTCCTGCCTGCTTCCACGCGTCGCTTTTGGTAAAGAGCATGATAAATGCACCAATACCTGCAAAAGCGCTGAAGATGAGGGTGGTGGAGATGCTGTTGGAGCCGGACAGACCGAGCGCCACTAACTGGGCGGTGACGGTCGTACCGATGTTCGCGCCGTAGATGATGGTTGCTGCTTGCGTGAGGGACATGATGCCCACGTTCACAAAACCGATGACCATCACAGTAACGGCACCACTACTCTGGATAGCAGCGGTGCCGATAGTGCCGATTCCCACGCCGAGCCATTTGTTGTCGCCGGTCTTGGCAAAGAGGCGTTTGAGCCGTTTAGATGAAGCCGATTCGAGGTTACTGCTCATCATCGTGCAGGCAATCAGGAAGACTCCGATACCTGCCAGGAGCGTTAGAACGGCGGTACTAATAGCTAAGAGATCCATCTTTTAGTCGTCAACGCGGACGAACTCGTATTTGCGGTTGAACTTGAGATCGAGACCGTTATTGAGTTCGGCTTTGTAACCGCGGTCATCTTTGCCCCACTCGGTAATGAAAGCATTCGGGAAATTGGCTTTGACATAGGCTTGAACGGGTTCCGGAATAAGCGCAGAGGGCACTTCCGTCAGTTTGCAATCCACTTTCAGCAACTCGCCCGCCTTGTTGAACTCGATGGTGCGGCCATCATTGAAGCGAACTTCGTATTCGTCGTCAAACAGCCCTTTATCCAGCATGACATACGCAATCTGCGCAGCATCGAAATGGGCAGCCACGATGGCTTTGGCCGGTTCGGGAACTTGGTCATAAGTGATCACTTGCTCATTAGCACAAGCTGTGAAGGAGCATGTCAGCGCCAGCAGCGCTACAAATAAATTCTTCTTCATAATAGTTCGTTTTTGTAGGTTAAAATGTTTCCAAATAGAATACTACAAAAATCATGCCATAAATAATTTATACAAAAAAATATGTGCAATCTTGCGTATATCAAAAAAAAGTTGTAATTTTGCAGTCGATTTCGAAATAAGTAGAAATTTATACCATGGAAAACGTTAAAATTATCGAGATTAAGAAGAGTGTCTTCGAGAATAACGACCGTGCGGCTGATGAGTTGCGCGGTGAGTTGAAGACCAAGGGCGTGTTTCTGCTCAATCTGATGTCTTCGCCCGGAAGCGGCAAGACCACTACCCTCATTCAGACCATCAATCGTCTTAAAGACAAAATCCGTATTGCCGTTATGGAAGCGGATATCGACAGCGATGTCGATGCGATCAAGATTAAGGAAGCCACCGGCGTGGAGTCCATTCAGTTGCATACCGGCGGCATGTGCCATCTGGACGCGGAGATGACGAAACAAGGATTGAACAACGTGTCAATGGAGCAAGCGGACTTAGTCATTCTGGAGAACGTGGGCAATCTCGTGTGCCCTGCGGAGTTTGACACCGGTGCCGTGAAGAACGCGATGATCCTCTCTGTGCCGGAAGGACATGACAAACCGCTCAAATATCCGTTGATGTTTTCCATTTGCGATGTGGTGGTAATCAATAAGATAGATGTACTGCCGTATTTCGATTTCGATATGGAGAAATGTAAGGAGTACATCCATATGCGTAACCCGAAAGCGACCGTCATTCCTATCTGCGCCAAAACAGGAGAAGGCGTGGAAGCCTTCGCCGAGTGGCTCTTGACAGAAGTCAAGAATTGGAAGTCGATATAACGACATATCGACATAACGATATAACGAAAATAATCTATACTATGCCGCAAATGTCAGACAAGTTTGTCCCAAAACACAAAGGGGACAAGAACCCTAATCCGAAATTGTTGAAGTTCGTCCGCCATGTCACGGACCGTATTCCCGGAAAGATCAAGATGACCACAGACGCCCCGGAGTATTGGGGTCTCGCCTGTATCTTCGAAGATGAGATGGATGCGGTAACCCGTGAGGCGTCGCTGGATCTGCTGTTAGATATGCTGCCCAGTAATTTCTTTAAGGTTCGCAAGCACCACACGTACGCGCAGTTGCATGAGATGAACACCAAGAAACACTACACACCGGATGACAAGAGTTTTGACGAATTATTAGATAAACTCGCCTATTTCGGCATGCTGGAATACGATTACGGAGATCATTATACCAACGGTCAGGGACCGGATGAAGGTACAACCTTCAACCGCGATGACCGTATCTACTGGGTGCCGATGTTCGTGCCGGGAAGTGCCGAATATACGAACATGAACACCGAACTGATGGATCGTCATCCGGAGTTAGCGATGTTCTTCGAGCGAATGACATTCCTGCCCTTGGAGAAGATTACACCGATGGTTCCAATGGGCGGCAGCGGTATAGGTATGCACGTCATTCCGGTGGAAAAAGCCATTTCGATGGAAAATCAGAGTGTCGATATCGAGCACATCAGTTACTGGCTTAAGAAATACGAGGGACATATCGGCGTCGGCATCTGCTCTTGTCGTTACGGCCGCAAGAAATTGGATGAAGGCTGCGCGGACGATTACCGCGATTGGTGTATCGGCGTGGGCGACATGGCGGATTATCTGCGTGAGACAGGCCGCGGACACGACATCACTTACGATGAGGCGATGGCGATTCTCAAGAAAGCCGAAGACCACGGTTTTGTACACCAAGTAACGAATATCGACGGCGAGGGTAAGATCTTTGCGATTTGTAATTGTAACGTGAAGATTTGTAACGCACTTCGTACATCGCAACTCTTCAATACACCTAATATGTCTCGTAGCGCGTACGTAGCGGAAGTGGATCCGAAAAACTGCGTGGCGTGCGGTCGATGTGTGGAGTATTGTCCGGCAGGAGCGGTCAAGTTGGGTCAGAAACTATGTACCAAACATGGTCCGCAGACCTACCCGAAACAGGAGTTGCCGGACGCAACCAAATGGGGCGAAGACAAATGGACGGAAGACTACCGCGACAAGAACCGGATCAACTGCTACCCGACCGGAACGGCACCGTGTAAGACCGCATGTCCGGCACATATCGCTGTGCAGGGCTATTTGAAGAAAGCCGCAGAAGGCAAATACACCGAGGCGTTGGAACTGATCAAACGCGAGAACCCGTTCCCGGCAGTATGCGGACGAATCTGTAACCGCCGTTGTGAGGACGCTTGTACACGCGGCACGATTGATCGTGCGGTAGCGATCGACGCCGTGAAGAAATTCATCGCTGAGAAAGACTTGCATGCCGAGACGCGTTTTGTGCCCGAAGTCAATATCTGCTCGAACGTCCAAGAGCGTTGGGAGGAGAAGATTGCCATCATCGGCGGCGGACCTGCGGGGCTGAGTTGTGCTTACTATTTAGCGACGATGGGTTATAAACCGACCGTATTTGAACGCAACGAGAAGCCCGGTGGAATGCTGCGTTACGGCATCCCGTCGTACAAACTGGACAAGGCGGTTATTGATGCCGAGATAGACATCATGCGCGAGATAGGCGTGGAGATAAAGACCGGCGTGGAAGTGGGCAAGGACATCACGATAGCCCAGCTGCGCGAACAGGGCTACAAAGGTTTCTATATAGCGATTGGTTGCCAGGGCGGCCGCCTGCCGGGTATCCCGGGAGAGGATTTGGAGGGCACAATGACCGCGATTGATTTCCTGCATGAGGCAAATTGCGGCGACAAGAAGATCAGCGGAAAAGTCGTTGTTGTCGGCGGCGGAAATGTAGCTATCGATGCAGCGCGTGTGGCAAAACGCAGCGGCGCAAGCGAAGTGACGATGCTGTCGCTGGAGACCGAAGATATCATGCCCGCATCGCTGGAAGAACGCATGGAAGCGCGTGAGGACGGCGTGGTAATCAACCCTGGATGGGGACCTGTGGAAGTACAAAGGGACAAAGTACAAAGTACAAAAGTAGCCGGAATAACGTTCAAGAAGTGCGTGTCGGTATTTGATGCAGAGCATCGGTTTGCGCCGAAGTTCGATGAGAACGAGACGATTACGCTGGAGGCGGACTTGGTGATTTTTGCTATCGGTCAGACGATAGTGCTCAAAGATCTGCTCAAAGATACGAAAGTGGAGTTCTTCCGCGGCGTATATCCGGTAGCGGACAAACTGACGTACCAGACCGCCGAACCCGACATTTTCGTGGGCGGCGATGTGTTCACCGGTCCTAAGTTCGCGATTGACGCTATCGCCGCAGGCAAGGAAGCGGCAGAGAGTTTGCATCGCTTCGTGCAGCACGGACACATGACCATCGGTCGCAACCGCCGTGATTTCATCGAACTGAACAAGCAGGATATTCTGGTGGAGCAATACGATAACAGCAGCCGGCAAGACCCGGGAGTCATTCCGACGAAGACGAAATTCGAGGAATACCACGGCACTTTGACCGAAGAGCAGGTGAAGAAAGAAACTGCCCGTTGCCTCAGTTGCGGCGCATCAGTAGTGGATGAGAACCGCTGTATAGGCTGCGGTATTTGTACCACCAAGTGCGCGTTCGATGCCATTCACCTGCATCGCGAGCACCCGGAAGCCAGCATCATGCGCACTTCCGAGAACAAGTTTGATGGCATTTTGCCGTACATGATCAAAAGAGGCGGAAAGATATTGATTTCGGGGCTAAGCAAGAAAAATTGATGCACGAGTTAGGAATCGTATTCTATATTATAAGAGATGTCAAGAAAGCAGCGCAAGAACATGGCGTTGAGCATGTCTCGGCGGTGGTGATGAACATTGGTGAGGTGTCCACCATTGTACCGGAATACCTGACTGATTGTTGGCGCTGGGCGGCAGATAAGGAAGAGTTGCTGCGGGGCTGCGAATTGAAGATCGAACCGATACCTGCGGTGACGCATTGCGATGGTTGTGGCAAGGAGTACCCTACAGTGGCGCATGGAAAGATTTGTCCGCATTGCGGCAGCGAGAGGACTTGGCTGCTACGAGGGAACGAAGTGGAGATTAAGGAAATCGTAGTACCTCAATAAATCGTAAAATCGTAAATCGTAAATAATATGGCTTGTTTTATTGTACCATTAGTACAGGCGGTGGCAACAACGGCATACCGCAAACGTATGGAGAAAACGCAGGTTGAGCCTGCACAAAGTAACTACAATGCATTCAGCAAGCATCTACCGGCTCTGGAGAAAATGCTCTGGGGCGGTTCATTGATGCTGATAGTGGATCATATCCTCAATGGCGAGGTGACATGGATGTACCCGTTCTTTACCGCCTTGGAGACCGAAGGCGGCGGTCTGGTAATGCTCAAAGAGATGCTAACCGTAGGAGTACCGATGTCGGTAATCGTCACCGTTACATGGGCTATATGGGCTTACGCCAAAGAGCGCAAAACTGTAAACGCATAGAAAAGACCGCAAAATGCGATCCTTAAAATCAATAATAACCATTAATTAAAACACAAAAGCTTATGTTTTTTGAAGTGTATGGGGCAAATGCCCTTGCTCAATGGGGAATGCTGTTGGTTGTCCTCGTGGGCTTAATCCTTTTCAATGAGTTTGCTCGCCGTACGAAACTCGGCGGTGCTATCACGTTCTTCGCTATTCCGCTGGCACTGACGATTTATTTCATTGCCATCGCAGTGGGTGCCCGTATGGGTGCTGAGTGGGCGCTGACGAACCAGACTCATCTGTACATGAACGGTTGGTTCCACTATGCTAAGCTGTATGCTGCCTTGACCGGATGTATTGGTTTTATGATGATCAAGTACGAATGGGGTATTGGCGCAAAACGCTGGTTCAAACCATTCCCGTTCATCATCGTAGCTATTAACATTCTGATTGCCGTGGCCTCGGATTTCGAGTCCGCTATCATGGGTTGGAACAAATGGTGGCTGTCAAGCGAAGGTGTATGGTTGTATGGCGGTTGGCACAATGTCTTCAATGGTCTTGCCGGTCTGTTCAACATCTTCTGTATGACCGCATGGTGGAATGTGTATCCGTCCAAGGACAAGAAAGATATGATCTGGGCGGACATGACTTGGGTCTATATCCTCGTTTATGACATCTGGAACTTCGCGTACACGTACAACTGCCTGCCGACACACAGCTGGTATTGCGGTATTGCGTTGTTGCTCGCTCCGACAGTAGCTGCTCTCCTTTGGAACCGTGGCGGTTGGATTCAGAACCGTGCAAACACTCTGGCTATCTGGTGTATGTTTGCACAGGTATTCCCGCTCTTCCAAGAGGTCTTCAAAGATGGTTTCCACCAATTCAGCTGGGTTGTTCTTCCGACGCAGTACGTCAACGGCTTTGACACCATCACCGCTCTCTATGCAGAGGCTGGCGGCGAGGCTGCTGCAACCGGTACAACTATTGAGGCAGTAGGTGCTACGGCTGCTAATCCGACAGCTATGCTGGTCATCTCCGCTTTGGCGCTCATTACGAACATCGTTGCTTTCGGTTACATTATGTACCAAGCCAAGGTACGCCGCATCAACCCGTATAAGGAGGATATCTTCGTTAATCAGAAGTACTACAAAGACGCGATGGCTCGCGCCGTGGTCAACAGCTAATAGACGGGAAGACACCGTTAAGTAGCTGAAAGCGAAAGAAAAATCGTCCTTCGGGGCGATTTTTTTGTCTTTATTTGCATATCTCGAAAAAAAGTAGTACCTTTGCAAACTGAATGAAAAAAGACGGTTAGAACGTACAATCAGATATGAGATTCCGTACTTTACCCATAGTGGCTATTCTGTTCGTTGCTGCGGCAATGATCGTTCAGTTTGTCATCTCTTTTTCGCTGGAGAAAGAGCATGTGCGCGAGACGGTGGAATACAAAATGCAGCTGGCGCAGAAGGACTTCTTCTATGTGTTGTTGGGCTTCCATAGTGCCGCAGACGAGATGCGGAAATATGTCCTTGAGCATCCAGGCGCTGAGCGCGAGTTGTTGGAGGCAACCCGCTCGGAGCTTGAGCGCTATCCGCATATAGACAATATTTTCGTCAAGTTTGCGCCGGGTGTTTATCAGGGCAAGGAGAGCAATTCGTTGGCTCGAGATGAAAGCGGCCAATGTTATTTTGGGTTTGGATGATACATACCAGTTCACAGAGCAATCGACTACGCTGGAGCATGGCGAGCAGATGATTGTGTTTACCGATGGAGTTACCGAGGCGGAGAATGCACAAAAAGAATTATTGGGCTTTGACCATCTGTTGGAATTGTTGCAAAATGTTCAGCAGCCGATAGACGATCAGACGATTTTTGACGTAGTATGTCGTTTCAGTAACGGTTCAGAGCAATCGGATGACATAGCTATTATGAACATTGCAAGAAAATAAAAAATAATAAGCGAAAAAAGATACGCTTGTTGACTCAGTGGCGGCCGAAATAATTATTTTTTTTGTAAAAATGCAAGAAAAACGCAAAAATATTTGGCCATGTGAAGAATTTTTTGTAATTTTGCAGCCGATTTTGCGCTTATGAGCATGGAAAGCCACTATACGATCGATCTGAAGCGCCTGAAAACAGGCACTCACGAGTTCGAAGTAACGCTGGATGACGGCTTTTTTAAGGAGTTAGAAAAGACGGAGGTATTAGGCGGGAAAGTGGAAGCCAAGATAGTGCTTAATCTCCGGGAGGAGGATTATTGGCTCACGATAGCAGTTCATGGGACTGTGTTTGTAACGTGTGACCGGTGCCTCGACCCGATGTCCCTTGAAATAGACGCTTCGGAGACGTCGTCTCCCAATGATGAAATGAGCGCGAACGAGTCGCTCAATGATGAGCCAAGGGCTTCTAATGATGTGTTGGATTTGACTTGGCTCGCGTATGAAATAGTAAGTATTAATATTCCGGTCGTTCACTGTCACCAGGCGGGTGAGTGCAATAAGCAAATGGAACTTCTCCTCCAAGATCACCTATGTGACGAGCCGGAACCCGAAGAATAAAGCCCCCTTCCGACCTCCCCATGGAGGGGCGGGGAAAGTAAATTTATTAGTAAAACATTTAAAACAGTAAAATATTATGGCACATCCTAAAAGAAGACAAAGCCACACCAGACAAGCGAAACGTCGTACGCATGACGTAGTAAAAGCTCCGACACTGGCAACATGCCCGAACTGCGGAGCACTGCACATCTACCACACCGTTTGCCCGAGCTGCGGATACTACCGTGGTAAATTGGCAATCGAGCAGGCAGAGGCTTGATAAAGGCGAAAGGCTAATGGTTAAAGGCGAAAGGGAAATGTACCTTTTGCCTTTTCACCTTATTTATTATTAACGCGTGCGTGACGCACGTATGTAGCCCGAGAGGGGTTACTACGCGTTCGATCAACAGAGCGCAAAAGTACAACAATTTTTTAAAGAAACTAACAAACATGTTTGACAAGTTCAACAACAATGACGGCGAGCGCAAGCCAAGACCGCGTTTCCGCCGTGAAGAAGGAGCGCCGATGCATGCTCCGCGTCCCCGTTTTCACCGTGATGGTGAGAGCCGACCGTTTAACCATGATGGCGAGAGCCGTCCGCATTTCAGCCATGATGGCGAGAGCCGTCCGCATTTCAGCCATGATGGCGAGAGCCGTCCGCGTTTTCGCCGTGATGGTGAGAGCCGTTCGTTCAGCCACGAAGGCGGCGAGCGTCGTCCGCAGGGCTTCGGATTCAAGAAGCCGAACCGTAACAACGGTGTGTATTCCAACCGTAAACAACAAGCGTATCGTGAGCAACACGAAGATCCGACGAAGCCGGTACGTCTGAACAAGTACCTGGCGAACGCAGGTATCTGTTCGCGTCGCGAGGCCGATGATTTCATTCAAGCCGGTGTGATCACCGTCAACGGCGTGACGGTAGATTCGTTGGGCGCTAAAGTGCTGCCGACGGATGACATTCGTTTCCACGACCAGCCTGTTCGTCGTGAGCGCAAGGTGTATATCCTGCTCAACAAGCCGAAGAACACGGTGACGACGACCGATGATCCGCAAGAGCGTCACACGGTGATCGACATCGTACGTAACGCTTGCCCGGAGCGTATTTATCCGGTAGGTCGTCTGGACAGAAACACAACCGGTGTGCTGCTGCTGACCAATGACGGCGATCTGGCAGCCAAACTGACGCACCCGAAATACAACAAGAAGAAGATCTACGCGGTGACGCTGGATCATGAGTTGGAGGAAGTAGATGAAGCGATCATCCGTGCCGGTGTGACACTGGACGACGAGCGTATCATCCCCGATGCGCTGGAGTTCCCCAAACAGGACCGCAAGCATATCGGCCTGGAGATCCACTCGGGTCAGAACCGCGTTGTTCGTCGTATCTTCGAGAAAGTAGGGTATAAAGTGGTGAATCTGGACCGCGTATCTTTCGCCGGCTTGACGAAGAAGAACGTAGGTCGCGGTAAATGGCGTTTCCTGACCCCGAAAGAGGTAGCGTTCCTGCAAATGGGACAGTTTTAAAGTTGAAAGTTTAAAGTTGAAAGTTTAAAGTTTAAAGTTGAGGCGTAGTTTCCACTACATATTATTAGTGATCACGTTGGCGTTGGCGGTAGTGAGCGGTATTATGATGCTGCATGTGAACGTCAATGCCGACATGACGAAATACCTGCCGGACGACAGCCAGATGAAAAGCGGTCTGGAGATCGTCATGAACGAGTTCGGTTCGTCGGCGCAGATGTCCGGAGCGGATGTTCATGTGATGTTCGAAGGGATGCGGCCGAACGAGGTGCCGGGTATCCGCACTTTGTTAGAGGGTTACGAAGATGTGCGCGGGGTGTCGTACCGCTATTCGGCGGACAGCACCCACACGGTCTTTGACCTTGACGTACCGAAGTCCGTGGATCAGAAAGCTTTGGGTAAGCAGATCAGTAACCGTTTCGGCGGGAACTGCGTGGTGGAGACGAGCCAGGACGGTGCGACGCCGCCGATCTCCGTGATGATCTTTGCCGCCGTGCTGATCATGGTGGTGCTGTTTGTGATGGCGCAGAGTTGGTTTGAGCCGGTGGTGATCCTTATGACCACGGGTCTTGCTATCTTGCTGAACATGGGCACGAATGCACTGCTGCCGTCTGTCTCTATCACGACGAACTTCATCGGTTCGATCCTGCAGGCTGTCTTGTCGCTGGACTACTGTATCGTGCTGCTGAACCGCTATCGCCAGGAGCAGGACGAGCATACCGACCGTAAGACCGCAGTGCTGGCGGCAAACCGGGCTATCAAGAAAGCCGCTCCGTCGATCCTTTCTTCGGCGCTGACAACCGTTGTAGGTCTGTTGATGTTGTGTTTCATGCGGCTGAAGATCGGTGCGGACATGGGCGTGGTGCTGGCTAAAGGCGTTGTTTGTTCGCTCATCTGCACCTTCACGGCGATGCCGTCGCTGATGATGCTTTTCCGTAAGACCATCAACAAGACCGCCAAGAAAGCCTATGTGCCTCCGACGGACGGTCTGGCACGGTTCGTATCGCGGCATAAACTACCGATGGCAGTAGGCGCAGTGATCTTGTTCGGCGGGTCATGGTACTTGTCGCAACAAACGACCATCTTCTTCTCCGCAGAGAAAGAATCCGAGATCGAGAAGATCTTCCCTTCGCCGAACCCGTTTGTGCTGGTGTATAACACGCAGGACGAGGGACAAGTGTACGAGTTGGTGGACAGCCTGATTGCGCAACCGGGTATCCAGAGCGTGATCTCGTATCCTACGCTGATGAGCCGGCCTCTGATGCCGGCGGAGATGGCGAGCCATGTGAAGTCCTTACTGACGGATTTCAAAGATATGATGCCTCAAGGCACGACGGTGCCGGCAGAGGCATTGGATGCCTTGACGCCGGAGACGATGCGGCTGCTGTATTACTTGGAAGCGAAAGGCGACGAAGAGCAGCGGTTAGCGTTCCCGGATGTCGCACGGTTCTTACATACGAACGTTGCGAATAACCCCTTGCTGTCATCTTATCTGGACGATGAGATGAAGGAGCAGATAGAGGCGTTGCAGTCGATGTTGGATGTCGCACCGGCAGAACCGAAGAAGGAAGCCGTCAGCAATCAGAAATCAGATGTCAGCCATCAGCCTTCAGAGGAGTTGGTGGATACCGTAGTGCCGGTACGTGAGACGATCGCACCGCTGACGATCAGTCCGGCGATGATGGCGATTGACGAAGACAGCGTAGAGATGCCGAGTGTGGAGGTGGAGAAGATTGCGGTGGTGCCGTTCATCGAGCGCCTGAACGCGACGCAGACGTCGGCTATCTCCGTAGAGATGCGCAAACTGACCGACACGGCAGCTATCCGTCTGCCGATGAGCGTGAAGGAGATGTCTATCTTCATCGGTTCGACGCAGATCCAGACGCAGCTTGTGTATGGTTACGCGCCGGGCAAAGCGAAGAAACTGACGCCGTTAGAGTACGTCCATCTGCTGGTGGATGACTTGTTCCAAAGGAAGGGGCTCGCCGGCATGATCTCCGACGAACAACGGACCTTATTAGGCCAGCGTGCGTACCTCATGGACCTGGCGGATAAGAATGCTTCCCTGACGCCGAAAGCGCTGAATATACTGCTGCGGGCGTTTGGTATAGAAGATTTCACGGACGAGGAGTTATTGGCGATTGCTAATCCTCCGAAGAAAGCCGTTCCGGTTGCCAAACAACCGACGGAAGAAGATGCCGCGCAGATGGTGAGCAACTTAGCCCAGATGCAACGCTCACTGCACAGCACCGACACGACAAGAGCTGCAGTGGTGGTGACGCAGACGAAAGAGAAACCCGAGGCACCAAAGCAGAAAGGCCCGAGCAAAGCGGATCAGCAGGCAGAGTTATTCTCGGAGTTGGTGTTCGGCGAGAAGACCTATACCGCCGACCAAATGGCGGCTAAGTTAGCGAGGTTGATGAAGCTGTCGGATGTGCATTTTGACCCTGTGACACCTGCGCAGATGTCCTTGTTATACGATTATTACGGCTCGGTTCACAGCTCGGCAGATACGTTGAAGCTGGGTTTCGGACCGTTGCTGAATTTCCTTTGTGATACTCTGGTGTATGACCCGCGGATAGCGGAACTCTTACCGGATAGTATGAGCGCGCAAGCGAAAGGCATTAAGGCGCAAGTACAGGACGGTTTAGGGCAACTGCGCAAGGAGAAACACTCCTTGCTCGTCGTACTTTCCACGCTGCCGCCGGAGTCGAAAGAGACCTATGATTTCGTGGAACTGCTCACGTCCTTAGCGGACGCACGGCTCGAACACGAGCATTATTACGTCGGCGAGTCGGTGATGTACACGGAGATGCGGGACGGCTTTGACCATGAGATGAACGTGGTGTCACTGCTGACGATCTTGTCGATCTTCCTCATCGTCGCCCTCACGTTCCGTTCAGTCATTGTGCCGACGATCCTTGTGGTAGCGGTGATGACGGCGGTATATGTGAACGTGGTAGTAGCCGGTGTGGTGTCGGGACAGATGCTCTATTTAGCATACCTCATCGTGCAGGCGATCCTCATGGGAGCGACGATTGATTACGGCATACTCTTCGCGAACTACTACCGCGAGTTCCGTAAGACGTCTCTGCCGGTGGATGCGGTGTGTGCGGCCTACAGAGGTTCGATACGGACGATCTTGACCTCAGGAATCATTATGGTCATCGGTCCGGGTGCGATGGCGTTGTTTATCGACGATCTGATGATCAGTAATATTGTCGGCTGTCTGGCGGTAGGTGCGTTCGTTGCGGTCGTGCTGACGCTGACCGTCGTACCGGCCGTATTGGTAGCGCTGGACAAGTGGGTTGTTTACGGTAAGAAAAACAGATATACAGGCGAAGAATGATACGCGAAGGATGGTATAAGAGGGTAGCGGCAGATCTGCTGATCTGGGTAGTGATGGCACTGCTTTGCATGCTCTGGCGGTGGATCGATGCGAAGAGTTCGATCGCTGCTTATTGGAGCATGTACGGCGTGTTGGCGGTGCTGTGGGTTCTAATCGGTTTCGTGGTGCAACTCTACCGCTCGTATAAAGAGGCATGGCTATGGCAGGCGATGGTGTCATTAGTTGCTGACGCGGCTATCCTGATTGGTCTGATCTGGTGGGTATTGCCGCAACTGCCGTACCAACTGTCGCCGAAAGTAGCGACCTGGTCAGTACTGATTGTAGGGGCTATAGAGACGGTGCTGGTGTTCGCTGCGCATTACTGGAAGTATGCGACGAACATGACCGTACCGGCGATGCAGATCGAGCAACGTAAGAACGCGCAGGTCACGCGACCCGATGAGAAAAGGCGGCAGGAGTCGATCCAGTCCATCCATCAATCGGTACTGTCCGTCACGACCGAGGCCGATTACTACATGCTGCGCAAAAGGGCAAGGTTGGATTCCCGGCAGACCAAGGTGATCTGTGACCGAAACCGTTTCGCCTTCCTGCAGATACCCGATTACCAGTATAAGACGCTCGTCGATTTGACGCTGCTGAACGACGCCAAAGGCATCAACCGGCGGTTCTGTATCGTCAACCAGAAGTTGCCGGATGATGGTATATACGTTTGTTGCTACCGTCCGCAGGAGTACATGAAATCCAAGCTCTTAGCCAAGTTCCCTCCGGGTCTGAACTGGATCGTCTATTGCCTCTATTTCTTCCGTAAGCGCGTGCTGCCGCGCCTCATGCTGACAAGCCGTCTGTACTACGACGTGACGAAAGGAAGAAAGCGCATGTTGAGTAAGACGGAGGTACTGGGACGACTTTATTACTGCGGTTTTGAGGTGGATGAGATCGTGCCGATGGGGCATATAGAATATGTCTTTGCGCATCGTCACTCCCAACCGTACCCGCAGGAACAACTGAAGGTGTACGGCCCGCTGATCAAACTGCCGCGGGTTTGTAAAAACAAAGAGATCCGGTATTTCTATAAGTTCCGTACCATGCATCCGTATGCTGAGTACATCCAGAAATACGTGTTCGATGCCCGTGGCGGTATGGACATCTCCGATAAGAGCAATGACGACTGGCGAATCACGACCTGGGGCAAGTTCATGCGTAAGTACTGGCTGGACGAGTTGCCGATGTTGATTAACTGGTTCAAACGGGACGTGAAGTTAGTCGGCGTACGGCCGTTGAGTAAGACGATGTTTGAGACCTACCCAGAGTGGCTGCAAGAGAAACGCACGAAGTCCAAACCGGGACTCATCCCGCCTTTCTATATCGACCATCCGAACACGTTCGACGAGCTGTTTGCGAGTGAAGACAAATACCTGACGGAGTACCTGGAGCACCCGATTAGGACAGATATCAAGTATTTCTTTTTAACCATGCGGTCCATCGTGACGCGAAAGACGCATTCGGCATAGCTGATTTGAGATTTTAGATTTGATGTTTGATACTTATATACGGCAAGTCCGCGCCGCCCTATGGGGTGAGCCGGTAGTGTGGCCCGAGGAAGATACGGAGGGCTTATTACGTCTGCATGCAATGCAAGGTACGGGTGCTTTGGTCTATCCGTCCGTATTGGCGGATACCTCTCTTTCTTCGTACGCGCGGGTGCAAATGAAAGGCGTGTGCATGCACACGATGCAGACGCAAGCGCATATGTCTATCAAACTGCGTCAGGCATGGCAGGCAATGGAGAAGGCGGGGATTCGTGCGGTGCTGATGAAAGGTGCAGGACTCGCAGCTTATTACCCATCTCCAGAACAACGTCAGTGGGGTGATATAGATTTATTTGTGGGAAAAGAGCAGTACCATCCGGCATGTGCGGCGATTCGTGAGGCTTTTCCTGAGGCGCTGAAATTCGATGAGGAGTTGGATCACTACAAACATTATAACATCATAGCAGACGGTGTTTCGATAGAGACCCACCGTGTGACGATTGACCTGCAGCACCCGATAGATGAGAAACGGTATGCGGCTATAGAGAAAGAGGGGATGGAGAAGAGTGAGCGATTAGTGATGAGCGATGAGGGATTAGAGGTGCGCGTACCGGAGAAGACATTCAATGCGTTGTTAATCATGCTGCATTCCTGGGAACATGTGATGTCCAAAGGGGCGAATGTACGGCAGTTATGCGACTTGGCATTGTTGCTGAATCATACCGCTGAGCAGATAGATAAGGATCGTTTGGAGCGTTATTTGCGGTCCTTACACCTCATGGACGTATGGCAGATATACGCTTATTCCCTTGTCTATGGTCTAGGATTACCCTTACATAAGTCTCTTTTCTACTCGGAAAAGGTCGCACCGCGAGCCCAGCGGATGTTGGAAGATATGTTAGCGGGTCGATTGATGGCGGAGGAGGAAAAAGTGAATGGGGAAGGACCGCAATCGTTGAAAATCATCCATCGGTTTGTGCGCAAATGGCGGACGATGATGGTGAGGATGAGAAATGCAGACCGGATCGCGCAATATAGCCCTTCGTATGCACGGCACATGAAATGGGCCATCATCCTGCATGGCGTGGGAAGGCTGTTTGCCAAAGACAGGAAGTGGGAGTGATTAATGGTGGAGTGATTAATGGTGACGCGGCAGAGCCGCTTAATGGTGAAAAGGTGAAAGGGCTAAAATACATAGTACTCGGAGTGAATGTCGCGTTCTTTGCGCTGATGGCAGCGGTGTTGCCGTTACAGTTTGAGGAAAACGATGACATCATGATGGCGATGATTGTCAATGGAGCTTATTCCGGTACGCCGGATTGCCATCTGGTATATATCAACGTCATTTACGGTGCTGTATTGGCCTTTTTGTACGGGCTCACGAAAGCGGTTGAGTGGTACACGCTTGCTTTTGCGGCGCTGCATGTGCTGTCGATGAGCGTGTTGGTGTATTTCGTGTTGACGATGGAGAACCGCTCGTCGTGGGAGCGGTGGTTGTGGATCATAGTGCTATATGTCCTTTGGGTGCGAATCATCGTAGCCTTGCAGTTCACGACGACTGCGGGGCTGGTTTGTCTGGCGGGGTGCATGTTACTGCTCAGGGAGAGTAAAAAAGCCCGGTGGAGTGGTGTGGTGATGATTGTAATAGCGGCGCTGATCCGGTTCATGGCAGCAGGATTAGTGGGGCTGCTGATGGCGCCGATTATTGTCTATACGTACCGCCTGGAATGGCGTAAGTATATGGCGGTTGTAGTGATGCTGATGGCGGTAGTAGGGTGCCGTATGGTTAATAGATATGTATATGAGAGTGACCCGGAATGGAAATACTACCGCGAGTACAATCAACTGCGCGCACAACTGAACGACAATCCTAATGCGTATCAACTGCAGCCGGAACAACTGCCCGAAGGAGTGGAGTGGACGGATTACAGGCTGCTGCTCAGTTTCATTCCTGATCCCGAACAAATAGACCTGCCGACGATACGACAGATCAGCGCTGTGGTGGATAACATGCCGATCCAAACGCAGGCACAGAACCTGCACCGGCTTGAAAAGTATGCGGTGGAATTAACGATTCTCACGGTGTTGTTGGTGCTGATGATTCTCACGACGGGAAACAGGTCGAAGTATATCTTCCTGATCTTGTACTCGTTTTTCATGGCGGCGCTGATGATTCATGTGAGTCTGGATGGATTTCTAAAAAACCGTGTGTTCCTTTGCATGTTGCTGCCGTTGCTGATGACGGATTTTATGTTATTGCCGAAGACGACAGGTCTCAAAAGGCGTTGGGGTATTGAGATTGCGCTGCTGTGTTTATGCGGCTGGTACGGTTATCAGATACGCCAGGCGCAACTCTATGCCGGTTATCAACGTGCGCATTGGACCTTATTGCAGCAGCCTTTGTTGGACCGGGTGCCGAATGAGGCATCTATTGTGACAATAGGCAGTACAATGCGTGTTGATGCAATGAATCCATGGCATATATGGCCGTATCAAATCCGCAAATATACCTTAGGATGGACCACGTGGCTGCCACTGAACAAACCTATGGGGCATAGTTATCGTGCGTTGTTGAGGGATGAGATGTACATCTTCACGGATCGGAATTACGAGCGGGAGAATTCCCGAATAAAGATAGTCCAATCGCAGATAGAAGACCATTACGGCGTCCCGACGGAAGTGAAATGGAAATACAGAAACGGCCGTTATGCCATAGTGCAATTAAAAATAATTAATTAGAAATTATAGATTCTCAGTTTTGAAAAAATTAGCCATAATAGGAGCGAGTTATCTGCAGCGGCCGTTGGTGCTGCGGGCAAAAGAGATGGGGCTTTATACCATCTGTTTTGCGTGGGAGCAAGGAGCAGTATGCAAGGATTTGTGCGACCTCTTTTATCCTATTTCCGTAACGGAGAAAGAAGAAATCCTGCGTCTGTGTAGAAAAGAGCAGATAGATGGTATATGTTCCATTGCGAGCGATGTAGCGGCGCCCACTGTGGCGTACGTGGCTCAAGAGATGGGACTTGCAGGGAACAGCTACGATGCGGCTCTTCGGGCGCATGACAAACATGCGATGCGAGACGTACTGACCGCTGCCGGAGTCGATTGCCCGAGATATCTGGTAGTGGAGAAGGATGAGAGATTAGAGGATGAGAGATTAGAGGGGTTAGAGTTGCCGCTGATTGTCAAACCTACCGACCGTAGCGGTAGTCTCGGGGTGACGAAAGTGGAGCGATGGGAAGATCTGGAGCAAGCAATAATACGTGCAAGGAATGCTTCATTGGCGCATGAGGCACTCGTGGAGGAGTTTATCGAGGGAAGAGAGATTAGCGTAGAGATGATCTCCTGCCATGGAGTCCATTATGCGTTGCAGATTACCGATAAAATAACTACAGAGACTCCGCATTTCGTGGAATTAGAGCATCATCAGCCGTCTAACTTGCCGCGCGAGATGCAGGAACATATTTTTGATCTTTCCAGGCATGCTATAGATGCCTTAGGGCTGACGTCCGGCGCGAGTCATTCTGAGTATCGAATCACTCCGGGAGGTCGTATCGTCGTTATGGAGATCGGCGGACGTATGGGTGGAGACTTCATCGGTTCCGATCTTGTGCGGCTCAGTACGGGGTATGACTTTCTACAGGGCGTGATCGAAGTGGCATTAGGCGAGACGATTCATCCTGAGCTCCGTCAGATAGCTCATTCCGGTGTGTATTTCCTCAGCGGCGAGACGCCGGAGGTACTGCCGTATATCGCTCATGCGGACGAGTATAAAGAGATTGTCACGGCAGAGCAGACGGATAGCGAGTTGAGAGAGTTGACCTGCAGCGCCGACCGAAGTGGTTATTTTTTGTATCAAAGTGCGGAAGGACGTTTTCAGACCCTGCGGGGTAAGACCGTCATGGTGCTCGGCGGCGGAAGATATCAGTTGCCGTTGATTCGTGCCGGACGAGAAGCCGGCTGTAGGGTTGTTGTGATGGGGTGGCCCGGAAACTTCCCCGGGTATAAATATGCGAGCCAATGGTATAACGTAGATATCATGGACGCTGACGCGGTTATCCGTGTGGCGAAAGAAGAGCATATAGACGGCATTTTGGGTTGCGGTTCGGATTTTATTCTGCCGACCATTGGTAAAGTGGTGGACGCTCTGGGTGTACCGGGATCGAGTTATCAGTCTTCTGTCGTGGCGAGCGACAAGCTGTTGATGAAAGAGGCTTTTGCACGTCAAGGGGTGCGCACCGCAGCGTATCGCGAGGTACGGGATGAAGCCGGTGCATGGGCTGCGGCTAAGGAAATCGGTTACCCGGTGGTGCTGAAGATTGTTGATGGTAGCGGTAGTAAGGGCGTGGTGATTTGTCAAGATGAGAAGGCGCTTGTGGCTGCTTATCAGGAGGTCCAAGGGATGACCCATCATCCGTATTTTGTCATCGAGGAGTATATCGACGGAGAAGAGTTCGGAGCACAAGCGTATGTCGCGAATGGAGAGTTGCAGTTCGTTATGCTTCACGGGGATCTCATCTATCATGGCGAGAGCGGCGTGCCGGTCGGTCATTATGCACCGGCGATGACGGAGTACAAAGGGCTGCAGAACGATGCCGAAGAACAATTGCGTCGTGCCATTCGGGCGCTGGAGATTGATAACTGCGCCATCAATGCGGATTTTATCCTGCATGAGGGGCAGGTATATGTGTTGGAGATCGGTGCGCGTGCAGGAGCTACCTGCCTGCCTGAGCTTGTGAGCGAGTGTTATGGTATGAACTATTACGATTACCTCCTTCGTGGGGCATGCGGGTTGAGTCTTCCGTCAATGAAAAGGGAAACACTGCATCCGGCTCTTGTGTACACGCCGTATGTGACGAAAAGCGGCATCGTGAAAGCATGTCATGTACCGACGATGCCGGAGGTGACGGATTGTTGTGTTTATCCGGAGGTTGGCAAAGAGGTACACGCGTTCCGCACCGCCTATGACCGCATCGGACATGTGGTGATGCGAGGCGAGACGATGGAGGAACTGATGAAGATTTATAAGGAACAGATAGTACCTTTCCGTTTTGTAGATATCCAAGAAAACAATAAGCAATGAAATATACGCAATCTATATCGGTCGTCGTGCCGATCTACAACGACCAAGAGGTCATCGCGGAGTTACACCGCCGGCTGCGTCCGGTTTTGGAGGCAATTACTGATAGTTATGAAATCATTCTTGTCGATGACGGCAGCCGTGACCACTCGTGGGAAGAGATGTTACAGGTTCGCAAAGCGAACGAGCACGTGCGGGTTGTAAGGCTGAGCCGTAATTTCGGCCAGCAGAGTGCTATCGCTGCGGGTCTCTCGTTAACGTCCAACGACCTGATTGTGCTCATGGACAGCGACCTCCAGGACCGCCCTGAAGACATCCCGACGCTTATAGATGCGCTCCTAGCTGATCCTCATGCAACGATGGCAATCGCGCAGTGGGAGGAACGCAAAGACAGCCGCATGAAACTCGCTGTCTCGCGCCTCTTCCAACGCGTCAGCAACACGATCACGGAGATTCATACGGTGCCGCGCTTGGGGATCTTCCGAGTGATGAAGAAGGTCGTCGTGGAGGAGCTGCGTAACTTCCCCGAGAAGACCGCCACGACGGTCAGCCTGCTTTATTATATCGGCAGCCGCTACGTGGCTGTACCGCTCAAACGGGACGCACGTTTTGCCGGCAAGAGCGGTTATAACCTCTCGAAAATGCTGAGCCTCACGTTCGCTCGGATCTTCTCTTTCTCGATGTTCCCGATTCGCATGGTGACGTACATGGGAGCCCTTCTTTGCGTGGGGAGTATGGTTGCGGCATTAGCGTTAATCATTTATAAGTTGGTAGGAAACGTAGTTACCGGCTGGACCTCGATGATGGTACTGATGTTGTTCCTCTTCGGTCTGAACTTCGCGTTCCTCGGTATCTTGGGTGAGTATATCGGCCGCATCTTTTTGGAGACCAAACAGCGGCCTAAATTCATGATCGGAGAAATCGTATGAATGCCAATTTGCGATATAACTTAGAGCAACTCCACCGTATGGTGGGGCAACGGCTGGTGATGAGCCCGTGGTTCGACCTGCCTATCGGTCTGCAGTGGCGGGATAGTAAGTACCGCCGGCTTTTTGGAGCAGGAAAAGGTCTGCACGTAGGTCATCGGGTGTTTATCGATCGCGAGCATCGCCAGCTTACGGGATCTATCTCCATCGGCAAGAACGTGTTTATTAGTCATGACGTGCTGCTGGATTACACGGGTCATCTGACCATCGGAGACGAGGTATGGATCTTGCAAGGGACGCATGTCATCACTCATCGCCATGACATCCAAGAGCTGCGTCGTACGGGTGTTAACCCCACGGAGCAGACCTCGCTGGTGATTGCAGACAAAGCCTATATCGGCAGTAACGTAACCATCCTGCCGTCTTGTAGTCGTATCGGCAAAGGTGCTGTGGTGGCCGCCGGTGCGATCGTGACGCATGACGTGGAGGACTACACCCTCGTGGCGGGTAATCCCGCTAAACCCATTAAGACCCTGCCCCATGAGTAAGACGAAGCAATATATCACCCTCATTCTGGTGTACTTGTTTTACGCAAGTATCTCTGTGATCCTCAAATATACGGGACTACAAGAGCCCCTGACGCTCTCCTGGTGCATGGGTTTTGCGGGGCTCATCCTTACGCTCGGTATTTATGCCGTGGCATGGCAGCAGATCCTCAAACGCATTGATTTGGGTACTGCCTATATGTTCAAGGGCGTGAGCCTGATCTTTATCATGCTGCTCTTGTATCTTTGTTTCGACGAACCGATCACGCCGATGAAGATGATCGGAACGGGTATCATAGTGGTGGGCATCGCCCTATACTCCAAGGCATAGTTATGGGATATCTCTTAGTTGTTATAAGTACCCTTATGGGAGCTGCGAGCCAGATGATGCTTAAGCGCAGCGCGCAGCAGAGATACTCGTCCTGGTGGCGCGAGTACATCAATATATGGGTTATCAGTGGCTATACCATTATGGTGCTTAGCCTGCTGATCAATCTCTGGGCCATCCATATCGGCGTGTTGGCGCAGGAGGTCAGCATCATCGAGTGTATCAACTATCTCCTGATTCCGTTGGGAGCGTGGTGGATGTTCAAAGAGCCCATCACTCGGCGTAAAGCTCTCGCTATCGGAGTAATTATTGTTGGAGTAATTGTATTTTTCTTATGATAAATTTTAATCAACCTCATCTCACGGGCAAGGAAGCCCATTACATGTACGAAGCGGTGTATAACGGAAAGTTATCCGGTAACGGCAAGTTCACCAAGCGCTGCCAGGCGTTCTTTGAGGAGCGTTATGGTTTTCGCAAGACCTTGCTTACCACCTCCGGCACCGACGCTTTGGAGATGTGCGCCATGTTGTGCGAGTTGAAGCCCGGCGATGAAGTGATTGTGCCGAGTTATACCTTTGTATCTACGGCTTTGGCTTTCCTGCGTGAGGGCGCGAAAGTGGTCTTTGCGGACTCGATGCAACGTAACCCTAACCTTGATGCCGAGACCTTAGAGGCGCTTATCACGCCCCGTACCAAAGTCATCGTCCCGGTGCATTATGCCGGCGTGGCGTGTGACATGGACGCTATCATGATGCTCGCCGAGAAGCACCACCTGCTCGTAGTGGAGGATGCGGCACAAGCGATAGATAGTTATTATCTTAGTAGAAAGTCGAAAGTCGAAAGTCGAAAGCCCCTTGGCGGCATTGGCCATTTGGCGGCGTTCTCTTTCCATGAGACGAAGAATATCACCGCCGGCGGCGAAGGAGGGCTCTTGGTAGTTAATGACGAGCGTTTTGTTCGGCGTGCAGAGATTATCTGGGAGAAGGGAACCAACCGCGCAGAGTTCTTTCGCGGCGAGGTAAATAAATACGGATGGGTAGATATGGGTTCGTCCTTCCTTCCGAGCGAAGTGAACGCTGCGTTCCTTTGGGCTCAGTTGGAGAATATCGATGATATCCAGGCGAAGCGTAAGACCTTGTGGAATACGTATTACGAGCGGCTCGCACCGATAGCGGCAAAGGGGGCTTTTACCTTGCCCGACATCCCAGAATATGCGACGAATAATGCTCACATGTTCTATATCGTTCTTCCGTCTTTGGAGGCACGTACGGCGCTTATTAAGTACCTCAAGGAGAATGGAGTAGGGGCGGTCTTCCACTATTTGAGCCTCCATTCCAGCGAGTACTATAAGTCCAGACACGACGGCCGTGCGCTCCCGCAATGTGACCGTTACGCGGATTGTTTGGTACGGTTGCCGTTGTTTTATGACCTGACGATTGAGGAAGTGAACCATATATGCGATCTTATCGATACATACTTTCAATAAGCCTTCTGGTCTTCACACTCGGGTGGTCACTATGGTACGTCTTTGCAGGTTTCGGCAATCCGCAGGACCCGTGTTTCTGGCTATATCGATATGAGACGCTCACGGGCGGCTGGATGCCGGTAGGAACGCTACTGACGGGTGGTCTCATCGTGCGGCTTTTCGGTGCGCACCTACTACCCTTACGTATCTTCGGATGGCTCTGTACGACGGCAGCTATCGCTCTGCCATACTGCGCCTTGCAAGACAGTGAGGACAGGCGCAACAACCTTCATTGGCTTGCGCTCGCCTTTGGCCTCATGGGCTACGGTGCCTTCCAAGAGTACAGTCCCGGTACGCTCTCTGTACTCCTTTTGTCCGCCCTGTGGGTAACGCAATCGCCGATTATCTTAGGCCTTGCTATAGCTGCGCGTTTTCCGAATATTCTGGCGCTTTTGGTGCTCCTTCCACTATGGAAGAAGAAAAGCCTTTGGAATATTCCCATTGCTGCTCTAACGGCAGGTGTTTTTTACCTATTTGGTGCGCTCTTCCTCACGCCGGCTCCTCTCGATCCCTCAATGGGAAGTCATGGAGTATGGGAGATGATTACCAAACTATGGGAGAACGGAGGCAAGGTTTTCGGTTATGTCCTTATGTGGCTCGGCGTGTTGGCGATACCAAAAATTTCAAATTTCAAATTTCAAATTTCAAATCCATCATTCCTGACTCCTCTCCTCGGCATCTTCATCGGCGCAGGGCTATACTATTATGTCACTTTTGTGACACCAACTCACCAGTGGTATAACTTCGACTTGACGTACCTCATCTCCGTGGGCTGTCTCACCTTGGCGGTGATGACGAAGCGTAAGGAGCTGCTTTTCGGAGCAGCGATATGTATTGTGGCGAGTTTAGGTACCGATACGGCATGGCTCAAACTCTTCCCTATCTCGCTTTGCCTACTGCCGGTTGCGGCGAGGGCTTGCGAGTCGAAGATACGTGCGTATCTCTTCCCTGTATTGGTCGGTCTGACAGCGGCTACGATGGTACGTTTTTATGTGAACTCTATCGGCAATTATAACCTCTCAAAAGCCACGGTTGTCTCGTCCGTCGCCCCGTATGACGGAATCCGAGTGCAGGAGTATGATGAGCGTCGGCTGAACCAATATATTCAGGATTTTGACTCCCTCACAAGTGATTCCCCGGTACAAGTCCTGGCTTTGGGAGAAGACATGCATCGCATGCGTGCTGTCACGGGGTGTGAGGCAGCGCGGTTTAATGAGTTTTGGTCGAATATCTTCGACTCCGTTTATACCGCTAAGTACAGAGATATCATCCGTGAAGAGCAGCCTATTGTCTTTTGCTCTTTTGCGCCCGGATTCCGAACCAAGTCCACCTATAAGAATACGCAGTCTGCGATGGAGAACATGTTGCGCGAAGAAGGTTATCGGGAGATCAACCGAAAGAAATACAAATACATGATTTATATACCAACGACTAATGACCAACTACTAACGACCGATGATTCAGAAATTCAATGATATCATGCGCTCGCTGCAGGCGGGCACGTATGCGCCGATCTATATTCTCTGCGGCGAAGAACCCTATTATACCGACCGGGTGTACTCTTTTATTGCTCAGAACGCTTTGGATGAGATGGCGCGGGAGTTTGACCAACAGGTTCTCTACGGCCGTGATCTTCCTGGCTTTGATATCTCTCCGGTCATCGGTGCCGCACGGGGTTTCGCGATGATGGGAGGACGCAAGGTCGTCATTGTTCGCGAAGCGCAGGCAGTGAAGAAATGGGACGCGTTAGAGGCGTATCTCTCCGTCATCATGCCGCAGACTGTACTTGTCATCTGCTATAATGGCAAGCCAGACAAACGTCAGGGAGTGTGGAAGAAACTGATGGATCATCCCCAAGTTGTCTGGCTGCAATCGGATAAGTTACGGGACTACGAGGTGGAGAAATGGATCAACGCCTATATTGCTGATTATAATGCATCCAACGGCGGAACACTGAAGATCGACCCTCGTATTGCTCCGCTTTTGGCGGACCATCTCGGTACCGATCTCTCTGCGATTGTAGGGGCGTTGCAGAAACTCATTGATGGCCGGCCGGAAGGTGTCAACACGATTGATGCAGCCCTCGTGGAGAGAAATATCGGCATCTCGAAGGATTATAATATCATGGAGCTGCAGGCGGCGTTGATTCGCGGCGATGTAGCGAAAGCGAATCGTATTGCGCAGTATTTCGGCGGCTCGAAAGACCATCCGATGATTCGGGAGATAGCGCCGTTATATACGTTCTTCTCGAATCTTTTGATGTATCATTACATGCCGGTAAAAGCCCCTGCCGTGGTGGCAAAAGAGTTGGGAATCAACCCTTATTTCGTGCGGGATTATGAGGCGGCAGCGAAACGCTATCCTGCAGGCAAGGTCTTCCTTATTATTGGTTATCTGCGGGATACCGATGCGCGCTTAAAGGGAATCAATAATCCTTCAGCGAAGGACCCCGACTTGTGGAAAGAGCTCATCTTCAAGATCATGCACTAAAGGCTGCCAGCTTGTCGGTAAGCCGTGACGCGTGACCCAAAGAACACTGTCCAGATCCGCTTTGTCAAAGACTGGCGCAGAGATTGAGTCATAGGCAAGTTGGGTCTCAGGACCCATTGATAACCCGTTTTCCTCCAGGAAGCGGGTTTCTTCGTCTTTGAGTTCTACCATCACTTTTGGGTATATCTTATCGAAGAGTTGCGGATGCGCCGTGTACCATACAATCGACGAGTCGAACTGCGCCTGCGTAACACCGTGTTTGGCTAACACCTGCGCGTAGTACAGGTTCTTCTCCTCGATGGGGATGTACTGTTGTCCGGAGACCTGCAGCATTGCGTCGGTCTTATGCAGATCGACCAATACCTCGCGCATCTCTCCCGAGTGTAGAATCCCCTTGGGCCGGCAACCGGTCGATAAGACCGCTACCACGAGCAAAACTATGTATAGATGGCGTTTCATCATAATCTTAGGTCTACCTAGGTAATCCTAGGTAATCATAGGTCGTCCTAGGTAATCATAGGTCAACCTAGTTTTTATTAATCTCCTTCATGTAAAACAGTAGTATGGCTGCTACGGCGCAGGTGATGCAGCTATCTGCGAAGTTAAACACCGGTCGGAAGAACAGCACCTCGCCGGCGCTGTTACGGATGAGCGGGAAGTAGAACATATCTACCACTTTGCCGTAGAACCAGTCTGCGTATCCGAAGAGTTTGCCGTAGAACACGCAATCGATGATGTTTCCTAACGCGCCGGCGATGATGAAAGCGATGGTGGCGATATAGCCGGTCTTGGCTTCTTGCTTGTGGATCAGCGTGTGGATGTACCATCCGAGCAATCCTACTGCCAAGAGACGGAATAATGTCAGCGCTAATTTAGAGAACCACTCGATGCCGAACGCCATGCCGTTGTTCTCCACGAAGCACAACCAGAACCACGAGGTCACCTCATGGCTCTCGCCTAATGCAAAATGCGTAGCGATATAGAGTTTGATTACCTGATCAATAATCAGGCACCCTAAAACAATCGCTATTACAAGCCAAACTTGGCCTTTACGGCGTCTAATCGATCCAATTTCTCCCATGTGAACAACTCTACTTCGCGTTCAAAAATATTTCCGTCGGCATCGAAGAAGGTCTTCTTCACAACCTCATTCGTGCGGCCTACATGACCGTATTTGGCGGTCTCTTCGTATATCGGTTGCGTCAGCTTCAGGTCGCGGATGATGGCTGCCGGACGGAGGTCAAAAAGTTCCGACACTTTCTGCGCTATCTCTGCGTCGGACAGTTTCACTTGCGCCGTGCCGTATGTATTGACGTATAGCGAAACCGGCTCTGCTACGCCGATGGCGTAACTCACTTGTACCAGCGCTTCGTGCGCTACACCGGCTGCGACCAGGTGCTTGGCGATCCATCGCGCTGCATAAGCTGCCGAGCGATCGACCTTCGACGGGTCCTTGCCGCTGAACGCACCACCGCCGTGAGCGCCGCGACCGCCGTACGTGTCCACGATGATCTTTCGGCCCGTCAGCCCCGTGTCGCCGTGAGGACCGCCGATGACGAAGTTTCCCGTCGGGTTTACCAACAGTTTCGCGTCCTTGTCCTCTAAGAAATCATGGAGCAGATGTCCGTAACGGCTGTCACGCGTTGCTACGCGCGGAAGGAGGATATCGATGATGTCTTTCTTAATCATCTCCGGCGTCACGCCTTCGTCGTGTTGGGTGGATAAAACGATGGTGTCGATACGTACCGGGCGGTTCTGCTCGTCATATTCGATGGTTACCTGCGATTTGCTGTCCGGGCGGAGGTAAAGCATTTGTTTGCCTTCCTTGCGGATACGCGCAAGCGTATAAACTAAGGTGTGCGCCAAGTCCAGCGTCAGCGGCATGAAGTTATCCGTTTCGTCGGTCGCGTAGCCGAACATCATTCCCTGGTCACCGGCACCTTGCTCTTCGGCTACCTCTCGGCTCACGCCCATGTTGATGTCCTGGCTCTGCGCGTGCAGGGCAGTCAGGATGCCGCAACTCTCCGCCTCGAACTTATACTCCGCCTTCGTGTAACCGATCTCTGCGATGGTCTTACGGACGATCTGCTGGATATCTACCCAACCTTTACAACTCACTTCGCCTGCGATGACCACTTGTCCGGTTGTACAGAGCGTCTCGCACGCTACGTGCGCATGTTCGTCCTGCGCCAACATATTATCCAAGATCGCGTCCGAGATTTGGTCGCTCACTTTATCCGGGTGTCCTTCCGACACCGATTCACTTGTAAATAAATAATGCATAAAGTCATTTACTATTTGGTCATTTACCATGTACCATTTTGGTATTTGGCAAAAATAAAACCACAAGCGACTGTTTGGTCTTGTGGCACAAGTTTTAGCATTTTTTTCAGAGGTTGCAAGCAGTCAAATCCATCCTCCTTCTGCGCCTTAGGCGCTATTTTTTTCAAAATCGGGTGCAAAGGTACAAAAAAAAAATGACATATGCAAATAAAAAAAACAATATAAAAAGTATATATACTATGTATATATAGTAAAAGTGGAAAAAATGACAAAATATGGGTTTTATTCTATGGTGATCCTATGGTCATCTTATGGTGATCCTATGGTAAGAGTGTTACCGGGGGCTTATTTGGGGCTTATTTTGGTCTAATTCGGGTGTTATGCGGATGAATGAGAGAAGACTGCGGAGAAAGATGTAAAACCTGCCAAAATGGCAGAAAAATGGGGCGGCATGCATTTTGTATTTGCATATATCAAAAAAAAGTAGTATCTTTGCACGATTTTTGTGTGCTATAGAGAAAAAGATGCTATAGAGAAAAAGAGGTAATGCTATATAAATAATTAAACGGCGCTATGGAGAAGATAAAACGCTTTCTATTACCAGAAGAAGAGTTGCCACGGCAGTGGTATAACATCCAGGCAGAGATGCCGAACAAGCCCCTTCCTCCGATACATCCGCAGACTCGTCAACCGATGACGGCAGAAGATCTGAGTGTTATTTTTGCCAAAGAATGTGCCCGTCAGGAGTTGGATCAGACTCATGCATGGATAGATATTCCTGAGGAGGTTCGCGAGCGGTATAAATACTACCGTTCCACGCCTTTGGTTCGTGCGTACGCCTTGGAGGAAGCGTTAGGAACGCCGGCGCATATATATTTTAAGAACGAGAGCGTGAGTCCGTTAGGTTCGCATAAGTTGAATTCCGCCCTGCCGCAGTGTTATTATTGCAAGCAGGAGGGAGTGACGAATGTGACCACGGAGACCGGTGCCGGTCAATGGGGCGCTGCGCTGAGTTATGCGGCAAAAGCCTATGGCTTAGAGTGTGCTGTGTATCAAGTGAAGATCTCCATGCAGCAAAAGCCGTACAGAAGTAGTATCATGCGTACTTTTGGTGCTGCTGTAACGGGTTCACCGAGTATGTCCACCCGTGCGGGAAAAGATATCATCACCCGTGATCCGAATCATCCGGGTTCATTGGGAACGGCAATCAGCGAGGCTATCGAGTTGGCGACCACCACTCCGAACTGCAAATATACCCTCGGGTCGGTGCTGAATCACGTCTCGCTCCATCAGACGATTATCGGTCTGGAGGCGGAGAAACAGATGGAGATGGCGGGTGAGTATCCCGACACCATCATCGCTTGTTTCGGCGGCGGCAGTAACTTCGGCGGTCTGGCTTTCCCGTTCATGCGGCATCAGTTGAAGAGTCAAGAGCTGAGAGCTGAGAGTCAAGAGGCAAGTCGAAAGGTGATTGATTTTATTGCTGCAGAGCCGTCGAGTTGTCCGAAGTTGACGAAGGGTAAGTTTGAGTATGATTTCGGTGACGCGGCGGGTTATACGCCTTTGTTGCCGATGTACACGCTTGGTCATGATTTCAAACCGGCGAATATCCATGCGGGTGGACTTCGTTACCACGGCGCCGGAACCATCGTCAGCCAGCTCCTCAAGGACGGATTCATGCGAGGAGTGGATATTCCTCAGACGGAGTCGTTCCGCGCAGGAATACTTTTTGCACAGACGGAGAGTATCATCCCTGCGCCGGAGAGTTGTCATGCCATCGCAGCTACTATCCGTGAGGCATTGAAATGCAAAGAGACCGGCGAAGAGAAAGTGATACTTTTTAACCTCTCCGGTCACGGATTGATCGATATGACCGCCTATGAGAGCTTTATCAACGGCGATCTCGTCGATTTCGAATACAACGGAAAATAAGAAAACAAGATATGAATTTTATTGAGATTATTACAAAACTGTTCGGCAACAAGGCGCAGAAAGACTTGCGCGCCATCCAGCCGTACGTGGACAAAGTGAAGGCGGCGTATGAGAGTATCGACAAGCTCTCGCACGATGAGTTACGCGCTCGTTCGTTTGCGCTGATGGACCAGTTGCAGGAGGCGGTAGCGGACAAGAAAGCCCGCATCGCAGAGCTGAAGGCATCCATCGAGGGCACGCCGATTGACAAACGTGAGAAGATCTACAACGAGGTGGACAAACTTGAGAGGGAGATCAAGGATGTCTATGAAGTGAAGCTGACCGAGATGCTTCCGGAGGCTTTTGCCATTGTCAAATCGACGGCTCGCCGGTTTACGGAGAATGAGCGTCTGGTGGTTACGGCAACGGAGCTGGACCGCAATCTGGCTGCTGACCCGCGGTTCGACTTCATAGAGATAGAAGGCGACAAGGCGATCTATCATAACCACTGGATGGCCGGCGGCAACGAGATCACGTGGAATATGGTGCACTATGACGTGCAGCTGTTTGGTGGCGTGGTGCTGCATGGCGCGGTTAAGAACGACAAAGACCAACGCGGATCGATTGCGGAGATGGCAACCGGTGAAGGTAAGACCCTTGTGGCAACGCTGCCGGTCTATCTGAACGCCTTGACGCATGAGGGTGTGCACGTGGTGACCGTCAACGATTATCTGGCGAAACGTGATAGCGAGTGGAACGGACCGATTTATATGTTCCTCGGTCTGACGGTCGATTGTATCGACAAGCACCGCCCGAACTCCGACGAGCGTCGTAAGGCCTATGCCTGCGATATTACCTTCGGTACGAACAACGAGTTCGGTTTTGACTACTTGAGGGATAACATGGCGATCTCGCCGCTCGATCTCGTGCAGAGAGGTCATAACTTCGCGATTGTCGATGAAGTGGACTCCGTGTTGATCGACGACGCCCGTACGCCGCTGATCATCTCCGGTCCGGTGCCGCGTGGCGAGGACCAGATGTTCGATGAATACAAAGACCGCGTGGCTTCTCTCGTACGCCAGCAGACCACCCTGACCACCAAACTCCTTGCAGAAGCGAAGGCGAAGATGGGTTCCGCGGACGAGAAAGAGAAAGAGGAAGGCGAGTTGGCGTTGTTCCGTTCGTTCAAAGGTATGCCGAAGAGTAAGGCGTTGATCAAATATCTCTCGGAGCCGGGCATCAAAGTACGGCTGCAGAAGACCGAAGAGTTCTACCTGCAGGAGAACGAGAAGAACATGCATATCGCTACCGACGAGCTCTATTTCGTCATCGACGAGAAGAACAAATCCATCGAGTTGACGGATAAAGGTATCGATGCTCTGACGGGTACGACCGATGACCCGAACTTCTTCGTCCTGCCGGATGTGGGAAGCGAGATGGCGGAGCTGGAAGGCGACACCTCTATCGCTCCCGAGGAGAAACAGCAGAAGAAAGACGACATTCTCACGAACTATAGCATCAAGTCCGAGCGCGTACACACGGTACACCAGCTGCTGAAGGCGTACACCCTCTTCGAGAAAGATGTCGATTACATCATCGACGGCGGCGAAGTGAAGATCGTCGATGAGCAGACCGGCCGTGTGATGGAAGGCCGTCGTTGGAGCGATGGCCTGCACCAGGCGGTCGAGGCGAAGGAGAACGTGAAGGTTGAGGGTGCGACCCAGACCTTTGCGACGATCACCTTGCAGAACTACTTCCGTATGTACCACAAGCTCTCGGGTATGACCGGTACGGCAGAGACCGAGGCAGGGGAGTTCTGGAATATCTACAAGCTGGACGTGGTAGTCATCCCGACCAACAAACCCATCGCCCGTATCGATATGAACGACCGTATCTACCGCACCAAACGCGAGAAATACAACGCCGTCATCGATGAGATCGTAGCGATGGTAGAGCAGGGCAGACCGGTTCTCGTGGGTACGACTTCCGTCGAGATCTCCGAGCTCTTGAGCCGTATGTTGACGCTCCGTAAGATCAAGCATAACGTCCTAAACGCGAAGCTGCACCAACAGGAGGCGCAGATCGTTGCGGAGGCCGGTCGCTCGGGTGTTGTGACGATTGCAACGAACATGGCCGGTCGTGGTACGGATATCAAGCTCACGGACGAAGTGAAAGCAGCCGGCGGTCTGGCGATCATCGGTACCGAGAGGCACGAGTCCCGCCGCGTCGATAGACAGCTCCGCGGACGTGCAGGACGTCAGGGCGATCCGGGATCTTCGGTATTCTACGTGTCGCTCGAGGACGACCTGATGCGTATGTTCGGCTCCGAGCGAATCGCCGGAGTGATGGATAGAATGGGCTTCCAGGAAGGCGAGATGATCGAGCACTCCATGATCTCCAGCTCCATCGAGCGTGCGCAGAAGAAAGTGGAGGAGAATAACTTCGGTATCCGTAAGCGCCTCATCGAATACGATGACGTCATGAACCAGCAGCGTAACCTCATCTACGCCAAACGTCGTCACGCCCTGATGGGTGAGCGTATCGGCGTGGATATCACGAACATGATTTACGAGTTGGCGGAGAACAGTGTGGAGGACGCGAAGGCGGCAAACGACTACGAGGGACTCAAATACGAGGCGATGCAGACTTTCGCTATCGAACTGCCGTTCGACGAGGAGACTTTCCATCGCACGAAACGCTATGAGCTCTCTGACCAGCTGGCGGAGGCAGCGCTGGAAAGCTTCAAGAGACGTATGGACAAACTGATGCAGATTGCTGATCCGCAGATCCAGTACGTGTATGAGACCAAGGGACAGATGTACGAGAATATTCTCGTGCCGATCACTGATGGCAAGAAGGTGTATAACATCGCCGTGAACCTCAAAGCCGCCGCCGAGAGTCATTGCAGAGAGGTGGTCAAGGAGTTCGAGAAACGCATGTTGCTCTACGTCATCGACGATGAGTGGAAAGAGCACCTGCGTCAGTTGGACGACCTCAAGCAAAGCGTCCAGAACGCTTCGTACGAGCAGAAGGATCCGCTGTTGATCTACAAACTCGAGTCGTTTAATATCTTCAAAGCGATGCTCGACACGCTCAACCGCCGTGCGATAGCTATCCTGCTGCGTGGCCAGATACACGTGACGGAGCCGGATAAGGTACAACAGGCACAGCAACAACGCCGCATGGATTATAGCCGTTACCGCACGCAGAAAGATGCGGTAGCACAGGCCGCACAGGCTTCCGGAGCGGCTGCGGCTGCCGGTCGTGACACTCGTGAGAACGCGCGTCCTGAGCCGATTCATGTGGATAAGAAACCCCGGCCGAACGATCCGTGTCCTTGCGGAAGTGGTAAGAAATACAAGCAGTGCCATGGGAAATTAAATGCTGCGGGGATTTAAATTATCGTAATAACGTGATTACGTAATTACGTAATGTCGAAATACCGATACATTATAGTATTTTTAACCTGCGCCGCCATGAACATGACGGCGCAGCAGTTATATACCGACACTTTCCGTCTCGATGAGCAGAAAGCGATGGTGGAGATGGACGCGCTCTTGTTGGATCTGGTGAACGAGCAGAGCGAAGCCCTGCACGCCGCCGACACCATCGATACGCTGACGCTGGCGGAGAGAATGCGGTTGGACTCCATCGAACGTGAGCTGAGAGAGATCGACTCGCTCAAAAACGCGAACGAAGGGCTGGTGATACAGACCATCGCCAAAGTGCCGGCCATCGAGGTGGAGAAATCCTGGATCAAAGATGAGGTCGAGGACCGTAATGACGTGCTGCAGGCGATTCGTGAGATGCGTTCGCCTTGGCGTCGTGAGGCGACCCTTATGGCGCAGATCACGCAGAACTACGTCACCGATAACTGGTACCAGGGCGGTTCGTCCTCTTTCGCGGGTCTCGGTATAGCGAAGGGGCAGGTGAGTTACATCCGCGAGCGGTTCACCTGGGAGAACACAGGCGAATGGCGCATCGGCGGCTCGACCGTCTCGGCGGACAGTCTGCATAAGGTCAACACGACCGATGACCTCTTCCGTATCTACTCCAAAGCGAACTTGCGTATCGTACCGAAGCTCTTTACCTCCATCTCAGCGGAGCTCGAGACACGGCTCTTGCCGACTTATAAATCCAACTCGATGGATCTCAAGTCCGCGCCGTTCTCGCCTTTCCGGTTCAATGCCGCTTTCGGTATCGACTACAAGCCCGTGAAGGGACTGAGTATCTCCGTCTCGCCGATTTCCTACAAGGTCATTCATATCATGGACACCGTGCGGGTCAATCCCAAGGATTTCGGTCTGGACGAACACCAACGCACGCAGCATAATATCGGTTCGTCCATGCGTGTGGAATACGTATGGAAGCCTGTCCGCGAGGTGAATATCGAGTCGAAATTCTACCTCTACACCAACTATCAGAACGTTGAAGTGGATTTGGAGGTCAACTGCGATTTTATCATCAACCGCTTCCTTTCGGCACGACTGATGCTTCATCCGAGGTATGACAGTACGGTTATCAAAGAGGGGGATACGAAAGCGAAGATGCAGTTCCGCGAGTTGCTCTCCATCGGTTTTAACCACCGGTTCAGGTAATGATAGAACACTAGAGTCCTAGAGCCCTAGTTGCATATTTTCTCCAACTCTTGCCATCTAATGATGGCATCGTGGCCGTATTTCCAGATGTTGTATTTGATTTTCTCCAGAGCTACTTCTTCACCGAGGTGGCTCTTGCTGTAGAATTTATCGGCGTAGCAGATGATTTTCTCTTCGAGGCTCTGCGGGCAATAATCGCGTTCGGGTATCGGCAGTTCTTCGCGTTCCACCTGCTCAATGGTGATGCCGGTGCCCGTGTGCCGCTCGGCTACCAGCGCGTGTTTCGGCAGTCCCTCTGCGCGCAGCAACTCTGCGCCCAGATACCCGTGCTCGATGTATTTATGCGGGCCGGTGCAGAAGATTTTCGGCGCGTTGCAGTAGAGGATGCCTATGTCGTGCAGCATTGCCGCTTCTTCGATGAAGGTTCTGTCCACCAAGCCTTCTTTTATCCACTCCGGGTGCGCGTCAACGATCGCCAGCGCGCGGTCTGCCACCTGGCGGCTGTGTGTCACCAGAATATGCCGTAACTCCGGTTTGTCACCGTAGTACTTATCTATGAGCGCGAGGTAATCGATCATGCATGTATTCCGTTGAGGAAGGATTTTGCGTCCATACGTTTCTTGCCGGGTGCCTGCAACTCGAGGATGCGTACCGCGCCTTCTTTGCAGGGGACGATGAGGTCGGATTTCGTATTCCCGTAATTACGTAATTCCGTGATCTCGACCTTGTAGATCTTGACGTTCTCGAAGGCCTGACCGTTGATGGTGAGATTTGCCCATGCCGCAGGATAGGGGCTGAGTCCACGGACGAAGTTATGTATTTCTTCGGCGGTTTTCTCTGCGAATCGGATCTCGCAATCTTCTTTGAATATCTTCGGCGCAGGACGAAGCTCCGCTAACTCCGGTTGCGGGGTGGTCGGCAGCGCGATGCCTTGGTTCTCGCAATCGATGATCCGATCGACGGTCTTCAGGACCACGGAGGTACCGAGTTCCATGAGCCGGTCGTGTACCGAACCGACATTCTCATCCTCGCCGATATCGATGCGTTCCTGCATGATCAGGTTGCCGGTGTCGATCTCATGCTTGAGCAGGAACGTCGTCACGCCGGTCTCTTTGTCGCCGTTCATGACCGCCCAGTTGATCGGAGCGGCGCCGCGGTACTGCGGAAGTAGCGAGGCGTGGAGGTTAAACGTGCCGAGTCGGGGCATCGCCCAAACGACCTCCGGCAACATACGAAAGGCCACGACGATCTGCAGATCCGCCTGGTATGAACGCAGTTCTTCGAGAAAGGCTTCGTCTTTCAGTTTCTGAGGTTGCAGAATCGGTAGCCCCGCTTCCAGCGCGTATTTCTTCACATCTGAATACTGCACTTGGTGGCCTCGTCCGGCAGGTTTGTCCGGCATAGTGACGACCGCCACGACGTTATAACCGCCTTCTACCAGCGCCTTGAGACTTGCTGTAGCAAACTCCGGCGTGCCTAAATATATGATTCGTAAGTCTTTCTTGGTCATTTGTCTTGGTATTTTGGGTCCAGACTTTTCGGGCGTTTATCGACAACCGGACTCAGCGGTCGCCTATACGCGCGTATAATAAGGTAAATACCGAGCACGATAAACGGCAGACTCAGGAGTTGTCCCATGTTGAGCAGGTGTCCGGCTTCGAAAGCTTCCTGATCGTTCTTGATGAACTCCAAGAGGAAGCGTGTGACGAACACGATCTCGAAGAACACGCCGAGCAGGAGTCCTTCTCTGCGCCGCGCGTCGGTGTACCAGTACATCGGCCAGGTGACGCAAAGCGCCACGAAGCAGTAGAGGATCTCGTATATCTGCGTCGGGTGACAAGGCACTGTCTGGCCGTCGCGGACGAAGATAAAGCCCCATGGCAAGTCGGTCGGACCGCCGTATATCTCACTGTTCATCAGGTTGCCGAGACGGATGAGCATGGCGGTAAAGCACACGCCTACGCAGAGCCGGTCGAGAATCCAGAGCCACGAGGTACCGAACTGCGGGTACTTGCTGAACTTATACTTATTGAGCAGCACCGCTGCGGTGATGAGTCCTATCGCGCCGCCATGGCTTGACAGGCCGCCTTCCCATATCTTAAGCAGTCGCAAGGGGTTTTCGATGTACGGATTGCGGTACGTGAATTCCCATGCCAAGAAATGCCACGGCTTGCCGTACTGATGCCACTCGTAGAACCAACAATGACCTAACCGCGCACCGATGATCACGCCGGCAGCCATCCAAAAGAACAGCAGATCAGCCCATTCCGCCGGGCAGTTCTCGCGCTTGTACATCCGCTCATTGACTGCCCAACAAATATATAAACCGATGGCCCAGAGCAAACCGTACCACCGTATTCCTCCGTCCCCGAAATGTATCAAGATCGGGTCCACATCCCATGTAATGTAATTTAAGATCATGCTACGAATATCCGGCAGCGGTGTCTCACCGCCCCCAGTTGAGTTTTGTTTTGAGAGATTTTAAGAAGCTGTTATCGCCTATCTGTACGACCTTGACGGTGTACGGAGCGCGTTCGATATGGAGGCTCAGGTCGGTGCTCAGACTGATGCTTCGCCCATCGACAGAGACCATGTACGCGTCGTAACGGCTGCTCACGCGGATATCTATCTTCCAATCGTCCGGCATGATGATCGGTCGTACTGTCAAGCTGTGCGGTGCGATAGGCGTGAGGATCATTCCCCGGTTCTGCGGCACGACGAGCGGTCCTCCGATGGAGAGGTTATAGGCGGTACTGCCGGTCGGCGTGGCGATGATGAGGCCGTCTGAGTGGTAGGTGTGCAGCAACTCGCCGTTCACCTTCGTCTCGATGGTCAGCATGTTCGTCAGACCTTGTTTGAGGATTGCTATCTCGTTCAGCGCGTTGGGTGCCATGATGAGTCCCTCACGACGGATGTTATCTTTGTCGAGGATGGTCAGGTTCAGCAGACTACGGCGTTCAATGGTGTATTCGCCGTCAACGAGTTTCTGAAGAATGTCATCGACATCTTGGGTCTGCACCTCCGCCAGGAATCCCAGATGGCCGCAGTTGACGCCTACGATCGGGATGTTCTTGTCTCCGATAGCTGCTGCGGAGGTGAGGAACGTGCCGTCGCCGCCTACGGAAAGCGCAAAATCTATCGGCTCTCCATAGACGTTCTCCGGTTGTTGTTCGCCGTCCCAGTTCTCTGGAAAACTCGGGTACTCGCGCAGGTCTAACTCCTGGCGCAATTCTTGTGAGAGCAGGACGTTGATCTTCTGCTCTGTCATGAAAGTCAGGATGTGTTGCACCTCGCGCAGCGTATCTGACTTCATTGCGTTACCAAAAATCGCTATAGTCATAATTCCTTAATCCCCTAATCCGTTAATCCGTTCTTTCCAATTAGGCGAGCAGACGGTCACCAGGCTGTCGCCCCGTGCCACGATCAGCAGGCAGGCTGCGTCGCCGGCGCGCTCGATCATCGCTAATGCACCTTCTTCGCCTATCACCATACAGGCCGTCGCTAAGGCGTCAGACCGCATGCAGCGGCTGCTGACGACCGTCGCAGAGAGCACGGAGTGTTGTACCGGCATGCCCGTGTGCGGGTCGATCGTGTGGCTCCGGCGCACGTCGCCGTCGTAGTAGAAATTGCGGTAGTTGCCGGAGGTCGCCATGGCTATGTCCGTCACTTCGAGTATCTCCTGCAACTCCTCTTGCGCCCCTTCGTTGTTGAGGTTGGGTTTCGTGATGCCGATGTGCCAAGGCTCGCCTTTGGCGCTCTTGCCTTTCGCTACCACCTCACCGCCTATATCCACGAGGTAGTTCTCACATCCGTTACGGTGCAGCAGCTCTGCAATGACGTCGCAGGCCTGACCTTTCGCCACCGCACCTCCGTCGAGCTGCACCCGCGGGTCAGATTTATAGACATGGTGGTCAATCAGTTTCACTTTGTCGAAGCCCACAAACTGGCGGATGCTGTCTATCTCTCGATTGATCGATTTTTCGGTATCCCTATATCTCGAGGTGTTCCCGAATCCCCAGTAGTTCACCAGCGGCGCGACGGTGATGTCGAACGCCCCTCCGGAGAGGGTATAGACCTCCTCCGCCTCTGCCCACATCGCTTCGAAAAACGCATTCGTTGTTGTGTCGCGATTATCGTTGATAGCAGAGAGGATGGAGTGGGGGTTGAACAAACTCAGACTCGCGTCAAACGCCTGAAAGGCCGCATTAATGCTGTCTTGCAAGTCTGCTGAGGCCTCGTAGCGGATGTTATAATACGTGCCGAAGACCTTACCTTCGTTACGGTAATACTCTCGGCTCTCGGCTTTTGACTCTTGACTCTTGTCGTCCAATCCCCAGATCAGCAGCGCTGCCAGTCCTACGCCTAACAACGCTCCGATCGTATGTCTGTTATTCGCCCGGATCATTTTAGAACCAGATACCTACGCCGATGGTGCCGTTGAGTTTCTGAACACCGATTTTGTCGTCGCCGGAGGCCTTTACAAAGGCGTTGTCATTGTTAACTCCGTCTGGGTTCAAACTGCCTAATGCAAACACATCCAGCGTAACGTGCTCAAACTCCCACTCTTTGTTGACCTTCAGGCTGAGGTTCGTGCATGCGAATTGATCATTGCCGTAGATCGGGCTCTCCCATGGAGAGAGACCTATCTGTGCGCCTAAAGTCAGACCAATCTTCTCAAAGGTGTAGTCGTAGCCCAACTCTATATAGGTCGAGAAGGCTTGACGCTCTAACTGACCTTTGGCGATTTGCTTCAGGTCCGTTTCCGGCTTCAGGTCGCCACCACCGCCAACAGTCGTGTACCAGTTGATGTACGCACCGGCTTTCTCACCGAAGAAATGGCTGAAGTTATAGCCGAACCATAACTCCGAAGTATGGTCGCTACCGTCGTTGCAGTAGTAGTAGGCGTTGTAGCCTAAACTGGCACCGTAGGCGGTTACATGCGCCATAAAATCCACCTCTGGCACGAAATAGGTGTTCGGGTTATACTCCTCATCTCCGATCTTGATGTAGGGCAGATCTTTGCGGAAACCCCAGTCGGATGCACCGATGTTCGCCCAAACGCCTGCGCGGAACTCAATCGCGTCATCCATTGCGTTGAATCCAACTTCTGCGTCCGGCTGAAAACTCAGACCGCCGTTGTACTGACCACGCCAGATATATGCGCTGACGATCTCAGCACCGGCGTCATACGCAAACTCTACTTCAGCTTTCGCAGTCATTACTGCCGCTACTATCGCGGCACACAAAAGTGTAAATTTTTTCATTTCTAATACCTTTATTAAACATTTAAATATTTAAACTTCTTAAAACGTCCCCCTCCCCTACATGGGGAGGTCGGGTGGGGCTTTTATTTCAAATAAACGCCAAAGGCGATATTGGCGTTGATACTCTGCTCAAATGGAAATTCGGGTTTCCATTTTGCAGTAGCTTTATCTGCCGCCAGCGCCGAAGGGTTAATACTCAGCTGACCTTGTATCATCAGTCCGCATCGTTCGGACGCCGACCATGCCTTGCGCAACCGTACCTCCACGTTCTGCACGGCGAAATCCCGCTGGTAGAAGGTGTAACAGCTCTTCCAGGGCGTGATACCGATTGCTCCGTAGAGGCTCAGTCCGAACGGCAGAGCCTGTGTGTAGCTGATCTCTGCGTAGGACGAGTAGGCATGAATTGTATCTCCGGAGAGGATATAACTGTCGGCGTTGGTAAAACGGGTAGACCAGAAGATGCTCAGCGGCAGTTTGTCGCTCACTGTCCATCGTGCGCCTAACTCTAATGCGTTGCGGCCCGACTCATAATAACCCAAGTCGAAAAATCCATGCTTGAAATTATGGATATAGATCAAATAGACATCGAGTCCCCATCGCCTGAATCCGATAGTCAGATCCACCTCGGGTTCGAAGGTCTTAAATGTCCAATCGGTCACGCCGATGTTCCACCACATGTCCGCGTACAGACCGCCGTAGCCCACGTTCACCTCCCCTTGTACATTCGCGCCACCGGCATATATGCCGCGCCAAAGGTATGTCGTCTGGATTCGTGCCTGCGCGCCATAGGTGAATCCCACCGGCTGCTTGTATTCGTCCCAGAGGCCCGTTATGCGTGTGCTCTCACTCGCGTATGCCCGCGCGTAAAATACAAAAGGTAACGCCCCGACGCATAGCGCCAGAGCTATTACCTTTCTAAAAGTCGTTGGAAAAATGCTTATCACAGCGATTTAGAGTTCATTCTGAGCCTCCCAAGCGCGGCGCAAAGCCACCTCCAGGATTCGAGTGTTGCTGAACACTACGATACCGCCGTCGGGGCCCGGCTCAATGTGATAATCGGCATTGCCTTCGCCGTTAAAATAAGCTCTTACTTCGTCGCCAGCAATACCAAGTTCGGCTGCGATGGCGTCCATACTACCATGAGGAAGGCTGTCTTTTACTGCACGAAGGCGATTGAATGTTGTACGCATAATGTTTGATTTTTTATTGAGTTTATAATGTTGATTTCCAAATCCGGTGCAAAGATACAAAGAATTTTTGATATATGCAAGCAAAAAGGCAAAAAAAACGTCCTATTATTATAAAAACTTGCATATCTCAATTTTTTGTTGTACCTTTGCAGGAAAATTCGAAACGCATGCATGCTATCTGTGCCATCAGTACTGCCTACGGTGTCGGCGGAATCGCTGTCATCCGTGTGTCCGGAGAGGGGAGTATAGCCATCGTCGATGGGCTCTTCCGCGGACGTATGTCCTTGGCCGATGCCAAGGGCGGAACGGTGCATTTCGGCCGTATCGAGCGGAACGGAGAGGTGCTGGACGAGGTGCTCTGTTCGGTATTTCGCGCGCCGCATTCGTTCACGGGCGAAGAGACCGTGGAGATAGCTTGTCACGGCAGTCTCTATATCCAGCAGGAGCTGCTCAGATGGCTCATCGACGCAGGTTGCAAGGCTGCCGAACCGGGCGAGTTCACACGCAGAGCGTTCCTCAACGGCAAGATGGACCTGACGCAGGCGGAGGCCGTTGCAGACCTCATTGCGGCGCAGAGCAAAGCCGAGAAAGACCTGGCGCTGAGTCAGCTGCGCGGATCGGTCTCCACGGAGTTGGCGGCGCTGCGCGAACGCTTGTTGCATTTCACTTCTCTGGTAGAACTGGAGTTGGATTTTGCAGACCACGAGGAGTTGGAGTTTGCGGACCGCACGGAGTTGCAGACGCTTGCCGATGAGATCGAGCAGAAACTCGCAGCCCTGATGCACTCTTTCCGTACCGGCAACGCCATCCGTAACGGGATTTCAGTAGCCATCATCGGTGCGCCGAATGTCGGCAAATCGACCCTTCTGAACGCGCTCTTAGGCGAGCAGCGGGCGATAGTGAGTGACATCCAAGGCACGACGCGCGATACGATAGAAGACACGCTCGTCATCGACGGCATCCTCTTCCGCCTCATCGACACGGCGGGAATACGCGAGACAAACGACGTGATTGAGCAGATGGGTGTCGAGCGCAGCCGCCAGGCCATGGAGAAAGCGCAGATCATCATCTCCGTGCAGGATGCCACACGTCCCGGTGAGGTCATTCCCGCGACCTGCCCGCGACCTGCCCGCGACCTCACGGTACTGTCCGTCCTCAATAAGGTCGATCTGTGTTCTGTCAGCGAACAAAGTGAGCGGTCTGTGCTCTGGCAGCGCAGCGGTCTGATACCCCTCTCCGCCAAGAACGGTGACATCGAACCTCTCAAACGCGAGCTGGTGCGGGTAGCCAAAGAGATGCTGCCGACCTCTGCGGTCATGCTCTCCAATGCCCGTCATTACGAGGCAATCTCCCGTGCGCACGAAGCCATCCTCCGTGTGCGGCAGGGCTTGCAAGACGGCCTCTCCGGCGAGTTGCTCTCCATGGACTTACAAGACTGCCTCGCGGCGCTCGGCGAAGTGACCGGACAGATCACCAACACCGAAGTGTTAGCAAATATATTCAGCAAATTCTGTATAGGCAAATGATACTTTCTATGACCGGCTACGGAAAAGCCGAAACAATTTTCCGAGGAAGAAAACTGGTTTGCGAGATTCGCTCGCTGAACTCCAAATCCATGGATCTCTCCACAAGGCTCATCCCTGCGCTCCGTGCGCACGAGTTGGACATCCGTACCATCATCACTTCTCGCCTCGAGCGCGGCAAAGTGGATCTCGCCATCTGCGAGCAGAATTCCCTCCTTGCGGGGGAAGGTCAGAGTGGGGCTTCACCCATCAACTGGGCGGCAGCGAAAACTTATGCGCAGCAGTACGGCGAGCAGTTTGGCGAACCGGTACCGGCTGAAGTGATGGCGGCTATCCTGCGTTTTCCGGACGTGATGAAGGTAGCCGAAGATGAGTCGGAAATGACGGACGAGGAGTGGAAAGATATGCAGGCTCTGTTAGATCGCGCCATCGATGCCTTCATCGCCTTCCGTACCCAGGAAGGAGCGGCGTTACAAACGATGTTCACTCAGAAACTCGACGGCATAGCTGACCTGCTCGCCCAAGTAGAGCCGTTTGAGAAAGGCCGCGTGGCGAAGATCAAAGAGCGGCTGGAAGCCAACCTCGCACAACTCTCCGCAGAGACGCAGGCGCAGACCGACCGCAACCGGCTCGAGCAGGAGATGATCTACTATCTCGAGAAACTTGACATCACCGAGGAGAAAGTGCGCCTGACGAACCATATCAAGTATTTCCGTGAGACCATGGGCGGCGAGGGTGCCGGAGTCGGCAAGAAACTCGGCTTCATCGCTCAGGAGATGGGACGCGAGATCAACACCCTCGGTTCCAAATCCAACCAATCGGAGATGCAGATCATCGTCGTCAAGATGAAAGATATCCTCGAACAAATCAAGGAGCAAGTCCTCAACGTGCTATGATATATATATTTTGTGCGCCTTCGGGCAGCGGTAAATCGACCATGGTGAAGCATCTGCTCACCCGGCATCCGGACCTCTTTGAACTCTCGGTATCCTGTACTACGCGTCCTCCGCGTGGACAGGAAGTAAACGGCAAAGAGTATTACTTCATCTCTGTCGAGGAGTTCCAGAAACGCATCGAGAACAACGACTTCATCGAGTACGAGCAGGTCTATGATGGCCTTTATTACGGGACGCTAAAAGAAGAGATCGAGCGCATTGAGGCGGCAGGACGGCAGGTGCTTTTTGACGTCGATGTCAAAGGCGGTCTGAACCTCAAGAAGATCCTTGGCGACGAAGCGACTTCAATCTTCATCTGTCCGCCTTCTATCGAGGAACTGCGCCGTCGTCTGGAAGGCCGAGGAGACACGAGCCCGGAGATGATTGAGAAACGCCTCGCGAAAGCGGAAGAAGAACTCTCCTACAAACCCTACTTCGACCGCGTGATCGTAAACGACGACCTCACCCATGCCTTCGAACAACTCGATGCGATCATTGAGAATAAATAAACCCTTAAACGGAGCGTAGCTCCACTAAACGATTAAACAACGATGCTACGCATCGGAATATACGGAGGAAGTTTCAACCCCGTGCATTTCGGGCATGTGGGATTGGCAAAATGGGTCATCGAGCATACGGATCTCGATGAGTTATGGCTCATGGTCAGCCCCAATAACCCGCTCAAAGATGCTGGTATCTTAGCGCCCGAAGAAGAACGTCTGGCGGCGGTGCGCGAGGCGATAAAAGATATCCCCGGAGTGAAAGCTTCGGATTTCGAGTTCTCGTTGCCGCGACCGTCTTATACTGCTAACACCCTGCGCGAGCTGCAAAAACAATTCCCCGAGTACGAGTTCACACTCGTCATCGGGGAAGATAATCTCGCTATTTTTGATAAATGGCGCGAGTACGAATATATCCTTGCGAACTTCCGGATCTTCGTTTATCCCAGAACGTCCTCCAGACAAACGGGAGGAGTGGCCTCTGCCGAGAAGGGCAAGATAAATACCGCGAAGCCGGTCAAGGAACTTCAGTTCCTCAGCGAAGCTCCTCTTTTCGACATCTCATCATCCGCCATTCGCCATTCGCGCGGACTTCAATAAGTTGGAGTCCGTTCTTTTGGGCCTCTTCTTCGAGTGCCGGACAATCGGTCTCATAAAAACCACTCATCCATACTTCTCCTCCTTCTTTTATCATGCGCGCGTAGATAGGCATCTGCGCGAGGAGGATGTTGCGATGAATATTGGCGAGGATGAGGTCGAAGGCGCCTAATCCTGTCTCTTCACCGAAAGGAAAGGAACTTATATCTCCCAGACGCACATCTAACTCTACGCCATTCAGAGCAGCGTTCTCGAGGGTGTTCTGCACGGACTTGTCATCGATATCTACTGCCAACACATGCGCCACACCGAGTTTCTTGGCGAAAATCCCCAACACTCCGGTTCCGCACCCGTTATCAAGGACATTAAATTTAAAATTTGAAATTTGAGATTTGAAATTAATCAATGCCTCAATCATCATCGCCGTCGTCTCGTGGTGGCCGGCACCGAAAGCACAATGCGGGATGATCTTCACGCCCAGCGGCAGTTCTTGCACCGGGTGCTCGGCTTCCCAGACCGCATTCCAATTTTGATCGGGCACTTCATCCACCGAAAGAAGCGTCGCTCCTTCGGTATCGGAGATCTGCGCTTGGATGGCTTCTTGGTTTTGTTCCCATAGATCCGAAGGGATGTAATAATCCGCATAACCTGCTTGCTCCGGTTCTAAACCGGCGTCTATGGTATCCACACCGAGGTCACAAAGCTCCTGGTCGAACACTTCTTTCTGCCATTCCTCGGCAAAATCCGTCGTTATATGTAATACGTGGTACTTCATTTGTCGCTAATCATTTGCAAGGCCTCGCCCACGAGGTAGTTACTGCCGCCGATAAAGACCGCATCCTCCTCTGCGGCGTGTTCCAACGCATAGTTTATCGCCTCTTTCGGATCATCGATGGCCATCGGCTGAATACTGAATGCTGAATGCTGAAAACTCTCCCACATCGCCAACATCTCTTCTGCCGTTCTTGCCCGATGGGTATTCGGGGTCGTGAAGATATAATGGTATTTGTCGTCGCTCGGCAGCAGCCGCATGACGACCTCGGTATCTTTGTCATTGACCATGCCGAAGACAATCCATATATGCGGGTTCGGGAGGGTCTTGAGTTGCTGGGCGACGTACTGGATGCCGTGCGAGTTATGTCCGGTGTCGCAGAGCACAAGCGGCTTCTCACGCAGCGTCTCCCATCGTCCTCGTAATCCCGTCAGACGGCACACATGCGCGAAGCCTTCTCTGATAGCTTCTCTGCTGATGGAAAAATACTCCCTTCCTTTTAGGGAAGGGTTGGGGTTAGGCCCTCTCAACACCTGCAACGCCACAAAGGCCGTCTGGAGGTTTTTCTCCTGATAGAGACCTTTGAGTTCGCACTCGGGCGCTTCGCGGAGCCTTCGGGTACGCAGGTAACCGCATTGATCGGCGAACCAGATCCGGCAGTCGGTGGTCTCCAGACCTTCGCCTAAGATGCCGCACTCCTGCGCTTTGTCGAGGAACACGTTCATCGTCTGGGGATGCGTCTCGCCGATGACGCAGGGCACGCCGGGTTTGATGATACCGGCTTTCTCACGGGCGATCTTCGCAAGCGTGTTGCCCAAGAACTCTGTGTGGTCCAGACCTATATTCGTGATGACGGAGAGAACCGGTGTGAGAACATTGGTGCTGTCGAGCCGTCCGCCGAGTCCCACTTCCACGACTGCAAAATCTACCTTCTGCGCTACAAAATACGCAAACGCCATGGCGGTCATCGTCTCGAAGAAAGAGGGGCCTGTCTCGTCGAGGAAGGCCTTGTTCGTCTCGATGAACTGCGCCACTTCTGCTTCGGGAATCGGTACTCCGTTGATGCGGATGCGCTCGGTAAGGGAGACTAAATGCGGACTGGTGTACAGCCCCACTTTGTAGCCAGCGGCTTGCAGAACAGCGGCGATCAGATGGGATGTCGAACCCTTGCCGTTGGTGCCTGCTACGTGTATTGCCCGCAGTTTCTCATGCGGGTTACCGACATGCGCCATGAGGCGGAGCGTGTTCTCCAGACCGGGCTTGTACGCTGCCGCGCCTACCATATGAAACGGCGGCCGCGCGTTATACAAATATTCTATCGCTTCTTTGTAATCCATATAATTTCTCCTCCCCTTCATGGGGAGATCGGGTGGGGCTTTATTCTTTCGTTACTACATTAAACTCCAGCACGCCTTCCATCCTTTTGGTCACGAGCCATTTGTAGAACTGCGGGGTGACGTGAATCGCTTTGGAGCGGCTGGTGAGGGCTACCTGGTGACGGTTGAGAGGATTAAAGACGGATATATGTACGCGCTCGGAGCCTTTGTTGGCCTTGAGCACGTCATTCAGTTCGTCAATCAATTCATAACTCAGCGCATCCAACGACAACCGGATATTGATACCCTCCATACGTTTGTCCTGCGCCTCGTTCATCATCTCCACCTGCTGCACTACGAACTCAAACTCCGCCTCCTCATCTTTGGCTTCCTTAAACCATTTCATGCCGGCGCCTTTCTGCTGCACAACGCCGGTGACAAGGACGAAGAGGTCCTTGAGCATGAGGTGGGCGAACTGCGCATAAGCGTTGCCGAAGAGCACGAACTGGTAGGAGCCTGTGTAGTCTTCGATGGTATAACGGCCGTACGGGTTACCTTTCTGCGAACGCAGTTGCTCCGCTTCTATGATGAGTCCGCCGATGAGGCAGGCCTGGTTCTTGTGCGCGGCAAGGAACTGCGAAGGCAGGAGGACCTGCTCATCCGGCTCCTCGACCTGTTGCTTGCGGAGGTTGATCTCCGCTTCGTTGCGGGCGTCCGGGCGGCGCCATTTATCGAACTGCGACATCTCTAACGCTGTGGTGTTACTCAACTCGTTGACCTCGAACGCATACTCGTCCAGAGGGTGTGCGGAGAGATAGATGCCGATGAGTTCTTTCTCTTTGTTGAGCCGCTCGATGGTGTCCCAACGGGGTACTTGCGGCAGGGAAGGGTGGTGTATATCCACCTCGATGTCGAAATCGTCGAAGAGCGAGTTGGCGTTGGAGGCTTTGTCTGCCTGCCATTTATTGCCGTAGTTCATCAGCAGGTCGAGTCCCGATTCGCCGCTGTCGTTGACGCCGAAGAACTGCTCGCGGTAGAGGTCCTCGAAGCACTCGAAAGCACCTGCCTGCGCGAGGTTCTCGATGGTCTTGCGGTTGCAGGACTGCAGGTTCACGCGCTCCAGAAAATCGAAGATATCTTTGTATTTGCCGTTTTTCTCGCGCTCTTTGATGATGGCCTCTGCTGCGCCTTCGCCGACACCTTTGATGCCGCCGAGACCGAACCGGATAGCGCCTTTCTCGTTGACCGTGAAGGACAACTCCGACTCGTTCACGTCCGGTTCCAAGACACTCAGTCCGAGCACTTTGCATTCGTCCATCAGCTTGGTCACCTCCTTGATATCGTCCTTATGGACGGTGAGGTTCGCCGCCATGAACTCTGCCGGGTAATGGGCTTTGAGGTAACCCGTCTGATAAGCGACCCAAGAGTAACATGCGGCGTGCGATTTATTGAAGGCGTATGACGCAAATTTCTTCCAGTCCTCCCAGATTTTCGTCAGCACTTTCGGGTCGTGACCGTTCGCTTTGCCGCCTTCCATGAACTTGACTTGCAGCGACTCCAGAACAGCCATCTGCTTCTTTCCCATCGCCTTACGGAGCTTGTCGCTCTCGCCGCGGGTGAAGTTCGCCAAGAGGCGGCTGAGGAGCATGACTTGCTCCTGATAGACGGTCACGCCATAAGTGTCCTTGAGGTATTTCTCCATCACAGGGATGTCGTACGTCACAGGCTCGAGGCCTTGCTTGCGGCGGATGAATTGCGGTATATAATCCATCGGTCCCGGGCGGTAGAGGGCGTTCATGGCGATGAGGTCGCCGATGACCGTCGGCTTCAACTCACGCAGGTATTTCTGCATGCCGGCGGACTCGAACTGGAAGACCGCTACCGTCCGTCCTTCCTGGAAGAGTTTGTAAGTCACCTCGTCGTCGATGGGTATATGGTCGATGTCGATATCGATGCCTTGCGCTTTCTTGATGTTTCTCAGACACTCTTTGATGATCGTCAGGGTGATGAGGCCGAGGAAGTCCATCTTGATCAGGCCCACAGACTCCACTACATGCCCGTCGTATTCGGTCACGAGCACGCGTTTCTTACTATTCTTGTCCTCGACGGAACTCAGCGGCGCGAAGTTCGTCAGGTCGTCTGCTCCGATGATCACGCCGCAGGCGTGTACACCTACTTGCCTAATCGTACCTTCCAACCGCGCTGCGTAGTCAAGCATCGACCGCACATTCGGATCGCCGTTCTTATGCTCCTCTCTGAGTTCGGGGATGTACTTATAGCAGTTCTTGAGGTTCACTTTGGGACGTTTGGCATCTTTCGGCAGGTCCTTCAGTAAGGAGTCCGGGAAATCGCGGTCGGGGATAAAGGACTTGAGCTCATTTACCCTCGCTAACGGCACTTGCTGCACGCGGCCGACATCGGCCAAGGCGGACTTGGTAGCCATCTTGCCGTATGTCACGATATGCGCCACATGTGTCTCGCCGTACTTGCGGCTGACGTAATCAAGCACCTTGCCGCGGCCGCAATCCTCGAAGTCCGTATCGATATCCGGTAGGGATATACGGTCGGGGTTGAGGAAACGCTCAAACAGCAGGTCGTACTTGAGAGGATCCAGATCGGTAATCTTCAGACAGTAAGCCACTACCGAACCTGCCGCCGAACCACGGCCTGGACCGACGGAGACGTCCAGCTCCTCACGCGCCGCACGGATGAAATCCATGACGATGAGGAAGTAACCCGGGAAACCCATCGTGATGATGGTGTTGAGCTCGAACTCGATACGCTCTTTGAGTTCCTCGTCGTTCTGCAACCGCTCTTCGCCGTAACGCTCTTTGGCACCCTCCATCGTCAGATGGCGCAGGTACGCACTCTCGAACGCCAGACGGTCGGGGTAGTCTTCCTCTTTGCCGAACGAAGCGGGGATGTCGAACTTAGGCATGATCGGGTCGTGGTCGATGTCGTAGATCTCCACCTTATCGACGATCTCCTGCGTGTTCTCCAGCGCTTCCGGCAGGTCGGGGAAGATAGCCGCCATCTCTTCGGGCGTCTTGAGCCACTCCTGTTTGGTATAGTGCATTCGGTTGACGTCGTTGACGAAGTGGTTGGTACTCAGACAGATCAATCGGTCATGCGCCTCCGCGTCTTCTTCGTTCACGAAGTGCGAGTCGTTGGTCGCAATGATCTTCACGTCGTACTTGCGGGCAAGCTCCACAAGCACAGGGTTCACCTGTTTCTGCCGTTCGTAAGTGTCCTGATCACCTCCTGGTTTCTGCGTCTCATGGCGCTGTAACTCAATGTAATAATCCTCGCCAAACAGCCCCTTGAACCATTTTACCGTCTCTTCCGCTTCCTGATAAACGCCTTGCTCAATGAGCTCTGTCAGCGAAGCGGTCTGTGCTCTGTCAGCGATAGCGGTCTGTGCTCCTAATATCTTCTGCGGCAGCTCTCCACCGAGACAGGCAGAGCAGCAGATGACACCTTCGTGCCATTTCTCCAAGAGCTCTTTGTCGATACGCGGCGTATGGTAGAAAGCGTCTGACATATATCCGTGCGATACGATGCGGCAGAGGTTATGGTAGCCCACCATATTCTTCGCCAAGAGGATGAGGTGCCATCCCGAGCGGTCGATGACGTAAGTCTTGCCCTCGCCGTTCACGGCTTTGTCGTCGCTCATGGAGTGTCGTCCGCGACGCGCACAATATGCCTCGCAGCCCACGATGGGCTTGAAGGGAACAAAAGGCTCACCTTTCTCTTCTGCGGCAGCTTTGAGTTTCTTATTCACGCCCTTGCAGTAGTCCAGCAGGTCCTTGATGCCGTACATATTGCCGTGATCGGTTAACGCCACGGCGTTCATGCCCGTCGCCAGACACTTATCTACGATTTCCTCTACCTTGGATAGTCCGTCCAGCAGGGAGTAGTGGGAGTGTACATGAAGATGTGTAAAAGTCATAAATCCAAAATTTGCTGCAAAGTTACTAAATTTTTTTGACATACGCAAGCACCCGCGTAATTTCTTATTTTTTTTTACTTTTTCTTGCATAATTCAAAAAAAAGCAGTAAATTTGCAGCGAAATTTAGTTTACCACTTGTACCAAACAATTCTCGCCATGGACAATTCGGGCAAAAGAAAATATGTCATGCGACACTGGAAAAGATTGGCGTGGCATAGTATGCGTGATTTTCTGCAATGGGCTGTTTTGGTCATTACGGTTGTAGGATCTTTGATCGCATTTCTTCCTACGAACCAAGCTGTATGGCTGAAAGTAGCTATCCCTTATTTCATAACTGCATATTTCCCGATTTTCTGCTTAATAATCATTTTGATTCTTGTCTTGGCTGTGCTGATAAACTGGCCTCGCACGCGTGCCGTATATAAGGACAAACAAACGGATATTTGGGTCATTATAGAATGTTGTGATATATTAAAGCAGGAAGGATTGAAAGTTATTCACACGGTAGATACCTTCGATACCGATCTGGAGCGAATTATCAGTCCGAAATCATTACACGGGGCTTTTCTGCAATTATGCAAACAGAAGAATATAGCCGTGGAAGAGCTGATTGATGCCGCTTTGGAGGATGTCAATCCGCTGCAGACCAACATGGATTTGCCGGGACGTCAAGAGCAATATGCGTTAGGTACGCTCTGTCCGATACAGATTGAAAATGATCCGTTTTGCTGTGTGGCTTTTACAAGGCTGCAACCGAACGGTACGATTCAGATCTCCAAAGAGGAATATATCACCTGCCTGAAAAAAATGTGGTATAACTTATCCGACCCTCGCAGACGAAACGATATTGTTAATGTAGCGGTGATGGGGAATAAGTTTGTCGATCTGCCTTCCGAATTTTCGACGGAGCAGAAGATAGATCTGATGATACAAACGTTCTTTGCCGTGGCGCGGGAAAAGAATTGTTGCCGTGTATTGCGGATTTGTGTGCATCCGGATAATGCACCGGATATCGATTTCCAGAAATATCCGGTAATCATAGAGCACTTAGCCAAACGACCGGCAATTTAATTTTTTGTTATGCAGACGACTTATACATATTTTGCGTTCATCAGTTTTCAGAGTTCCGATGCCCGGGAAGCTCTTCGTTTGCAGCATGCCATAGAGAGTTACCGGCTCCCGGCTGTCCTATGCAAGCAGAATAATGTGCCGCGAAAAATCAAGCCTCTTTACTGCTATTTGAATGACATGCACGCGGGGGAGGAATTGATGCAGGAACTCAAATCCCGCATGGAGCAGTCGCGCTTTTTGATTGTCGTTTGTTCCCCTCGTTCCGCGAAATCCGTTTTTGTCAATAGCGGCATCGATTATTTTGTTTCCTTGGGCCGCCGAGACAGTATTATTCCTGTTATCGTGGACGGAGTGCCGTATAGTAATGATCCGCTGACGGAGTGTTTCCCGGAGGCTCTGAAGAGACATTTTCCCAGGCATGCAGATCCGCTGCAAGACCATTCAATCTTAGGAATCAATATTCACGAACCGGGTGTCTCGCGCCGTAAAGCCTAT
>DGTR01000010.1 GCA_002394395.1 Bacteroidales bacterium UBA4331 | reverse complement strand
ATCCACTGACCCATCGAGTGCAGGTCGGTGGTGAAGTCCACAGAAGCCGGGAAGATAGCCTTGTGATCCTTACCCTCGGACTCGCCGTAGAGTTGTTTCCACCACTCGGAGAAATAATGCAGTTTGGGGTTGAAGTTCACGAGGATCTCGATCTTCTTTCCTCCCTGATAGAGGGCATTACGGATAGCGGCATACTGGCAAGCCGGGTTCTCTGCGTACGGCACTTTGACGTCCGTCGCTTTCTCCATATCCTGCGCACCTTTGACGAGCGCTTTGATGTCACCACCGGCTACTGCGATCGGCAGCAAGCCTACCGGCGTGAGGACAGAGAAACGTCCACCGACATTGTCGGGGATGACGAAAGTCTTGTAACCCTCTTTGGTCGCGAGGCTGCGGAGCGCACCTTTGGCGCGGTCGGTAACGGCTACGATACGATGTTTCGCTTCCTCTTTGCCGACTTGTTTCTCCAGCATGGTCTTCAAGAGACGGAAAGCCAACGCGGTCTCGGTCGTCGTACCGGATTTGGAGATATTGATGATACCGAACTGCTTGTCTGCGAGGAAGTCCATGAGTTCTGCCAGGTAGTCCTCACCGATGTTATTTCCTGCGTAAACGACATAGGGGTTCTTGCGGTCTTTGGCTACGAAAGCATCGAAAGCCGAAGCGAGCGCCTCGTTCACAGCGCGTGCACCGAGATACGAACCGCCGATACCGGCAACGATGACCACCTCGCAACGACGACGCAACTCGTCCGCCGATGCCTGTACTTCTGCGAGGAACTCATCCGTGATAGAGGAGGGCAGATGTACCCATCCGATGTAGTCGTTTCCTGCGCCCTGACCGTTCTCCAAGAGGAGGTTGGCGGCTTCGGTCTGCGACTCTAATTTCTTCAAAGCCGCTGCATCCACAAAGCATGCGGCATTCTTCAAACACAGTTTCATAATTATTGTAATTTAGTAGTTAATGACTTGATGATAGGTTTCGCCTTCTGGCGGTTGTAGAGGATCTCGTACATGGCATCGACGATCGGCAGGGCGACTTGCATACGCTCGTTCGCCTGATGAATGGCTTTGGTGCCATAATAACCTTCGGCTACCATCTCCATCTCCATCTGTGCCGCCTTGACCGAATAACCGAGTCCGAGCATCTGACCGAACTGACGGTTACGGCTGAACTGCGAATAACCCGTGACGAGCACGTCGCCCAGATAACCCGAAGCCGTGATGTCACGCGGCACATTGCTCATCGCGGTCGCGAAACGCTGAATCTCCTGGATGGCGTTGGACAGCAGCACCGCCTGGAAGTTATCGCCGTAATGCAAAGCCTGGCACATGCCGGCTGCGATGGCGTATATATTCTTCATGACGGAGCTGTACTCCAAGCCAATGACGTCGTTGGAGAGGGTAGTGTGGACGTATGGCGTCTGGAAGAGTTTGGACCAGAGCTCTGCGTTCTGCCTGTTCTCGCAGCCGATAGTGAGGTACGAGAGACGCTCCAAAGCGATCTCCTCCGCATGACACGGACCGGCGATGACGCCGAGTTGGTCAAAAGGAATACGGAAACGGTTATGCAGATAATCCGTCACAATGACGTTCTCGTCGGGAATCATACCTTTGACCGCAGAGATGACCACTTTATGCGTCATGTCGCGGCGTATCTTCGTCAGCGATTGCTTCACATAGGGCGATGGAATCGCGAGAATCAGCACATCCGACTGCGCTACGGTCTGGTTGATGTCCGAAGAGAAATGAATACGGCTCACGTCAAAATTGGCGGCGCCGAGATAACTCGGGTTCTTGCCTGTTGCGATGAACTCGTCAATCACCTCCTGGCGACGGATGAACCAGTTCACCTCCGGTTGGTTCTGCATGACGATCTTCGCCAAAGCCGTCGCCCATGAGCCCGAACCTAAGATAGCAATTTTACGATACATATTAAGTCTCCGGTTTCATAGTGGGGAAGAGTAGTACCTCCTGGATGGTCGGCTGACCGGTCATGAGGATGGCCAGACGGTCAATACCGATACCGATACCCGATGTCGGCGGCATACCATACTCGAGCGCGCGCATGAAATCATGGTCGATTACCATCGCCTCGTCGTCTCCCTTGTCCGCAAGCTTCATCTGCTCTACGAAACGGTTGTATTGGTCAATCGGGTCGTTCAGCTCCGAATACGCGTTGGCTAACTCTTTGCCGTTCACCATCAGCTCGAATCGCTCGGTCAGACCGGGTTTGGAGCGGTGCATCTTCGTCAGCGGCGACATCTCCACCGGGTAGTCGGTGATGAAGGTCGGCTGGATGAAGGTGCCCTCGCAGGTCTCGCCGAAGATCTCGTCGATGAGTTTGCCTTTGCCCATATGCTCCGTGTCCTCTACGCCGAGTTTCTTTGCCTCCACGCGGATCTCGTCTTCGCTCATCGAAGCGAGGTCAAGACCGGTTTTCTCTTTGATGGCATCGAGGATCGGCAGACGGCGGTAAGGCGCCTTGAAATCAATCTCATGGTCGCCGATCTGCACTTTCGTCGTGCCGTTGACAGCGATGGCAATCTTCTCGAGAAGCTGCTCCGTGAAGCCCATCATCCAGTTGTAGTCCTTGTATTGTACGTAGAGTTCCATGCAGGTGAACTCCGGGTTGTGGGAGCGGTCCATGCCTTCGTTACGGAAGTTACGGCCGATCTCATACACGCCCTCAAAACCGCCGACGATAAGGCGTTTGAGGTAGAGCTCGGTCGCGATACGCAGGTACATATCCACGTCGAGCGAGTTATGATGGGTGATGAACGGACGAGCCGAAGCGCCGCCGGCAATCTGCTGCAGGATAGGCGTCTCTACCTCGGTATAACCCGCCTCATCAAACACCTGACGCATCGTGCGGAGGATCGTAGCGCGTTTGAGGAAGGTATCCTTGACACCCTCGTTGACCACGAGGTCCACATAACGCTGGCGGTAACGCTGCTCAGGGTCGTTGAATCCGTCGTAAGCTACGCCGTCTTTGTACTTGACGATCGGCAGCGGACGCAGCGATTTGGCCAATACGGTCAGTTTCTTCGCGTGCACGGAGATCTCACCCATCTGCGTACGGAAAACGAAGCCTTCTATGCCGATGAAATCGCCGATATCGAGCAGTTTCTTGAAAACGACGTTGTACATCTGCTGCTCCACGGTCGTAGGCTGCTCTCCTTCTGCCACAGGAGCTTGAATATCGTCTCGGCTTACATACACCTGAATACGTCCCTTGGAGTCCTGGATCTCGATGAACGAGGCTTTTCCCATGATTCGCTTGGACATCAGACGTCCGGCGATACGTACTTCTTTGCCGTCCCACTCATCAAAATGCGCTTTGATGTCCGTGGAGTGTCCGGTTACTTGATACTCGGCTGCAGGATAGGGATCTATCCCCATGTCTCGCATCGTCTGCAGACTCTGCCGCCGTACTTGTTCTTGTTCGCTTAATTCCATATATTGTTGTTTTTTTATTGACGTATAGGGCGCTATTAACGCAAAATATAAATGACGGTGCAAAGTTACAACTTTTTTGCCACATATGCAAATTTTTCCACATAAATTTAAAAAAAATGTTCGCGCGCTTGCGTAGATAGGATTTTTTTTGTACTTTTGTAGTCGGTTTTAATTTGCCGGAAAAGGTAAATTTGCTCACAATTAAAAATTAAGGTACAACAATGGACAAACAAACCCAAGCGTATGTGGACGCTTTCATGGCGGACCTCATCAAGAAAAACCCCGGTGAGAACGAGTTTCACCAGGCTGTCAAAGAAGTTGTAGAGTCGGTAGCTCCGATGATCATGGCGTATCCCTATCTGCGCGAGCAGAAGGTGATGGAGCGCATCGTCGAGCCCGAACGAGTGATCATGTTCCGCGTGCCGTGGATGGACGATCAGGGCGAAGTGCAGATCAACCGCGGTTTCCGCGTGCAGATGAATAGCGCTATCGGTCCGTACAAAGGCGGTATCCGTTTTCATGCGTCCGTGAACCTCTCAATCATGAAGTTCCTGGCTTTCGAGCAGACTTTCAAAAATGCCCTCACAACCCTTCCGATGGGTGGTGCCAAGGGTGGTTCGGACTTCTCTCCGCGTGGTAAATCCGACGCTGAGGTGATGCGTTTCTGTCAATCATTCATGACCGAGCTCCAGCGTCATATAGGCGCTGACACCGACGTTCCCGCCGGAGATATAGGTGTGGGTGGCCGCGAGATCGGCTTTATGTTCGGTCAATACAAAAGGCTCCGCGACGAGTTCACCGGCACCCTCACGGGCAAAGGCCAGATGTGGGGCGGTTCGCTCATGCGTCCCGAAGCAACGGGTTACGGCGCTTGCTATTTCGCAGAAGCGATGTTAGCTACCCGCGGCGAGTCTTTCGAAGGCAAGCGTGTCTGCATCTCCGGAGCAGGAAACGTAGCGCAGTTTGCTGCGCAGAAAGCCATGCGTCTCGGCGCTAAAGTGCTCACTTTGTCCGATTCCAACGGATTTATCTACGACGAGGAAGGTCTCAATGAGGAGAAACTCGCATATATCTTCGAACTCAAAAACATTCGCCGCGGACGTATCAAAGAGTACGTATCCAAATACCCGCAGGCGAAGTATTTTGAGAACGAGCGTCCTTGGCGTATTCCCTGCGACATCGCCATGCCGTGTGCTACCCAGAACGAGATCGAGAAAGCCGACGCAGAGATCCTCGTTAAAAACGGCTGTTTCTGCGTTACCGAGGGTGCAAACATGCCTTCGACACCGGAAGCGATTGCTATCTTCCAGGGCGCAAAGATCCTCTACAGCCCGGGTAAGGCATCCAACGCCGGCGGTGTAGCTACTTCCGGTCTGGAGATGACCCAGAACTCCATGCGTCTTAAATGGACGGCTGAGGAGGTCGATCAGCGTCTGCGTACCATCATGGCGGATATCCACGCCGCTTGTCTCAAGTACGGTACCGAAGAAGACGGATATATCAACTACGTCAAAGGTGCCAACATCGCCGGTTTCATGAAAGTAGCAAACGCGATGGTAGAGCAAGGGTTGGTATAATACGGACTTCAGTAAGACTTTAGTAAGGGTTTAGTAAGACTTTAGTAAGACTTTTATGCAAGTCAATAACTACACATCGCTGATGGAGAGGCGCGTGAAGCGGATCCTGCTCGTTTGCAACAACTACGACAGTTTTGCGCTCGAGGAGGACGGCCGTATCGACGTGCAGATTGCGCAGGAGTATGCGGAACTGAACCTCTCTAATCCCCCGTCTATCACGCGTGCAGAGACGACCAAAGAGGCGCTGACGATTATCGAGGAGCGCAAAGCGTTACAGAAACTGCCGTTCGACCTCATTCTGGTCGTTTATAGCGCCGGAGGAAGCGAAGTGTGGGATTTTGCTGCGGAGGCGAAAGAACGATATCCGGAGTGCCCGATTGTCGTTCTTTCCTCCTTCAGCAAAGAGGTGCACCGCCGTATTGAACAGCAGGATAAGAGCAACATTGATTATCTCTTCAGTTGGAATAACTCCACGGATCTGATTATCGCTATCATCAAGCTCATCGAGGACCGTCTCAACGCCGAGCACGACATCCTCGATGAGGGTGTACGGGCGATTATGCTGGTAGAGGATTCCGTGCGGTATTACTCTACGTATCTGCCCTTGCTCTATAAGCTCGTCCTCCAGCAAAACTCCATCGCCATCCGCGATGCGCTCAATGAGAAGCAGCAGCTCCTGCGCAAGCGTGCCCGGCCGAAAGTGCTGATGGCAACCTGCTATGACGAAGCGGTAGAACTATACAACCGCTACGGCAAAAACATGCTCGGCGTCATCTCCGATGTGGGATTTGTGGTGCATAAAGGCGAGCCTTCGTCCGCCGAGAAACTCGACGCCGGTGTCGATCTATGCCAACTCATCCGGGAAGATAACCCCACGATGCCCTTCCTCATGCAATCCTCGCAGGAGTCGATGCGCTCTGTCGCAAGAAAGCTGAACGTGGGCTTTGTGGTCAAGAAATCCAAGACCCTCTCGCAGGACGTCAGCGAGTATATCGAGCGGGAGTTCGGTTTCGGCGATTTCATCGCTCGTGACCCGCGTACCGGCAGAGAGATCGACCGCGCGTCGGATCTGGAGGGCTTTGAACGTATAATATCCTCGATTTCATCGGCTGCTTTCCGCCGTCTGAGTGATAACAACTACCTCTCCAAATGGCTTTTTGCCCGCGGCTTGTTTGCTATCGGTCGCGAGGTCCAAAAACTCAGTATCCATAGCGATGCGGACATCGAGAACATCCGCCAGATCAATATCCGTCTGATCCACGACTACCGCATCAATCAGGCGCTCGGCGTCGTAGCGCGCTATTCGCCTAAGACTTATAACAGCACGATCTATTTCTCCCGTTGCGGCAACGGTCCGATGGGAGGCAAGGGACGTGGGCTGGCGTTCCTCAATCATATCCTGCAGAAACATGACCTCTTTGACCGATGGGAGAACATCCGCGTCCTTGTGCCGCGAACGATGATCCTCACCACGGATTTCTTCGATCAGTTCATCCATGATAACGGTCTTCAATACGTCATCAACGCCGATCTGAGCGATGAAGAGATCCTCTCGGAGTTCGTGGCGTCTGCGCTGCCTTTGGAGCTTCTCGAAGCCCTCCGGCATTTTATTAGGGCTACCAAACGGCCGCTCGCCATTCGTTCGTCCTCCAAACTCGAAGACTCGTATTACCAGCCTTTTGCGGGCGTTTATAGCACGTACATGATCCCGCATACGGAGAACGAAGACCAGCAGTTGCGGATGCTCTCCAAGGCCATCAAATCCGTTTACGCGTCCGTCTATTTCGCTGCATCGAGAGGGTATATCATCTCCACGGGCAACGTGCCATCAGAAGAAAAGATGGCGATCGTGCTGCAGGAAGTATGCGGTGAAATCGAAGGAAATTACTATTTTCCGGTTATCTCCGGCGTGGCGCGCAGCATCAATTTCTACCCGGTGGGCAAAGAGAAACCCGAAGACGGCATCGTCAAGATCGCTTACGGTCTGGGTAAAGCCGTCGTCGATGGCGAACAAGTGCTGCGTTTCAGCCCCAAGTATCCGAAGAACGTCATGCAGACCTCGACGGTCGATCTCGCCATGCGCGAGACCCAGCAATCGATGTTGGCGCTCTCTCTCAGCCCCGAGCGATTCAAGACTTCTGTCGATGACGCCGTGAACTTAGAGCGTATTCCGATACACGAATGTGGTCAGTTTGAGTCCCTCAAGCTCATCGCCTCGACGTACGACCGGGAGAACATGCGCATCGTCGATTCTTGTTATCCCGACGGCCCGCGTATCGTCACGTTCGCTCCGCAGCTCAAATTCAATACTTTCCCATTAGCGGAAATCATCCAGTGTCTTCTGGACATTGCGCGTGAGGAGATCAAGACGCCGGTGGAGATTGAGTTTGCGGTGAACCTCGAGCACGATCCGCAGATCTTCCATGTGCTGCAGATTCGTCCCATTTCAGCGGACAGTCTGACGGCTAAGGTGGAGTGGGAAAAGGTCGATGAAAACGGCGCTTTCTTGCGTTCCGGCAATGCGCTCGGTGTCGGCAAGACCGAAGATGTGACGGACATCATCTACCTCCGAAAGGAGGCGTTTGACGTCCTTCGGACACAAGAGATGGCGGCTACGCTGCGCGAGTGGAACAGTAAGATGCGGCAGGAAGGCAAGCAATACCTCCTCATCGGTTACGGCCGCTGGGGATCGCAGATCCCGACACTCGGTGTGCCCGTTCAATGGGGCGATATCAGCGAGGCCAAAGCCATCGCCGAGTGCTCGCTCGAGAACTTCCGCATCGAGCCGAGCCAGGGCAGCCATTTCTTCCAGAATATGACCTCTTTCAATGTCGGCTACATCAACGTCGATCCTTGGGCAAGGCCGCTGACCGACGCCTATAACCAGGATCTCCTCGACGCCATTCCGGCTATCGGGGAGACCGATCTCGTCCGCCATGTACGGCTCCAACAACCGCTGGAGATGTATATCGACGGATTTGCCAATAAAGCACTAATCAAGTTTTAACCAAATAACAAAACATTATGAAAAATAACATGTTAGCGGGCGCATTAGTTGCGCTGGGATTATGCCTCGGAGGCTTGTTTATCTACTGCGGTATCAGCAAGTATGCGGATAAAGACCGCGCGGTGTCGGTGAAGGGTCTGAGTACCCGTGAGGTGGAAGCGGATTATGCCGTTTGGCCGCTCTCTTTCGGATGGAACGGCAACGACCTGCCCTCGCTCTATCAGCAGATCGGCAATGTCTCTGAGAAAGTGAAACAGCATCTGCTGTCTCTTGGTTTTGAGGAGAGTGATCTCCGTCAGGGTACTATCTCTGTGGATAACAACTGGGAGAACTACTACGGTGACCATCGTCCGGAGTACAAATATACGCTCCGTACGTCCATCATCGTCTCGACCGACAAGGTCAAACTGGTGGTAGCAAGCCAGGGTAAAGAGGCGGACTTGCTCAAGGAGGGCATCATCGTCACCTCCAATAAATGGGACTTGGACTATCAGTATAACGGTCTGCCGGAGCTGAAGCCTGCGATGATCGAAGAGGCTACGCAGAACGCACGTGCCGTAGCGCAGAAGTTCGCCGATGATGCACAGTGTTCGCTGGGTTCCATCCGTCGTGCCAGCCAGGGCCAGTTCTCCATCGAGAATGATCAATACCAGCCTTGGGTAAAACACGTACGCGTCGTAACGACCGTGGATTACTACTTGGATTAAAACCAGCCGAACTTGCGAATCCACCGCAATACGCACGTGGGGATCAGCAGAATGATGAAGCACAATACCTGCCAGAAGACGGTGGGTATTGTTGTTTTGCTGCATCCCCAAAAGAGCGCACGCAGGGCTCTGCGAACGAGCATCTGAGGCGAAGCGATGATGCCTAGAGCCTTGCCGGCTTTGGTCACCCATTGCGGAATGGAGAAAAGCCCTGTATCCACCGCTCCCGGGCTCACATCCGTCACATGTACGCCGTACTCGTGCAACTCGATATGCAGTGACCGCGTGAAGGCGGAAAGGAACGATTTGGTGGAGGCATACGTACCCAGACGTTGCGCGACGATCTTACTCGTCACGGAGCACACGTTGAGGATATACCCGTGCCGACGGGTCTTCATGTCCTGCCCAAACAGGTAGCACAACATCGCCGGCGTGTACATATGCAGGTTGAGAATGAGCGAAGTGAAAGCCTCACTGTCGTCCAGGATGTCGCGGTCGTGATAGACGCCGGCGTTATTGACCAGCACCTCGATCTCTATCGCCTGCGCGTGCGTGTAATCATATAGTTCGCGCGCGGAAGATTGTTGGCTCAGGTCCATGACAAGCGGAATCACCTCTAATCCGCTAACCCTCTTATCCCCTAATCCCTTCTTGATCTCTTCTGCCGCGTCGTTGATCTGAGGAACGTTACTGACGATAAGTAAATTATATCCGCGACCGGCTAACTGCTTGGCGAACTCTAATCCGATTCCCGACGATGCGCCGGTGACTAATGCAAAGTGAGTTTTCATATATTTTCAACTTTCAACTTTCTTTGGTCTCATAAATCCTGCCGGCTGGTCGCTGAAATCCGCTTCCGAGCCTTGTATAGCAAAATGAATATGGTTCTTTCCGAACCGTTTGTTAATGCCGTCAATCGCCTGCATAAGCCGCTTGTGACGTTCTTTCTCGTCGAGGTCGTTTATTGCAAACAAGTCCAGTTGCACACTTTTGTTGCTCTGTAACTGTCCCAAAATGACACCTGCTTGTTTGTACTGATAATTCTCCCGAAAGAGGGACTCCAAGAGCTTCTCCACGGCTTTGATGATCAGCGTCGAGTCATCCGTTGCGGCGCTCAGACGCAAAGTCTCGTCTGCGGAATACTGCGCCAGATCCTGCCGGTGTCGGTTAGTCGCCAGAAACAACGTCACCGTCTGGCAAAGGGATTGTTGCTCCCGCATCCTCCGTGCTGCAGAAGAAGCATAATTGCTCAACTCCCGCATCAACACCTCTTTGCTGCTCGTCATGTGTGCAAAAGTGCGGCTGTACATGATGGACTTCTGCCGGTCATGGCTGGCTATCGTAATCGCCGGAACACCGTTCAACTCCTTCCAAGTCCTCACGCCGTTCACCCCGAAAAGCCGTTTGACCCACGCCTCTTTCCGGTTCGCAAAGTCCAACGCTGTCTGGATTCCTAACTCCGCCAGCCGCTTGAAACTCCGCCGTCCGATACCCCATACATCCTTGATATCCAGCATTGAGAGAGCCTTCTCGCGCTGCTCGCCGCTCATGATACAAATGCCCTGATAAGCAGGGTAGTGTTTGGCAAACCACGTGGCGGTTTTGGCGAGCGTATAACTCAATCCTGCGCCACAACTAACGGGAATATCGGTCTTACGAAGAATAAGGTCTTTGAGCCTCTGCAAATATTCGCGCAGTCGCACGGGGTCGTCATCGGGCATCATCCCGAAGAACTCATCCACGCTATATTGCACGAAATCGAGTACCATTTCCGTCTCGCGAACTTCGTCCATGATATGATGCGAGATGTCGCGATAGAGCTGATGATGCACGTCAATCACCGTCACTTTGTTTTGCTCGATGATCTTCGTCACCTGAAAAATCGGATTGCCTCTCTTCAGTCCCACCGCTTTGGCTTCCTGATTGAGCGCAAGGATGATTCCGCCGTTGTTGTCGTTATTGTTCGCAACGACCACCGGCGTACCCTTTAACTCCGGACGCGAGACCAGCTCGCAGCTCACGAAGAAATTATTGCAATCCAGATGGATGTACATGCTTTAATCCAAAAATCGCTGCAAAGGTACAAATAAATTTGCACATCTCAAAATTTTTTACTACTTTTGCAGCAAAATAAATTTTTGTGCATATGAAACGATCTTACTCCAAATGGAAAAGTGTGACACTCATTACCGCCATTTATCTCCTTGCCACAATCGTGGCAATCACGGTCTTTTATGCGATGAAAAACGGTCCAATCCTAGACCATAGTGCTACTGTTAAGTCTCTGTTAAGCCTCTTTGTGGCGGATGTCGTAGCCACGATAGTGGTATGGGCTTTCGGGTTGCTGTATGAGAATGTGTCGGTTTATGATCCCTATTGGTCGGTCTTTCCTCCGGTTGCTTTTCTGCTTTGGGCATTTTATACGGGTGTCTGGTCGCTACCGGTGATTCTGCTACTGATTGCTTCGTGGTATTGGGGATGGCGGCTGACGCGCAACTGGATGATTACTTTCAAAGGCATCGCTCATGAGGACTGGCGTTATACAAAGTATCGCTCGCTTCATCCGGTGCTCTTTCATCTGATTAATTTCTTCGGGCTCAATATGGTACCGACGTTGGTGGTTTTTGCTGCCATGTTACCGGGATTAAAACTTTATGAAAATCCTTGGTCATTTGAGTTCACCTCGGCTGTTTCCTTTGGCTTGTTGTTTTTGGGATTTATTATCTGTCTTATAGCGCCGACGATCCAACTCATCGCCGACAAGCAGAGCCATGATTTCCGTGCAGCGCATCCCGGAGAGGTTTGTAATGTGGGACTTTGGAAACACGGCCGTCATCCGAACTATTTCGGTGAAATCCAGTTCTGGTGGGGTATATGGATCATGTATGCCGCACTGAATGGTTTTGACTGGTTCATCTTGGGACCGATTGCGATGACGGCATTGTTCCTCGGCATCTCTGTGCCGCTGATGGAGCACCGCCAGTTGGCAAACAAGCCCGGCTACGCAGAGTACCGAAAACAGACAAGATTATTGATATAAAAATGAAAATAAATTTGCATATTTGCAAAAAACATAGTATCTTTGCAGCAGATTTTATAAAGACTTATGAAAAATATCAAATATGTAGGCTGCGATGACGCAGCGTTAGATTTGTTTGAAAGCCAGTACGCCTTGCCGGAAGGTATGTGCTACAACAGTTATGTAGTGCTCGGCGAGAAGCAGGTGGCGGTAATGGATGCAGTAGATGCGCGTTGTGCGCATGAGTGGTTGAACAAGGTGTCGGAAGCACTGGGTGACCGCACTCCTGATTATCTGGTGTGCCATCACATGGAGCCCGATCATAGTGGCGCGATTGCTTTATTCTTGGCGAAGTACCCGCAGACGCAAGTGGTATGCTCCAAGCAAGCGGTGGTGATGATGCAGCAGTTCGGCATCGAGGCGAAGAACGTACAGGTAGTGGCAGAAGGGCAGCGAATAGACCTCGGTGGATTGTCGTTACAGTTCGTCGCAGCCCCGATGATCCACTGGCCCGAAGTGATGATGAGTTATTGCCCGGAAGAGCAGGTGTTGTTCAGCGCGGACGCGTTCGGTAAGTTCGGTGTCTATCATGCCGATGAGGACGACTGGGCGTGCGAGGCAAGGCGATATTATTTCAATATCGTCGGTAAGTACGGCGTGCAGGTGGCTAATGTGCTCAAGAAGCTGGCGGACAAGGATATTCAGACTATCGCTCCGCTGCACGGGCCGATGTTGGAAGGCGCGAAGAAAGACGAGGCGCTGCGGTTGTATCATATCTGGAGCGCGTATGGCGTCGAGACCGAAGGAGTGTTAGTCGCTTATGCTTCTGTACACGGCAACACGGCGAAAGCCGCTCAACAACTGGCGGAGATCCTAAAAGCGAAAGGGGCAGGGAAGGTTGCTATCACCGATTTGAGCCGCGACGACATGGCAGAGGCGATTGAGGATGCGTTCCGTATGGATAAGTTGGTGCTTTGCTGCGCTACGTACGACGGTGATATCTTCCCGGCAATGCATATGTTCATCCATAAGCTCCGCCTCAAAGGTTACAAAAACCGCCGTGTAGCTCTTGTGGAGAACGGTTCCTGGGCACCGCAGGCAGTACGTGTCATGAAGGAGATGCTGGCTTCTTGCAAGAACGTAGAGATCGTTGAGCCGACCGTTACTATCCGCGGAGCACTCAAACCGGAACAGACGGCAGAATTAGAAGCTCTCGCCGACGCCTTGTTAGCGAAATAAGCACAAGCTGAAATATTAACTTTCTAAAAATTAACATCTTATGGCAAAGTACATTTGTGATGTATGCGGGTACGAGTATGATCCCGCAGTAGGCGATCCTGAGAATGGCATTGCTCCCGGCACTTCGTTTGAATCCCTTCCGGAAGATTGGACCTGTCCCCTCTGCGGAGTGGGTAAAGACCAATTTACCAAGGCGTAAATTTCAAAAATCTGCATCTCAAGTGCAGATTTTTTTTGTCTCTAACATTAAAAAAGATAGATTTATTTGCATATATCAAAAAAAAGCAGTATTTTTGCAGGCGTAATTGAAAAAGTGTAACGAATTAAGCGTATTATATGAATCCATTTATCGACAAGTGCTAATACATTTACAATTACGCTTCGCAGCGTAACGCCTCCGAGCGTAATTAAAACAAGTAAAATAGAATACACGTCCCTCTCCGAGACATTAAACCGGAGAAAGACAAGCGCAAAGCGTTGCGCAATAAACATATTATTAATTTAGCGTTTGCTATTTGTCTATTCGTATTGGAATGTGGTAGTTTCAAAAAATCGAAGGCAACAATAGTAAATGCCCGTTTTACGGGCGTTACTTGTGTCTTCGATGGGCCGCTACCACAGCCTCAATACGAGCAAGTAATTGCCCGTATTTTTGTTGTGGAAGGCCGGAATAGAGAACATAGCGAACTGTAATACAAACGCTACTATGAACGAACATATTGCTGCCTATGTAGCAGATCTCAACAAGCAATTCCAGACAGGAAATGCACGAGAACATGCGTACCGACCTGCGCTCAAAACACTTATAGAAAAACTCCTCACTTCCGCTTACACGGTCATCAACGAACCGCGGCATGTGGAGTGTGGAGCGCCGGATTACATGCTCATGCACAAGGATTTGCCAGTTGCGTTTGCAGAAGCCAAGGACATCAACGACCCGGACTTGGAAGGCAAAGCAAAGAATAAAGAGCAGTTCAACCGCTATAAACAATCGCTCAACAACCTTTTCTTTACGGACTACCTCCGTTTCCTTTTCTACTATGATGGTGACTTGACAACTTCTATCCGTCTCGCTAAGATTGAGAATGGGCAGATACTTCTTGACGATTCGTTTGATGAATTGCATTTTATTCAGACCCTGCGCGAATGGGCAGCGGCCAAACCACAGCTTATAATCACCTCCAAACGCCTTGCGGAGCGG
>DGTR01000009.1:50393-73295 GCA_002394395.1 Bacteroidales bacterium UBA4331 | reverse complement strand
AAGGTTAAGTAAAAAGATTGGGTTGTCGGGAGACAACCTTCTTTGTTTTTTATAGCTTTCCTTCTCTTTTTTCTCCTTTTTTTGCATAATTTTTAATTTTAAATTTTGAACTTTGAATTTTTTATTGTACCTTTGTACTCTGAAAAAGAAGAAGCTATGAAACGACTTATATTCATTGCCCTGTCTTTGGTTGTCGCACTCTATGTCCATGCCGGTATTCAGCAGATTATCGGCGAATGGAAAACCGTGGATGACAAAACCGGCGATAACTTCTCTATCGTCTCTATATACAGGGGCACAGACGGACTATATTACGGCAAAATAGCCAAGATGCTTGTCGGACCGCAGGATCTCAGATGCGACCAGTGTACCGGAGCTGACCATAACGCGCCTATCGAAGGGTTGGTAATCATCCGTGGGATGAGTTATGACGCAGAAAATAACCTACTCAAGGGAGGTAAAGTGCTAGACCCTGAATCCGGAAAATTCTATTACGGAAAGATTTATCCCAAGAACGGCAAACTTGTCCTGCGAGGGTCAATAGACAAACGCGGCTTCTTCGGCCGCAACCAGACATGGATACGAAAATAAACACCTGATAAATCTGAAAACCCATGGAGACACGTATTTCTGTTATCGGCGGCGCAAATGTCGATCTCTCCGCATCCCTCAATGATGCATTCATCGCCGCGGACTCCAATCCCGGACATATTGACATCGGCTATGGAGGAGTGGCACGGAACATAGCACATAACTTAGCGCTACTGGGTACCAAGGTCCAACTGCTGACAGTCTTTGGAGGCGACCTCTTCGGCGGACTGCTGCATGACCATTGTATCCAACAGGACATTGACGTACATCTCTCCGAACGGATTTCCAATCTCCGATCGGGTGTCTACTTGTGCATCAATAATCACGGAGGAGAAATGATTGCCGCCGTTGCCGATACAGAGTGTGTCCGTGCCATCACCCCCGAATGGCTCACAAAAAGAAACGGAGAGATCAATACTTCGGATTATATCATAGCCGATACCAATATTACGGAAGATGCTCTCAGATGGCTCATGGAGAATGTAACGGCTCCGCTCTTTATTGACGGTGTCAGTACAACCAAGGCACACCGAATTGTCAATGCCTTGACAAACGCCAAACTGCCCTACCTGCATACCCTCAAACTCAATCTCAAAGAGGCGCTGGCGGTCACTAACACCTCCTCCTATGCTGAAGCGGCGCAGGCGCTCCTGAACCTCGGTGTGGCACATGTCTATATCACGCTGGGCAGCGAAGGTGTGTATGCCCGTACCGCAGCCGAAGAATGGCTCTTCCCCGCTCTGCCGGGAGATATAGTGAATACTACAGGAGCCGGAGACGCTTTTCTTGCCGGAGTAGTCTTTGCACACTCCAAAGGCATAGACTTTCCACAAACCGCGCAATACGGGCTCATGGCAGCACGCGCTACCCTTTTAAGCCCTAAAGCCGTCAATCCCGATATCGCAAATATACTGTTGTGAATTGAGAATTGAGAATTGAGAATTATAAACTATCAATTATGAATAAATATCTATCTATCTCGCCGGAGGTGCAGGAAGCACTGAAGGCCGGCAAACCTGTTGTGGCACTTGAGTCCACCATCATCAGTCATGGCATGCCTTATCCGCAGAACGTGGAGACGGCTTTGCGTGTAGAACAAACCATACGCGATAACGGCGCAGTACCCGCTACTATCGCAGTCATCGGAGGCAAACTGAAAGCCGGCTGTACGCCCGAAGAGATTGAATACCTTGGTAAGAAGGGGCAGGATATCATCAAAGCATCGCGCCGTGATTTGCCCGTTCTCATCGCTCGCAAAGAAGACGGCGCAACAACCGTCACGACGACAATGATCATCGCCGCTATGGCAGGTATCAAAATCTTCGCTACCGGAGGCATAGGTGGCGTACACCGTGGCGCGCAACAGACCTTCGACATCTCCGCTGACCTTGAGGAACTCGCGCAGACACCTGTCATGGTTATCTGTGCCGGCGCTAAATCCATTCTCGACCTCGGACTCACGCTCGAGTACCTGGAGACCAAAGGAGTGCCTGTAATAGGTTATGGCACGGATGAACTGCCCGCTTTCTATACCCGCCATTCCGGATTCGGAGTAGATTACCGTATTGACACACCGGAAGAACTTGCGGAGGCTTTCAATGCAAAGCTTACTTGCGGCCTCAAAGGCGGCATGCTCGTCACCAACCCTATTCCGGAGCAGTTCTCCATGCCTGCGGACGTCATCAATGCCGCTATTGAGCAAGCCTTGGCGGAAGCCGACAAAAAAGGCGTGCATGGCAAACAATGCACACCTTTCCTTTTAGCCAAAGTGAAAGACTTGACAGGCGGAGACAGTCTTGCTGCGAATATCCAGCTTGTGCTCAATAACGCACGCCTCGCTGCGCGTACCGCCGTAGCTCTCTCACATCTCTAACTTCTAATTACCCTTTCTCTACTGCCTCGGCGATGGAGTTGGCAATAATAGCCATCTCCTCTGCCGGCAGGCTGAGTTTGGGATTGCTGAAAAGCATATCTTTCTCCGAGTTAAGCGGAATCAGATGGATATGGACGTGGTTTACCTCCATGCCCAGTACGGCTACGCCTACCCTCTTGCATCCCGTAGCTGCCTTCACGCCTTTTGCTACGCGTTTGGCAAAGCACATCAGGCTCTCATACTGCTCGTCCGTCAAATCGAACAGATAATCGCTCTCCGGTTCCGGCAATTTCGGGATAACCAGTGTATGACCCTTTGTGAGAGGATTGATATCCAAAAAAGCATAGTTCTTTTCATCTTCTGCTACCTTGTAGCTCGGTATCTCACCTTTGATGATTCGTGTAAAGAGCGTCATGGGGATTTACTATTTAGTCATTTACCATTTGGGCATTTAGTATTTAGAGAGATATTTCCAGAATCTCATACTCCATCAGTCCAGCGGGAACCTGAACCTGGGCTATCTCACCCACTTTCTTACCCATCAGACCTTTGGCGATAGGAGTCGTAACCGAAATCTTACCCTCCAGCGAATTAGCCTCGCCTTCGGTAACCAGTTGATAGGTTTTCTCCTTTCCGGTATTACGAACGCGGACACGCACTTTGGTCAGGATCTGTACCTCATCCGTCTTGATATCGTCGGTATTAAGCACACGGGCTTCCATCAAGCGGTTCTTGATTTGGGCTATCTTGCTCTCCAAGATACCTTGCTCCTCTTTTGCGGCATCATACTCCGCGTTCTCACTCAAGTCGCCTTTCTCACGAGCCTCCGCGATTGCGGCAATCACACGTGGACGCTCTACAGTCTCCAATTGCTGGAGCTCCTCTTTCAGTTTTTGCAGACCTTCTTCGGTCATGTACGTTACTGCCATATTATTTATTCATTTAGTCATTTACCATTGAATCATTTAATACTTGCGATTCAGTATCTCGCTGGCGATAATCGCCTTGCGCACATCCTCTGCATCCGTAAAATCGGGAAGAGGTGTATTTTGGGATTCCTCAAGCATATAAAAATAAGGCCTTAGCCTTCCTTCTTTTTGTTTAAAAACGATAGGAAACTTCTCAGCCTCCTATCGCCATTAAACCTAAACCTTAACTATGAAAATTTTGTTTTCGGTACAAAAGTACTGCTTTTTTATGACATGACCAAATTTTTTAGCAAAAAAATGCGAAATTTCTTTATTTTAGGCTATTTCTCCGCGTAAAGTAGCGGCAGATGCCTCTTTTATGGTCACTTTGACGAGATCTCCGATCTTCTGGTTGGTACGTGGGAAGACGACGGTCTTGTACTGCTCCGTCCGTCCGTACATGTCGTCATGGCTGCGTTTGGAGAAGCCCTCGACGAGTACCTCAACGGTCTTGCCTATCTCCCGTTGGTTAGACTCCAGAGAGAGTTGGGTCTGCAGCGCGATGATCTCATTGAGCCGCCTTACTTTCTCTTCCTCGGGGATGTTATCCGGCAAGTGCTTATGCGCATAGGTGCCGGGGCGCTCGGAGTACTTGAACATGAAGGCGGAGTCGAATCCCACCTCGCGCATGAGGGAGAGCGTCTGGGCGTGATCCTCCAGCGTCTCGTCATGGAAGCCGCAGAAGATATCCGTACTGATGGCTGCGGTGGGCAGGATACGGCGGATAGCAGCGATACGGTCTAAGTACCACTCGCGCGTATATTTGCGGTTCATGAGTTGGAGGATATGGTTCGAACCCGACTGCACCGCCAGGTGGATGAACTTACAGAGGTTCTTATGGCGGCTGATGGCCTCGAGGGTCTTGTCGGACATGTCCTTGGGATGGGAGGTTGTGAAACGGATACGCATGTCCGGCACGGCTTCTGCGACGAGTTCCAGGAGGTCGGCGAAGTCAATATCCCCGTATTTATAGGAATTGACATTCTGGCCGAGGAGGGTGACTTCTTTATAGCCTTTCGATTGGAGGTCACGTACCTCATTGAGGATGGACTCCACGTCTCGGCTGCGCTCGCGTCCGCGGGTATAAGGCACGACGCAGTAGGAGCAGAAGTTATTACAACCCCGCATGATGGACACAAACCCGCTGATGGAGCGGCCGATACGCGAAGGGATGATCTGGCGGTAGGTCTCTGTGGTACTGAGCTCCACGTTCATCGCCTTATGTCCTTGCTCGCATTGGGCAAGGAGGTTGGGTATATCGAGATACGCGTCCGGTCCTGCGACAAAATCCACGCCAAACGTATCTATCAGCTCCTGCCCCATGCGCTCTGCCATGCAACCGATGACGCCGATAATAGTCTTTTGACTTTCGACTTTCGACTTTCGACTCTTCAAGTGCGCTTTTAACTCGCGGAGGCGGGCACCGACTTTCTGCTCGGCGTTGTCACGGATGGAACAGGTGTTGAGGAGGATGATGTCGGCATCCTCCCAGCGGTCGGTTATTTCCGCATCCGTAGTCTCCAAAATAGCCGCTACGACCTCGCTGTCTGCGACGTTCATTTGGCAACCGTATGTCTCAATATAAAATTTTTTTGTCATTTTATGCTCTAAAAATTTGCGTATGTCAGAAAAAAGCAGTACCTTTGCACCCGCTTTCGTAAAAACGAACGCGGCGGGAAGTGGCGCAGCCCGGTAGCGCAACGGTCTGGGGGACCGGAGGTCGCGTGTTCGAATCACGTCTTCCCGACAAATGGAATCCTTACGGGTTCCATTTTTCATAAGACGGATTCGCCCCCGCTTTACTTCCCGACTACTTCAATAAAGGCAGGTTTACTTCGGTGACTGCCTTTATTTGTATGCCTTGCAGGATCGTTTGCATATCTGCGTTCTTCTGCAGGAGGTCCATCCACCACTCTGCTTCGTCCATATCCGCAAAACCGCTGACGCGCAGGGCGCATGTCTCGCCCCATACCGGCATCTTCTGCAGGTCGAAATCACGGATGAGGAACTGCGAGAAGTTAAACAATGCCACTTCGTACAGGAGTTCGTTCAGCGCCTCTTCGGAAGCCTGAGGCAGGATCAGCACGACGACAGAAGGTTGTTTGCGGTCCTCGCTCCACTCTTGTGCAGCCGCTTCTTGTTCTTCGGGCGTCTCCTCTACCTGTCCGCGCATGTCAGCCAGGGACGACGTAGCGCCGCCTTTCTGGCTCTCCATACCCTGCCCCATCATCGCGAGCATATCTTTTGCCATGGTACCTAACTCCGTCGAACCATAGTTTGCTACGAGGTTCTGCAGCTCGGCGATGAATGCCGGTTGTCCTTCGGTCTTAGCTACAGAGACAGCATTGAGGAACAGGAACCGCGGCATCAGAGAGCTCTGCGGGTAGGTCGTCTCCATGTAGTTCTTATTCGCCTTGACTTCGGCGTACTGACCTTTGGTATAAGCAGCATAAGTAGCGGCATAGAGCGAGTCCTGGTCGGATAACATCTTCCTCATTCGGGCTATATACGCCTCGTCATGGCGCAGCGCGCGGAGGTTCTCATCCTCATGGATCGCCAAGACGGAAGGATGCGTACCGAACCGTGCATCGAGCGCACGGAGGGTCTCCTGCGCCAGCTCTTCGTCCTCCAGCTTGTCGCGGTAGATATAATAGAGCGCCACCATCGCTTCGCGCCAGAGGCTGTCGCTCGCCGCAAAATCCTGCTCCGTACGCGGGATCTGCTGGAGGTAATACTCAGGCTTATGGGTGTCGGTCTCTATCTTCGGTGCGGGTACAGCCGTGGAGTCTGTCGCTAAGGAGTCCGCAGACATTCCATCATTCTCCTCATTGAGCGTAGCGCTCATTTCATCACTAATAACGACCTGTTTGTTCTTCCGCCGCCAGTTATCCTCCAAGGGTCGCGTACCCCAGCGCCGGCGCCATTCCTGCTGGCCTTGCTTGACGAGCTGGGGATTATAGAAGTACCACTCGCCTTTATTCAGACCTCCACCGCCTAACATGTTCGCCGTATTAACCGACCGCGGTCCGTCATCGCCACGGGCGATAGCGAGTGCTTCTTGCGCCTGTTTGGTTGAGTCCGCTTTCTCCGCCTCAATAAGGTCGGCGATGATCTTATCGACGATAGCGCGTTGCTCGGCCTCGGTCATGTGGCTGAGTTTCTGCAGCGAGTCCTGCAGCTGTGCTTGGGTATAAGAGACGATGAGTTCGTCAAGGACCTCGGAGCGTTTCTGGATACGTGGATAATCGCTGTTCTCCGCCGTGAGGATGGTCACCGCTTCGCGGTAGCAAGGCTGCGCGTTCACGTACGCGCGTTGTTCAAAATAGATATCACCCGCGCGCACGAGGATAGCAGCTTTCGCTGTTCCGCCCTGGGTCGATTCGGCAATCGCTTTCTCGTACATCTCCAAGGCTTTGGCGGTATCCGGAACGGATAAGTAGATATTTCCCATTGCGCCGTAGATCTGATCCAGACGATCTTTGAACTTCGTCTGCTTGGTCATCGTACGGAGCTTGCGCAGGGAGTTCTTGCCTCCTAACTCCGCCATACGGATACGCGCATTAAAATCCATCTCGTTAGGCGGCGCCATACGTACGACGGACTTATAAGCGCTGATGGCATCATCTTTCTTGCCCTCCATCTCATAGAGTTGGCCTAAGACATAGGCGAACCGCGGGCGGTAGATCTTCCGTTTCTCGTGCGGCAGAGCGATCTTCACAAACGGTATTGCTTCGTGATAATGCTCTCCGTGCAGGAGCACATCGGCTTTGACGGCGGAATAAAGCTTCGCATGCTTGCGGCTGAGGGCGTCAATCTGCACGCGGTTGAGCATGTCCTCCGCCTCGTATTGCCATCCTAACTCCGCATACGCGCGCGCCACCCATAGCTGGCATTGCGCAATCATGTCCGGATCGTTCTGGTAATGATTGATGATATAATTGAAGGTACTGACGGCACCGAGGAAATCGCCTTTATGGAACTCCGCCTGGCCGAGTCGCAGCCATGCCAGGTCCATGTTCTTGTTGAACTCTTCGGATTGCAGCCAGAGTTTATATTTGGGATCGTTCGCCTTTTTAGGGTTACGTTTGGGTTTCGACTTGATAGAGTGCAGCTTGATGCACTTACGGCATTTATCGATGGTTTTATCCATCTGCGAGGCCCCTGCCTGCGCCGCCGTGTGGTTCGACACCGGATAGAGGTACAGCACGCGGCTGTAGTCATCCGTGTTGGCATCGCGGATGGCCTTCAGGCCTTCGTCATACGCGATGTTTCCGTTGTAAAGGATGTTATATTTGACTTTCGTCTGATGGAACGACCGAGTCGCCCATGTGTTTTTCTGGGTAGAGCAAGAGACAAAAGAGATTACGGCTAATCCCAAAATGATTAACCGTGATACACATATATGTTTGAGTATTCTATGCATTCTTAACTCTTATTCAGCCTTCATTTAGCCTTCATTTAGCCTCCAATCCCGCGACCATCCCGCGACCTCATCGCGACCTGTACGTAGGGTTAGACTCTGATTTCTTCTAATTTAAACCTTTAACATGACTCGGCGCGGCAATAAACTCCTTCAGATAGAACGGCTCGTAGTACGCCAGTTCCGCCCCGCTGATCTTCTTTCGACTTTCGACTTTCGACTTTCCGCCTTCGTCTTTCGGCTTTCGACTTTCGACTAACGCCCCCATATACTGCGCCTCGGGCACGATGCCGGATACGAAATGCCAGTTAGGCTTCGTAAATATCTTGGCGCATTTCTCCGCCCCGTCGCCGAAGTAGTAATAAGACCGCTCTGCTGACAGACCGCCTTCGGCTGACAGAGCACAGACCGCAGGCTGAGCCTGCTGACAGAGCAGCGACTCCTCATTCTCGACCACGACAGCACGCACCCGTTGTTCTTTCGACTTTGTACTTTCTTCTTTCGACTCGCTATCAAAGATAGCCGTATAGACCTCCATCCGCCGGGCATCGATCATGGGTACGAGGACCGCGGGTTCTGCGGATTGTAATCGTGCATGAATGCACGGTATTTTCTCCCTCGCGGCTTCGCAGAGGATATCCAAGGTCGGCACAGGAATCAAGGGTATATTAAGTCCGTAGCACAGACCCTTCGCTGTAGAGGCACCGATACGGAGTCCAGTATAACTGCCCGGTCCTTCGGACAGCGCCACCGCCTCTACAGAGAGCGCTTGCTCCCGAGCAAACGAGAGCAGCTCCTCTATATAGCGAGGTAGCAACCGTGCGTGGTTGCTACCCTCATAGGATATACATTGCTTGATCGGCTCGCCATCCTTGCAGATGGCGGCCGAACAAACCGATGTACTACTTTCGATACATAGTATCGTCATACGTTCATTAGAACAATTTAGAATCCTTAGATGGACGTTTCTTCGGGAAGTTGAAATGGTAAGCCAGTTTCACACCTGCATCGAAGAAGCCAAGCCCCGAAGCATAGGTTCCGGTCAGCGGGTTAACGTCAATCACAGCATTCGAAGTGCTGGACGGAGCAGACTCAACACGAATCAGCGGATCTACATTAGGATCCTCAGGATTGTTCTTGAAGCTGTTATATACGCTATAGTTAGCATATGCACCCAGACCGAGCGAGTTACCGCTCTTCAGGATCCACTCGTAACCGATCTCAGCCGTCAGCATCACGTTGATAGTGAATTTGTTCTTGTAGTCCGTACCCTGGCTGGTATATTTGTCCTCTGCCAAAAGACCCGTGATCACGTCGTTGGTAACGCGGACGCCGGTCTCTCGATAGTATGCCTCGATAAACGTGTTCGGGTTATTGGAAATCGTTTGCTTATACGGAGTGAATACCGGAAGCATGAATTTCGGACCGAAGTTGAAGAACAGACCGTTGTCGTGAATCAAAGAGAACATCAACGGAACCTCCAGTTGGAGCTGACCATCATGCTCTTTGACTTCGTCGGCACGGATCGTATAATCGATATGCATCGGATTAGCATCATTGTCAGGCACACTGTCGCGCGTAGAGTTCACGCTCGACTTGACACCACTCTGCGCATAACCGATACCGAGGCCGACGATCAATCCCAGATCTACAGGACGTCCGTCTTTAGCCCAGTAGTGAGCATATTGCAGATCGAGCACTACGTCACCTCCGCAAGTCCAGTTACCTGCTTTGGTCTGATGCAGCAAGCCGGCAGCACCACCGCGCAGACCGATTGTGAAGCGGTCATAGTTGTGCTTGAAATTCTGCTGGGAGTGGAGAGTGTCGCCTTGGTTTGCCAGAACTGTTTGCGGTTCTTCTTTCTTAGGCTCCTCTTTCTTAGGCTCCTCTGCAGGTTCCTCTTTCTTAGGCTCTTCTACAGGCTGAACAGCAGGTTCCTCCTTCTTAGGCTCTTCTGCAGGCTGAACAGCAGGTTCCTCTTTCTTAGGCTCTTCTGCAGGCTGAACAGCAGCTACCTCCTTCTTAGGCTCTTCTTTCGGTTGAGCTTTCGGCTCTTCCTTCGGCTGTTCTGCTACTTCCTGCTCATTATGAGTTACAGGAATCAAGCACTCCTCGCAGATCCACGAGTAGATATTCATCAACAGAACACCTTCGGGGAACCGCTTGGTACCTAACTGGCGTACAGTATGTACTTTATCCCACACCCATACGGAAGGTCTCTCTCCGGTCAGATACTCTACGCACTCGCGCTTGATCATTACGGAGTCGCCGATGGCTACCTTCCATTGGTGTTCTTTGGCAGGCTGTGCTGCCTGCTGTGCCGACAGACTCGACACAGCAGTAGCGCAGACCAGGGTAGTTGCAATCAGAATTGATTTAATAGTCTTCATTGTGCTACCTCCTATTCTTATTTAACGATATAACGTAATGTTGTCTTCAGGCTCTCGTTGCTCAGCTCAACCAGATAGAATCCGTGTGCGTCAGCAGCCTTGATAACGAATGTCGTCTCGCCGGAAACCACGAACGATTTCTGGAGCAGACCTTCGGTCGTATAGAGACGAATCGTAGTAGTCTTATCCGGATCGAGGTTGATCACACGCACATCCTCACCCGGACGAGCCAGCGACGGCACGAGTGCCGGAGCAGCTGCAGCAGCCGCAATCGGATAGTGTTTGGTCTCACCCATCACACCACAAGGACTACCCACCATTGCCGGGAGCGAGATTGTTGCGTAATACGTACCGGCAGGAATCGGTTGACCATTGGTCATCGAGTAGTAGTAGCTACCGTTACGTACCACACTATCTACCGGAGTAGCCTCTTTCCACCAGGTTACATTACCCTCGCTATCAACAGAATCCGGAAGGCTCTCCCAACCCGGTATCTTAACGATTGCGTTGCGGTCAATCATCAACAGACGGTCGCCATACTTAGCTACCATCGGGAGGGTGAAGTTATACGGTTTGTTGATCGTCAGAGTCAGCGTTACGATACTATCGCAACCATTGTAAGCGCCGCCAATGAGCGTATCGCTGACGATGGTGTCGTTATAGTACGGCACGCCATGCCATGTGTACATGTTACATGTATCGAAGGAGATAGGATTCTTCACCGGTGGCAGGAGCGTTAGATGGAGCGTTGCAATACTATCGCAACCATTATAAGCGCCGCCAATGAGCGTATCGCTGACAGTGGTGTCGTTCACGTAAGTTACACCATGCCATGTGTACGACTTACATACATCGTTAACCGTGGTATCACCCTTAACCAGCGGCAGAAGCGTCAAATGGAGCACTACGATACTATCGCAGCCATTATGAGCCGTCAGAGTAATACTATCGGTAGCGTCATCGGTGTATTGTTTACCACGCCATGTGAACTGCTTACATACATCATTAACAATGGTATCACTTCTATAAGATGGCAATTTCTTCAAGTAAGCATACTGGATGCTATCACCCCAGTAGCCGATACCCTTGACGATGGTGTCGAATGCTAAGGTGTCTTTGTCGTACTTCTTACCACCCCACGTAATATCCTTACAGAAGGTAATAATGGTCGGGAGCGTATCGCGTACCGTATTCATGATAGTATCACTGATCACATTCTCGGCACCACACTCGAAGGAAGCGGTATAGCGGATATTGATAAACTCGCTTGCAAGCGTAGGCTGATTGGACGGATCAATATCGATATAGGTAGGATCGCCAAAGATAGCATATTGCCATGTGATGGTATCCAGTTTCAGGAGCGTATCATTCTTCGGAGTTGGAGCATATCGTTCTTTCAGCCATGCGGTAGCGTCACTCATATCAAGCACTTGACCACGCTTGATAGATACTTGCGACGAGAAGTCACCAGCAACCTTCGGTAACTGCTTCATAACTACATATATTGTAGTAACAGAGTCATACAACATTGCTTGAACTGTATCCTCGAGATCCGGAATAGAATCTACAAGAGTGTCATTCTTCGTTACAACGTAGGAAATCGCTCCGTCTTTTCCGTATTTTATAGTATCTCCGTAACATACGAAATAAGTAGTATCTTTACGAATAACACTATCCTTTCTCTGGGGAATCAACTCCATCCACAGATGGGTAGTCTGATCCGAGTAATAATCAAGGAACAGCATGCTATTCCAGCCTGACTTGGCGATGAAATCACGTGAGATATCCTTCCAAGCGCCACCTTCCTTTGCAATGGTCTTCGTGATATGACCCCGCTCCGAATCGTCACACTTGAAATAGAGCGTAGCGTTTGCTGTAGCGGTCTCCGTCTTGGACCAGTTATCGAGGTGGATACGCAGATCCTTGCCTTCCGGAATCTTCGTAGGATCCAACATAGCTACATACCAGGTATTCTGACCTGCCGGGTTCACGTTTCCGTGCTCCCAGTCGAAGAACATCGGCTTATCAAGACATCCGTTGAGACCCCTTACCTGCGGAGTATTGATACGGAACTTGATCGCCTCGTCGGTCTTGATACGGACATAACCGGTTACGGAATCACTCGTAATGAACTTATGGAGCAAACTGTCCACAAACTCATCCTTAAAGGACGATACATCGTATTTCATACCGGCCTTCTCCAGCGCCTTGTTAACCAGATCAACAAGTGGTTTGGTTCCCTTGTGGAGACCGCCGGATTTATTGATCGTACGCTTACGAACCGGCATCTGGCAATCCATTTCGTCCTGGAACGTAGCGGTAGCCTCAATGGTTGCAGTACCGTTCAGTTCGTAGGTCAGGGTGCTCAGGCTATCGCCCGCGTATATATAGTTACGCGCTAACGTACCATCCACGGCCTTGCCATCTTTATTAATATAAGGAGCGCATACGAAATACCAGTGCTCCTGATTGTCACCCGGGATTTCATAATCCACATTCGGCACTACCATCCGAGCCTCTTTCTGCTTCGGATCTACCGCTGCCGGAGCATATTCTGCACCGAACTGGCTGGAGAAATAGATCGAGTCGGACGTGCGAACCTTGATATAGAGATCCAGATCACCTACGGCATAGATAGCCTGTGCCGGAACATTATGCGATTTAGACTGACCTTTCTTGAGTTTGCGCTCTCTGTATTTCTCATCGATAGCGTATTCCTCGAAGAGGTCATTCTCCGACAGCAGACCTTCGTAAACAGCCACTTTGACGGTCGTCTCACCGGCGCCGGCATTCTTAGCGATGACATTCAGCGACTTATTGAAGAGAGTCTTGTCTTTCTTCAAATCAGCAGTATTAACATGATACCACATCTCAGTATTAGCCGATTGACCATACGCCTCACCCATACGGACAGGCAGTGCGTCATATCGGCTGTTACCGCCGAAGGCCTTTACCAACTCTGCTTTAAACTGGAAGTTTGCAGTGCCGACAGGACGGGTAACGCGAATAATAATGGTATCTTTCTTGGGGTTGGTTTTTGTTCCTATGATCTGCTCAAACGTACTTGCAGGAACCGTGTCGGAATAATGCTGACCGGCTTTCAGTTCCTGACTCTTGGTCATCATCTTCTTCACAATCGGGAAAGCGTAAGCAGCCTCAGCCTTGATGGTATTCTTGGTAGAGCCAAGGTTTATCAGGTGAGCTACCGGTTTAAGCTTCTGATCTGCATTACGAACTTTATCAATCTCCTCTTTCGTAATGATATACCATGCGGTATCTACATCCTGCTCATAGAGGCTATCCCATTTCAGCGGAATCAGCGTCAAGCCCTCTCCTGTGATGGTATCGAACGGCTCTTTCGGCAGTTTTTCCGCCCAGAAACGAACAGAAGTGGTGCCCTGAAGGTTGACAAATACGATGCTGTCCTCCAGTACGTCAAAGGTGCTGTTCTGAAGCGTAATTTTACGCTCGGCATTGGCTGCAAGCGAGAAGTCCTGAACAGACGGAGCCTCTTCTACCGGGCAGGAGAACACCAGTTGAGCTACGCCCTTACCGGCTTTATTCTCGCGGTTCTTGATATGCAGACGAATATCGTTACCATCCTTCATCACCTCGCGCAGATCTACGGCATACCAGAGGTTTGCGTTGGCAGCCTGCGTATTGCCGGAAACCCAGTTGAACGGAATAGCAGAAGCACAACTTGCACCCTCAGCCTCCTCGGTCAGACGGATCTGGAGTTTAACAGGCTGCGAAGAAATCACGCGTACGTAAACGGTATCTTGAACTATATTCTCAAACATGTTACGCGAGATCTGACGGCTGTAAGAACCGTTTGCCTCGATCGTCAGAGAGCGTTTCTCGTTCTCAATCGAATCCGGGCACTCGAGCGACAACTCTGCCTGCAGTTTCAGGTCATAGAAAGAGCTGAGGTTCTGCACGAATACAGTCGGGAACTTAGCCGATTGCTCACGAGCCTCATCCATCGCGATCTTATACCAAACGGTATCGTTAGCGCCTTGCTGTACACCATCGACCCAGTCGAATAACTTTGCGGACAGACATGCGTCATCCGGCTCGTTTATCTTCGTCGGTCGTGTCGTAGCCCAGAACTTGATATCCTGGCTGGTCTCCAGACCAATCCAAACGGTATCGGTCATAGCTGCGTACATCGAGAAGTTGATAGCGCGCTCCGGAGCTGTCGAACCGGCAGCTATCGTACGGGTGATCTCTTGAAGATCAATATACGGACAAGAGAAAGCAACCATTGCTTTGAGTTTAGCAGCCTCAGTACCAAGGTTTTGTACGTGAACGATGATATCCTGGAGGTTATCACGAGCCGCAGTTACATCTACTGCGTACCATTGTGTAGTACCAGCCTCTTGGCGATGACCGGACTCCCAGTTGAAGTCGATATTGGTCTTACAAGCCTTACCCTCACGCACGTGTTTGAAACGGCCGTAGAAGTTGATCGGCTGGTCAGTAGAGATAAGCAGATAGATCGAATCTACGTTATCAATCATACCATCGAGCATGTTCTTCTTGTAAACCACGATCTCTTCCCCGCCTGCAGCTATCTCATAGCTGGTGTTTGTCGTACTGTAGGCAGGACGCTTGAAGGCCATTTTGATGGTCATGTGAGCGGCAACGGCACCTTCGTTACGATAGGTGAACTCCGGCTCGTATTTAGTCAGTGCGTCCATGTCTGCCACGCTGAATGCATACAGGGTCTGACCGGCAGGAATAGTTGCACTCTGGATGGTTGTGTCGGACGGGTTTACATTCAATGCCACCGCGCTCATAGCGCTCGGTGAAGGGATGACCGGCACTATCGGCTGATCTACCAACTCCACCTTCATCTTCACTGGTTGCTCCTGATTCTCAATCCAAAAATAGAGCTCATCCGGATAGACACTTGCAATCATGCTTTGCGGGATAGTGTCGATAACCGACTCGCCTGCAGCAAGCGTGTAGTTACGTTTGGTCAAACCAGATGACGGGCAGTCGAGCGACTGACCGGTCTTCAGGTTCACAGAACCCGTACCGGTGTTGGTAATAGTCACCTTGGCGTCTTTGTGGATAGTAGCCGTGTCTTTGATTTGACTGATGTCCACTTTCCACCAAGCAGTAAAACCTGCTTTCTGCTCGGTCTCAGTGTCCCATTTCAGGACGCGAGCGTCCTTACAGGTCTCATCGAGATCAGCAGCCTCAAATACCTTTGCGCTCAAATTAACCGTACCGTCCGTATTCAACGTGAGGTAAATCTCCGTTTGATGCATACGTACCAATACGGTTGCGTTTGCTGTGTAAGTCTGGTGCTCATGAGGAGAAACTACATAGTGCTTCGTCTCAGTCTCACCAGCAACGGTAGCTACCAAGTCTGCGTTAACTGAATTGCTACGGTCCGGGTTGGTCACAAAGAGGGTCAGCGACGGGTTCTCTTCCTCATAGAGGGGAGAGAGGTCAACATGGTACCACTTGGTACCTCTCATGTGTACATTTCCCTTGTTCCAATCAAATTCAATTGCATTGGCTTTTGTACTACCGCTGCCATCACCCTTGGCCATCGCGAAGACGGTCATCAAGGATGCCAACGTAAGTAAGAAAAACTTCTTCATGTAATTGGTTGTTTTTTAAGTTAGTAATTATTGTTAATTTTTTATTGTATTTGCTGTCCTAAGACATTATATTTCTTCTCATCAATATAGATGACCATCTGGCCGTCAACGATCTGTTTGCGGGCTTTCCTGCCATCCTGGATTATATCCGAGCCCTTCGGATCAACCGGATCTACAGGGTCTACAGGATCTACTGGATCTACGGGATCAACAGGATCAACAGGATCAATAGGATCTACAGGATCAACAGGATCTACAGGATCTACAGGATCTACCGGTTTCTCTATTACAGTCACCTGGTACCGTTTGGTGCAGGAATTGGCTCTCACTATATCAAAAATCGTATCGCCGAACTCGCGGAGCAGTACACCCGAAGCGGGATGCAGATATCCGCGACTCAGTTCAGTAGCCGTTGCTTGTACCGTATCATAGATCAGTGTCGGCGGAGTAAAGGATAGGGACACACTCCTCACTTGCAAGGTATCGCGATTCATACAAATCGTATCTATGAATGCCGTATCAGCGGTATAATCGCGGCCATCCACTGTTATTTTCTTTCCCTCGCATATCGTCTGATCGATAGAAGGAAGCGGATCGGCATATTTCTGGTTGGTATAATAGAAGAGACGGCCGTTCACGCCCTCAGCATGGGTAACGTGCACCCATATCTCTCTTTTAGCCTTACGGGCATTCACCAACATAGCAGAATCGAACTGATAGACATGAATCGTGTCACTCATCGTCATTCTACCCACCTCTTCACCGTTACAACTGTCCATCGTCAGCCATATCTCCGCCGGTTGGGGTTTTTGGGTAACATTCTTGGGTTTATGGATCCACCGCAAGAACGCATGACCCGAAGAAGGCATATTAGACGACGGGAACCGATAGACGTTCTCCGGCTCGCTGCATACATACGTCATCCATGCGCGCATCTCCAATGCTCTATCGCATGTAGAATGAGGACCCTGGTCATACGGATAGCAGAACACCTGTCCCGACCCGCCATTCAGAGGATAGACATGAATACGCGGAGTGAGGGCCTTAAGGAATTGGGCACTACCGCCGATCTCATCGAGCTTCTTGTTGATCTTCTCCATATCCATCTCGCTCATGCGGTTAGGTCCTACGGTCAGTGAGAAGGTCGGTACCGTACTGACACAGAAAGCATAAACATCGATTGTAACCGAAGTATTGGAGAACCAATACGCCGAGATGCCCTGTTTGATATCGTCGACAGTTGCGGTAAACCATACGTCGCCGGACAGGACGGTATCGATAGGGAGGGCAAAAGGCTGCGAACTATAGGTACACTCACAATAGTGAGCCGGCAGCGTGTCTTTCCATACCATCGAGAACGAGTCGCACGGCTGAACTAATTTCGCCATTGCGCCCATCGGCAGGATGACCATCAGGCCTAATATCAGCTGTCTAATTTTCATAAGAGATTGTTTTTGCTATTAATAAATGAGTTATTGTATTTTCGCGCCAAGGACGTTATACCGTTTGCCGCCGCGGATGATAACGACGGTCCCGTTCTCCATTATTTTTGCCGGCTGTGTCAGCCAATCCACCTGCTCCACGTCCGTCGTAAAACTGCTGTAATACGGTGCTCCGCACAGGAATCGTACGATCAACGATACCGTACCGGCCTCTACCCATTGAGGCTCGTTCTTGATCTCCATCGTATGGCTCTCGGAATCATCCGCCGAACGGAAAGTCCATACGATACTCGTTATGGGCACGAACGGCAATTGGTAATGCTCCTTGAGATTCTGCTCCGCGCGGCGGAAGTCCACCAAAGCCTTATCTGCCTGGGTTTCCATAATCACGCCCTCCATGTACCAATCGGGCGAAGGCATCTCTAATTGATAAGCACGATAATCGATTCGCCATTCGTCATCCTCGACGACTCCCTCTTCATGCATTCCGGGGCAGAAATAGAGGGTCGTATCCTTGAGGTTACGAATAATGGTCAGGTGGAGTGTGTCGGTCCAAGAGCAAAACTCCGTCGCATTCTCATGCGTATAAACGCCACTCCGGGTATAGGTTGTTCCGTACCACTCGTAACTCTCCTGAGCATCATCGACTACGGTACTCGTATTCGCCGGACAGGAGTGATGAACCGTCAGATGTAGCGTGTCGGTCCAAGAGCAAAACTCCGTCGCATTCTCATGCGTATAAATGCCACTCCGGGTATAGGTTGTTCCGTACCACTCGTAACTCTCCTGAGCATCATCGACTACGGTACTCGTATTCGCCGGACAGGAGTGATGAACCGTCAGATGTAGCGTATCGGTCCAGGAACAATACTCCGTCGCATTCTCATGCGTATAAACGCCGCTCCGGGTATAGGTTGTTCCGTACCACTCGTAACTCTCCTGAGCATCATCGACTACGGTACTCGTATTCGCCGGACATAAGTGCTGGACCGTCAGGTGAAGCGTATCCGTCCAGGCGCAATACTCCGTCGTATTCTCATGGGTATAAACGCCACTCTCGGTATAAACCGTTCCGTACCATTCGTAACTCTCCTGAGCATCATCGACTACCGTACTCGTATTCGCCGGACAGAAGAACGGCTCCACTAAAATAGTAGCATTCTCATGAGCACTAATTTCAATAATCTTCGTCTCCTCACCGCGGGCGATTTCCCATGCCCAATTCAGGGCGCACGCGTCAAAAAAGTGAGCAGCCGGAAGCGTATCACCATCCATGATAGCTACAGGGATAGGGCCAAAAGCAGTATCCGGCATGTAAGTAATCGTAGCGGGGAGATAGATAGTCGCGATACGAACAAAGTTCTCTCCTGACTGAACCGATAGAGTGGTTGTATCCGTCACACGGGTAGCCTGATCATAGGTAGTACCCGCCTGTTTAAGCGTCTGTCCCATTGCAGAAACCGACACCAAAAGCAATAATATTATCGTTCGTATATAACGCATATATGTATGCATGCAAAATATTCAGGGTGCAAAGGTACAAAAATTTTTTGAATTCACCAAATAAATTTCCCTTTTCGCCAATTTTTACACAAAATTCTTATAAATTTAACTCTATTTCGTCATTTTTTCCACGTAATGTGTATGTTCCTGCAGGTAAATCAGAGATAGTATAGGTCTGCCCGACAACCGCATCGAAGGACTGTTTTTCGGTTGTTCCTTCTAAGATTACGACATGCTGATCCTCGCTCACACGGAAGTACGCATTTCCCGATTCGTCGCACGATACAGAGACCGTCATCGCAGGATAAACAGGGTCTTTCTCCTCCGGAGCGGTAGAACGAAGCGTGACTTTAAATTTGTCATTGGTATTATTAAACCGGAAATAAACGTACCCTTCCTCATCTATACGGGATGCCCAAGTTGCTATATCTGCAGCATTAAAAGTCTTTTTGGAAGTTTTATTTACCGAACCGGTAGCTAATAAATTGGAGGCTGTAGGAGAAGTGCCGATCTCACAGTCAGTAGCGACAAAGATATTGCACCACGAAGTGACATTAATCGAAACAGTAAGATCCCCACCTGCTATCTGCGCATAGTTGACGCGATACCGATCATCGGTCTTTCGATTTACCTCAAATGTGGTATCCACTTTATTCAGATAGATCGTTGTAGATTTTTTAATGCAATCAGACATCACCCATCTTGACGGAGTTATAGTCGTTGTCTCTGAGCAAATAAAGCGAATATAGAGATATTGATCGCTCGTTTTCTTCCATAACTTGGATAATTCTGTTCCCAAAAATCCTCTCCAATGTCCATCCTCTATTTTCTCAAAGGCATATTCCCCTAAAAAATGATCTCCTTGAAAATCCGGAGTGGTAGCAATCTGCATCTTGAACACATGCGATGTTGGAGTGGTAAACTTCGTATGCATTGTATCCTTATTCCACGACCGAGGGATAGCAAAGAGCGCTGTGTCATTCGCGTTAAGCGGATAGGTCTGGTCGTACCTAAGCAAAGTAGCATTTTTTCCGGGAAGTGCCCTGGGCGCTTTGACTACCTCAACTCTTCCAGGTGCCGCACTATAGAATTTCGCGAAATACATACCGGCCTCGTTTGGATATGCGGCATTATGAACATAATCGTATAAATTATCCGCAGTAACTGTGAACGATTCTCCCGGCTGCAAATCAAAAATTTGCAACACATTCTCGTTTTCTGAGAGTTCGGTATAAGTTGCAGAGGGATCAAAATCACAGGAATTGCCTACCACTCCCCGACACGGAGCAGTACCGGTCCAGACATATCGGATGGTATCTTCCTGCCATTGTACGTAAGGTACAATCACATGGCGATTAACATCGGATGCTGCGACCTGAACAGTATCTCCATAATGCATAAACTTGGCACCATCGACGCAGTTGGAGAATAGATCATCCGGTGCGAGAGAGATCGTACCGGCACTCCTATACGTTACCTTTACAAAAACCTCAACGGGATAATCGATACCTACCTGCAGGAGGAGGTCGCGATAACTTTTACCGAGTGCGAGATAATACACGAACGTGCCATTATCTAAGGTTTTTGACTTCAATTGTGGCTTATGCGGCAGGTCAAACGATATGCCACTGGAGCCGGTAGAGGCGCAGAACAGACTACAGAGGATGGAATCCTCATACACACCTGTCGTACATCCAAAATCCATTTCTACCAGAGGAGCCGGATCAGACGCACTGTGTGCCGGAGCGAAGGTGACCGTCAGCGGCAGGTCAAACGTCCATGCGGAATACCAGACGGTCTGCCCGTTCTGAACTTGCGCACTATAGTTGTCGCTTCCCAACTCGATTGCCGTTGCGCATGTCGCTCCGGGAGCTTGCGCATACGCGTGCATGCACATCCCAATAAGGAACGCGCACACGCATAAGATTGTGAAATTTCGTTTCATATACATGATAACTTAGAATGGTTTTGTACGACGTGTTGGAGCGAAATCTATGGACGGCACTTCAGACTCAGAAACAGTTGCCATTAAGTAACTGGTGTTTAGTAACTGCACCTCAAACAGAGGTGTAATATATTGTTTTTTACTCATAATTCGAATTTTCTTTCGTTATTACGACACTACGAACTCATTATTTAACTAACTGACCGTCAATAGTGTAAACCTTTTCACCTCGGATAATAAATACTTGATCATTAATCAGTAACTTGCGGATTTCACCTTGTGCATCCACGACCGCCTCCTCTATGCTGGTTGCTACTTGCGGCGATGCCAATACAAGGCGCAGGCCATAGTGATCAGTCGTTCCCGCTTCAAGAGAAGCCATATATCCGTTATAATTGAGATTCCAGATAGGCGCACCATCGTATGTAAGATACAAATAACTACCTTCTTCCGGGATTTTCGTAGCCTCAATCATATATTCGCCTGCATTGGGAGCATAGATAGATAACGGATATTCTGCCTTATTATTCTGCGGCGCTACCGTATTAACGGACAATTTGGTATCATAGCGGTTGATCCACATTTGTGCACGAGCAGTAGATTGTCCCACCTTGGTCAAGTCACTACCGATGACATAATGCGGTTCTTTCTCTTCATCTATGTCCACAAACAAACGGTCGCATAAATTACCATTATTACTGATCTCTACCGCATATTCCTGGCTCTGAGATTGTGTTTGTTGCGCACGGCGTACCGGAGATGAAACAGCACCTGCCAATGCAGCAGAGCTTCCGTTCGTCACCTGTACCATGATAGGCTGACCTACCACCAAATCCGATTCCATATCTGTTACGATCCACGCATCACCGCCTATTAAACCTCCGCCATAGCTTACTGCCTTGTTGGAGCCACCACTGATAGTGATAGCCGATTTGTAAGTAGCCGGGTTGGCTATACCATTCCAGTTAGCATCTACATCATCGTTCGGGCCATCATTGACAGTTACCTCAACGGTAGTATTATGGATAGCAGAACCCGATTTCTTCTCGAAACGAATCGTCTCAATAGGAGCTCCCGCTACGTGAATCATATAGAGTTTACCTGGTTTCAGAGTCTTATCCGGATCATACTCCAAGAACTTCCAGCATTTGGAAGAGTTTCCTTGTGCCTGACGAAGCGCACCATCGTAATAGAGGATATCGAATCGGGTACCCAATCCAAGATGCGCACTCATGTCTGCCTTGTTGTAAATGCCCGTAGCGGCATCTACCTCCCAAGGCACTGCAAAAGCGTACCACTTACGATTATTGGAACCGCTAACACCATCCGGCGTGAGATCAAAATACACATGACCCTTTGCTCTCACATGTCCTGCTCCCTTTATCTCACCGGAAGTAGAAGGCGTAGCCTCCAAAATGAGGTCATCTGTTGTCAGCTCTGCATTCTCTGCGATGTCTAATTTTCCGGACACTTTTACGGTAGTGGTCGTGACTTCGGCATCTTCTTCAATAGAAATATTAACATCGGATGCCACTTCAATAGCCGTAATTCGGAAATGCGCATAGTAAGTTGCATCACCGGTAGCATCCGGTAAATTATCTATACTATAGAACGAGCCTGCCCCATTTACTCCGGTCGTCCATCCATCCCACTCATAGGTCTTCCCATCGGAAGCTTCGCGAGTAGGTGCAGGATTGCCCACAAGAGAATATCCCGGCGTTCCACCATGCTGAATAGTTGTTATTATGGACGGTTCTTTTAACTGAGATCCATCCCAATTCAGCCAAGTTATATGATATTCACTCATTGTCCACTTCGCCCAATAAGTCTTATCGCCGGTTGTTGTATTGGAGATAGAAATAATGGCGTCACCGGTCAATCCACTATTATCAAACCAACCGCCAAAGGTATAACCCTCTCGCGTTACATCGGTCGGCAAGGTAGCGCCCGTACCATAGGTGTAGCCGGTCACGTCACTCGCATTGATAGTTCCTTCATTGGTATTCAGCGTTACAGTGTATGTGCGCGGCGTGCTGCTAAACTGCGCTTTGTAGGTCGCAACACCTGTTACTGNNTTGTCATCATTCAGCCATGTAATCTCATAGCTGTTCTTGCTACTGCTGAATGTAGCCTTGTAGGTCGCAACACCTGTTAC
>DGTR01000009.1:0-50259 GCA_002394395.1 Bacteroidales bacterium UBA4331 | reverse complement strand
GCGTCGGAACAACGCCATACTCAACTTCTGTCTGGTCAATCTGACTATTATCGTCATTCAACCAAGTGATTTTATATTTGCGTTTGGTTGAGCTGTAATTAGCGACGTATGTCTGCGGACCTTCCACTACGGCGAAAGTAGCCGGAGTCCAACCCGTGAACGTATAGGTCCACTCGGCAGTTGATGATTTGCTCGGGTTAGGCCAAGTATAAGACGGTGTTTGACCGACTTCGAGTAACAAATAATGCAACTCTGTTTTACCATCATCGTCCATAAACGAGACACGGTATGTCTTAGACGTCTGGGTGTATTGTGCGATATAGGACTGATTGCCCTTCACTTGTGCAAAGCCGTTACTGCTTGCGCCTTGGAGTCTCCATCCTGCGAACTCGAACGAGAACGCGCTATTGTCCGGCTTATACGGATCCTCCGTCAACGGAGCCACCGCAGCCAGATAGGTCGCATTCGACGGCGTGCCGTTATATACCACTTCTGCCGTTCCCAATACAGACATATCATAATTAAGGAACGTGATCGTGTACTCGCGCGGGGTAGCATCGTACTGCGCCACATAAGTAGCCGAACCGGTTACCGTTGTAATCGCCGGCGACCATGAACCGTTGAACTCATATGTATAATCAACCGTAGGATTCTTGGTCGGCGTGCCTTCGTATGATGGAGTTGTGCCCGCTCTCCAGTTACGCGAATCAAGGATAGTACCATCCGAGTTCTTAAACGTAACGTTGTACTCATAGTACTTCTCGTAGAAGTGCGCTGTGAAGGTCGTATTCTCTGTCACAATCGGAAGTTCTTTGTTATCAATAACTTCCGTACTACTACCTTGTGTCCAACCATCCCATCTCCATACATAATCGGAGGACGAAGAACTCTTGGTCGGTGTAGCACCTAACCACTCAGGTTTTGTACCGTAACCTACGGAATAATTGGTATTCGATCCATTGATATTCCAAGTAACGGTTATTGTCTTGATCTTCCAGCAATTGGCAGAACTATCATAGTAATAGTAATTGTATTTGCCGTTGTGGTCTGGAGTAATAGCCTTATAATAACCTTCAGCTGTCGGCTCTGTTTCTACCTCCCACCAGTAGCAATCCTCATCCCATACGAACACGCGACCTCCTGTTACAGAAGTATAAGTATTGTTGCTTTCTGCCGGATAGTTTACTTCTACGATATCAGAAGGCTGTATATAATAGTGCTTTTTATCTGTTGTCTCCACACTGAAGCAACCTTCTTTCGTCTTTTTAGTCCATTTGCCATTCACGTAAACCCACACATCGCCTGCAGAAGTACTTGCCGTGGATGAATAGGTATTATCTTCATTACGCAATTTTGCAGCATTCACCGTAACGGCAGTAGCAGATGTTGCGGCATTTTTCAAATAGTATGTCGTCTTATCGCCTTGTGCAGCCGTGGTATATAACACTTGACCGGCATCTGCATTCGTTGAATGGATATTGGCTCCACTCGCTGAAGTATATAAACCGCCATTGCCTCTCAAATCTACTTTACCATGCACAAACACTTCTGCATCCACCACGCTTGTGCTGCGAGGATTGGTCGTACCCCAAGTCGGAGAATAAGTCGCACGATAAATCGTAGCTCCGGTATATTCCGAAAGATCCAGCATACTTACGTTCACACCACTCAGTACAAGCGTGCCTTCTTTGTTAATGATCAGTTTCGATCCCGGTGTGAAGACAGCATGCTGTCCAATGGAACCTTCCCCGTAATTGAGTACCACTGCCATGTTCGAGCAAATCGGCAACACATAATCAGCCGAGTTTACAGTCATAGCACTTGGAATTTCGACAATAAGATTTCCGATAGAAGCACCACTATTAATGGTCCAATAGCAATAGTCGGTTTCCTCATCGTAGTCTTTCATTACCCATGTATCTTCGCTGGCATTCACATTATCCATGATAAACATAGCGTCGGAAGTACCAACCAATGGTACAGCGTCTTGACCCTTTACACCTACATAGGACATATTTACATGCGTTGAACCTAATGCTTTTGCACCTGGCCGATAGGTAATCGGACATTCGATGCTTTGGTAGAAATAATGGGTGATCGGGAATGCTTTGCCCTTATTGGAACTACCCGTTAACGTAGTAGCATTGGTACCACCACACCAGTCGCCCAATTGGAAACCTTCCAATACGGTCGCATTGTTCTTTACATTGATGGTTCCTTTACCGGTAATATATCCCCAGCAGTTCAAACGGGAACCACTCTCCATGCTGATATGAGAACCTTCATCCATCTGTATTTGTCCATACGCGCCGGAAGGCATACCTACACATGCGCTGTACTGACCGTTGGCTTTCTGCTGTGCACTCGTTTCGATTGTTCCGTAACAAATCAGATTAACTCCATTACCAAAAGTTAGTTTACGGAATAAAGAAGGAGTAGTTGCCGATGTAGTTGTAGAGGCAGAATTACCAATAGCTGTTGTAGCACCCTTACCGGAACCTGTTTTATAAGGGATCAGTAAGGTGGTATTAGCCGGAAGTACATAGTCACCAGGGCTTGCCATCGTGTAGTTGGCAATCATGTAGATTACCTGACCGGAAGTAACTACCTGCAATGCTTCTTCCAGCGATTTATATTTGGTCGAACCAATCTGGCATACATCGATACCGTGCATACCGGCTTTGTCCACCTCATAGCGATAGCCTTCTGTATATTCAGGTCTGTCGCTTGCAAGAGGCACTTCTTCGTAACCTTCGGGAATATGCTTCGAAAGCGTCGTATTCACATTGTAGACACCACCCTTGAACAGGATATTTCCAGCGACACCATTGGTGGTACAGATACCCGTTGTACCGCCACTTGCCAATGCCCAGAACTTACCGCCTTCTATCGTACAAGACGGAGCCGCTTTCACAGCATTCTGCACTTGTTCTGCAGAGAGATTGACTGCATAACATGTCGTTCCTGTAGCAGTAGCCTTATACGAGCCACCTGTTACCAACGCAGACGTTGCGTTCGCGTAGTCTCCTGCAAATGTACCACTTGCTATATTTCTCTTCGTAGCAAGTAACGTCAGGATATGCGCTGTATTACCTCCTGTAGCAGTTGCAACACACTCATTGCCTTCACCTAATTCAAACTCACCGTGATAGTCCGTGCCTGTCGTAGAACCTATAGCAGCTTCTGCATAGAAAAGACGGGCTTCGGATGTGGCGGTTACATTAAATTTCGTATTGGTAATTGTTGTCTTCTTATCGTATGCATGCACACCTTTTGCCGTAGTTGTCTTCGGCTGTACCGTAAAGTCACAGCCGTCAATCGTGGTCGGACCACCGGCATAAACACCTACTGCCGTCGTCGTTCCATTGGTTTTGACGGTAAACTTGGTATTCTTAATATTTACGGTAGGCGATGCACAGGTGTCCTTTGAATTAGGAACAGAAGTACCCGTCAAATAAACTCCGTACGCTGTGGTCGTTCCTGCCGTAGCCTTGATATCACAACCGTTGATGGTTGCTTTTGCTGCGATGGAGACACCTACGCTATCGTGCCCTGCAACTGTACATGGGAAGACACTCTTGTAAGCATTGTAGGTCGTAGTTGCCCATTTGTTAGAAGTACTATCTGCTTTGAACTGCGTCCAGTTATGTGTTTTGCTTGTTGCATTCACAGACACACCGCGAGCTTCTGTGCTGGTACGCGTCGTAGCTGTAATGTCGCAGTTATTCAACTCCATCTCAGCTGCATACGCAAAACCGGTTTGCGCTGTATTACCGGAAGGAACTGCACAATCTGCCAATGCACCATACGCATATTGGGTCGCATTCGCAGAAATAGTTACACCGCTTGCAGTCAGTTTTCCACTAACTGCATATAATCCGTACGCGGTAGTAGTTGTAGAGAATGCCTCGAACGTACCACCGTCAATCGTGGTGTATCCGCCGCTGGACACTGCACGAGATGTGGATGTGGTCGTTTCGCCGCGGAAGGTACCGCCATGAATAATTATAATCGGATATGCCTCTGCCGCACCACTCGGTTTGCGGTTAGTTTGCACCTGCGTTTCCGGATCATATATCGTCTTTGCGCGAGTCGAGGAACAAACAGCGTATGCACTGGATGTCTTCGTCTTGGCTGTATAAGTTCCGCTGTTGATAACCGCTTTCGCAGCTGTCGCATACTCACCGTAATAGATGGGAGCAGTAGTAGTATTCGCATCTTTGAAAATGTGGGCAGAAGTAGCCTCTACAAAAACACCGTAAGCTGTAGAACCCGTTACACTCTCAGCGGTAAGGGTATTACCGGTTAATTCTACATCACCCCAATATTTTCCACCGTAAGTACTATTGATAGCACATCTAGCAGCGACACCGTACGTATAAGTGTATGCTTGTACATCAATGGTACAATTCTTAATCGGAACAGTGAAATATTCATTATCGTACGAGTTATAACTACCATAGACGATAATACCATAACTGTAATATGTATTGGAGTGTACGGTGATGTTAGCATTTTCAATGCTGGCTTTAGCACTTGCTTTTTGCGACAGCGTACCATCCGTTGCCGTTTTGCCTGCGCCTACACCGGTGGCAGCAGCTTCAAGATAAATACCATAGTTATACAGAGAGGCTGCTTTCGTGCGGTCGCTGATTACATTAATCGTACCGCCGGTCATATTGAGCGTACCGTAATAGCAACTGGAAGCTGTTGCACTAACTGATACTTTCATTAAAATACCATAACCGTAGCCGTTGCTTGTATTATTAGCATTATCGGCAGCATATTGCGCATCAACCATATCGGTATTTATATGGGTATTAATCACACCGGCACTCATATTGACTTTGCCGTATGCATAGATACCTAATGCATTATACGGAGCCTCCACTGCTATCTCACCTCCGGTAACATTCAGCACGGTGGTACCGGCTTTATTCGTTGCCGCACTACTTCCCTGCACGATGCCATATACCGAACGGGTTCCTTTGGCATCCAACTTACCACTGCCAGTGATATTAACAGTCGTTCCAGCATTTTGATGAAGCACACGGCATGCACAAGACGCATATTTGGCAACCCCAAGGGTGGAATTTGCCGCACCGGCATACTGACCGGTGTTATGAACTGCAATCGTTCCGCTTTCCAACGTGAATGTTCCACCGGCGACGGTAATCGTACGCAATTGACCATTAAGCGCATGCTCGTTGATAATCTTACCTCCGGTTTTAGAGTCTTTAACCGTCACCGATGCACTAAATGTCAACATCGGCACTTCCGACTTATTAACAGCTGCACGGAGTTCCTTACCATTCAAGTCGATAGTCATTGCCTTGTTAATTGTTTTGGTTGCCGTAATGGTACCCAAATCTACATTACGCAAGAGCGTCAGCGTTGCGCCGGAAGTGGCGTTAGCGGCTGCAAGCGCTTCAGTAAACGTAGCATATTCCGTCGTTACATTCGCTGTGGTTGTTACACTCGCATCGTTAGTTGCCTCTTGCGTGTTCTCTGCCGTCAGAGTAACCGTAGCCGATGCGCCGCCTGCCGCGCTGGTATCATCCCAACCTTTGCAGTCATTGGCTGTCAACGTCAAAACAGCAGTATGGGTACCAACCGCTTTATTACCGCTAAAAGTATAGGTGACAGTTGCTTTCTGATTCGACTGATCTACGCTAATATTCGTAACCGTCCACGTACCACCTCCGTTTGCTCCGCTGAACGATGCCGTAAAGTTATTCCCATTATCCGCATACACCACATCAAATACAGCCGTCTTCTCCACCGCAGCCTGCGTCGCATCCGCCGCGGCGAATGTAGGATAAATCGTAAGGTCGGTCGCCTCTGCATTACACTCAATAACCCTTGGATTCGGATATTTCGCCGTCAATGTACAAGTCTTAACCGTTGCATCATTCAAGCCTTTGAGCGTAACCGTCTTGGTGAACGTACGGTTATTGGTGCCGTACGAACCATTACCAACGAATTTGTAGTTAAATGTCGTACTTGTCGCACTGGCATGCGTCGGCCAAGCAGAAATAGTCCATCTGCTATCTCCGCTGCCGCCTGTCATAAAGTCACCATTCGCATTAGACGAGGATGTTGTAAAACCGACAACCACACCTGCCGCTTCCGGATAGGTGGCAGAAGGATCCGTTGCATTGATAGTCACATCCGCCGGAGCCGCTGTTACCTTGACTACCTCAAAAGATGCCGTTGCGGTTTTTGATGTACCAGGAGACGATGTGGACGAAGTTGAAATAGAACCCGTAGTATTGGCCGTCGTTGTACTTCCAAAGGTAATACCGCTACCCGACCAAGAGGTAAACTTGTATCCCGCATTCGCTGTCGCATAAATGTTGTAAGAATGCGAAACGGACGAACTCGACGAATCAGAATTTTTCGTATCAGACGTTTTACCCGACGACGTAACATACACGGTTCCATATCCAGTCTGCCCTGAGGCAACAGCCACGTTCATCGTGGAATAGTACGTCTTGCTACTACTTGCCCACGCATTGCCAACGCCGAGCATCAGTAGCATAATTACCATCGCCGCATAGCGGAAGAGGTTTAGGCCTGCCCCGCTCCCGCGACGAATTAAATTCATTGATTTAAATAATTTTGTTGTCATATCTTTTGTACCTTTAAATTTTTTCATTTTTATACCGCTTACGCACACGAGAGCGTAGCAGCGCGGTTAAAGCGCTGCAAAGGTACTGTTTTTTTTTGACATACGAAAGAAAAACAAGAAAAAAAGTGCAAAAATCTACAAATTGTAAGGTATGCGTATCAAAACGTCACTATAATAAACTCACGCATAACATTATATTGTATTTTTACATAATAATATGGTATATATACGAAAAATATCGCCCATTCTAAGATATAGAACGAGCGATATTCAACACACAATCCTATCTCTTTTGGATCGTTTTTTAGAACACTTCCGTAAAGATTTTATTCATATAGTATTTTACGTCTCGGTTTTTTCGTTACGGGGTGAGGGGTTAGTACATCAAGCCGAATGCCCATAGCGGAATAATCTGGTTAGTAGCGTATTCAATCTCGTCACGCACCACATAACCGTTTGGCACTTCGGATATTTGTTTCTTCCCTTTCTTTTTTCCTCCCACCTCAAAGGTGTAGTCTCCTACGCAAAAGTCGCTCACGCGGGACGATATCACCTCCTGAGTTACGCGCAGTTGGTTGTAGAAGAAGGTCTCGCGCACATTGCCGATCTCTGCGTTTTCACCCGCTAAAGCGTATTGGATATTCGTGTTATTAAGATACACTTTCTCCACTTTGCCAAGTCCGCGCATACCTCCGGTGTCGTCACGTAACTGACCTATCATCTCTGCTTTCTCCATAAACAGCAAGTAACCGGGTACGTCATTACGACTGATGTGCAGTTCGTTTGCCAGAGATTGTGCTTCCGGTTTGTATGGTGCATTTTGGGCTACAATGGATAGCATCTGGCGTAATTTTCGTCCCGTAGCCGGGCTCATCTTCGCGTAATGCGGGATATCCGACTCCATAGTCTGGCGTATCACATTCTGCAAACGCTCTTGAAAATCACCTTCCAAAGCAAAAGGATAGTATCCGTCTCGCAAGTATTGTCGAAACAACGGTAAGGGATGAGGCAACTCTTTGGGTTGCGCCTTCCCGGATAGTACGTCCTCTAAACTATATACCGGCACATCGATATGATGCACAAACTTCAAATACTCACGGAACGACATACCATGCAGATGCCGCATAATCACACGCCTGCTCAAGTCCGCCTCTCCGTCTAAAAGGTCCAAGATAGACGAACCGGTGATAAACACCTTCAGAGCCGGATGGGTATCGTATATCTGCTTAATCTCTCTACTCCAACCATCGTATTTATGGATCTCATCGATATACAGATGGTCTCCACCCTCTTTCACAAACTCGTCCGCCAGTTCAATCAATGTATGAAGCGTGAAGTAACTATGATCAGCAGAGACGTAGAGACTATGCTCTTCCGGGGTTTCGATTATATGCTGTTTTACCATTGTGCTTTTACCCACCCCTCGTCCGCCGGTCAGGCATTGCAAGCGTTTGTTCCAATCCATCTGTCCGTACAAATACCGCTTGAAATCCAAAGATGTCAAGGCTAACTGCTCCTGCATGTACTGTAATAAATCTCCATTTATCATAGTAAAATTGATTGTTTTTGCACCCTGCAAGGTGCATGATTTTGTATATTATGCACTTTTCACGGTGCAAAGGTACAACAAAAGTTTGACATACGCAAGGATTTTGGCGTAAAAATCGAATTTATTTGAATTTTTATGACAAAAGACTTGTGTATGAGCACAAAGGTGCGACTGTACTTTCGAGGTGGGACGGCATTGTTGCCGTGTCGGTGCCCTCGAAGGTACTCAAACTTTTGAATTATGCAAGAAAATTCCACGAATTTTCAGTTTAGAGTTGAAAGTTTAGGGTTTAGAGGTGAAAAAAGCGCTCCATTTCGCTATCGGAGATGCCGCAACGGCGGGCTACCGGGCGGGCATTGGTCATCGCGGCACGTACCTCGCCAATAATCCTCTCGGCTTGGGCAGAACTCAGCATGTAGTCTCCTGCGGAGGCTAACAACACCTCTAAAGAAGACTCATTACTATCGCGCGAGATAAGCAAACTTTGCGTATCGAAATCGGACGGATTAAGGTCATAAGCAGGAGACCATACCCACCCCTTCTCCGTTAGCAAGAAGCCGTGGTTACGAAAATGATCATCGTGGTTATGAATACATATAGAGAATGCCACACGCCTGTATAGCTGCTCCAAAGCCTCCTGCGGATCTACAAATCCTGCATTCCCGACAATCACATCGACAATGTCCAAATAACCATTCCCGGTCGTAGCATCTGCTCCGTCTTGCAGTCCGCAGAGCGTCATCGCGGACGCGAAATGAACGCGTTGCTCGCCATCTCTGTCAAATCGCTTAGATAACAGGGTGTGATATTTCTGCCCCGGTAGCGTCAACAACCGCATCTGAGGCACTTCGATGCCTGCAATACTCGCCATCTGATGCGCCCAAAACTCCCATAATGCTACATCATAATCGTCGTTGACAGAGGGTATCTTAGCTATCCATAAAGAACCATCTATATCTCGCACGTTCGCTTTCGGACGAGCTCCTCCCAGAGAAGAACCTTGCTTGTATAAGTTCAGCAACCATTCCTCACGCACCGTACCGCCTTTCTCTTCCTGCCGTTCATACTCCTGCGCCATATCCACGAACTCACGGAGATGCGCCAGAGGCGGCACCGGGGTATTCGCGAAGCGCGTTCCTAATAATTGCCCGCCTTCGCGTAAGCGTAAAGCGCCCATACGGGTTGTGTCATCGATCTGCGTGAGGTAATCGACATCCGTCAGATGCCGAACAGGTCGTCCTTCTTGCGATGCCAATAGTCGCTCGCGCTTATCAATCAACCTCCTACCCCATCTATCCGGCATGGCATCCTGCAGCAAACCAAACAAACGTCCCGTCCCATATTGCGATCCGCCTGCGTTCTGCAAATCACCGCTAAGCCGAACCTGGCGGTAATCATGCAGCCATTGTGCATCGTACTCCCATTGGTACGCTGCATTGCCGCGTATCGTATCATAGCCAAGCGTACCTACCGGCCTTGCCGGAGAGAGCCCTTTGGCGTCCATATTGATTTGTATGTGCTTCATTTCTTAGATGCTCTTTGGCGATGTTTCAAATCCAGATCCTGCAACGTGCGTCCCATCTCGTCATCTTTGGCAAGGAACAAGATACTCTCATCCAGCCCAAGCGCGAACAGGATACGCAGGTATATACCGATAGCTACCGTCGGGGTTCCTTTCTCCACGCGCATGACAGTCAACTCGCTGCAACTCGCCCGCTCCGCTATCTGCGCGATACTCAGATCCCGGCGCAAACGCGCCAGGCGGATTTGCTCACCTACTATCTGTAAGTTGCGCTCCGCTCTGCGCGGTAAATTATTTCCAAGTGTACTCTTTGACATATTCGTAATCTATCTTATAATAAAGTAGTATAATAACTCTGCTATATTTTATGATATTTTAAAATCCGGTGCAAAGGTACAACAAAAGTTTGACATACGCAAGGATTTTGGCGTAAAAATCGAATTTATTTGAATTTTTATGACAAAAGACTTGTGTATGCTTAACTTACGATTCGTGGATCAGGACGGCGCGGACGAAGTTGGAGAACTGGCAGATGCGCTTCTTGCCGAGCACGGGATCCGGCTGGCCGTCCAGCTGCGAGGCGTGGCGGGAGACCATCTCCGCATAGCGGGGGTGGTTCGGGTTCTTGGTGATGAGTGCGGCTTCGCGGCAAGCCGCTGTCCATCGCTGGTGCTGCGCCTCTTCGGCGGGCGTGCGGGGATTGCGCTTGAAGTCGCGTTGCTGTTGTTCATAGACTTCCTTCGGACCGCAACCGAAGATGCGACCGTCCGGGTAATGAAAATGTTTCTGACGCGAGGTCAGGGATTGTCTTTTGTTCAGTTTGCCGGTGATACCTTCGATCCCGGCAGAGGTTTCAAAAATAGCCACAATAAGATTTTTTAAAAAGTTAAACAATAAATAAAGGTTAGGTACGGTTTGGGTAGGCTTTGGGTAGCGTAACCACTAACGAACCACCAAGGAATCTCCAAGGAATCACTAACGATTCGAGCGATGCAGACCGTGCATAAATGCACGATGCATAGACGCGAGAAACAAGGATGGAGATGTCGGAATAGAATTCCGATGCCAAAAACAAAGTCGGAAGCGGCATGATATGCCGGACAACAGACGCTGTAAAAATTTGCACTGGCGAAGTTGGCGATATTGGCGATATCGCCAACTTCGCCAATATCGTCATGCGATTTTTTTATAACAGTCATGCTTTACCCGATAAACAATGCCTTGTTGCTGCCAATTTTCATTCCATCTTTCGGCGGTACGGGGAGGGATTCCCTGCGCCGCTGCTTCCTTAACGAGGATAGCATGTCCAAACTCATCGGGAAGGAGGGAGAGGAGGATCTGCTTCTGGTCAAGGGGTTTGACGGAAGGGGTTTCGATGGGTTTGGAGCCTTGGATGAGCTGGTACGCCTGCGCCATGTGGAGGATGAGTTTGTTACCGATAAGCTCGGCGGTAGCGTAGTCGATATCGGAGCAGAGGAGGGGCTCGGAACTAAAGTCCCGAGAACTCAATGAAGAGGAACCGGAATACAATTCCGGGCTAATAGACGGAGAGGGAGAAACGGACATACCTCTTAATGCCGTGAGGATCATCGCGATACGCTCGATATGGACGGCCATACGCAGGATGACGGAGTGGAAATCCAGACCGAGGAGACGGACGAGCGTGGGGTACGCGGTCTTGAGGTGGAGGCCGAGACGGTCGCGTTGGTCGTGCGTGAGGGCGAACTCACGGGGCTTGGAAGCGAGCAAGCGCCCATAGAGATGGTAGAGCTGCTCTGCGCAGGTGTGGATGGTCTCTCCGGAAGGGTCCGAAGGCTGCACATAGCGCTCGGAGAAGGGCTGTACATCCTCCACGATGAGGGTCAGGAGACGCGAGAAATATCCGTTCTCAACCGAAGGCACGAGTGCGCGATACTGGCTGAAGGTACCCGTGAGCACCATCGAGAGCTGAGGATTCTCGATGACCGACGCTTCGCGGCAACGGGCACGTGAAATGGGTTCATGCTCGGCTGCCTTGCGAAGAGCGGTGTTGTAATTCGCAGTAGAGGAGCGCCAGATGTCGGTAATGACAGAGCCTTCGGACTCATGGATATAGCCGCGGCCGTGCTGACGCGCGAAGGTCTGGTAGAAAGCCGGATAAGTCGCGTCGCCCGCGATAATAAGAGGAGTAGCCTCATGGATGGGTTTGACCAGTTCGAGGGCGAGGTTGGCGATACCCTTTCCGCACGCCGCCGAACCAACGATGAAGAGCTGGAGGGACGGGTAATAGCGCTTGGCGGCGATGCCGTAGCGGCAGTAGAGGTTCGGCATGACAGCTCCGCAAGCGGTCAGAGTAGCCATGAGCAACATGTCTTTCTCGGCGGGTGTTTGCGCGAGCGAGAGAACGGATTGCAGGAACGGCGGCAGGTTGGCGACATCCATGTTCGACACGATGTGGAGGTTTGCCTGCTCCTCCGGGTTTAGGTTTTGATTTTCGTTCATAATAATAAAAGGTTTAAAAGGGTTAATAATATGGGGCTCTGGTAATTCAATCTCTCGATAATCCGAGTCCCTCTATATATAGGAGAAAAATAGTGAGCTATACTCGTAAATGCAGGTTTTTCATTTTACGAGTGCCTTCAAAACTCGCGACAATTAAACACCACCTACGACATTGATAGTCAGCGAGTTACAAAAAGCTATGAAAATGCTGTCGCTTTTTTCGATTTTATCAAAATTGGATGAATAGGTACAAAAAAAATCGCCTCCGGGGAAGCGATTTTTAGGGATTAGCGATTTTCGATTAGCGAGCCGGGGAGGGGATCGACGATGGAGGTGATGTCACCAAGAATGGTTGCGCGGACGGAGGATTTCTCAAAGGCGCGGTCGGCATCCGGAGCAAAAGAGCATTCCTCCAAGAAGAGGTTCTCGGCATAACAAAGCGGTTGCGTACCGGCGATGCGGCAGCGGACGAGACGGAGGTTCTTGGAGTACCAACCGAGGTATTCTCCTTTGATTTCGGAGTCGTAGATAGTGCAGTTCTCGCTGTTCCAGAAAGCGTCTTTGGTATCGAGGATAGCGTTGTGGATCTCGAGGTTACGGGCGTACTGGAAGGTGTATTTGCCGACGAGGTTCAGATTCCTAAGAGTCAGATCGCGGGAATGCATAAAGGCGTAAGTAGCCTGCTCGATATGGAGGTCGGAGATCTCGCCGGTACGGCAGTACCAGAAAGCTTCCGCACCATCGGTTATCTTGATTCGCTCCAGGGTCAGGCGGTCTATCTCACGAAAGACTTTGGGTGCATCGATGAGGCAGTCAAAGAGCCTCAGATCGCGGCAGTACCACATCGGCGCGCGGTCAGACGGTGCGAAATAGCAGTTGCGGCAGGTGACGTCCTCGCACTCCCAGATGACGTACATGCCCTCGAATCGACAGTTTTCAGCGAGGATATGGCGAGACTCTTTGAGTCCCGACTCACCTTCGCCGATGGTGATGCGGGAGAGTTGAAGATCGCGGGAGGCGTATAACGGGCGCTCACCGGAGAAAAAGTTATCAGTTATCAGCATTCTGTTTTCAGATTTTTTCGGGATGACGGGATTACGAATAGAGATAGCGCTTTATTGTTTGTTTCTCGGTTCGGGCGCACTATGCTTTTGCAATTTCGTCGATTAAACTTTTTTGGAGGATTGTTTCTGCTGTTAGAACAGAAGAGACAACAGCCCCGCAGACTCCTTGATTTTGTACGGCCTGTCCCGTCATAAACAAGTTATCAATTTTCGTCTTAACAGGGATGTATAAGCCCTGTTGTCCATATATTGCACCATCTGGATTCCCAAAGTAGTCACGCACCGTTAAACCGGTAGCTGTATATTTATGTTTAATGGCATTTTTGAGCGCAGGATAAAACTCGGATACATAATTAATAATCTCCTCCGCATATGCCTCCTTCATTATATTGTATTCTGCGCCTCTATTTTCTACTTTTGTTTGTTCCCATTTTTTAAAATTAGAGAAAGGTGCCGGAACAAGGATTTCCATCGTTTTTGCCCACTTGCCTTGATTTAAAGAAGGTGGTGTTAAGATATAGATATAATCTGGCAAATATTCATTATTAAATTCTTTGTGGACAAAAACTATACTATTTATAAATGGGAATGTTTCTTCCTTTAACTCCAGATATATTGCAAAACCGGAAAATCTGCTAATCTGGTTTTCAATTCTTAATTTAGTTGATTTTCGAAATATCTCGCCTTGCGTATATTGTAATAAGAGACGAGGAGATGCTGAATGTACAAATACGTCTGCTATATATTTTTTGTCATTTTGGGTTGCAACATATTTTATGTGCCTATCTGCCACACTAATCTTCTTTACTTCGCAATTATTAATAATCTTTCCGCCATGTTTGCTTATATAGTTAACCAATTCGTTGGCGCACAGCACTGCTCCTCCTTGGTACCTATAACTACCCTCAATATATAACATCAACAACATACTAAACTCCAATGCCGACATCGTCTTTAATCCCCCCCCCACATTTACACCAATATATTCTAAGAGTTTTATTAACATTTCGTCTTTGATATATTGTCTGATTAATACATCGGCAGATAGATTTGAATATTTAATAATTTCTGGATGAATTTGAATCTTCTTTAACCAGATATAATCATAAGAATATCCTATCTCATATATAGCATCTAATAATTGATGTATTCCCTCTGTTTCTTGTGGAAATTGTGATACAAGATATTCTAAATATGCGCTCTTTCCTCTAGGCATACAATATTGGTGTTTTTTATCCACCCATATCATCTCTTGGGCAGTAGCAGATGTTGGCATCAAATGTAAGGGAAGATTATCCAGATAGCGAATCGTTTGTTTTACAATTTGATTTTCGTTATAGCCAACCAGGGCTTGTACACCAGAGTTAAATAGCGCATCTCCGCGGCGGAAAGACTGCAAGCCACCACCAATGATATGGTTTTTCTCAAGGATGGTCACTTTATAACCATTCTTCGCAAGCAAGGCTCCTGTGAACAAGCCACTGATACCGCCACCGATAACACATGCCGTATATTGGTTCGGATTACACATTCGTTTGCTTCGTTTCGTTCAGTTTTTTCTCAATGAAGTCGTAGAAATCGCCAAGCGTTACCACAAGGTTCAACTCTGCCGGAGCAGGCATGATATCAAAGACTCGCTTGATGGTCACCATTAAATCCATATAATCAAGACTGCTCAAATCCAGATCTTCACGCAGACGTGCATCCGATTTGAGTAATGTCGAATCCTTCTCATATTCTTCTACGAGAAAAGCATTGGTTTTTTCAATAATTTCTTGTTTTGTCATATTTTGTAAAGTTTAATGTTTAACAAAAATAAATGAACTAAAGCATTGCGAACTGAGCATTGAATGAAACAATCAATGTTGCCCCCTCAGTTGCATCATATGCAGGTAGGATGCATTGCACATTACATATTGATTCTTCAACTTTAACAATGCTGATTGTTACATATTGATCCGGAGTAATCGGTTGTCGAAATTTCAAATTATGAATAGCCATAAACCTAATCGGATGTCCAAATGTTCGAACAGCAAGTTCTTCGGCGATTTGCACAATACAAACTCCAGGCACAACCGGTCGCTCCGGGAAATGTCCGGAGAAGATAGGATGTGACGCATTGAAACGAATCACGTACCCATCTTGTTTGCTTTGCACTATGTCGTAAAAACTACTTCGCAGCATGGTTACCCATTGTAGCTATTTTAAGCGTGGTGATCGCTATCGTTTCGTCTTGAACGCGGGTCGTGCATTCGATGAGCGAAATATTCAGCATCTGCTGAACTATAACTGCTTCCGTGTACAATGTCTCCCCTATCGTCGGGAAACGCGACACATCCATTTGCTTGACCGCTCCAAGATATGCAATTTTGTTCCCTGCAATCACGGAGCATGTCTGCGCTGCATTTTCCATCAGTCCCGCCAACGACATGATTCCATCGGAAAGTAAAGGACAAGCCTCAGGAATGGTATAACGCGTATGCGCCTCATTTTCGCTCAGTTCCTCAATCGTATCAATAAATACGAACGGAGGCCGTTGTGGGATATAAGTTAATATGTCGCGATGTTCACTCATGCGTTATGATCGTTGCAAAATAATGGCACTATTCGTTCCTCCGAAGCCGAAACTATTGCTTAATACCGTACGGACAGGAGTCTCAATCGTTTGTTTGGCAAGGCGTAATGACGCTGCACATAGATCAATATGCTCCAGATTGATATTAGGCGCCACAAAATCATTCTGCATCATCAGTATCGAATACACCGCTTCGCTCGCCCCTGCCATCCAACATTCATGGCCTGTCATCGATTTGGTGCTACTAATCCACGTCCTGGAATTCCCGAACAAACGCGTAAGCGCTTTTGCTTCTTCCTCATCCCCTTGTTTGGTAGAGGTGGCGTGCGCATTGACATAATCTATATCCGCAGCTCTCATCCTCGCATCTTCTAATGCACGCCGCATAGCGATAAATGACCCTTCACTACTGGGTTGAGATATACCTCCTCCATTACTTGAGAATCCATATCCGCATACTTCTGCCAGTATAGTTGCACCGCGTGCGATAGCATGATCATAATCCTCCAATACCAATGCCGCCGCACCACCGCTGGGGACCAAACCGTCTCTATCCGCATCAAACGGACGGCTGGCTTTAGTGGGTTCAGCCAATCGAGAGGAAAAGGCTCCGAGCGCATCAAAAGCAGACATGACATAATAATTCACCTCTTGCGCTCCGCCCACCAACACCATGTCTTGCAATCCCTGACGAATAAACATGGATGCCAATCCGATAGCATGACTCCCGCTGGCGCATGCCGCACTTACGGAGAAGTTAATTCCTCGCAGATGGAAGATGGAAGACAAGTTCATATTAACCGTTGAGTTCATCGCCTGAAAAATATAGCCACTCCCTAATAGTGCACTATCATGATAAGCAAGCATCTTCTCGTGAATCTCAATGGTAGGCATTGTGGTAGTATCATTTCCGAACAGAATCCCCACTTCGTTATTCAAGAGATATTGCTCGTCTATTTGGGCTTGTTCGAATGCTTCTCGGGATGCCATATAGGCATACATCGCCTCTTGGGACATCCCTACGCGCATACGGCGCGGCAGTAGGGGTTTCAAGTCCGGTGTTTCTACAATACCGGTAAGGGGGCAATGGTAGCCGTACTCTTTGCGCACCGGGTCATAACCAATACCACTACGCCCTGCACGCAGAGACGCGCATACTTCCGATTGGTTCTTACCGATACAGGACCAGATACCCATTCCTGTGACTACTACTCGTCTCATCCTATTCCTCCGGCTATACTGATTACTTGACCTGTGATATACGATGCCTCATCTGAACAAAGGAAAGACACCAGATGAGCAACTTCTTCCGGTGTGCCCAAGCGTCCTGCAGGAATCGTTTTCTTCAATTCCGCTTCATCCAAATCGGCTGTCATATCCGTAGCTATATAGCCAGGAGCAACTGCGTTAACCGTGATATTACGCGGTGCCATCTCTTTACCAAGCGCTTTGGTCGCACCTATTATAGCCGCTTTGGCTGCACTATAGTTTGCCTGCCCGGACATACCATATACTCCAGAAATGGAGACAATATTTACAATACGCCCTTTATGTGCGTACAACATCCCAGGAAGTACACGTTGTGTTACATAGAAAAATCCTTCCGTGGAAGAAGACATCACTTCATGCCAGTCTGCCTCGCTCATAAAAACGAAAAGCCCATCTCTACGAATACCGGCGTTGTTGACCAGCACGTCAATATAGTCGTCCGGATGGGCGGTGAACCATGCGTCCAAAGCGGCATTGATGGCATCGGGTTGGGATACGTCGAAGGGCATCAGCTCGGCTTCGCCGCCAGCTTCCTCAATCAGACGCTTGGCTTCCTGAGCCGCCGCATGATTGGACTTGTAATTGAGCAAGATTGAACAGCCGTCTTTCGCCAACTCAATGGCGATGGCTCTTCCTATTCCTCGGCTTGCGCCGGTTATTAATGCATATCGTTTCATATGAAGAAATCAGTGGTCAGTAGTCAGTAATCAGCTTGCGATTGGCAAAGGTACTGCTTTTTTTTGAAATATGCAAGTTTTTTTGGAAAAATCGATTAGGGATTAACGATTTTCGATTATAGGATCGCCGACTTTGACGGATTTTGGGGAGAGATGCGGGGCCTTGCCGGGTTCGAAGAAAAGCACGATGTCGCTGCCACCGAAGAGGAAACAGCCTAACTCAGTACCCTGAGTTAATTTATGATTTATGATTTCAGATTTATGATTTATGAAAGTCCACCGGACGGAAGATACTTGCTGGACACCGACGGCGACAAGGGCGATTTTGCCGAAAGCAGGAGTGTCCAAGATGAGGACACCACGGGTCTCCAACATTTGAAAATCGGTCACGCCGAGTTGGTCATAGCGATACCTACCCTGCTCTTCGTCCCAGATAATGACACCTCCGCCGGCATGGATGCCTTCTATGGTCTTACATTCCAGCACCGTACCATCGCACGGCGCATGGAAACGATGGTAGTCAAAGACGTCGAGGACGATATGCGTCGTCTCGCCGCCGGCAAACGCATCCCGATACGGGCTATCGCCGAGCAAATCCAGCCAATTAGCGATACTCGCCGTCTTGACGGGCGCAAAGGCAATCTCACCATCGCAAGGAGAAACCAATTTACCATTTGGACATTTACCATTTTGACATTTATTTAGCCATTTAGCATTTAACCTTCTTGTGAAGAAGTCGTTCCAACTGTGCCAGTTGGCTGGTGTCTCGTATCGATCGGTATCGAGCTCGAAACGCGCGTCCGTGCGCGCGATATTATAATAGGAGTCGTTCCAACTATTAGGACCGCTGAGGTATTCGCCCCAAGCGGTATTATAGGCCTTGAGCCAAGCCGCTACGCGCGGTTCGTATTGGAGAGAGGGATAGATATAGCCCTTATCACGGAGGGCATCCAATGGTTGGTCCAAAAGAAAATAGAAATAGCCGATATTCTGGTCGATACGGCGGAAGAAGGAAGCATCCTCGCCGATATCCATCCCCTGCCACGGCATCAGATGTGCGAACCGCTCCACATAGGCGCACCACTCCTTCACCGTCCGTATTGGGTTCGTCTCCCGATGCGGATTGGCGATAGCCGCTTGCGAGAACGAGAGCTCCAAGAGACGATAGAGATTTTTATTATCGACAAGGGTGTTCATTGTTGATTTTTTCGGGATTACGGGATTGGGGATTCGGGATTACGAACTATTCTTCCAGGAGCCATTCGGCGTATTTGCGGACAAGGGATGCAAAGCGGCGGATAGAAGATTCTTTATAATGGGTAGCGGAGTAGCGGTAAACAATAATTAAATCACCATCATCGCAAACATCTATATCAAGTAATGACATCGCTTTCCTATTGTTATCTATACTTAATTGAACAGGAATAGGCGCATATTGAGTCAGCCTTTTATCTGAAATAGAAGTCAACACATTGACGGCATAATTCCATAAATCATTTTGAGGAGCAAGAAGTGTATAGGGATACAAACTATGCGCAATACTATGCTTCATTTGTGATTGAATTTGTTCTAACAAATCTTGCTTTTGAGAATTCTCTTTCTTTATTATCTTAACCGGTATATCCCTATGCAAAGATCCAAAAATCGCCATCTCATCCATCGTCTCTCGACCGATATACGCCCACGTCAGTGCAGCCGAATCAGTACCATTATAATCCATTATAGCCAAGATCCCGGAGAGAGATATATATTGAGATGTAGAAAGTTGGTATTGGTCACATATACGCAGCATTTGCGGCTTAACATCCGTTAAATCGTCAACGAATGTAGCCTCTTCTCCAAACTGACTTAATGGTTGATTGGTGTCTACATTGGGACGGACAGAATAATTAACCTGACCAAAATTTTCCTCGTACCATTGTCTGTCATTTTTATATTGAGAAGTATTCTTTAACTGCTCATACCGATAAAGAAAATCCAAATACTTATCTTCGAAAAGAGTCTTACCTGAATAAGCACGAAAAATATCTTGAAATAACAATCTAAAACTATAGGAATCGCCTAATATTCGATTAAATTCGAATAATATAGTAATCTTTTCTCCTTCAATCAAATATTCGATGGAGTGAAATTGTCCTTTCAAGATATTATCAGAAGGATGATAAGATTGCTCTCCTTGCGTTGAAACTATTGTAGAAAAAACGGGATGATTGCGCAACGCAATTTCCACCGAATCTTTTAGGCGCGTAATATCAATCATTGCTGTATCAACAACCAATGAAATTCTATCGCGATAAATATCCGGCATATATTGCATTTGCTCCCAAATCAATCGAGAAAAAGGCAACAAGGGATATGAGGAATAAAGATTGGACATTGGAGATTTAGGATTTACGTTTACGGATAATAGCCCATATTATTCCTCCTGCAATGATGATTAAGAATAAGAATCCGCATAGTTGCGGAGTGAACCAAAGTTTTTCTACTACCACCGGTTCTGCTTCTACCAAATCGCCCACATACCTCAGCATCGGTTCACCGTTGATTGTTGCAGTAGACCACACTTCTAATAAATCCGTAGGAAAAAGTACTTTCTGCTTGGGAGATACCATCTGTGCATACTCTCTCCCCGCTGTAAGTCTCAATCCCAAGAGCGTCCAGGGGTAACTTCCCACATGCTCCTCTGCTATCTCCATGGCTGATTTCGTCAGGTATTTCTCCGGCCAGTTATACTTGATTTGCGTTGGGGCGAGCGCTTTTTCTACGTAACGCAGGATCGTATTTGTACATCCGAATTTCACCAAGTTCATCTGCATATCATTCTCCTTCAGCATGTGATTATCCATCTGCTCCCAAAGACGTTGCTCGGCATCTGCCGGTATGTTAATGCGGTATTCATGCACAGCGCGATTCCAAACCCGGTAATCCTGAATATATTCATTCGTAGGCACAGCATACATACCCATTTTTAGCTTTCCCGTGATATAATCCCATAACTGGCCTTTAATCTTCTCACTCTCGTAACTAAAGCAATAATCTAAACCGAACGTAGGGCACTGAAGACGCAAAAAGGCATGACCGGTAATGCCCAAATAGTCCTGGGACTGGTCTGTCGGATCGGCAACACAAAGCGATACCAGTACAAAATCCGGGGCGAGGCGGTCGATGGTATCATTGAATCCCTGGGCGGAATTCCGCTCGGCAACGGACATCGCGGAGTCTTGGGCTGAGACAGAGACAGCGAACAAGAGCAACGATAGGATTATTTGAATTTTTTTCAACATGGTTATAAATTTCGGAATAACGGGATTCGTAATGGTGGGATTAATTCGATGCAAAGGTACTGCTTTTTTTTGAATTATGCAAATAATTCGACAAAAATCGCACATACGATTTCTCGTACATGCGATTTTTGAACTAACGGCTCTCTTAGAACACCGGCGAGCGGCGAGCAGGAGCAGGACCTATAGGTGGTATCGGACGTGGATCCTCCACCGGGCTACCATCTAATAAGCATTGGGTCAAATTAACTTGCTGAATCTCCATAAGAGGAGCGATATATATTTTCTTTTCCATAAAGCCATTTACCATTTTATCATGTACCATTTATTTTACCATTTGACCATCGATGGTATAAACCTTCTCGCCACGGATGATGAAGACCTGATTATTGATCAGCACCTTCTTTGTCTCACCTTGTGCGTCCACAACTGCTTCATCGATGCCGGTAGCCACTTGCGGAGCTTTCGCGCTGAGACGAAGACCATACTCTGCTGTAGTACCATTCTCCAGATGGAGCACATAGTCGCTCTCCGAGAGGTTCCAGATAGCTTCGCCGTTGCGAGTCAGATAGAGCGTTGCATTACCGCGTTCCTGCATAGCAGAGAGGACATATTCTCCTGCTTGCGGAGCAGAGATATTCAACGAGTATTCTACTTGCTCTCCTTGCAGAGCGACTGTGTTCTTACAGAGTTTCGCATCATAGCGGTTGATCCACATCTGTGCATTCAAAGCGCTGACGCTCATCTTAGCGAGGTCTTTACCGATGACATACGTATCCGCTTTCTCTTCTGCCGTTTGAACAATCATACGGTCGTTCAACTTACCTGCCAGCGTCAATTCGACTACGAACCGGTTGTTTGCAGTAGTCTCTTGCAGCGCACGGCGGTATGGAGCCGGAGCACCAGGCAGCGTTGCAGCAACGGTTGAAGATGAAGTTACTTGGACGAACATCGGTTCACCGACAATCATGTTGGTTGTAGAACCTACAACATAGCTGTCATTACCATTGTATTTCAACACATCCTGTTCTGCGTCGGCTACCGTAACGGCTAAATCAGCATGGTACAATGCCGGGTTAGCAATCGCATTCCAGTTGGATTGGCTAACGATACTACCACTTGCAGGCGATACTGATGTCTCCGTATTCCAGATCTCTGCCCCGTCTTTCTTATAGAATTGAACAGCTGTCTGCGCATACTTAAACCAGATCATATAGAGTTTACCCGGCTGCATGTCATGTCCGTTTTTATCCAAGAAATGCCAGTAGTCATTTCTGCCATTTTCTTGATCTGCAGATGCATAAGCATTGGCATCGAACTCAAGGACATAGAGGCTGTTTGCAGCGAACGCATTACCGCTCTTATCACGAATGCCGCTGAGTGCTACCGTCCAAGGCACAGCTACGGCGTACCATGTCTGTGCAGCAAAGTTCTTTTCCAAACGGAAGATCGCTTCACCGGTTAAAGTCAAGTTATCTGCGCCCTTCAATTCAGAAGAGTTAATGCCATTAGAGGTGATGACGAGATCATTCTTCTTGACCTCCTCACTTTCAAGATCAGCGCTACCGGACGCACCCAAGATAAGATTCGTAGGCAGGACAGGGGTCTTGCTGAAATGTGCATAGAAGGCAGCATCACCGCTTACCGTAGCCGGCAGAGAAACAACTGCACCGCCTTGGGTTGCAGACCATCCGTCAAAGGTATAACTATAGTCAGCATCTGCATTCTTGGTCGGAGTAGCGCTATTATACTCGATAGTTGCGCCATACGGTTGCTCATAATCCACTTCGATATCCGCAGTACCTGCTTCGTTCTTCCAAGAGATAGTGTATTTGCGTGCTTCCTCATTGAAGTATGCATAATAGGTTGCATCGGCTGTAGCCTTCGGCGTCAAACCGTTCTTGATCGTGTCAATGTTATGACCTTCGTTGTCCCTTGTGGTCCAACCATAGAAAGTGTACGTCTTTTCAGCCGTATCATCTTTGGTCGGAATGGCACCGGTATAGATAGTTGCGGTTCCTTCTACTTGTGTTACTGACTTAATGAGAGTACCATCCTCTTCGCGCCAGTTAATGGTATATGTTGTTGCGTCTCCTTCGTAATCAAAATTAGCCACAAGGTCAACATCACCTGTTAGCGTTGTCGGAAGATCAGATACCACATTACCTTCTTTATCAGTCCAGTTCTTAAATGTATAATCCTCGTTATCCACTCTTGCAATAGCAATCTCTGTACCATAATTAAAGGTACCTGCGCCTGTGAACGTACATGCGCCTGAAGGATTGGCTTTGAGGGTAACGGTGTAGCGGTTGGTTACAGGCGTAAAGACAGCCTTGTAGGTTGCAGCACCTCTTACGGTCTCAATCTGCGGAGTCCAAGCGAAGGTGTACGAATATTGCGGAGTAGCTGCTTTGAACGGCATTTCAGAGCAGACAGGAGTCTCTCCATAAGCATACTGATGACGCTCAATCTCGCTGTTATCCTCATCGCGGAAGATTACCGTGTAGGTCACTGCCTCCTCGCGATAAATAGCCGTATAAGACTTGATGCTCGTTGCAGAAACCTCTTCCAGTGCCGGTGCCCAGTGATCAAAGACATATGTGAACTCACCTGAAGCCGATGCAGGTTTGCCGGCAGGATCAGCCGGAGGTGTCGGAAGAGCGCCTACTGCTACATTACCTTGCTGAAGAATAGTAGTACCATTGTAATCGAAGAACGTAACCTCATACTCTGTAGGAGGCTCTTCCAACCATGTAGCCGTATAGGTTGTATCGCCTACCACAGCAGCGATAGCCGGGCTCCATTCGAGGGTATGACCTACCTTCGTCGGCACGTTCTCGCAGACAGGCACCTCGTTATGGGTGAGGAACTGACGCTCGATCTCTACACCACCTTCGTTTTGGAAGACGATGGTGTACATACGCGGTTTCTGAGTGAACGTAGCCGTATAGGTCACATCACTGGTTACTTTACCAAGCGCCGGAGTCCAACCGGTAAAGTCGTAGGTATAGTCAATCGTTTTCTCACGCGTCGGGTTCGTTCCAAGGAATTCAGCCATTGTACCATAGGTAACGCTGTAACTATCGACAAGGTCACCATCCACATTTGTAGTTTGGATGGTATCGCCATTCCAGTTTTTCCAAGTGATTGTATAACGTTTCTCCAACCATTTTCCTATTCCAAAGTCATCTTCACCCCACTCGTAGTAGGTGTCATTATTGGGGTGAATACAATGGTAGAGGTTATCCTTCTTCTCTACTTCCCACCATTGGCAGTTATCCATCTTTATGAAGAGGCGTCCTGCACCATCTGCATCGGAATAGGTATGGTCGGCGTTGCCTTCCACACCTTCGAGGTACGGATTATATGCCTGTGCCTGAACATACTCCATATAAGCATTTACAGCACCAGCATAATTGCCAGCGTTATAATTTGTTTCCAACTCATCAATATAATCTTGATCGAAATCAAGTTTGATATGTGCCTGACTCGCAATCTCCAACCATTCTTGCGGCTTGATATAGATATGCTGAACGGCACCGCCGAGGTCATAGCCTGCTTCACGCATTGCGTCAATCTGAGGAGTAACAGAATTCATTATTAAAGAATTACTTCTTAGGTTATTAGCCGTTGCAGGATCATTGATCTTCATCCCTGACATTATTGCCAAACACTCAGCAATATTATCCGGTGCATGATAGATAGCAATGTTATTAAATTTATCTTGCACATCTTCCGCATAAGCAGCCATATCCACTTCAGCGGTATAGCAATCGAAGTAGAAGGTCTGGACGTTATCCTTAATAGGATTTTGCCAAGTATTATCACGATACAGGAATGCCAAGTTAGTACCTGTGCCTGCCGTTGCCGTATATGCTTCTGCAGCTCCGGCACCATTCTTCAATTTAGCAGATACGGCTTCAGTGGATTCATAGGAAGAGGCGCTGGCATTCTTTACCTGATAGATCTTCGCCGTATAGGTAGGTGTCGGACGATTGACGATAAACGAACCGGCATCTTCGTTGGACGAGAAGATATTGGCTCCACCGGCAGTAGTATAAACAGCACCTTGTCCGGTATTAAACGTACCATGTACATTGATAGTAGCATCACCCGGCATGGTCGATTCACTACGAACATTCGGTTTACCGTCTGCAGGTTTGCCGGAAACCAAAGCACCATCCCAACTTGGAGAGTATTTAACTACTTTGGTATATTTCTTACCCGCATCTCCTTTACCTTTCGCATAATTATCCCACTCGTCGGCATCATACACAAAAAGTTCACCCGTGCTTAATATAGGTTTCTCAGGAGCCGTCGGTTCTTCACCCAACTCGGGTTCATCACCAACCGAACCGTTTGCAACCCAAGCATCATGATTTGCTTTAGCAGCCTCCCAATTCTCATGAGCAGACAGATAACTGCGATAACTTGACTCAAAAGAAGATAATGTACTTAAATCATCCTCATCCGCATAGATGGTGACAGTCGATTCCTTATCCACCTCTACTTCAGCGCCCGGAAGGAGTGCAGTAGTCTGGGTAAAGTCCATCTGACCGGAGAGGAGATGAATCTTCATATTATTAGTAATCGGCAGCACGAAGGTAGCAGAGTTCATCACCAGCGGTTGCGTACCCAACTTACCGAGATCCAGCACCATCGAACCGATATGCGCACCACTATTGACATCATAAGTCTGAATATCGTGCTCCGCATCGTACCATTTGCGCACCCAGGTGTTCTCTGCATCCGCCTCTTGATCCATAAAGAACATTGCCGGATCACCACCGCTGACACCTACAATAACTATATCGTTCGCCATTGCAGTAATACCAATACTTCCAAAATTAGCCGAAACGGAAGTGGTTGTACTCAGGAGCGCTCCCGGGTGGTATTTCACCGGAGATTCTACGTTCTGGATGAAATATTGGGTAATCGGGAATACGTGACGATCATCCGCCAACATCGAGAAGGAGATACTTCCTCCCTTCCAGTCTCCCATCTGGAACTGCTCGCGTACTTTTGAGCCACGACGCGCATCGGTCTCACCCTTACCAGTCATGAATCCCCATGCACGAAGGAGCGCCCCGTTCTGCAAGGTCATATGGCTACCCTCCTCCATTACGAGGTGACCATACGCGCCATGAGGCATAGCCGCATAACCGTCATCGCTGGCACGCTGGGTACCGGACAACTCAATTGTACCATGTACATCCATATTTACACCATATGCGAACGTCAAACGACGGAACTCAAAAGGCTGAACGTACTCCGTCTGAGCAGCCGAGTTATTCGACACACGATTCACAATCTCATAGCCGGTCTCTTGCTCGTCACTCATCGGCACAATCAGGGTAGCACGAGCTGGCAAAGTATAATAGCCCGCAGGAAGAGTATAATCATTGGTCATGATAATCACTACATCCTCATCGGGCTTGTTGTTTGCATAAGCGAGCGCAGCCTCCAAGGTAGCATAAGAAGTAGTACCGATACGGCAAACGCCGACTCCGGTAGCATCCTCGCCAATAAAATAGCGATACCCCTCCGCGAACTCAGTGCCTGCGAGTACATTCAGCACTTTCTTTCCTTCAGGAACAGCGATACCGATGTTTTCTCCATCTACCTTGAAGTAACCAGCCTGCAAGTTGATGGTTCCTGCCAACGGCGCAGTTTCTCCCGCAAACTTACCATTCAGGAGCGTGATCGAACCGGCAGTCTGCTTAACGGCATTGGTTCCACCATAAACAGATACTAATTTAGAGGAAATGGTCGTCTCACCTCCACTAACAAGAATACCGGTTGTTGTAGCAGAAATAGCGGCTTTATTAAAGATAGCCGTACCACCGTTAACGGTAATAGCCGTAGCGCCCTCGAAGGCACCTCCGTTAACCGTCAGTGTACCGGCGGAAGTCAAACCGCCTTCGAAACGGCCTTCGGTAGCAACGAGAGTTCCGTTGTTAGTTGCCGCACCGGTAATCGTAGCACCATTCTGCTCTACAACAGCGCCATTGCTTACGGAGAGCGATGCAAACTCGCCTCCGTTGAGAATCAGTTTTCCGCCGGTTACAGATACCGCCTCGCCATTGCTTCCGTATTTGTCATACGCGATGGTAACCTCGCCACCTGCAACAGTAAGATCTTGAACAGTATAACCGTTGAAATTAAGCGTTACATTGGCATTGACCGATAAGTTGCTTTCGTAGTTTTTATTGAGCACAACAATTTTGTCCGTACCATTAGCAGCCGCAATCATAGCCTCTAATGTACCGGATGTTGCAGTCGGAGTTTTGCCATCATAGAGCGTAGCCTCATTGGTAGCATCTGCACCTACACGGGCATATACGGCTGCCGTCAACTGCGAGCAACCGGACTTGGACGCCAGCGTCACATTGCCGCGGAACTCGCCGTTAGTAGAACCCGAATAAGTCACCGTCACGGTTACTTTATTATTCTCACAAGAAGTGATAGCCGCCGAGAAATTAGCTTCCGGAACATCCACTGTAAAGTCTGATGCGGAAACGCTTTGTCCTACGGCGTCAAAAACAACTGTAGTCGTGTTGCTAACACTCTTATTGATCAAACCATTTACCTTATAGTCCGAAACCATTACCGGCTTAAAAGTAGCATAAACGTATTCATTACGGATATTGGTTTCACCCGCAGTAGCGGCAGGCAGCACACGGAACAGAGTACCGTTCTCGTCGCCTACACCCAGATCCGAATCTCCATCGGTATAGGACCATCCGGTGAAATACCAACCGTCATTCTCCTGTGCTTTACCATAGAAATATGCATAGGAAGAATAGCCCATCAAGTCCTCAAAACCCGGAGCATACACTACCGTATAACCCTTCAAAGATGCGGTTGCTGCAAAACCGACAGGATTAGCGGGATTCAGATAATGACCGGACATGTACCAATCCCAGGCCGCATTATGACCTTCCGGACGCTTATCTCCGTCATAGAATCCTTTTTCCGGATCATAGTCCACGTAATAGTAATCTGGATAATCATTACGAGCCTTTCCTGCTGCTGCGTCGTCAACACCCACATTCCAACCGTCATTCCACGAATCGGAGTGACTCCACAGTTCTCCCGGGTTGTATGGATTTGCCGGAGCATCACCTTCAGCTCCGCCAATCTTCCAATCATAAGCTGCATCATAGCCGGCGTTAGTCACGGCAATCTGTTCCTCTGCCCAATCATCGGTGTCTTCAGGATAGGACTTATCTAATGCATTTTCTGCATCGTTGTATCCTTTATTATAACCATCTTGCCATTTGTCATACAAATCCTGCTCGTTGTCATAAGCGCTTTTGTAAGGATTCGCAGGTTTGGCACCCGTAATCCACGGATTATCCTGGTTGCCTTGGTTGTCCGTGTAGTTCAGTTTCACCTGACCCGGGTTCGTTCCGCAAGCAGGAGTAGAAGGTTGAGCCGTCAGGTTAACATAAAACCATGTAGCAGGATTTTCGGGATCAATACCTCCAATCAGGCCTCCGATACCCTGTCCCCACGCTGCGTTCACGCTCATCCCGAGCAGGAACAGCATCATTGAAAATTTAACAAATAATTTTTTCATCATATCTTTTGTGTTTTAATTGTTACTTTCTCGCTTCCAGCCCATCGCCTTGTACGTGTGCACTCGTACACACAGACGCATGAGAACAAAAAGCGGTGCAAAGGTACGAAAAAAAAATGGAACATAAAAAGAAAAAACAAAAAAAGTGCAAAAAAAATGCGTTTTGCTACCTAAAACTTGCATATTTCGAAAAAAAGCAGTATCTTTGCACTCGATTTGGGGAAAAGACCCAAAGGCAGGCAAAAAGATGCTTCCAGTAGAGTTCATAGAGAGCATGCATCAGCAGTTAGGCGTTGAAGCGGAGCTGCTGATTCGGGCGCTGGAGACGGCGCCGGTGACGTCTATCCGACTGAATAACAAGATAGATGTCCTGACTTTCGATTGCGACACGGACGAGGTGCCGTGGCATGTGGACGGGTACTACCTGAGCGAGCGGCCGGCATTCACTTTAGATCCCTTATTTCACGCGGGTTGTTACTACGTACAGGAGGCGAGTTCGATGTTCCTGCAGCAGGCATTAGAGCAGTACGTCGATCCCTCTTCTATCGTGCTTGATCTATGCGCTGCGCCGGGCGGCAAGAGTACGCTGATTAGCGAGTATTTAGGGCGATTCGGCTTGTTGGTCAGCAACGAAGTGGTGCGACAGCGGGTGTTCATCCTCTCTGAGAACATCCAGAAATGGGGCAACGGCAACACGGTCGTGACCCATAACACCGCGGAGGAGTACGGCGAGCGATGCAGGCATTTATTCGACTGCATGGTAGTGGATGCGCCGTGCTCGGGCGAGGGTATGTTCCGTAAAGACGAGCAGGCCCGCGCGGAGTGGAGTCCGGCGGCAGTACGCAAGTGCGCCGAGCGGCAGCGGAGTATTATGATGGACGCATGGGATGCGTTAAAGCCCGGCGGCATCCTGATTTACAGCACCTGCACCTTCAACGAGGAGGAGAACGAGAAGAACGTCGAATGGATTGCCGACAGTCTCGGCGCTGAGGTGCTGCCGATCGATTATGATCCCTCCTGGGGCATCACCGAAGGGACGATGGGCTACCATTTCTACCCGCATAAGACCAAGGGCGAAGGCTTCTATATCTGCGCCCTGAGAAAGAACGACGACGAGCCGTTGAACATGGTCAATATCAAGCCCAAGAACCGCAAGGAGAACGGCTCAAGCAGCAAGGCAGAGTACCTGCCGGTAATGCGTTCGTGGCTCCAACATCCGGACGAGTGGGCTATCCGTTATTCGGACCGTTTCGCCACCGCTTATCCCATGAAATTCAAAGAGATATGCGAATATCTGTCCGACCAAATGACCTGTATCTCTTTAGGTTTTGGTCTGGGTGAAGAGCGCGGCAAAGGTATCGCGCCGCAGCATAGTCTGAGCATGATAAAAGACCTCCAGAAGGAGGCCTTTCCAACCATCGCTTTGACGCGCGAACAAGCATTGAGTTATCTTCGTACGGAGGCTTTGCTGTTAGGCGGCGTGCCCTTAGGACTGATCCTGCTGACCTACGAGGGTGTACCTATCGGTTTCGCCAAGAACGTAGGCAACCGTCTCAACAACCTCTACCCCAACGAATGGCGTATTCGCAAACTCTAAGACCGTTTTCGGAATTTTCCTTTTCGTCTTGCCATGCCGCTTCCTTTGGGACGCGACGTGTACTGGTTTAGTTGCGGGGCATCGCCTAAGACATCGGGTAATGGGAGACGGGTGATAGGTTGTTTGATAAACGTCTCAATCCTTCTCCAATACCGGGCATCCTCCGGCGAGACAAGGGTGATCGCCTCTCCGCTATTCTCCGCACGCGCGGTACGGCCGATACGATGAACATAATCCTCGGGATCATGCGGCACATCGTAATTAATGACAAGCGGTACATCCGTCACATCGATTCCCCGGGAGACAACATCCGTCGCTACCAACACATCCACCTTTCCGTTTCTGAAATCCAGCATCACCTGATCCCGCTCCGACTGCTCGAGATCGGAGTGCATTGCGCGCGCGTCTATCTTTAAGGTACGCAACGTGCGCGCGAGGTCTTTCACTTTCTGCTTCTTGCCGGCAAAGATTATCACCTTCTTCAGATTCCTACCTTCCAACGCCAATTGTACAAAGCCGGGTTTCTGCGCTTCGTACAGGTACGCCGACATCTGATTAATCGTCTCCGGCGGCCGCGAGACGGCAATCTGCACCTCGACGGGGTGGCGCATGATCGCCTTCGCCATCTGGCGGATTTTAGGCGGCATGGTAGCAGAGAACATGATCGTCTGGCGGTTCTTAGGCAGCTTGCGGACGATGGTCATGATATCGTCGTAAAAGCCCATATCGAGCATTCGGTCTGCTTCGTCGAGGATGAAGTACTTGACACCGGAGAAATCGATATCGTAGATATTCATCTGACTCAAGAGCCGTCCGGGGGTAGCGATGACGATATCCGCACCTTTCTGCAGACCCGTGACCTGCGTGCCCCACGCGCCGTTGTCTTTTCCGCCGTAGATAGGCACCGAAGAGAAGGGCACGTAATATCCGAAGCCCTCCATCTGCTGGTCTATCTGCTGCGCCAACTCGCGCGTCGGTGCCATGATGATCGCGTTCAGTTTGTCGGGGTCGTGGTCGTCGTACGCAAGGTTCGTCAGCAAGGGCAGTATATACGCCGCGGTCTTACCTGTACCCGTCTGGGCACAAGCGATCACGTCGTGGCGGTCCAGGATCACCGGGATGGCTTTCTCCTGAACGGGCGTGCATTCGTCAAAATGCATGTCCCACAAGGCGTCTAACACCTCATCCGATAATGCGAGTTCGTCAAAAAACATTTACCATTTAGTCATTTACCATTTACCCTTTATTTCTCCCAACCTTCAAAAATCTCCGGGCCATAGATGTTATCTTCTTTGGCATCATGCAGCGGAGCCCATAGTTGCGCAAAGAAGGGGTTTTCTTTAGCCACCTTATCCCAATGCCATGGGATCTGCTTCTCTTTCGGCTCGTCTTTATAGGGATACGGCATGTCGAACGGGCTCCAATGACCGCCTAAGAGAATCAGCCGGCGACCGGCTTTGAAGGTGTTGCCGTTAGCGTCCTGCCATGTATCATCACCGAGGTACTTACCACCACGGAAAGCCGCCGCCTTGTTCAACTCCTCGTCCGTGAGGGTATCTACATCTTTGCTCTCGTCGTAGCCGTGATCCAGGAGCACCGGCGTCTCTGAGGGATGCGAGACATCGAAATGCGCCCAGTCGGGGATGGATTGGTATGCCTCCATCGTACCGTAATACGCGGAGATACGCTGCTCTACCTTGTTTTTGATCCACCACTGCGTACCGTGCTCCTTGCTATTCGCCATGAACCACATAGCCGCTTTCACGCAATGCGGGAAGAGTTTGGCGATGCGGGTCTTGGCGGCGAACTTGATTCCTCCGGGCAGAGACGGCGCCTTTGCCATTTGCGCGAAGTACTCCTTCACCGGCACGTTTGCGCGGAAATGAAGGTAGTTCTCCAGCTTGTCGCCGTCGATGTACCACATGCCATGGAAATTACGGGTGGTGAACCAGTTGGCGTTGAAGATCTGCTGGGGTTTGGGACAACCGATACAATCCAAGAGAAGGCATTCGAACTCATAGTTCGACAACCGGTACTCGGCACCCGAACCGATGTTATAGTAGTTATTCCAGAACTCTGCCGGCACTTCGGGACGGCATACGCGTTCCAGAAGCCGACCGCTGTCCTCTACCGTAGCCCACTCCAACACGCCGCGGATAGGCACGTGGAACATGATCGGGTCGTAGTTCTTGAGGATCGCCGGGTAGAGGATACCCGACTGGCGCAGCGACACCCAGGTCTTGATGCCCGAGTCGGTGATGATACGCTCTGCAGCAACTTTGGTGAGGCCGTAGTGGTCATACGCCGAGACGCAGATAGGATCCCCTGCACGTCCCCAATGCAACGGTTCGCGGCGGTCGCCCATCTGAGCTACCGAACCGATATAGACCACTTTCGGCTGCTTGCCTTCAGGTTGCGCCAAAACCGCCTTGGTGATATTCTCCGCCGCGGAGATATTCGTGCGGAGGGTTGCCTTCGGCCGATAATCCGCCTGCGGCGAGACCATGCCGCCTACGTGCAGCACGATATCCGCACCCGTGACACCTTTCAGTACATCCTCGTACTTCGTGAGGTCGCCCCAGATAACGGTTAGCGGTGAGGGGTTAGCGGTGAGGGGAGCCAAGAGCTCCTTATTCTTCTTACTTGGCCGCGCCAAGATACGTAAGTCATATTGCTCCGGGTATTTCAGGATCTCTGTCATTCCTGCAAATCCCATTGTTCCGGTTGCCCCGGTCAGGAAAACGGTAGTTTTCATTATTTCAAGTTTCAAGTTTCAAATTTCAAATTTATTTCTTTTTCGGAATCCAAGCCGTGAGGCGGTTGAAGCGCTCGCGTGCTCTCTCGCGCATCTCTGCCTTCCATTGTGCCTCTTCCTCCGCGTCGTCGATCATCTGCTGGTAGGTTGCTTGCGCGTCTTTGTCAGAGATGACCAAGAGCTGGTCGCCGGGCTTCAGTTCGCTCGCACCGGTGGGCACAAAGAAGTCCTCTCCTCTCCGCACCATGATGACCAGCGTATGCGGCGGGATAGTGATCTCGCGCAGCGTACTACCCTTCTCTAACATCGACTCCTTCACTTCCACCTCGCGTGCCGAAGACTGGATCTCGTCCGGCAGGTCCAGGTCGAAATACTGCAAGGACTTCGACTCTTTCTGCGGGACGTCGAGGTTCAGCTTCTTCGCGATGAACGTCAGCGTCGTGCCTTGCGTCAAGAGCGAGACGATTGTGCAGAGGAAGACCACATTGAAGATCAGATCCGCAAACGGCACCCCTTGCGCCTTGCACATAATGGCGAAGATGATCGGTACTGCGCCTTTGAGGCCGACCCAACTGAGCATCAGTTTGTCACGCCCGCGGTACTGCTTGAAAGGCCACATGCAGAGCCACACCGCCGCCGGACGGGAGATACAGATCATCACAATACTGATGATCAGACACGGCAGCCATACGCGGTAATTAAGCAGGTCGATAGGGTTCACCATCAGTCCTAACATCAAGAACATCACCAGCTGGCTGAGCCAGACCAAGCCGCTGAAGAACGACTGCGTCTGGCGCTTTCTCGTGAACTTGTTATTTCCGATGATCAAGCCGCCGACGTACACCGCCAGATAGGTGTTTCCCTCGAGGTAATAAGTCACGGCGAAGATGAAGATACATGCCGTGAGGATCATGATGGGATAGAGGGCTTCGTTACCAAGTTTGACACGCCTCATGAGCGCCACCAGGCCTTCTCCTAAGGCGAAGCCCAAGACCGTACCCATCACCAGTTGGATGACGATGACCCGCACGATTGACAAAGCAGAGATAGCATGCTCTGCGCCGGGGAACTTCTGCGCCGCGAGGACCACCCCTATCAGCGTCGTCGTCAGGACGTACGCCATCGGGTCGTTGGCGCCGGACTCCAGCTCCAAGAGCGGCCGGAGGTTATGCCGCAAGCCTATCCCGTTGGTGCGCAGGACGGAGAAGACACTCGCGCTATCCGTACTGCTCATCGTCGCTGCCATGAGCAACGCCACCCATATCGACACACTCGCTACGGCGTTGATCCAACCGAAGATATAATAGATGATCACGCCCGTGATGACGCAGGTCAGCAACACACCGAGGGTCGCTAAGGTGATTCCCGGCACCAAGACCGACTTGATATCGCTCATCTTGGTCTCCATGCCGCCGGTGAAGAGGATGATACACATCGCCACGGTACTCAGCGCCTCTGCTGTCTCGATACCGATCTCCACGCGGTCGGCATTGAAGAACGCACCTAAGGAGTGCGAACCGAAGAACATTCCCACGACCAGAAAAAGCAATAACGCCGGTACGCCGTACCGGTAGCCGATCTTATCCGCAAAAATACTGAGGAAGAACAATAATGACAATATCAACAACGCAAACTCTACCTGCATCACTTCTTCTCCTTAAGCAAAAACTCATCGATGATCTTCACGATCTCTTCCTTGGGGTAGAGCCCCTTGAGCAGCATCGGTTTGCCTTCCGTAGGGATATAGAGCACCTGGGGGATAGAGTTAATGCCGAAGACGTACGCCAGCTCGCGTTCGCGCTCGGTATCGGCCTTGTAGAACACAACCTGATCGCAGTATTTCTGGCTCATCTCCTCCATGATCGGCGCGAGGCGTTTGCACGGGCCGCACCAGGTGGTGTAGAAATCGATGACGCAGGGTTTATCGCCCTTGTAAGACCATTCCTTCTCGTTCTTGTAGTCGAAGATCCGAGCCTTGAACTGCTCCGTGGTCAGATAGACGACATCCTCTGCCCGAGCGGACAAGAACGTGAGGAAAGTGACGAAAAGTATAAATCCTAATTTTCGCATAATATCGTTGTTCGCAATGTGGGATTACCACACCTCTTGGGGGTGGTGATTATCCGTTCTGGGGTAGTCGATGGAGTAATGCAGACCTCGGCTCTCTTTGCGCTCCAAGGCCTGACGAGTGATCAGATAACCGACGTTGATCATGTTTCGCAACTCGCAGATGTCCTTTGTTGCTTTGACGCGTTTGAAGAGTTCTTCGGTCTCCTCGTAGAGCAGGTCGAGACGCTCCCAGGCTCTTCTCAGGCGCAGATCCGAGCGCACGATACCCACATACGTTGACATGATCTGACCGACCTCCTTGACGTCCTGGGCGATGAGCACGCGCTCTTCGTTGGAGAGCGTTCCCTCGTCGTTCCACTCCGGTACGGCGCGGTTGAAATCATACTCATCGATGACGGAGAGACTGTGTCTCGCTGCCGCGTCGGCATAGACGACCGCCTCGATGAGCGAGTTAGACGCCAGACGGTTACCGCCGTGCAGACCCGTACACGAACACTCGCCTACGGCGTAGAGACGACGGATCGTACTCTGCCCGTCCAGATCGACCTTGATACCTCCGCACATATAGTGCGCACACGGCGCTACAGGGATATACTCCTTGGTGATATCGATGCCGATAGAGAGGCACTTGGCGTAGATATTGGGGAAATGATGCTTGGTCTCTTCGGGATCCTTGTGGGTCACGTCGAGGCAGACATGATCAATGGCGTGGATCTTCATCTCATTATCTATCGCGCGCGCAACGATATCCCGCGGCGCGAGACTTAGACGCGGGTCGTATTTCTGCATGAACTCCTCGCCGTTGGGCAGTCTCAAGATACCTCCGTAGCCGCGCATGGCTTCGGTGATGAGATATGCCGGGTGCGTCTCTGCGGGGTTGAAGAGCGAAGTCGGGTGGAACTGAACAAATTCCATATCTTTGACTTGTCCTTTGGCACGATAGACCATGGCGATACCGTCGCCGGTAGCTATCTCCGGGTTGGTCGTTGTCGCATAAACGGCACCCGTACCGCCGGTAGCCATGAGCGTGATACGACTCAGATAGGTGTCGATCTTCTGCGTCTTGGGATTCAAGATATACGCGCCGTAACACTCTATATCCGGTGTCCGTCGTGTGACGCGCACACCTAAGTGGTGCTGCGTGATGATCTCCACGGCGAAATGGTTCTCCAAGACCTCTATATACGGATTACGGCGCACGGCTTCCATCAAACCGCGCTGTATCTCTGCGCCGGTATCATCGGCATGGTGGAGGATACGGAACTGAGAGTGACCGCCCTCACGGTGCAGGTCGAAAGTACCATCTTCCTTCTTATCGAAGTTCACACCCCACTGCACCAACTCCTCGATGCCTCTCGGCGCATTACGCACCACTTGCTCCACGGCTGCCGGGTCGCTTAACCAGTCGCCCGCCACCATGGTGTCGTGGATATGCTTCTCAAAATCATCGACCAAGAGATTGGTCACAGACGCTATACCGCCTTGTGCTTTGGCCGTGTTCGCCTCATCCAGCGTTGTCTTGCAGCACAACGCGATGCGGTACTTACCGGCGCGGGCTACTTGCAGCGCAAAACTCATGCCTGCTACACCGCCGCCTATAATCAAAAAATCAAATTCATGTACCATCTATTCATGTACCATTTAGTCATTTACCATTTGGTCATTTATTTAGCCATTTGGTCATTTTATTGTGCTTTGCACAATGCAAAGACGCTTATTGTGGCTCCACGGAAGGCGCGCATGGCTTGTAGGCATGAGCGCATCGTCTCGCCTGTCGTGATCAGGTCGTCCACCACTAATATCCGCTGGTGGTAGAGTTGCTCGGGGTGGTTCACGGCAAACGCCCCGGCTACATTCGTCTTTCGTCCCTCACCGTCCTGCAGCGCCTGTTTGGGTGTGTTGCGGGTGCGGGTCAGGTGGGTGGTGTCTATCGGGAGACCGGTGATCTCACTGATTCCCCTGGCGATATACTCCGATTGGTTATACCCTCTCTCGCGCAGTCGTTTGGGGTGCAAGGGTACCGGGATGATGACATCTATCTCGTCAAAGAACCGCTCGTCGCGCCATCCCAAGACCGCTTGTCGTCCCAGATAAATACCCCACTCCGGTTCGTCGCGGTACTTCATCCGATGGATCACCTGCTGAATCGGATGCCCTTTCTCATAAAAGAGATATGCTCCTGCGCGGTTGAGATGGAGGGCTTTCTTGATGACTGTCTTGCCTTCCGTCAGGGCGGTCTCGGTACTGTTTTCCGGTTTGAGGTCCTGCTCCGTGCGGGGCAACCGGCGCCAACAATCCGGGCAGATCCAATCCAGGTAAGTCTCCCGGATCTGTTGGTCGCTGATATACCTGCCGCAGAACGGGCATGTCCGCGGGAAGAGGAGGTTAGAGAGTAACACCGTTCTTGAAGATCGCTATCTCGTGGTAGCCGTTCTTCTCGTTGTTGGTCTTCGTGCCGTTAGCGACAGCGATGACGAACTCTGCAAAACGTTTCGCTACCTCCTCCATCGGTTCGCCCTCGGCGATGACACCCGCATTGAAATCAATCCAGTTGGGTTTATTCTTCGCGAGGTTCGAGTTCGTGGAGATCTTCATCGTCGGTACATAGGTACCGAAGGGCGTACCGCGTCCGGTGGTGAAGAGTACCATGTGGCATCCGCAGGAAGCGAGCGCCGTCGAAGCCACGAGGTCGTTGCCCGGCGCAGAGAGGAGGTTGAGGCCCTTCACCTGCAGCCTCTCGCCGTAAGGCATCACGCCGCGCACAAGGGACTTACCGCATTTCTGCGTACAACCGAGGGCTTTGTCCTCGAGGGTGGATATACCGCCGGCTTTGTTGCCCGGAGACGGGTTCTCGCCGACAGGCTCGCCGTGAGACAGGAAATAATCCTTGAAGTCGTTGATGAGGGAAACGGTCCGGTCGAAGAGTTCGCGGTTGGCACAACGGTCCATGAGGATGGTCTCTGCGCCGAACATCTCCGGCACCTCGGTCAGTACGGTCGTACCGCCTTGTGCTACGAGCCAGTCGGAGAACATGCCGAGTAACGGGTTCGCGGTGATACCGCTGAAACCGTCCGAGCCGCCGCATTTGAGTCCCACGCGCAGTTCGGACAGAGGCACAGCGACGCGTTTGTCGTGCTGCGTCTTGGTATAGAGCTCGCGCAGGATAGGCATGCAGTACTCTACCTCGTCACCCTCGATCTTCTGGGTCGTCACGAACTTCACGCGCTCCTCGTCTATCTCACCGCAGAACTCCTTGAAGACATCCGGCTGGTTGTTCTCACAACCGAGGGAAACGACGAGGATAGCACCGGCGTTCGGGTGATGGATCATGTCACGCAGGATCTTCTTCGTGTTCTCGTGGTCATCGCCCAACTGCGAGCAGCCGTAGTTATGGGGGAAGGCGAAGATATTATCCGCGCCGGTCTCCTGACGAAGACGCTCGGCACATTTCTGGATGATGCCGTTGACGCACCCTACGGTCGGGATGATCCACACCTCGTTACGGATACCTACCTGGCCGTCTTTGCGGCGGTAGCCCATGAACGTGCGTTTCTCGTCGGGGATATTGAGAACGACCTCTTTGGGATGGTACTCATAGGAGAGCAGACCCGCGAGGTTGGTCTTGATATTGTTCTCGTTCATCCAGGAGCCGGCTTTCTTCGCCTCCTTGGCGTGACCGATCGGGAATCCGTACTTGATGACGTTCTCGCCCTCAGCGAGATCGGTGATGGCTATCTTATGGCCGGCAGGCACGTCCTCGAGAACCGTAATCTGCTTGCCGTCCACTTCAATAACCGCACCGGCGGTCTGCGGTTGTATTGCTACCACCACATTATCCGCCGGATTGATTTTTAAGATATTGGTCATAAAATAATGTACAATGTACAATTTACAATTTACAAAGCGTCCTACCGGCTTCTGTACAAACTTATAAGTCCGTACGGATCATTAAACATTGTACCAAACTCCGTTAAGCCCTTTTATTAATTGTGAATTGTGAATTGATAATTAAAAGAGGCTCTTGATCTTTGCAATCACGTCATCTACCTTGTCGGAAGCGAGCATGAGCTGAACGGTCTTGAGCATGCCGATGGACTCGATCGAGTTGAGGTAGAGCTCTACGAGGTCGGTCAGACCCGGGATCTTGTTGAGGTCCTCTTTGGACTCTTTCCAGATGATGTCGGTAGCGCCGAGCACGCCTTCTGCCACCTTGCGGGTGTCGCCGGTTGCCCAGAGTTCTTTCAGCAGATCCATGATCTCCTGTGCGTCGTTCGGCTGGATAGGAGCACCGTCCTCACGAACGCCGCCCTTGTAGTACTCGATGATGGCAGCGAGACCGAGAACGAGGCCCTTTGGCAGCTCGCCCTTGCGCTCTAAGTAAACCTTCAAGCCCGGCAGGTCGCGTGTCTCGAATTTCGGGAAGGAGTTGAGCATGATCGAGGTCACCTGGTGATCTACGTACGGGTTATTGAAACGCTCGAGTACGGATTCGCCGTAAGCCTTCAGCTCGTCCTTCGGCAGGTTCAGCGTCTCGAGGAGCTCATCGAACATCACTTTGTGGATGTACTTGCCGAGGATCTCGTGGTTGCAAGCGTCACGAACGATATTCACGCCGGAGAGGTAAGTAACCGGTGAAAGCACGGTGTGCGGGCCGTTGAGCAGCGTCACCTTACGCTCGTGGTACGGCTTCTCGCTCTCGGCGATGAGGACGTTCAGACCTGCCTTGTTAGCCGGGAACTCAGCCTCGAGCTCCTCGATAGACATGTTCTCCGGTTTCTCGATCACCCAGAGGTGGAAGATCTCAGCCTGTACGACGAGGTTGTCGTTGTAACCCACTTTCTCCTGGATCTCAGCGATGTCTTTGCGCGGGAAGCCCGGTACGATACGGTCCACGAGGGTAGCGCAGACGTAGTTGTATTTCTCGAACCACTCCTTGAAGCCTGCATAGTCTGCTCCGAAATCGTCTTTCCAGAGCTCGATGTACTTGCGGATGCAGTCTTTGAGGTGGTGACCGTTGAGGAAGATCAGCTCACAGGGCATGAAGATCAGACCCTTGGTCGGATCGCCGTTGAAAGTCTTGTAGCGGCGGAAGAGGAGTTGAACGAGCTTGCCCGGATACGAAGAAGCGGGAGCGTCGGTGAACTTGCAGCTGTCGTCGAAAGTGATACCTGCCTCGGTGGTGTTGGAGATGACGAAACGGATCTCCGGTTGCTCTGCGAGAGCCATGAATGCCCAGTTCTGGGTGTACGGGTTCAGCGCACGCGAGATGACGTCGATACGCTCGAGCGAGTTCACAGCCTTGCCATCCAGACGGCCCTGCAGGTTCACGTGATAGAGGCAGTCCTGACCGTTCAGCCACTCTACCATACCTTTCTCGATCGGTTGAACGACAGCTACCGAACCGTTGAAGTTCGTCTTAGCGTTCATGTTCCATACAATCCAGTCCACAAATGCGCGGAGGAAGTTACCTTCACCAAACTGAATGATCTTCTCGGGAGCGACACTCTTCGGCGCGGTCCACTTGTTCAATGCTTTTTTTGCCATAGTTTTAAGTATTAAATGTATTAAAATTTGTATAGTCAAAACCTTTGCGGGTGCAAAGGTACAAAAAAATATTGATATACGCAAGCGCCCGCGCGCTTTTTTTCGTTTTTGTCCGATTTTACCCGTCTTGCCACCAAAAAAGCAGCAAGGTCTCCCTGCTGCCTTTCGTATGTCCCTTTCGCGGAGTATTATTCCGCCTGACTTCATCTTTTGCCGCGGAATTGTATTCCGCTTTTTTAGCGTTTATGCGCCGTTCATTTATGTGCGGCTTTATTTCACCTCCTGTCCTGTTATGGTATATACCTTCTCTTCTGTGAGGATATACACATGACCGTTGCGGATCAGTTTCTGTGCGGTGTTGGCAGGGTTGGTATAAACGGCAGGCGCAGAGGTGGGTTCTGCTGCTTGATAAATGGCCTGAATGATAATACCATCCTCCAGATCTCCGGCGACCACTTGCCATTTGAGGAAAGTGAATCCTTCAATTGTAGGAGCCGCCGGCAGGTGCAAAGTTACTGGCTCGGAAGAGATCGAGTCACCGTCTTGAATAATGTACAAAACATTGTATTCATATCCCGTTGGCTCTATTGGTTGTTCTTCCCCAATCGGCAGAACATTTCCGAAGTCTTTCCATACATCTGCAGTTTGATATGCGGCGAGGCTTTCTGCCGGAACATAGAGCGTACAAGTGGATTTGTCCACATAGTCAAAGACAAAATCTTCCAAATAAGGAGGTACAATAGCTTCGCATGTAATAGAGGTCAAACCGCTGCATTCAGAGAAAGCACCATCTCCAATGTTGTTGACACTATCAGGAATAGTAAGAGAAGTCAAATTGGCGCAACTATAGAATGCGCCACCGCCAATCTTGGTTAGTCCTTCCGGTAATGAAGCATAGTTTATGGCTGTACCCCATGGAGCCGGCGTATTGATATAATCCCACATGTCGCCTGTTCCCGCGATTATTAAGCTGTCATTGACAACTTTCCATGTAAGATTACCGCCGCAATATGATAGTGTGTCATTTTCAGTTTGTCCGTCCAACGTTTGAACATTTATAAACTCGCCCCAACCCGGTGCAGATTTATATATACCGACTCTTCCGGTAGGCACACAAAGTAAGGTGTTATACACATAATCAAATACTGGCGGCATAAGTAAATTAGCCACCGCTAAAGCGGGCGGATTGATGGATAAGCAAATTATCGTATCTAAGTGGCATTCGCCAAAAGCCCCTGCTCCTATATTTGTGACTCCACTTCCTATAGTAACGAATGTTAAGCCGGGGTGCTCTTCCTGCCAGTTAGAAGAATTAGTAGCCCAACTGCACTGCCAGAATGCGCCCTCTCCGATGGAGACTACACTATCCGGAATAACAACTGACATCAAATCGTAGCAATGCTGAAACGCGAAATTGCCTACGTGCGTTAGTCCTTCCGGAAAATTGACAGCAGTTATTTCGTTGCCCCATGGAGCTGTTGGACCATAAAAATCTTGCTCGTAATTCCACATATCTCCACTACCGATTATATCAAGCACTCCTGTTTCAGTATGTAGCGACCAATTTAGATTTTCGCCGCATGCGCCGGAAGAGATTTCGGCACGAAGCATGCTAATACCTGCCAGAAAGGCGATCAATAACGTAAAGATGTTTTTTCTCATAATTGTTATTTGTTTTAGTTAATAATTTCCATAATAAAAGCGTGCGCTTTCGTTCGCTTCATCTGATTTCCTAAGGCTCTCGACTTCCTTTACATTTCAAATTTACGCACGGAAAACTCACGCTAATACGTGAACGTGCATAAACCGTGACTCGAAATGTAAATGATTTCTAAAAGTGTCGAGTTTTTAGGAAATCAAGTTTCGGCTTATTACGCTTTTCTTGATGCTCGCTTGCACCTATATATCTATATATTTTTCACCGCTTTTTACGCTGTCGGTGGCAGCGCTCTTGTTTTACGTCTGTGAGTAACTGGAGGTTATAAACCTTTGCAGTTGCAAAGGTACAACTTTTTTCAGACATATGCAAGTATTTTTACTGCTTTTTGCTATTTTTACTTGTTTTTTGAGGCTGAAAATTTGGATATTTGAAAAATTTTGTATATCTTTGCATCGCTTACGTTAAGACTCGTCCTTCCGCTCTCCATTTTTCGTCATATAAATGTCGCAGTAATCACGCGGTAATCACCCGGTTATCACGCGCTAATCACGCGCTTTTGGATGTATTTTTGCAAATAAATTTGCATATCTCAAAAAAAAGCAGTATCTTTGCACGCTAATTTGTTAAATCATAAATTTGAAATCATAAATCATACATGTCTTTACAATGTGGAATAGTGGGTCTGCCGAACGTAGGCAAGAGTACCCTTTTTAACTGTCTGAGTAATGCAAAGGCGCAGAGCGCCAATTTTCCTTTCTGTACGATTGAGCCGAACGTAGGTGTGATCACGGTGCCGGACGAGCGGTTGATCAAGCTCGGCGAGATATGTCACCCCGAGCGCGGCGTGATCCCCACAACCGTGGAGATAGTCGATATAGCGGGTCTGGTCAAGGGCGCGAGCAAGGGTGAAGGATTAGGTAATAAGTTCCTGGCGAACATCCGCGAGACGGACGCCATCATCCATGTGCTGCGTTGTTTCGACGACGAGAACGTGGTGCATGTCGATGGGACGGTGAACCCCGTGCGCGACAAAGAGATCATCGACGCGGAGTTGCAGCTGAAGGACCTGGAGACGGTGGAGAGCCGTATCCAGAAATGCGAGAAAGCCGCCAAAGCCGGAGGGGATAAGTTCGCGAAGTTGCAGTTAGAGGTGCTGGTTAAGTACCGCGAGGCGCTGAGTCAAGGAAAGAACGCCCGGACGGTAGAGCTGGAGAACAAAGAGCAGGAGGCGGCAGCGAAAGACCTCTTCCTGCTGACGAACAAACCCGTGATGTACGTCTGCAACGTCGATGAGGGTTCCGCCGTCACCGGCAACGCATACGTGGAGCAGGTCCGTGAGGCGGTCAAAGACGAGGACGCGCAAGTGCTTGTTCTCGCAGCGAAGATAGAGAGCGAGATAGCGGAGTTGGAGAGTTACGAGGAGCGACAGATGTTCCTCGAGGAGATCGGTCTGGAGGAGAGCGGAGTGAACCGTTTGATCAAGGCTGCTTACGCGCTACTCAAACTGCGTACGTTCCTCACTGCAGGTTCGGACGAGGTACGCGCGTGGACGTTCCGCGAGGGTATGAAAGCGCCGCAATGCGCCGGGGTCATCCACACGGATTTTGAGCGCGGGTTCATCCGTGCGGAGGTGATCAAATACGAGGACTTCGTGGCGCTCGGCGGCGAGGCGCAATGCCGCGCAGCCGGCAAACTTGGCATCGAGGGCAAGGACTACCTCGTGCAAGACGGAGACATAATGCATTTCTTGTTTAACGTATAAAAGAGATGTAAATCGAAAATGCGCAGTCATTTTGGCCCACGCGGCCTGAGCGTAAACGACTACTAACCCGCGCTCACAAGCGAGCTTGCAGCGCGTCTTACTACTCCTTTCCGCCGTTGAGACCCTTGATAGGGCTCAACATGACTGCATCCGAAAATACGGGCTTGCAGCCCTCACAAAAATAAAGAAAATATAATAACACCCGCATGGATTTTTGGAATTTTTGTAAGCGAAGCGCATTTTTATAAGGCGGTAGGACGGCACTATCGAGTGCCGGACGAAGGCTAAGCGGACAAAGGCGGGCGTTGGGCTTGCACAAAAGAACGAATTTGGGCGTTTAGACTAAGGCGTATTAAGCGCCGAAACGCCGCATTTTCGATTAAAATAATAGATTCAAATATGGATATGATAGAGTCATTATTAGCTTACGGATGGTGGGTGGCGGCGATATGTATCGTCGTGGGATTTGTGGCGCTGGTGAAAGGTGCGGACTGGTTAGTGGATGGTGCTTCGGCGATTGCCAAACGGTTCGGTATCAGCGATCTCGTGATCGGTCTGACGGTGGTGGCTTTCGGTACGAGCATGCCGGAGTTTGTGGTGAACATGGTCTCCGTAGCAGAAGGCAGTACGGATCTGGCGATCACAAATATCGTAGGTTCGAACATCATCAACACGTTTGTCATCCTCGGTCTGACGGCGTTGGTTTATCCGATCGTGTCGCAGAAACGCAGCCGGGACTTTGATATCCCGATGTCCATCATCGCCGGGGTGTTGGTATTGATCCTCGTTGCCATACAATTGCCTTTCGGCGAAGCCGGTAAGGGTATCGGTCACCTCGGCGGCGGAGTATTGTTAGCGTTCTTCTGCTACTTCCTTTATAACACGTTCCGCCATGCCAAAGACCACCCGGAGGAAGGACCAAGTGACGAAGTACCAAGTACCAAGGAGATTCCTGTCCGGCGTGCTGTCGCGCTGATTCTCGGCGGATTGGCAGGACTGGTGGTCGGCGGAGAGCTGATTGTCAAGAGCGCCGTCGATCTGGCGACACGCATGGGCGTGAGCGAAGCGATCATCGGTCTGACGATCGTGGCCTTAGGCACCTCGCTGCCGGAGCTGGCGACCTCCGTCATCGCGGCGGCAAAGCATAACTCCGACATAGCGATAGGCAATGTCTTCGGCTCGAATATCTTCAACGTCTTCTTCGTCCTCGGTACGAGTGCGGCGATACGTCCCCTGCCGGCATACGAAGGGATTGAGTTAGACGCCTGCATGGCGGCGATGGGAAGCATCATCGTCTGGCTTGCCGTGAAGACCAACAAGGCGCGGAAGGTACAACGATGGGCAGGCGCGTTGCTGCTCATCGTATATGGAGCGTATTTAGCCTACCGGCTGTGGACGGTGTAAGGATTAGGGATTAAGGATTAGAGGTTAAAATTTAATGATATGAAAACAAAAATCTTACTTGCTTTATGCGCGGTAGTCAGTATGAGCGCGCATGGTGTACCACGTAGTGAGAAAGAGGCGCTTCAAGAAGCAGTTTCCTTTTTCCGTAACAACCCCTCCGTTCGCCGCGCTGCCGCCGGTACGAGAACTGCGATGGAGTATGCTTACTCTGCCGTTCAGGCGAATGGCGAAGTAGCCTTCTATGTCTTTAACCGCGGGGAGAGCGAAGGCTTTGTGATGGTCTCTGCAGAGAGCAACACGCCGACGATCATCGGCTACTCGACGACCGGCCGTTTCGATCCGACCGACCTGCCGACGGGATTGCAGGCATGGATGGAGAGTTATAAAGAGGATATCGCACGTGCGTCAGAGAGCGCCCACGCGTACAGGGTTACCGAGGGCGGATACACGCCGGTAGCACCGCTGTGCACGACGCAGTGGGGACAAGGAACGCCGTATAACAACCTCTGCCCATACTACAACGACGAGAGATGCTTGACCGGCTGCGTAGCGACCGCTGCATCGCAGATCATGAAGCACTATAACTATCCCGTTCACGGCATCGGATACAACAGCTATAAATGGGCGAACGCCAACGGTGACTCCGTAGTGCTCGCTGCGGATTTCGGGGCGATAACCTACGACTGGGCAAACATGATCGACGTGTATGACGCGAACGCTACGGAGACGCAGAAGAAAGCCGTTGCTACGCTGATGTCGCATTGCGGTATCGCGAGCGAGATGGACTACGGCGAATCGAGCAGTGGTGCCGACTCCGACGACATGATGCAAGCCCTCATCGAGCATTTCGGCTATGACAAGGGCATTCGGAACATATACAAAGACTACATGGGTGCCAGCATGCTGATGAGCGCCATCGCGAATGACTTGCAGCAAGGGAGAGTGGTTTATTTCAGCGCCAAGACGATTGAGAACGGCGGTCACGCCTTCGTCTGCGACGGCATCGACAGCGACGGCTTGCTGCATATCAACTGGGGATGGAAAGGTAAGAACGACGGATATTTCCAACTCTCGCTTTTCAATCCCAAAGACCAGGGCACAGGCGGTTCGGCGAGCAACAAAGCTTATACGGAGAAGATCCATGCCTTTACGAATATCCAACCTGATGCGGACGGTCAGTACGTCCTCTCGCTCACGTGCGAAAACATCCGCCCGGGGCAACAAGCCTACCACCGCGATTCAGCTGTCGTTATCTATATCGACACCCTGCACAACCAGAGTCTCAAGCCATGGGAAGGCAATCTGGCGATGAAGGTATATAAAGACCAGCAACCCTATAAGAGCAGGCGAATCAGTACGGCCGCTAATCCGCTGAAGGTCGGATATTACCGCCGTCTGCTGAGCTATAAAGCCTCCTTTGCTGACCGTGAGAAATATCCCGAAGGCGAATATACGATTCTGATGGGCGTATGGGACATGGCTGACGAGAATACTTTTGTACACATCTACCGCAAATGGGTAGGCCAATGGAGATGTGATATGACCATCACTTCGGACTCCATCTACTTCACGCCTCCGACTATTCCTGCACCCGGAGAAGAACAAGGCATCGACGCACCGATCGTCAAACCGGCTGATCCTGCGGCGCAGAAATATCTCCGTGACGGGCAGTTGTTTATCCTGAAGGGGAAAGATCTATACGATTCCAAGGGTCAAAGGTTATAAAAACAAAGAAGGATGTCTCCCGACATCCCAATCTTTTTACTTAACCTTAAATCTAATACCATGAAAAACACGGTGCAAAAGTACTGCTTTTTTGCGATATGACCAAATATTTTTAAAAAAAAATGTTATAAAACATAAAATTGCAATATCCAGTTTGCAAAAAATCCGTATTTTTCGCGATATACATCATTTTACTGCTCATCCAATAAGTCCGGTCTGCGCTCGCGCGTGTGGGCGACGGACTGCTCGTATTGCCATTCCTCAATCTTCGCCTGATGCCCCGAGAGGAGGATCTCCGGCACTTTCCATCCCTTATAGTCCGCCGGGCGGGTATAGACGCCTGCTTCGAGCAAGCCGTCCTGAAAGGAGTCATTGAGGGCGGACTCGACATCGCCGAGCGCTCCGGGCAGAAGACGCACGATAGCGTCCGTCATCATCGCCGCCGGCATCTCTCCGCCGGTGAGAACAAAATCTCCGATACTATACTCCTTGGTAATCAGGTGGTCGCGCACGCGCTGGTCCACGCCTTTATAATGGCCGCAGAGGATGATGAGGTTTTGTTTGAGCGAGAGCGCGTTAGCTGCTTTCTGGTCAAAACGCTCGCCGTCCGGGGCGGTGAAGATGATCTCGTCGTAGTCCCGCTCGGATTTCAGATGGGAGATGAGGCGGTCGATAGGCTCGATCTGCAGTACCATGCCGGCACCGAAGCCAAAGGCATAATCATCCACCTTGCGGTGTTTATCGAGGGTCCAGTCACGTAAGTTATGCACGTAGATCTCGCAAAGGCCTTTGTCCTTCGCGCGTTGGATGATAGAGTGATTGAGCGGCGAGTCCAATAACTCCGGGCAACAAGTGATGATATCGATACGCATTGTAAGGGGTTTAAGGGATTAGGAATTAGGGATTAGGGGTTTAAGGGACGGGGTCATAGCCGGAACCACCCCAAGGATGGCAACGGAGGATACGTTTGATGCCGAGCCATCCGCCTTTGAAGGGTCCGTATTTGAGAACCGCCTCCACCATGTACTGGCTGCAGGTCGGTGTATAACGGCACGACGGCGGTGTCAGGGGTGAGATGAACGCCCGGTAGAAATAGACGGGGAGAAGGAAAAACTTTCGGATGAAAATTTTCCATTTAGGGGTTGATATTTGTAATTTATCATTTTCCATTGATCTTACGCAGCGCCTTCTGCACGGCTTTCTCGATGACGGGGAAGGGCTGCTCCTCTTTGTCGATATAATTGAAGGCAAGCAGCACTTTTTTCTCCCCTAAGAGCGACTGATTGAGGCGATATGCTTCACGCATCAGACGCCTCAGATGATTGCGTTTGACAGCGCGTTTGAAGAGCGATTTGGGTGCCCAGACGAGGACGCGGGTTTGTTCCTCGGGGATCTCCTGAAAGGTCACGCGAAGTGGCCACGACGTGAATCGCTTGCCGGACTTATAGAGCGCTGCTATCTCCTGCGCTCCGCATAACTTCGCTTCCTTCGGAAAACTATACCCCATACCCCTTCGCCTATAACCTTTCGCCTTTATTACTGATTCTTATCCAGATAATCTGCGATTGCCATAGGCAGGGACGCAAAAGGTTTGCCTTGTCCTGCCTCTATATCCACGCGATAACCGGCTTCCTCGAGGGCACGGATGGTACCTTCGCCGAAAGCAGCGATGATGGTCTTGCCTTGTTTCCAATCAGGGAAATTCTCCTTAAGCGAAGTGACGCCGGCAGGAGTGAAGAGGGCGATGAGGTCGTAATTGAAGTCCTTATCCTTGGGCCAGGGGGTGCTGACCGTACGGTACATGATCGCCGGAGTGACCTCGATAGAGTTCTCGGCGAACATATTGATCTGGTCGTCCGTGTGGATATCGGAGAGCACCATGAGGTATTTCTCATTCGGCCGGCGGTGCATAGCCGGCAGCAGGTCCTCGAACTTATTTCCTTGCTCGGGGAAGAAGACCTTACGCTTGCGATAGTTGATAAATTTCTGGAGGTAGAGTCCTACCTGCTCGGAGTTGCAATAATAATGCATCGAATCCGGCACATTGAGGCGCATCTCTTCGCAAAGGCGGAAGTAATGCTCTGCACCCAGACGGGAGTTGAGGATGACGGCCGTGTAGTCCAGCGGGTTGATATGTTGCTGGCGAAACTCCCTCGCCGTCAGTCCTTCGATATGAATAAACTGATAGAAATCACACTGCACTCCGTACAACTCTTCCAAACGAGAGTACGGCGTATGCGCAGCCTCCGGACGGGGTTGAGAAAAAAGAATTCGTTGTATCATAGAAAAGCTATCATTTTATCAGATAAGTACAAAAGCGCCATGAGCGGCAAGACCTCTACCGTCGCTATATACAGGACGAGATAGATCAACGCCGCCGGGGAGACGAGATATGTCCTCGCGCAGCGGTATAGCCACACGCCTAAGAAGAGCACCGCCACAATGCCGATCGTCCACATTGTAGCGAGGGTACTATGACAATGCAAGAGGATGAGCAAGACCGGATAAAGAGCGACGGTCGTGACGGTGATGAGGTTGCTGTAGGCCTCATGCGCCGCACCAAAACGGCGCGAGAGGAGGAAGGTATAATCCAGCAGCGCGCATATCCCCGTCTTCACCAAGCCCACCGCCACAATCAACCCGGCGGCCACCAAGAACGCCGTGAGAGGCGCATGATTGAGCGTGCAGAAACACAGGCACAGCGCCATCGCAAGCACTCCCAGACGGAAAAGGGAGATGAAGAGCAGCCCGGGGAAATTAGACGGAGAGTCCTTATAGACACGATCGCCGCGTGAGAAGACCACCGACGGAGACTGCGTCACGATACCCGGCTGGAAGACCTCTGCGAGGAACGCAAAGAGCAGCAGATTGAGCATCATCCATGCGCACCACGGCGCAGAGAGCAAGGTGTATATATGCGTTACTCCGTCCATAAATATAGTTTATCGCCGCGACGCACGATACCGTCCGTCTTGAGCGAGAAGAATTGTCCTTTTTGTATTGTTTGCGCAGGCTTGCCGTGCGTGTCGCGGATGTCCGTCAGCGTCACCTCCATCACGCCGGTCGTCTCACCGGTGATGAGGCAGGGTTGTCCTTCCTCGACCTGCGGAA
>DGTR01000021.1 GCA_002394395.1 Bacteroidales bacterium UBA4331 | reverse complement strand
CGAGCGCTGCGATGATGAAGGAGAACTCACCAATCTGTACGAAGGAGAAGCCTGTCTGCATGGAATCCTTGAACGTCTCGCCGCCCCACCAACAACCGAGTGTGCCAAAGACGATCATACCGACTATGATGACGAGTGCAACGAAGAGTATCGAATCCCAATAAGCGACCAGCGAAGCGGGGTTGATCATCATACCGACAGAGACGAAGAAGATAGCCGCGAAGACATTTTTAAGCGGTGCCATAAGGTGTTCTATACGGTGAGCTTCTTTGGTTTCCGCAAGGATCATACCCATTACGAACGCACCGAGTGCAGAACTAAATCCGGCTTCCTCTGCCGTCAGAACCATGCCTAAGCAGAGACCGAGCGCCAAGATGATAAGAATCTCGTCGTTTAGATACGGACGTACCCAACGTAGGAAAGTCGGGATGATAAGAATACCGACTACAAACCAAACAGCAAGCGTAACGACAAGGACTACTACTTTTTCTACCAACTCTCCTCCTTCGAAGCTGTTCTTAACAGCAATTGACGAGAGCAACACCAAGAGCACGACGGCAATGATGTCCTCGAAGATAAGGATGGAAGTAGCTCCTTTGACAAAGCGCGCTTTGCCCAACCCCGCCTCATCAATCGCTTTCATGACGATAGTGGTGGAGGACATACAGAGCATTGCTGCGAGGAAGATCGAGTTCATGTTGTCAAGCAATGCGAAACGACCGACGCCGTAGCCCAATAGGAGCATACCACCGACGATGGTGGAGACGCCAATAAGTGCCACTTTACCGGACTCAAAGAGGTTTTTCAAGCGAAATTCAAGACCGATGCAAAATAACACGAACAGAACACCGATGTTACCCCAAGTCTCTACATTCTCCATCTCTACGAGTTTCTCTCCGAAGAGATGAGGACCCACTAAAATACCGGCTACGATGTAGCCCAGCACAACTGGTTGCTTGAGCATCTTGAAAAGCAGGGCAACAACGCCCGCTGTGATCATTAAAATGTAAAGATCGTGTACCATTTTATATGTATTATGTTTTGTATATTATGTTTGATGGGAAAAATTACATATTTGCATTATAATACTGCGGCAGACCAGTTACTTCTTCTCCAATCCAATCGGGGTGGAGGAACGGCTCGTGCTCGTCTCCCAACTCAATCTCCGCCAGGACACGTCCTTCCAGACGGCCATGGAAGACATCCACCTCCCAGCATCTCTTTGCGCCTTGGTACGATGGGGCTGGGATGATATAGCGGGTCTTGGAGATCGCTCCGGGAAGGCAAAGCTTCATCAGTTCCTGCGCGTCCTGTAGGCCAATCTCCCGTTCCCATTCGAACTTAGCCAAGCCCTCTCGTAGTGTGCTTGACTTAATAGTAAGGAACGCGCGCGTATCACGTACACGCACGCGAATTGTTTTGTTCGGATCCTTGCAGAGATATCCCTGCAAGATGGAGAACTGTTCTGTGGCCTCCTTTATAAAGGCATCTGAGCGAACCAGAAACTTGCGTTCTATCTCGGTGTTATGCATACAAAAGGCGCGAATGTATTTGACATTCGCGCCTTGCGGAGAAAGGGGGATTCGAACCCCCGGTACGGTTACCCGTACGACAGTTTAGCAAACTGTTGGTTTAAGCCACTCACCCATCTCTCCTCGCGCTTGCGCGAATAAATGTTCTGTGCTTAAAGTTCAAAAGCGCTTAGAAGCGTTTTTTCTCGGCATCACAATGCCATCGATTCAAAAGCGAGTGCAAAGGTACTGCTTTTTTTTGACATACGCAAATTTTTTTGCATTTTTTTACAAAAAAAAAAGAAGGTCTCCACAAGTATAACCTTTTGTTGCGCTAAAGTGCAAAAAAGAAGGTTGTCCTTATTTTACTTTTCTCGGCTATCAAGTAGCCGACAAAAGACAAAAAAAAGAAGGTTGTCTCCCGACAACCCAATCTTTTCATTTAACCTTAAATCTAATACCATGAAAAACACGATGCAAAAGTACTGCTTTTTGGCGATATGACCAAATGTTTTTGCAAAAAAGTGTTAAAAATCTTAGAATTGTAAAATTTAGTTGACAAAACGAGGTGTACCGCAGTGCTTTTGTGGCAAAATGCTGCTAATCGCATAGAGAAAACAAATCTTCTCTGGGATTTATCAACATCACAGGTACCAAAGCCCGTTGAATGGCTTTTCGTTCAGGCGGCCCGAAGAGAATATCGTCCAGCCCATAGTCTCTGCTGGCGGTTAGGATCAGCAAGTCGTGTTGAAAATCCCGTTGCCGCTCTGCCGCTTCCTGAATAAGTGAGAACGAATCCTTGCGAGCTTGAACTATTTCGTACGATATTGGTTCTTCGCTTCGTTGTGCAACTGCGTTGATATGTGTGACGATGCGGTTGACATTCTGCCGTGCATGTGAGCCGTAGTCATTGGCCTGCAGAAGGATGATATGTGCGCCCGTCTTACGCGCCAGATAGGTACATATCTCCGCTTTGTAGGTCTCTTCCTCCAGCATCGAAACCGGTACTAACAGCCGCCGAAGCGGTTTGATAGTCATCGTAGGAGTGACAAAGACGTACGGTCGCCTCTCCTCGCGACAAGCGTTGAGTTGGCGTTGGATAGCACGTTTGTTATTCTCGCACTCCACTAAGCGGATATCTTCGTTATTGTCCCAAATCATGGCATTTATTCATTTATCATTTGGTCGTTTACCATCTGGTCATTGACCCAGTGGATGGTATCCATCGTGTGGCGGTACTGGCGCGCTGCTGCGGCGTGACTGCTGTAGGTCGAGGAGAAGATATGCGTGTTATTCAGCTCAGGGCTTGCGCACATATATAGGTATTCGGTCTTGGGCGCATTGAGCACAATATCCATCGTCTCCGGCGCCGGGCAACGGATAGGTCCGGGGGGCAGACCGGGGTTCTTATAGGTATTGTAAGGCGAATCGACATTCAGATGGCTGTACAGGATTCTGCGGAGTTTGAAATCCCCCACTGCATATTTGATGGTCGGACAAGCTTGCAGCGGCATGTTCTTATGCACGCGGTTGAGGTACAGGCTGGCGATGAGAGGCAGTTCCTGTTTGTTATGACTCTCGCCTTCCACGATTGACGCAACGATACATACTTCCACCGGCGTGAGGCCTATCGAGTCGGCTTTGGCACGGCGTGTGTCGTTCCAGAAACGGTTATATTCACGCATCATCCGGTCGAAAAGCTGCTCCTCGGTGATATTCCAATAGACCTCGTAGGTGTTGGGGATAAAGAGGCAACGGCTGGTCTCGCGATTGAAGCCGTACGGCGCAAGAAAAGCGTCATCTTCCAGCAACCTAAGAAGGGTAGTGCTGTCCATCCTCAGGTGCGTCGTCACTTTGCCGGCGAGTTCTTCACGCGTCCTAACATAGTGATTCCAGGTGATGCGCACCGGCGTCTGGCGGCCGTATTTGAAGGTCTCAATCAGTTCGCGGTCACCGATCTTTGCCGGCAGCACATAGTGGCCCGGTTCCGGGTAACGGAAGAGGAGGATACGCATGTGCATCTTCAGATCTGCGTCAGCGCCGATCTCATAATCCTCTTCGATCATCGCCATCAACGAGTCAATACTCGTTCCCTCGTAGATGTTATAAGTATGCGGTTCGCCGTCGCGGGAGACGAAGTTACTTACCTTCCAGCGGTAGTATTGCTCGATGACAAAGGCCATGATCAGGCAGAATACCCATCCGGAGATACCTAAGGTCCAACGGAAGATACGTGCTTTGGTCCAGTTGTTTTTCTTCATGTACTTCATATTATTTACCTCCTACCAATCGTTTTATTTCGGATAGTTTATTGAGTGCCTCCAACGGCGTGAGGTTATTGATATCCAGACTCTTGACTTCATCGCGGATCTGCTCCAGGACGGGGTCGTCAAGTTGGAAGAAACTCAGTTGCATACCTTCTCTTGACTCGCCGATATGCTCAATCGGTTTGGCGATGTCGCCGTTCTTGGCAGCGCGCTCCAGGTCTGCCAGAATCTGGTTCGCGCGATCGACAATGGATGCCGGCATACCGGCTAATTTAGCTACGTGAATACCGAAACTATGCTCACTGCCGCCGCGTACGAGTTTGCGCAGGAAGATGACCTTTCCGTTCACTTCGCGCACGGAGACGTTATAGTTGCGGATACGGTCGAAAGTCTTCTCCATCTCGTTCAGCTCGTGGTAATGGGTGGCGAAAAGAGTCTTGGCATGTCCGCGGTTCTCATGGATGTACTCCACAATCGCCCAGGCGATGGAGATGCCGTCGTACGTGCTGGTGCCACGGCCCAACTCGTCGAAAAGAACCAGACTCCGCTCGGAGAGGTTATTCAGAATCGAGGCGGCTTCGTTCATCTCCACCATAAAAGTCGATTCGCCGAGGGAGATATTATCCGACGCTCCGACGCGGGTGAATATCTTATCCACGATACCTATCGATGCGCTGTCGGCAGGTACGAACGAACCCATTTGCGCCATGAGAACGATCAATGCTGTCTGACGCAGCAGTGCCGATTTACCGGCCATGTTCGGTCCGGTGACGATGATGATCTGCTGGCCGTTATTGTCCAGCAGCACGTCGTTGGCAACGTATTGCTCTCCCGGCGGCAGCTGTTGCTCGATGACGGGGTGGCGTCCCTGACGGATGTCGATGACGAGGCTGTCGTTGATGTCCGGACACACGTATCGGTTCTCTGCTGCCACCGTTGCAAACGACAGCAGGCAGTCCAACT
>DGTR01000007.1:85316-103713 GCA_002394395.1 Bacteroidales bacterium UBA4331 | reverse complement strand
GATCTGGCATGTACTTCTACTTCCGGTCCCGGTCTCTCGCTCAAATCCGAAGCCATCGGTCTGGCGGTCATGGCAGAATTGCCGCTCGTAGTGATTGATGTGCAGCGTGGCGGACCGAGTACGGGACTGCCGACGAAGACCGAACAGACGGATTTGTTACAAGCCCTTTATGGCCGTAACGGCGAGTGCCCGGCGGTGGTGATTGCCGCTTCGAGTAGCGCCAATTGCTTTGATTTTGCCTACGAGGCTTGTAAGATCGCTTTGGAGAACATGACGCCTGTCATCCTCATGACGGATACCTATCTGGCGAACGGAACGGCTCTCTGGCGGATACCGAAGTTGGCAGAACTGCCGGCGATCACCCCGCAGAGCGTGCCCGAGGAGTTGAAAGGACATTATAACCCTGCGTTGCGTGACGAGCGCGGTGTGCGTTATTGGGCGTACCCGGGTATGGAAGGTTACGAGCACAGGAATATCGGTCTGGAGCGCGACGCAGAGAAGGGTACTATCTCCACAAACCCGGAAAACCACGAGCAGATGGTTCTTGCTCGCAAGCACAAAATCGAGCAGATAGCGGAGAGAATACCTGCATTGCAGGTGATTGAGTCGAAAGTCGAAAGTCGAAAGTCGAAAGACATTTTGCTGGTAGGTTGGGGTAGTACGGAAGGCCATCTGCATGCCGCGGCAAATGAGTTAGGCTGCGACTTGGCGCATTTCAACTATATCTGTCCGCTGCCGAAGAATACCCGCGAAGTGCTGAGCCAATATAAGCGAATTGTTGTTTGCGAGTTGAATACGGGGCAATTCGCCGCGTATCTCCGCGCGCACTTCCCCGACCTGAAGATCGAGCAATACAACGAGATTCAGGGACAACCCTTTGCGGTGGAACGCATTGTTAACTTTGTTAAAAAATCTTAACGATATATCGAGATATCGGTACATCGAATTATCGAATATTATGGAAGCATCTCAATTTAAATCCGATCAATATGTACGTTTCTGCCCTGGTTGCGGCGATCACGCGATTTGCATGGCGTTGCAGAAAGCCATGGCGCAGATAGGTATTCCGACCCATGAGGTGGCTGTTATCTCCGGTATCGGTTGTTCAAGCCGTATGCCGCACTACCTCAATACGTACGGTTTTAATACAATCCATGGCCGCGGTGGCGCGATTGCTACGGGCGTCAAGACCAGCCATCCCGAACTGACCGTTTGGCAAATGAGCGGTGACGGCGACTGTCTGGCTATCGGCGGAAACCATTTCATTCATGAGATTCGCCGCAATGTGGACCTGAACGTCTGCATGTTCAATAACCGCATCTACGGTCTGACCAAAGGTCAGTACTCGCCGACAAGCCCAAAGGGCTTTGTCTCCAAATCCTCTCCGTATGGAACGGTAGAACGGCCGTTCATACCGGCGGAACTCGTCTTGGGCGCAAGGGGTACGTTCTTTGCCCGCACGCTCGATGTCGATGTGCCGACGACGGTCGATTGCATGGTGGCGGCGCAGCAGCACAAAGGCTGCTCGATCGTGGAGTGTCTGGTGAACTGCGTCATCTTCAATAACGGCACGCACGCTTGGATAGCCGACCGTGAGCAGCGCTCCGAACACTCCATCATCCTCAAACACGGCGAGAAGATGATCTTTGGTACCAACAAAGATAAGGGCTTGGCTATTGAGATTGACCCGCAGACCTTTGTTCCGCGGCTGATAATTGTGCCGGCAGACGATGCACGCGTCCTTGTGCATGATGCGCACCAACAGGACCCGACGCTGCATAGGCTGCTTGCACTCATGGGACAAGAGCGGAACTTGGAGGTGGCTGCCGATGTACAGGATGAGTTGCCGATTGCTTTGGGCGTCATCCGTGACGTGGAGGCGCCTACATACGACACAGCGGTCAATGAGCAGATACAAAACGTGCGCGCCTCGGCTAAGGCACACACGTTTGATGAACTGACCGCAACGTTAGAGCAGTGGAGTTAGCGATATTTGCTCTCGGAGCAGTCGCCTAACAACGATAGATAGGATTCATAGCGCGAGATTGCTATGGATCCTTTTATGATGGCTTCCTGCACAGCGCAACCGGGTTCGTTGGTATGCGTGCAGTTACCAAAATGGCAGTCGCGGCTGATACGGAAAATCTCAGGGAAATAATGGCTTACTTCTTCGCGTTCAAAATCTATCGTACCAAAACCTTTGATACCCGGAGTGTCAATTATCCAACCTTTGCTTTCGACAGGCTCTGTCCCGTTTTGACTTTCGACTAACTCATACATCTCGCTGAAAGTGGTGGTATGCATACCTTTGTCGTGGGCGTCGGATATCTTACCGGTACGCGTGACCTCGCGCCCGAAAAGTGCATTGAGTAGGGTAGATTTGCCGACTCCCGAATTGCCGGAAAGCAACGTTACTTTCCCTGCGAGCAGAGGTAAGATATCTGAAGGCTGAAGGCTGATTGCTGATAGCTCAATCGTCTCGTAGCCGATCGATTCGTATAGCGCACGCAGTTCAGCTAATTGTGCCATCTCTTCTTCCGTCAGCAGGTCTATCTTATTGAATATAAGGAGCGCGCGCACGCGATAAGCCTCGCAGGTCGCGAGGAAGCGATCGATGAAAGTAGTCGAAGTCACAGGGTGATTGACCGTCACGATAAGGGCGACTTGGTCAATATTAGATGCCAGAATATGGCTCTCTTTGCTCAGGTTAGTGGATCGCCGGATGATATAGTTCCGCCGCTCACAAACCTCTGTTATCCAATAGATAGCTTGCCCTTGGTCACTTTGTACTTCTACGTAGTCACCTACAGCCACGGGGTTGGTACTACGAATACCGCGAATGCGGAAATTGCCTTTTATTCGGCATTCCGCATCCGTTCCATCGTCCATCCGAACGATGTAACTGCTACCCGTAGATTTAATGACTAATCCTCTCAATTTACAATTTACAATTCACAATTCACAAAGGGCTTATGTAGTTTGGTACGAATTTTTAGAGTCCGTACGGACTTTTCAGTTTGTACAAAACCCTATAGGACGCTTTGTTAATTGTACATTGTGATTTGTTAATTAATCACTAAACCGTCATGATCTCCTTTTCTTTCGCTGCGTAGAGAGCTTCGACTTTAGCGACGTATTTGTCGTGGGTCTTTTGCATATCCTCTTCTGCGTCTTTCTCGATATCCTCGCTCAGGCCGTTCTTGACGAGTTTCTTAAACTCCTCAATGGCATCGCGGCGGGCATTGCGGATAGACATCTTCGCGGTCTCGCTCTCTGCTTTACATTGCTTGCAGAGCTCGCGACGGCGTTCCTCTGTCAGCGGCGGAAGGATCAGACGGATCGTCTCGCCGTTGTTAGATGGAGCCAGACCGATGTTCGAGTTGATGATGGCGCGCTCGATCTCGCTGATGAGCTTCTTCTCCCACGGCGTGATTGCGATGGTACGGGCGTCAGGAGTAGTGATCGTTGCGCAAGAAGTCAACGGCGACATAGCTCCGTAGTAATCAATCTTGATCGGATCCAAGATACGCGGGTTGGCTTTACCTGCACGGATGTGCTGAAGGGTGTCGTCTAAGTGAGCGACAGCGGCCTGCATCTGCTCTTCGGCTGCAGACTCGTAGAGGCTTAATTCGTCTTCCATATTATTTAGGGTTTTACTAATGTTCCTATTTGTTCGCCGTTAATGACTTTCTGTAAATTGCCGAGTTGGTCCATGTTAAAGACGTATATCGGCAGACCGTTCTCTTTCGCCATAGCGGTAGCAGTGAGGTCCATGACCTTTAATCCGCGGCGGATGACCTCATCGTAGGTGATCTCCGTGAATTTCGTAGCTGTCGGGTCTTTCTCCGGGTCAGCAGTATAGATACCATCCACACGTGTTCCCTTGAGCATGACATCCGCTTTGATCTCCAAGGCGCGGAGCGATGAACCGGTGTCGGTCGTGAAATAGGGTGCTCCTGTACCGCCGGCAAGGATTACTACATTGCCCTTTTCCAACAGCCGGATAGCTTTTGCCGGACTGTAGAAATCGCCGATTGGCTCCATGCGGATGGCTGTCAATACACGTACCGGTTGGTCGATGGCTTCGAGGGCAGAGGATAGAGCCAAGGCGTTAATGACGGTGGCTAACATACCCATCTGGTCTCCCTTGACGCGGTCAAAGCCTTTCTGCGAACCGCTCAGGCCACGGAAGATGTTTCCGCCGCCGATGACGATCGCTACTTGTACGCCTTTCTGAGCAATCGCTTTGATTTGCTCGGCGTACTCGGCAAGATGTTGAGGATCGATGCCTTGCTTGTTTTCTCCTGCCAGGCTCTCACCGGAAAGTTTGAGAAGTATTCTTTTAAACATAATTGTCTTTTATCTTTTAACAGCTTCGCTGCGGTCTTTACTCTTTTAGCGAAGCGGTCTATTTATACCAACTTGCATACATGGCGTAGTTGTTGGCAATGGTTTTATTGATCTCTTCGGTCTGCGCAGGGTCGGCTTTCTTAATGAACTTCGCCGGTACACCGCCCCAAATCTCGTGAGGTCCTATCTGTGTACCTTTGAGTACCAGCGCTCCGGCCGCTACAATCGCTCCTTCGCCTACATGGGCTCCATCGAGTAGAGTAGCACCCATACCAATCAGCGCGTAGTCATCTACGTCGGCTCCGTGGATAGTTACGTTATGCCCGACAGACACGTAATCGCCGAGGGTGATGGTGGATTTCTTGTAGAGCGTGTGGAGAACCGCGCCGTCCTGGATGTTGCAATGCTTCCCAATCGTGATGGTATTCACATCGCCGCGCAGCACGGAGTTGAACCACAGGCTCGATCCTTCTCCCACCGTCACATCGCCGACAACCGTGGCGTTCTCCGCCATGAACACGTCGTCAGCAATGTGCGGGGTGAGGATCTCGCCGTTTCTATTGATGGTCTTAATAAGTCCCATAGTCCGAATGGTTGGCTTGCTCCGGTTCTAAACCGGTTAGCGAGCAGCGATGATTGCCAGGAATTTCTCTGCTACGAGAGCAGCGCCACCGATCAGACCACCGTCGATATCCGGGCAAGCAAACAGCTCTGCTGCGTTCTTCTCGTTGCAGCTGCCGCCGTAAAGGATAGTAGTGTCCTCTGCTGCTGCCTTGCCGTATTTCTCGGCTACGAGGGAGCGGATATAGGCGTGAATCTCCTCTGCCTGAGCCGGAGTAGCGGTCAGACCGGTACCGATAGCCCAAACGGGTTCGTAAGCGAGGGTGATGTTCTTCCACTCCTCTGCGCTCAGACCGAATACAGAACCCTCGAGTTGTGCTTTCACTACCTCGTTCTGCTTGCCTGCCTCACGCTCCTCTTTCACTTCGCCGATGCAGAAGATGACCTTCAGACCGTTAGCGAGTGCCAGACGTACTTTCTCTGCCAGCATCTCATAGCTCTCAGCGTAGTACTGACGACGCTCGGAGTGACCGAGGATGACGTACTCTGCGCCGGTGGATTTCACCATCTCAGCACTTACCTCACCGGTGTATGCACCTTTCTCATGATCTGCGCAGTTCTCAGCTGCCACTTTGATAGCAGAGCCTTTGAGAAGCTCGGCTACGGTAGCCAGATGAATAAACGGCGTACCGATAACTACGGCGCATGAGGGGTTCTTTACTGCTTCTTTTAACTCGGTAGCCAGAGCTACACCTTCCTGCAGGTTCTTGTTCATTTTCCAGTTACCTGCAACCATTTTTGTTCTCATACTTATATCTTTTATTGAATTTTTTGTCCGAAAATACTATATCTCTCATTGCCACGAACGATGATAATCTGTCCGTTCTCCATGATCTTTTTCACTTCTGCGCCTGCACTGATATTCGTCATACCGGTTGTTGACGGTCTGCGGTAATAGAGTTGCGGCAGGAGCATAATTGATGACGTGTTCGACGTATATGTTGTAAATCGCGGGTTATTGACGTTATACAAGAATCGTCCATAACTCTCTTCGGTGCTCTGGATAGTAGCATCGCCGTCAGAGATGGAGATTGTCCAAGTGGAGGTACCGCTGGTATCGAATTTCACTTTCTTAGCATCCGTAGCTATTAGCAATTGACCATTATAGGTGAAGGTCCAGTTACTGCCGGATTTTCCGACGGTCATCACTTTGACGCTACTATTGGCATCTAAAGTAATCTGGTTATTGCTGATAGTGACTTCTTCCGGAGCCAACCATGCGCCATTTTTATTAGACGTCTCTTCTGCCGCCGCTACGTTATTCTCTGTGCTGACGAGGATTACCTCATCGCCGGCAGCAAGGTTGCTGATATTGGTCAGCAGCGTGAAGGCTCCTGTGCCGGGAGTAGGATCTACAGGATCCACTGGATCTACAGGATCTACTATATCTACGTAGGTCGCGCTATCCGGCTCAATACCTATGAGCACATCCTGATCCTCGCTAAAGTCATAATTTCCACCACCGGCTCCGCCGCTTCCTGGGTTAAGGTTAGAGAGTGTGAAATAGCCATCGCCGTCGCCTGACCATCCCCAGTTGAAGTGGAAGTAATTCATGCTGTTATAACCATCGCATATGAAACTATGACCACCTTCATCACTGGCTCCGCCGTATAAGATAGGGTGTTGCTTATCCAGCTCGGCTTTCACCATCGCAGTCCATTCGGCATCTGACCATTTTTTATAGTAGGTGTATCCACCATACTTGTAGCCGTCGCGCATGTAGCCGGTTGGTTTCTTATAACCGAAATGCCTCCATAGTGCGTTTTGCGCACAGCTATGATCGTCCTCATCGCCATAGTTCAAGGTGTACGTTCCCGAACCGTCATACTCATCTCCACCGTACATCATCTCCGTCGCTACGCCGCAGTGGTACATCAGGGTGGCTACGGCTGTTTTCTGAGCAGTGGTAGCCGAACCGGAATAACTATTTTTCATGTTCTCCCAATCGTAGGTGGTATTCTCAAAATCAGCTGTGAGATTACCTTGGTATACGATGATAGTTTCTTCATATTCTCCATAATCGTCATATATATACATTACTGGCTGATAAGTATGGCTGCCGATACCTTTCTTCGGCCATTGCCAGTAGTTCATCACCTGTGCCATGGCGGTAGCTACACAACCGGTATAGGCTTTGTTGCTTCCCGTTCCAGGGCAAAGGTTGTTATACGGTGCATCCTGATCCCATTGAGTCTGGATCAGCGGACCCACTACTGCGGCTGCTTGTGCCTTGCGAACACCCTTACGCAGCGCTTTCCACTCTGCTTTAGTCTCCTCAGCGGCTTCAACGCCGTCGGTCTCAATACGTTTGATAAATTGGTCGTATTTTCCCATCCAATGACGGATATTCGACGGCATGTTATCTGTACGGAAATGTCCTGTCTCAGAGTATGCCAGGATAGGTGTTACAGCATCGTTAGCGGCGATAATAACCCATCCTTCGCCATTCTCGTTCTCATAAAGATAATACTGCGGCTCCTCTGTGGTGTTCATAGCCTTGCGTACCATCCTTTTGGCAGGAGCGGCTTTCTTCATGCCGTTGACCGAAGTCGTAGCTACGTTCATAAAGTTATTGGCCACAGTTGCTGCGTCCTCTAACGTAATGCGCTCTGCGAAAAGACTTACTGACACCAGCAGAGCAAAAATGCTTATAAATAATTTTTTCATGATATTTGTTTATTGGATTTTCTGTCCCATTAGGTCATACATTATATTATCGCGCACGATGACCACGCGACCATTGATAATGGTCTTCTGGACCGATTCGTCGCTTTTAACGGTCTCTATTGCTTGAGGCCGGTCAGGCTCAATACCGATCAGCACATCCTGATCCTCGCTAAAGTCATAGCTGCCACCACCGGCTCCGCCGCTTCCGGGGTTAAGGTTAGAGAGTGTGAAATAGCCATCGCCGTCGCCTGACCATCCCCAGTTGAAGTGGAAGTAATTCATGCTGTTATAACCATCGCAGATGAAGCTATGACCACCGGTGGATTCGCCATATTCATTGTAGCCTGCACCGCCGTACATGATCGGTCGTTGTTGATCCAATTCCTCTTTCACCATCGCAGTCCATTCGGCATCTGACCATTTTTTATAGTAGGTGTATATACCATACTTGTAGCCGTCGCGCATGTAGCCGACAGGTTTCTTATAGCCGAAATATCTCCAAAGCGCATTTTGTGCACATGTAGGATCTTCTTCATCGCCATAGTTCAGGGTAAAGGTACCCGAACCGCCGTCTGCATCGTTTCCATACATCATTTCGGTTGCTACGCCGCAGTGGTACATCAGCGTCGCTACTGCCGTTTTTTGAGCAGCTGTAGCCGAATTGGTATAAATATCCAACATGTTCTCCCAATCGTATGTGGTATTCTCAAAATTGGCAGAAAGGGTAGATTTGTACCGCTTGGAGTAGTTGGGTTCACCTGTCAACTCATCGTAAGGCTCGTTGACATCCAGCGGTCTATAACTGTGGCTGCCGGTTCCATTAATCGGCCATTCCCAGTATTTCATCACTTGTGCCATAGCAGTTGCCACGCAACCGGTATAAGCTTTATTGTATCCATAACCGGGGCAGAGGTTGTAATAGGGTGCATCTTGGTCCCATTGGGTTTTAATCAGCGGACCTACCACTACTGCTGCCTGTGCACGGCGGATATCCTGGCGCAACTCGTCCCATAGAGCCTGTGTCTCTTTGCTTGCTTCTACGCTGTCAGTCTCGATACGTTTGATAAACTGATCGTATTTGCCCATCCATTTGCGGAGATTGGACGGCATGTTCTCTACAGGAAAATGGCCTGTTTCGGAATATGCTAAGATAGGTCGTACAGCATCGTTAGCGGAGATGATAACCCATCCTTCGCCATTCTCGTTCTCGTAAACGTAGTACTGATTCTCCTCCACTGCAGCGGATTTCTTCAACACCATTCGTTTGCCCGGAGCCGCACGTTTCACTCCATTAGCCGACGTCGCGGCTACGTTCATAAAATGGTTTGCCACGAGCGAAGCGTCCTCCCGACTGACTCGCTCGGCCATTAGTGTCATCGACGACACCAATAATGCAATAATACTTACAACAATTTTCCTTATCATTTTGATATAATTTGTATTTATTTATAGTCTTTCATGTTATATTTATCAATAATTGTGCCATTTTGCACCACAAAAACACCCGGGTTGGCACGAACTACTGTTTTTAAGGTAACAGGATCGATAGTGTAGAATGCCTGCTCGTCAATGCCATGCTCCATGCAGAAGTTCTCAATCTCCTCTTCGCCGGAGCCGGTCAACAGGTAGCAGGGTTGATTATTCTCCAAGAGCTCTTTCACTTTGTCGATCTGATCCAAGTCGGTCTTCTTCAGGTCGTACATGGCAATAAGCGTCACGGCCTCTTCGCTCTCTAAAATATCATAGGTGATGTCCTCAAAATCCATCGTCATGATCTCGAAGTCATGGATCGGTGCCTCATAACCTTTCTTCACCAGCACAGATTTCTGATCTACGAAATGCCAGGTGCTGTCGCCTTTCGGGTAGTTCTCCAGCGTAAACTCCTGCTGTACGCCGTCTTTCTCATAGATGAGTGTTGTCTCATAGACATCCGGTTCGGCGTCCTCAGGAATCTCCATTAGGGTAGGGATGTGATTACCGATCTTATACGGACGGAAATCCATCGGCGGCAGGTGGTTGTAACTGTAGCACATGATTCCGATGAGCGCACCTAAACCGATGCCGGCAATAACTATCTCTGCCCACCACGAGAAAGTCTGCGGGATGGCTTTGCGGCATACTAGCAGCACGATCACCAGACTCAGCAACACGATATTCTTCCAGAACGTCTGCCAGTTCGTCAGCACTAGCGCATCGCCGAAACAACCGCAGTCGCTAACAGGGTTCGTCAGCGCGATCCAGAGCGTCAGAGGCGTCATCACCAGGAAGAACGCCAAGCTGATCCAACTCGTCCATTGGGTGCGGATGTTGGCAAACATACAGATACCTAACAACCACTCAGCCGCAATCAGACACACCGCGGCTACTCCTGCTAACGGCAGCAGATCCGTAAAGAACCCGCCGAAAGCTTTCAGATAGTCCTCAATCTTATAGACTGTGCCCAGCGGATCTACAGCTTTGACGAAACCCGAGAACAGGAATGTGATTGCCAGCAGCGTCCGTGCTACTGAACCGATAATATGTTTAGCCTTCATAATGTATCAAATCAAATATCGCGTAGTTGATAATATCGAAATAGTTGCCTTCCACGCCTTCGGAAGCGATAGTCTTGCCGTTATTGGTAAGGATATTCTTGATGCGGATGATTTTCGCGAGGATCATATCTACAATCCCTTCTTTGGACATCTCCCGCCATGCCTCGCCGTAGTCGTGGTTCTTGCGCATCATCAGTTCTTTGGACTCCTGCAGCACCTTGTCATATAGCTTCGTAGCCTCTTCACTACTCATATCTGTCGCATCGGCATAGCCGTTGCGCTCTTGGATGATCGCCATAACGCCGTAGTTGACTATCGCCCGCAGATTTCCTTCTATATCGTCGCCTACAAGGCTTACACCGGTCTCTTGGCGCTGACGGATGTTGCAGGCCTTGATATACAGCTGGTCCGTGATGCCATATAGACGGAAGATCCGCCACGAAGGACCGTAATCCTTCATCTTGTCGATAAATATCTGGCGGCATTTTGCCGTCACTTGATCAAACTGTTTGTTTGTATCTGCCATTTTAATTAGTTTACTATTTTTAAGATTTTGTCCGGTAAGACTCATGTAACACTCTTGTAAGAGTTTTGTAAGACTTTAGTAAGACTTTTATACGACTGATTTACCGGGCAAAAAATGTACTGTTTTTAAGATTTTCCAAATCAACCAACTGCTGCTCGCCGGTGGTCATGTTCTTGAGCATCACTTTGTTCTGCGCCATCTCGTCGCCTCCGACGATGGCTACAAACGGAATACCTTTGGCATCCGCATAGCCCATCTGCTTCTTCATCTTCGTCGGTTCGGGATAAACCTCCACCGCTATTCCGGCTGTGCGTAACTCTTTCGCCCAACCGAGTGCATAATGCAATTCGTCGCTACCGAATGTGGCGAATAGTACTTGCGTGGTGGTTAGTAACTTCTTCGGGAATAAATCCAGCTCCGTGAGTACATCATAGATACGGTCGGCACCAAACGAGATACCGACACCGGAGACGCCCGGCAGACCGAAGATACCCGTCAGGTTATCATAACGACCGCCACCGGTAATCGAACCGATCTGTGCGTCCAATGCCTTCACCTCAAAGATGGCACCTGTATAATAATTGAGTCCGCGCGCGAGACAGAGGTCCAATTCGATGGAAAACCTCTCCCCAGCCCTCCCCTCAAGGGAGGGAGTTGTGGCCTCTACTAAACTGAATATCTCCTCCATCTCCTCAATACCCTTGAGACCTATTTCGCTTCCTGCCAGATACGTACGCAGTTCCTCCAGCTTCGCTTTGGGATTATTCTCCCTCCCTTGTGGGGAGGGTTGGGGTGGGGTTGTTAAAATCGGTTGCAGTTTGGCAACCTGATCGTCTGTTAGTCCGCGTTCCTTCAGTTCTGCGTTGACAGCCTCCACTCCGATCTTATCGAGTTTGTCGATAGCTACGGTGATGTCCACAATCTTATCCGGCGCACCGATAACTTCGGCTATACCGGCAAGGATCTTGCGGTTGTTGATATGCAGGCATACGTTGATACCCAGACGGCGATAGACCTCCTCCACAATCTGGATGAGTTCCAACTCGCCTATCAGGCTGTCCGAACCTATCACATCCACATCGCATTGGTAGAACTCGCGGTAACGACCTTTCTGCGGTCGGTCAGCACGCCAAACGGGCTGAATCTGAAAACGCTTGAAGGGGAAAGTGATCTCCTCACGGTGTTGTACTACGTACCGCGCAAACGGGACAGTAAGGTCATATCGCAGACCTTTCTCCGGCGCTAAAGCCGCTTTCTCACCGCTGTTCTGAACGCGGAAGAGCAGTTTGTCGCCTTCCTCACCGTACTTGCCCATCAGCGTGCCGATATTCTCCATCGCCGGCGTCTCTATCTGCTGGAAACCGTACAAAGAGAAGACACTCTTAATGGTGTCGAAGATATAATTGCGACGCGCCATCTCTACTTGTCCGAAGTCACGCGTCCCTTTGGGTATACTTGGTTTTTGTGCCATAAGTTATTTGATTTGATAGTGGACTAGTGAACTAGTTGACTAGTGGACTAATTGACTAGTAGACTAATTTTTAAACAATGCTGTGTATATTTTCTCTGTTGCTCCAAGCTCGGATTGTACGTACTCAGCCGCCTTGGCGCCAATCTCTTGATGTTGGCTAAGCGCAGTATTCAGCGCCGCTTCCAACTCCTTGTAGTCCTTGATACTCCGTGCTGCGCCTGCGTCAATCAGTCCTTGCGCCTCGCGGAAATGATGGTAGTTCGGTCCGAAGAGCACCGGCAGACCATAGACCGCTGCCTCAATGGTGTTATGGATGCCTACTCCAAAACCGCCTCCTATATATGCCGCATGGCCGAAACCGTAGATGGAGGACAGCAGTCCCATCTGGTCCATTACCAGCACATTGGCATGAATCATCGCTTGGGGAGTGATGCGCGTGTAACGAACAAACCTGCCAAGGAAACGGTTGAAGATGAAATGCAGGTGCTCCTCGTCAATCTCGTGGGGCACCAAGATCAGTTTCGTCTCCGGATATTGCTCCATGTACTGCGCGAGCAGTTCCTCATCTTTAGGCCAGGTACTGCCGGCTACGATCACCCGATTGCATCCTTCTACAAACTGCTCGATGATACGCAACCGTCCGTCTGTACCGCGTTTCTCTGCGATAGAGCGGCACACCTTGCTCACACGGTCAAAACGCGTGTCTCCGGCAATAGAGGCATCCTGAATGCCGTGCGTCTTCAGTAGTTGTAAAGATCGCTCGTCCTGCACGAAGATATGCGTGAAGCATTTGAGCAATCCTAATGACGCTTTGCCGTACCAACGGAAGAACCGTTGCGTGGGACGGAAGATAGCGGAGATGCTATAGGTCTTAATACCGCGTTTCTTCAGAGCCTTGAGATAAGCGGGCCAGAACTCGTACTTCACAAAGATCGCCATCTTCGGTTGCAGCGCCTCTAAGAACAGATTGGCATTCTTCCTCGTGGCGAAAGGCAAGTACAGTACTGCGTCCACCAACTCGTAATCCTTGCGCATCTCGTAGCCTGAGGGAGAGAAGAATGTCAGGACGATACGTCTGTTCGGCTGCTCCTCGCGGAGCTTCTCTATCAGCGGTCTCGCCTGCTCGAACTCACCTACAGACGCCGCGTGAATCCATACGCAGCCTTGCAATCCTTTCATTTTCGCTACATGCTCCTTGTCCAAGGTTGCACGCTGGCCTTGCACCAACGCGCGCGCCTTCTTATGTCCGAAGAATGCAGCTATCCGTACTATTAAAAAATAGATATGCATATTCCTATTCAAAAAAAGCGCACAAAGGTACAAAAAATAATTGATATACGCAAATTTATTTGCACATTTGCAGAAAAAGTAGTAATTTTGCAGCGAAATTCGTATGAAGATGGAAAAGAAGACAGTAATATTGGCGATTGAATCGAGTTGCGACGACACCTCTGCGGCAGTCATCGTAGATGGTATATTACGTAGTAATGTAATTGCAAGTCAGAAGGTGCATGAGGAGTTCGGAGGCGTGGTGCCGGAGTTGGCGAGTCGTGCCCATCAGCAGAATATCCTGCCGGTGGTGGATACGGCGCTTAAACGCGCAGGAGTGGAGAAAACCGACCTCTCGGCGATTGCTTTTACCCGCGGTCCGGGACTGTTAGGTTCCTTGCTCGTCGGTACATCTTTTGCCAAAGGACTGGCGCTGGCGTTAGGTATTCCGCTTATCGATGTCAACCATCTGCAGGGGCATGTCCTCGCGCATTTTGTGGAGCCGGGAGAGGAACTGATTGCAGCCACGCCGAGCCTGCAAAACGCAGAGATCAAGCATCCCTCGTTCCCCTTCCTGTGTCTGCTGGTAAGTGGTGGTAACAGCCAGATTGTGCTCGTCAAAGCCTATAGCGATATGGAAATCATCGGTCAGACGATCGACGATGCCGCAGGCGAAGCGTTTGATAAATGCGCCAAAGTATTAGGTCTTCCGTATCCCGGCGGACCGTGGATAGACAAACTCGCCAAAGAAGGGGATGCAACGAAATATCCGTTTGCGAAGCCCAATATCGCAGGCTACGACTATTCCTTCTCGGGTCTCAAGACCTCATTCTTATACACTCTGCGCGACATGATGAAGGCGCAGGGAGTAGAGACGATTGATGAGTTGGCGGAGCGTATTCCGAACCTCAAGGAGGATATGTGTGCGTCTATTCAGGCGACGGTAGTGGATGTTCTCATGCGGAAACTGAAGAAAGCGGCGCAGGACCTCAAAGTGACGCAGGTGGCGGTAGCAGGAGGCGTGAGTGCCAATAGTGCGCTGCGTCAGGCGTTTATCGACTACGGCAAACGCTACCACTGGGAGGTATTTATCCCGCCGTTCTCCTTTACGACGGATAATGCCGCTATGGTCTGCCAGGCGGGCTATTTCAAGTATCTGGATAAAGATTTTTGTGCGATAGATGAAGTGCCGTTCGCCAAGACCACCATTTAATGTACAAAGGGACAATGTACGATGTACAAAAAATAAGAGAGCGGGTGAAACCATATAAAGACGTCCTCGTCTTTATGGTCACGCTTCTTGTCGCGAACTACTTCTGGAAGTTCACCATGGTAGGCGATGAGAACGGGGATGCGGTCACGTGGTTCGGGATAGATATCACGGCGCCGTTTGAGTTCATGGCATGCCATGTAGCAGATGCCGTCTATTGGATCGTGGGGCTGTTTAGGGATACGGTATATAAGGTTGGCGATCATGTCATCCGCTACGATAACGGAGTAGGGACCTCTATCATCTGGGGCTGTACGGGGCTGAAGCAGAGCTTCATCTTCATGTGCCTTATTCTGACCGTGCTGCCCTATAAAACCATAAATCATAAATCACAAATCATAAATAGTTTGTGGTTTCACAAACTCTGGTACATTCCGATAGGATGGGTATGTTGCTATGCCTTTAATATCGCGCGCATAGCGGCGATCACCTTACTCATTGAGTTCCATCCCGATTGGTTCCATTTCCTGCATGACTACCTCTTCAAATATCTGTTCTACGCCATGCTCTTTGGCTTATGGGTTATCTTTGTTGAAAAGATAAGACCGCGCGTTTTATCGCACTAACCACTTTCCAAGTCCTGCTGGCTTGAGGGGTGTCTCCTGTCAGCAGATCCGGTATAGCGGCACCGGTCTCTTGCTCCGGATAAACAACCATCCAGCTATGGTCCTTGAAGAACCGTTCCAAGACATCCGGTACGGTGTCGAAGAGCGGGTTATAACTCGGTGTGCTGGGGCGGGCATTGATGAGGACGATCATGTCGTCCGGCGCCATCTGTTTGGCGATCATGAGCACGTCTTCCCAGTCTTCCATCTCCCTATACGAAGCGCGCAGGAACTTACCCTTACGGCGGCAGAAAGCCTGGAGGGCACGTTGGGTGTCCTGGTTGGTATAGAAGATGACGCGTGCGCCTATCTGGCTGCTGAGACGACGGATGAGACCGAAACAAGTGATGAAATCATGCTCTTTCTCTGCGTACCGCGGTACGGCTACAAGAAGCCGGTTGATGGTGTTGATAGGCTGATTCGGGTGGTAGATGATTGCCGCCTTGCGTTGGCTGTTAATCAAGCCCCGCGCTTCGTCCCAGTCCTCTTCATTCGCCAGATCCGGGTCGTGCAGTTCACTCAGTTCGCTCAGTTCTTTCAGCTCGTAATGCCTATTCTCGGCGATGGTCATCAGTTGCCAGCTGTTATCGGTCTTGTCCGCCTCCAGACGTGCTTCTTCCTGTAATGCCAACTCCTTGGCAGCATGCTCCGTGACGAAGGAAGCGGAGGTGCAGAGCACGAGGATCATCACCACGGCGGCATTGAGGATCTCGGGATCAAAGATCCCGATCTCATATCCGATGGTGACGATAGCGAGCGTACCGGCAGCGGTTGCGTGCGTCAGACCGAACATCAGTTCGCGCTCCACGCGCTGCATGCTGAAGTTCTTCTGCGCCACCCACGCAGCAATCCATTTGCCTGCAAGTTTGGTACCGATCATCGCAATTGCGATGAGGATCGTGCTCCATCCGCTCCAGAGAACGCGGATATCAATCATCATGCCCACGCCGATAAGGAAAAGCGGTACGAAGAGGTTGTTTCCCACAAAATTGATACGCTGCATGACGGGGCTGAGGTTCGGCACGAGTCGGTTCAATGACACGCCGCAGATGAAGGCGCCTAAGATGCCTTCCAGTCCTGCCCAGTCGGCTAAGAGCGCCGAGACGACCATCATCGTCATCACGATCAGGAAGCCTCCGCGGGCGTCTGTCCAGCGTTTGAAGAAGTGTTGGGCGATCCATGGAAAGACGCCGATGATGAGTACTAAGGTCAGCACGATACGGCCTGTCAGTGCCCATGCCGAGAGACTGGCAGTAGAGGCGAGATGCGATTTGAGGATCGCCAAGACCAAGAGGGCGAGGGTGATCGTCAGCATGGTGCCGCCGATAGCTACGTTCGCTGCGCGGTTCTTCTGCACGCCGTAACGGCTGAGGATGGGGTAGGTCATCAGCGTATGGCTGCCGTACATGGCGCCCAGAAGCGCACTCGTCACCCATCCGTAACCGATGAGGCGGCTGGTCAACAGGCCCAACAGGAAGGGGAAGATAAACGAGTATATACCAAACAGCATGGCATGGCTGCGTTGCTGGCGGAAATCGTTGATATCCACTTCTATACCTGCCTGCAGCATGATGTAGAGCATGCCGATCTTGCCAAGCGTCTGAATAGAATGGATGTTAGGCAGGAGTTCAAGACCCCAGGGACCCATGATGATTCCCGCAATGATAAATCCCACAATGCTGGGGATGCGGATCTTCCTGCAGATCATCGGTATGACCAGAATGACTGTCAGGATAAGGGCAATAATGGCTAATGGATTAGTGATCATGGCATGAGAACTCGCAGCCGCAATAGAGCTGGTTATAGAAGTTATACTGTTTTAACAATTCGTTTCGTCTGTCCTGGAGGCCGTCCTTGCGCCAGTTCTGCGCCCAGAAGGAGGGGGTAGGGAGTTTGGTAGATTGGCAGGCTTTGAGGCCTGCGGCATTGACCTGGTCGATGTTCTTCCATCGGGACGAAGCCAAGGTTGTGGCGAAATAGGGGATGCCTAACTCTGCGGCTTTCTCAGCGGTGGCTTTGAGACGGTGGTAGAAACAGACGGAGCATCTGTTGCCTCGCTCCGGCTCGTTCTCCAGACCTTTGATGTCGTTAAGCCATGCCTCGTGGTCGTATGGCCCTTCGAGCCACTCGATGCCTAAAGACTCCGCGTGACGTTTACTCTCCGCCTTGCGTATCTCGTACTCCGCCTCGGGGTAGATATTGGGGTTGAAGTAGTAGATCACAGGCTGAATACCATGCGCCTGAAGCCATTCCACGATGGCAGAGGAGCACGGTGCACAGCAGGCGTGTAGCAACACCCGCTGGCATCCTTCCGGCACTATGATTGCACTTTTCTTCATCGGCATGGCAATTTTGCGTGCAAAATTACTGCTTTTTTTTGATATATGCAAGGAAAATCGAAGATTTTTTGGAGTTTGGGATTTTGGGTATAAAAAAGCCCCTCCTTTGAGGGAGGGGTTGGGAGTAGGCTTTTTAACCGTTGTGCGACTGATCCCACTCGTCACCACAAATTTTCCAATAATAGGCCTTCATGGTTTTGGCGCCATCGGGGTCGTTCTTCTGTGCGCGGAAGTTCGCCTGATCGGTGGTGAGCTTCGAGAGATCGGATTTGCGGGCCTTGATCGCCTGTGATACCGCGGTGAAGCGGTTACGGATCTGGATCTCGCGCTGCGAGAGCGGGCTGTTGCGTTTCACCGGTACACGGAGATACAGACGGTTGCACTTGTTTGAGGTCGTTGCAGCGGTTCGGTGCGTCGCGAGCAACATCTTCTCGCAGCTATGCTGACCGCTCTTTTAACGGGTTTTGCCAATGCGCCGGACACATGATCAATTCCGGCTGAATAAGTTACACTTGCCATGTCGTGCGAGCTATCCTCGTAAGCGCCACAAAACTCCGTTTTATGGGTAGTTACTCGGATGCTCTCACTCTTCGGTCCGCACGCACTGCGTTAGCGTACGTCCCGAGGGGAGAGCCCTCTAAGCTCGATGAGAGGGGTTAAGGTTTGATTGAACAATAGGTTAATACTTCCGGGAGCCGTCATAGCTCTCTACGGTCTTAGTCTGGATGACGACGGAGGTGTCGCC
>DGTR01000007.1:0-85243 GCA_002394395.1 Bacteroidales bacterium UBA4331 | reverse complement strand
AGCCGTCATAGCTCTCTACGGTCTTGGTTTGGATGACGACGGAGGTGTCGCCTTTCTGCCATGCCTCGCTTCGCGTGGTGACGGTCCGGGTGACGTTGCAGGAACTCAGTCCCAAGCCTGCCGCCAATGCCGTCAACGCCGCAATCAGCACGGAGATCACGATTTTGATAATCTCTTTCTTAGTCATAGTGGGTTAGGGTTAAAGGGTTAACCGTTGATGGGATCGCCGTTCTCGTCGTAGTTACCGTTGAGCTTGTGCATCGCATAGCCGAAGAGCGAGCCGATCTTCGTTTGGGATTTGTACTCTGCCTGCAGTTTGGCTTTCTCCGTCGGATCTGCCAAAATCGCTCGTACTGCAGCGACGACCTTCGCGAAACGTGCTTTCGCTGCGATCTGTGCGGCACTCGGCTCCTTGTCGGACGGGTAGCAGAGCTTGCCGGTGAAGGTCTTACCGGTCTGTTTGTTCGTGCGGAAATACACATCGCTGTGCATGCATACCTTCTTCCGCATGGACTCAATCAGAGCCATTGGTTTAATTTCTGCCATTTTAGTTAGGGTTTAGGGTTGATAATGTTGATGTACACGCGTGGGATGAGAGTCCTTCCTTTTTGAGTTTCCGGGACTGAGAAGGAAACGATAAACGCCCCGAGAAACTCATTATCTTATCTCTCAAATCCAGTGCAAAATTACTAAAAATCCGCGACTTGAGCAACTATTTCCCTTCGTAAACCTCATTGTGATGAGTTTTACGTGAGGTCGCAGCCGGCATAGTCGCTGAGGTCGATCACCTCGACCCGGTACAGCCAGTCGCGTGCCTCCAAGGCATGCCGGTACTTGGCGCCGTACTTGCGGAATTTCTTCCATCCGTACAGGAGGGTGTTCAGCCCCTCCACGCCGCCTTCCGCACACACCACACGCGCCTCCAGCCGCGCGGCCAGCTCCGTCTTACTGATTTTCTGCATCATAGGCTTTCGTAGCAATTTTCCACAGTTGCTTTCTGCTTTTCTTGGAGCCTTCTGCCTTCATCTGCATGACCATCTTGGCAATCTCGCTAAACCGCTTCCGCTGCCGTACCATCGCCTCGCTCGCAGTTCTCTTGACTCTTGACTCTTGGCTCTTGTCTTTGACTTGGTGCATGTACACCTTCCCTGTCGCCTTCATCGTCCTGAAGCAACAGTTCCCCACGCGTCCCGATATAGACGCAATCCCTGACATCATTGTGATCTTTGCCATTTTCTTTTTTTCCTTTCTTTTAATGGTTTATTACTTTGTTCTGTTCCCCGCGGTATTCCGCGGTTTTTCTTGTCCCGTCCCTCGTATGTCCATTCCCCGGCATTGAATGCCGGCTTTTCTCTGTGCATTTTTCGCGCATCATTGCGCGAACCTCTCCGCGCCCTCGATGTCCTGTGTCCGCGAGTTTCGCGAGCGGGTTTGTCCTCCGTTCATTAGCCCCGCATTGCATGCGGGTTTTCTTTCTTGGCAGTTATGCCGGATTGAATCCGGCATCTGGATCCTGCTTTGGGTTGTTTACCTGCCGGTGGCTCCCTGCGTACCTCTCCGCAAACCGCCGCTGGTTAGCGGCTTCGTCTTCTGTCTTGACGTGCCCTTCTCGGTTCGGACATTTCTGCACGATCTGTTGCCCGCGGTACTTACGGAAATAGTATCCGTCTCTCCGTAGCTTCCCGTACAACCCTTCAATCGGAATAATCAGTTCTACTTTCATCTTTTCTCTATTTTACCTTCGTTTATTAGCCTCGCGCTTTTTTTCGTTCATTGTGCCGTCTGATAGACGGCGTTTTCCTCTTTTCTTTCTTTTTTCCCCGGCATCGGATGCCGGTGTTCTTTCCCCCTCTATGGAGAGGTAGGGTCTTCCCTTTTACGGTTCAATCCCGCGACCATCTCGCGACCATTACGGACATCTACGTACTGTCTTTTCTTCGTTCTGTTCGCGGGTCTTTAGCCTCGCGCTTTTTGCGTTCATTGTGCCGTCTAAGAGACGGCGTTTTCCTTCTTCGTATGTCCATTCCCCGGCATTGAATACCGGCTTTCCTTTCTTCGTATGTCCATTCCCCGGCATTCACTGCCGGTTTTTCTCTGTGCATTTTTCGCGCATCATTGCGCGAACCTCTCCGTCCCTCGGTGTCCTGTGTCCGCGAGTTTCGCGAGCGGGTTTGTCCTTCGTTCATTAGCCCCGCATTGCATGCGGGTTTTCTTTCTTGGCAGTTACGCCGGATTTAATCCGGCATCTGGATCCTGCTTTGGGTTGTTTACCCGCCGGATGTCATCCGGCTTATTAGGCTGACGGGGTGACCGGCGGGGGGCGGGCGTATGACAGTATGACAGATGACAGATAAATTCCTAAAATATACACACCCACGCGCGTGTGTGATATATATAAAAAGAACTGTCATCTGTCATACTGTCATGGACGAGCATTAATGTTTCTATTGGCGTTTACCTCTTCCAATCCGCGCTCGCGTACTAACCATCCTCTCGCTTTACCGCTCAAACATTTCTGAGTGTACCCGGCTTTCTTGAGGAGCATGCCAAGGCGGTTGAGGGGCATCGGCTTCTTGATACTTCCCCAGGAGACGAGCTTGTCGGAGATCTCGGCGGTGGTCATGAACCGGCCTTCGCCGTCACGGGGGATGTCGAAATAGACGGCAAGGAGCTGCTCCTCGTTCTCCTGCGCACGGAAGTCATCGTTATGCGCCTCAAGGAGGTCGATGTCGTCGAGGTCGAACCAGTACTGGAAACCCAAATCGATGAGGTACTTCGCCTGCGCGTAGATCTGCTCGTACGGGAGGGAGATATAGAAGGGGTTGAGGATGCTCTGAGCCTGGAAGGGCAGCCATCGGCGGTTGCCGGTGATGTCGGTCAGGAACTCCTGTTTGTTGCCCGACGCACAGAACGACGCGAGCCTTATCCGCCGCTCCTTGGTATAGCCGTAGGCGGCACGCTCGGAGATGTCCGAGGCGGTGATGACGGACTTCATGACGTTCAGTTCGCGCGGGCCCATGGCGTCTATCTCGTCCAGGGCGATGAGTCCGTACTCGGCTATACGCAGCCGCTCGTCTTTGTTGAGCTGGGTACTGTTCGCCATCTTACAGCTGTAGGCACGCAGTTCGGGCGGCAGGAGGTGTTCGAGCCACGTGGTCTTGAAGATCCCCTGCTTGCCGACGAGGACGAGCACCTGCTGGTTGACCACCTCGTCGCTGAGCCAACTCGCCACCATCGCCACGAACCACTTGCGGAAACAGTTCACCCAGAGCTTCTGTTCCTCCTCGCCGCCGGCGACGGTCACACGGCTCGCGAGCCAGGCTATCCAGTCGGGTTGGTCGGTGGTGTACGGACGGCAGTTAAGCACGTACTCACGTAAGGGATGGACGTCGGGGATGCGGTGGGACTGCAGCACCGCCAGCACCTCCCGCGCCGTGATCTGCAGCCCGCTCTCCGCCGAGCAGTCGCAGACGATATCGTTCACATCCGCCGTCGTGATATCCCGCCAGCCCGTAAGCTGTAACCCGTCCCCCATCACCGCGATCTGGACTTTGTTGGACACCACATCGTGTCTCAGCCGCCCGGACTGCACGTAGTTCTCATAGATGTAGGTACATACGATTTCTTGTCTATTTGCCATATCATTTACGATTTAGTCATTTACCATGTACGATCTCCAATTCCGAGTGCAAAGGTACTACTTTTTTTCGACATATCCGTTCCAGAAATCGGGAACGTCACATAACTTCCTGATTCATAAATGATGTGGCACGGCTAATTGTTGCCGTGCCACATTTTTTGTCGTTAGAAAGTTGGATGTAATTCAGCCCCGGATGCTCCAGATGGTACTCATAAATCTCCATCCACTGGGCGTACTTGAGGGGTAACTCGAAATCGTTGAAGAGAATGCTCAGTTCTCCTTCTTCTTTTTTTTGAGCAAAAATTGATACTTGGTCATAATGATTGTTTTTTGGATAAGTTATTATATAAAAAAAGGAGCCCTGAAGGACTCCTTCTGAAAATTAGCGGCTGTTTGGGTTTACTTGACCTCTTGTCCTATCACCATGTAAGTCTTGTCATCACATTTTATTAGTAATTTTCCATTGTGTATATATTTACGAACAAAAGGCTTTGTTTTCGTTTCCAAGACATCTGTTGCATATCCCCTATAATAAAACATTCTGCCAATCACACAATCTCCTATTCGAATAAATAGAAAGTATATTCCTCTGTCAAGGGAAGATATATCTATTTCTTCATGGTTTTGGGCATACGTAACCATAAGCACATCGCTTGTATCGGCAGGCGTTACCCAAACACTATCAACATAAGGTGGCGTAATTGTTCCATTTTTAGAGATGTCATAAACTAGCGTAGAACGGAAAACAGCAATCCCCATAGCCCCCATATATATGTGGCATGGGTCATCATCTGCTTTTAGCGAATGAATGCTTAATGCCGCTAAAAATACGCATAGGATACATTTTCTTAATATCATATTCAAACTAACGTTTTATAAACATTCTGCTATACGGAGTACCGTCAGCCACCACTGTGAGAATATAAAAACCACGGCTCAACGAACTAATGTCAATTGGATCGCCGGAACCTGCATTCGGAGTTGCCCATATAACTCCAGAAGAATCTGAAATCTTGACTGAACTTATAACAACATCAGATATATCAATCGTTCCATTGTTAGATAAATCATATCTCAAAATAGATCCGATGACAGAAATAGTCATATTTAATGGAGGATGCGCTGAAAAGCCAAACGTGAAATTACATACAGAACTGTTCCCTTCGTTATTAGTTCCATACAAAGAAACATTATACAATTGATTCCCCGGAATATTAGTCAATATTGTATCTAATATATCAGCAGTTGTTGTAAATGTATGTGTATCTCCATAAGTAACTCCAGTATAAGTAACAGTATACGTATTGCTTCCATTGGCAAATGCATTTAGATTTAATGTTATATTTCCATTACTTGTATTTTCTGTTTTCTGAATAATTGGGCGATTAGGTTTATAAGGTATCTCAATATTTAGAACTTTATCTTGCTGAATATAATCCATGTCTATCAATATTCCTGCCTTAGCTTCGAATTGACCAATAATGTTCTTTGTTACAGGATTTCGTTTCCACTGAATATTTTCAGGAATTGTACTATATCTAAATGAGTTAGGATTAGTGATATTACCTATTGAATATGTTGAGTCTGTACTTTGTAGTTTGCAGGCAAGATTTGATAGATTGACATTTTCCGTAAGCCAAACTAAGTAATCTTGATTAGGCAAAAGTGTTGTGCTATTGCAACACAAAGCGCTATTGTTTATCTCTGCATATTCATTAAAACCAACAGGAATAGTTTTAAGCCAACCCAGTCCTTTTAAAAGAGCTTTAGTGAATGGCGTAATCTCTCTTATAGATATACCAGGCCCCAAAAAAGGGTCTAACAAATCGATAAATTCGTCATCGTTTTCCGGATACCCCAACGGATTAACCGTATTTAATGTATTAGCAGTCACATTATATCCGAAAGTGCCTATTTCCCAATCGTTATATAAGTGAATCTGTTGCAGGTCTATATTATCATAAAAAACATCATCATATCCGTATGCGTATATTGCATGGAATGCCAAGAAATCCGAAATATTTATATTTTGCGTAATTACGTCACTGATTACATGGTTTTCATCATTATAAATACGAGTATCAAACGCACTTACATATAATTGATTATTTCGGTTAATTCCAAATTGCAATGTATCAGGATTTAGTGTGCTTTGAATTCCACAACCAATTGCTAATGCTCTCAAAAATATAGTAATGGCATCATATTTATCTGAAGGGGTAGATGTAGCTGTGAAATTATATGATAAATTAGGATTTAAAAGAATATGCATACTAGGTCCTGATGTCGTGCCATTGCATTGGTTGTACATCGTTTGAGGTATTAAGACCGGGATATCATTATTTTGATACTGGCTCATTAACATATAGTACGCATAAGGCTGAATATCGTCTGTATATAAAACATCTACCTTACATACCTCATCTTGATTATCAAAATCTGTTGGATTACCCCAACTTACTTCAGCCTCTATTGGAACCAAATCGACATCTGCTGCCATGGCTTCACTAAAAATATATTCAGCTGCCGTCAAAGCTATATCAGCTTCCGGAAAATTCTCAATATGATTAACAAATCGTACACGTCGTATCGAAGGCTGAATTTCGGTATTAGTATTAACTACAGGACTACTATTCCCTTCATTCGCATATATGGATGATGTAATCGTTGTCTGATATGAAAAAACTTGAATACTATATATTGTTAACAATAAACAAAAATATATTTTCCTCATAACAAATTCAAATTTAATTATTGTACAACAAATTGTCCTACGAGGTCACCACCGGCGGTGGAGATACGGAGTACATAGACACCGGGAGTGGCGATCTGCTCGGAGAGGGAGTTGGTGAACTGCTGGTTCATTACCATGCTTCCTGTAGAAGCTTTCACCACCGTTGCTTGTGCCGATGGAATAGCCGCTTCCTGTTTCAAGATTGATAACAGATTACCGTTAATCGTTGCGCGGAAACCTGCCGGGCGAGTGGGTACATCAGGGTTCTGAATAGGTCCATCCAATGGGCCGTCACCTGGAAGTACAGCCATGCCAACCACTTCCATTAATTGAATTTCTACCTCTTCTGCGCGTAACACGCATGGTATTGTAAGGAGTGCGCCCAATACCAAAGCAAGAATTTTTGTTTTCATTGCGATTGTTTGTTTTTGGTTAAATAATAAAATACACCGCCATCTTTCGAAGGGCGGTGCAAAATTACTGCTTTTCGCTGATTTAACCAAAAATTAATGTGGGAATTATAGAAGTTGTAATATATTGAAAATAAATACTTTGTGACAAAACCAGTGTGGGAATTTTATTTTATCCCTCTAATCAACAGCCATTTTTATTAGGTAATCTCGTAGATTTTTACCGGTGGTATTTAATTTTTTAGCTGTTTGGTCTTTTAATTTTCCAACACTACTTGATGCGTATGGTAGGGTCTTGGAAATGTCAACTCTACTTAAATTGAGTAATACTAATATACATAAACGAATCTCGGTTTCATTTAGGATATTTTTCTTGCTTAGTTTTGTGGCTATCATATAGAACTGGCAGTCGATGACTGCGCACATTTTATTAAAGTCTTTCCAGTATATGTTTTGTGGAAAAGACTCTGCTTTCATGATTAATTGACAATTCTGTTCAATATCATCAGTTATAGTTCTTTTATGCTTTTCGATATCACATATGATCTTTTCATGCTGCGTCTCTGCCTTCTTATTCTGTATATCTAAGTCATTTACTTGCTGCGAAAGCAAAGCATGTTGGCGACGTTTTCGGTGAATATATGCGTAAATGCATGCACCACCAACAACTAATGTTACTAATATTGCATATAGCCATCGATAATCTGGCTTGCGATGTAAGTCTTGCTCTATTAACTGCACCGCCTGAGATAATTTGCCTTGACGAATTTCTATAAGTTTTTGAGTATCGGATCTTTCTGCAGATATATTCCTGACTTCTTCTATGCCTTTCTTGTTGTCTTCATGAGTAAGTATATAAAGTGCACTATTCATATAAAATAATTCTCCTGTGTGTCGAATTAATTCATTTGCATAATACACGGCAGAATCTCTTTGACTTATTTGTGAGTATGCTTGAGCACGATTTAATAAAATATTTGGGGAATAGCAACCATACATAAATGACACTGACGTGTAATAAATAGTAGAATCATATTGTTGAACTAATTTACAAGCAACGGCCTTTGTCTCAATTGTCTTAGTATAAACATTCCGATTACTACAATATTTATAGATGCTATCTAATATTGCGTATGTATCCTCTTTCTTGCCTTGTTCGGCTAATTCGAAAGCCATATCATTGAGGCAGTAATAATATAGCAAACTATCTCCATTCTTTAGATACATATTTGCCGATTGCTCAAACATGTCGTATGACAATTGAAACTCACTTGCCAGATGGCAAATGTCACCCATATTATTATACACCCGTCCTAATATATGGTAGTCTTTTGTGCCGGAATGAGTGGCGGAGATGAACACCTGCATGGCTTCTACCGGGTTCTCTTTTGCACGGAGCAGTTTGCCGTAATGATAGCAGGCATGGGCGTATTCATCGGTATGGAGCCATTGCCATTGACCGAGTGTCTCATAGGCTTGCGCAAGAGTAGCGCTGTCGCCTTCGTCCATTCCGTATTGTTTGCCGGCATGCCATAGGCTGTCCGCCTGCGCAACGACATCTTCTGCTTCGCGTACAGCCTGCGGAGCGCATGCCATGAGGCATCCTCCCATCGCCGCAATCCAGCATCCTATGATCCATCGCTTACCAATCATGCCGCAAAGGTACTACAAAAAAACGAGATACGCAAGAAAAATATGAGATTTTTTAAGGAGAAGGGCAAAAAAAAAGCGACCGGGGGTCGGTCGCTTATTTCTCCGAGAAGATGTACTCATAGACCTTGACGGAGTAGAGTTTGCCGTTGGGGAGGTAGTTGTACTGCTTGGCTTTGGTGCCATCGGCGTTCCATTCGTATTTCTTGATGCGGACAGGACGATTACGGTCGTTGTACTCGACCTCTTCGATCACTTTGCCGGTGACATCATCGTAGGTACTGGTGACACGCCATTTCTGGCCGTAGGTGGCATACTCGATCTCCTCGACACAGCGTCCCTGGCTGTCATAGACCTTGAGTCGGTCCAGCCATCGGGTTTTGGTCTTGGAGTCGGTGTTCCATTCCTTGACCGTCAGGTTTTTCTTTTTCTCGCGTTTGGCGAGTTGCTCCGGGGTAAGGAGGCTCTGGGCAGACAAAGAACCAAGGGACAAAGTACAAAGTACAAAAATAATTATCTTTTTCATAAATTACAAATTACAAATTTCACATCTCTTACCATCCACCGGGTCCGCCACCATGACCACCGCCACCAGGTCCGCCACCGGGTCCGCCACCTGCGTTACCGCCGGAGTAGGTAGAGAGCGTGACAGACGAGCCGCCGCTGAGGGTTGCGCCGGTCAGGACATAGCCGTTGAGAATAGACGATCCGCCGGAAGTGGTGACAGCGGATTGGAGAGTCGTTGTGCCGCCGGTGGAGACGACGAAGGTGGAAGCACTGAGGCTGGTCGGGGTCTTGAAGACCAATGCTGCCTCGCCGTCGCTATAGAGCGCGTACCATGTACCTTTGCTCAGGGATGAAGCGGAATAGCATGTCTGCGTGAGACTGGCGCCGCTCTCCAGACCGCCGATAGCTACTAACGTGCCGCCTTCCACATAGAGTTGCTTCTGCTCCTCGCTATTGGCGTCGATGGCCATTTCGGGCGAGTTAGCACCGATGGCATAGACCACACCGCCTTTGATATAGCAGTTGCCGTTGGCGTCGATGCCGTCGTTGCCTGTAGAGTATGCCATGACATAACCGCCGCTGATGGTCAGGTCGCCGCCGGCATTGATGGCATCGTCTGTAGCCTGTGCATAGACCTGTCCGCCGGAGATAAGGATCGTGCCTTTGCTCTCAATAGCTTCGCTCTGACTGATGGCAGTAATCATACCGCCGGTTATCACGATAGCGTTGGTGTCGGTGCGCAGACACTCGTCTTTGGCCGTGACAGAAAGTGTACCATCGTTGATGATGATACCGTCGTTGGCGTGTAAGCCGTCGTTCACCTTGGCGGTGAGGTCGATGGTGCCGGTACCCGAACAGAGCCGGATATAATCGTCGGAAGCAAGCGCGTGCTTGTAGTTACCGGTGACGCTCAGGCTTCCGGGACCGGAGACACATATCTGTCCTTCGCTGAAGAAAGCCGCCTTGCGGTCTTCGGACGAAGAGGCATACGAGGCACCGTCGCTGAGGGTGTTCGTACCGCCCAGAACGGCGTAACAGGTCTTCGAACTCTGGTTATTGATAGCCGGGCCGTCGGAACAAGCGAGAGTCAACCCTTCGAAGGAGAGTTTGAACTTATAATCGCTGTAGATGCTGAGTTGTCCTGTGCCGGAGCCGCTCACGATGTATTCGATATTCTTGACGGTGGATTGGACGGTCACATAGCCGTTGGAGTGGGTTACCGTCACTCCGTCTGCATAGCCGGTGACGGTCACGTCGGTACCGTTCCACACGATGCTGATCGAGGACGACCAGGTCTCGTTGTCCACAAAATCCGAGTTATCATCGCCGGTGAAAGTCTCCGTCGATGCGGCAGTACCAGTATTGACTTCATCGTCTTTGTTACAGCCGATTCCCATCAGCACTACCAGCGCCAAAGGGATAATTTTTCCAATCTTAATCATACTTACCAATCTAAATTATAGTATATGCCGATCGAATGCATGAAGCATTTCTCTTCGGTCAGTTCGATTTTGCCTTTCTTCTTCGTGATGTTGATATCCCGGTCGTACCCGTATGAGAAACGATAGAAGAAATCGAGGCTGCTGAGTCTGGTGAGGCGCCATTTGACACCGGCTTGCGTGCGGATGTCGGTAATGAACTGCCGTCCGTCTTTCTGCTGGTATTCGGGCGCGTTGAGGGTGTTGATGAGTTCGAGCCAGAGATAGGGTTTGACGGGTTTGCCGGGGACGATAAACTCCGTGCCTATCTTACTACGCAGCGACACATTGTATTTGTTTTTCTCCAAGAGGTTCACGCTGTCCGTGCGCATATCCAACTGCACTCGTTCACGCAGGTAAATCTTCGCGTAGCGGAAAGTGTAAGAGCCTGTTGCGGAGAAGAACAGACGATGGCGTATCCACTCGTTCGGGTCGGCTTTCTTGGTTGCTGACCATGTGCTGTCCGCTCCGATGATGTGCAAGGTATAACCTACGTCCAGCTTGAGGTAGTCGATGGGTTTGTAACCGAAATCGAGGGTGGTGTAGGACTTGCGGAAGTGGGGACCGACGGCGGAGTTATAGAGGTCGAAACGCAGGTCTTCCGAGACCCCCAAACGGAGACCGTTACGCCATTTCTTGTTGAACTCCGCTCCGAACCGCAGTTGTGCCGCCTGCATCTCTGTGGCAGTCTCGGAATCATAACTCCACGCATGTAGCGAACAAGGAATGAGGAGTACAGAACAAAGACCTATAATGAATGACTTTTTCATTTGAATTTCGTTATTTGGTCAATACTGTTGGTTGTTTTGCCGTGCTCGAGCGGGTAGGTCATCTTGATATACGCCACGTCTCGGAGGAAATCAATATGTCCGATCTCGATATCCACCACTTCGAGGCCCGTACGCTCCTGCAGGTCGGCGATGAGTGCTGCGCGGTTCTCGGGCTTGATATTCTCGATTTTCTCGTAGAGAATAATCTTCGTGGAGAGTCTCTTGCGGCCGTTCCATAACTCAAAGAACCATGCCATAGCCAGCATCATGAGGTTTGCCAAAAGCAACAAATACCATGCCAGACCGTCGGCTTTGAGACTCAGGGAGTTGATGACGGAGAGGGCGATGATGAGGAACATATAGTTCATCTCGCGGATAGGCACTGTCTCTGTGCGGTACCGGATCATGCCGAAGATAGCGAACAGACCGAGCACGAAGCCCGTCTGGATGTCAAGGATCTGCATGAGCCAGAGGAGCAGGAACATGCCGGAGGAGAAGAGCATAAACTGCACATAGTAATCGCGCCGGCGGCTGTAGCGGTAGTAGATGCCGTAGATGAGGATCCACGAAACCAGCAGGTTAAAGAGGAACATCAGCGGCATGGTGATGAGGTTCTCGCTCACACCGAGCCATTCAGCGAACGAGTGCATCACATACGAGATACTGTCTTCTGCGCCAAAACGGGCAGCGATACTGGGATCATTCTCCAGGAACTCCAAGGTGGGGTTGGCTAAATCAACTTGAAATAACATATTATTTACGATTTAAACATTTACCATGTACCATTTATTGGGCCATTTAGTCATTTAGTAATTTTTCTATTAAGCGGATCTTTTTCTTGAACCGGTTGGCTTTTATGCCCGGAGTGGTGAGGGCAGTACCGATGCAGTACTTGCTGATCTTGAGCGGATGGATACGATGGTCCAGCATGATATCCGTCATCTTGGAAGGCACGTTTCCGTCGCGTTTGAGTTCGATGATGACGAGATCGGGGTATGTCTTCGCTTCGCCGCTGATCACATTCTCCCAGACGAGATCCATGTCTATAGTGAGCCGTTCGGTCTTGGTTTTGTTGACCAATGTGATACGATGGAATTTCGTCCATAGATGCGGGCTTATCTCCGACCATTCGTACCGGCTCTTGGTGTCAATAAAACTCTCCACCGTTACTGCCTCATCTTCGCCTTTCTTATGTTTGAGCACGGATGGGGTGTCAGCTGTGATATCAAATCCCGGCACGACGATACGCTTCTTTTTGGTACGTCCTTTATTATTCTTGCGCTTGATCTCCAAGAACGTCAGATGGCTGTCCACATATTGGCGAACACGAATCTTCTGACGCACGAGTTGGCGGTCATGGTGACGGATGTACATGTCGAGCGATTCGGTGTCGTAATACATGGTGTCGTAGGTAGCGATCCGCTTGCCGTCAATCTCCTGCGCAAAATAATCCGCTTGTGCCGCCTCTAAGATAGCAGGCAGAACCGCCATCGGCACGGCGTATTTCGTGTCGATGCGGTTCATGAGCTTTACGCTCTCCATTTGCGCCAGAGTAATCGGCTCAAAGGAGCGGATAATATCTTCTATCGGGCTTTTCATTACCATCTGCCGCCGCCTCCACCGGGACCTCCACCACCGGGACCTCCACCACCGCCGGTGTACGAACTGAGCGATACAGACGAGCCGCCTGTCGCTGTAGCGGGATAATAGCCAACACCATCAAAGATCTCTGTTCCGGAAGCGGTAACTCCGGATTTGAGGGTCGGTGTAGAAGCTCCGGAAACCACCATCGTCGAACCACCGCTGCTCGGGGTCTTGAATGCAAAGACATTGCTGCCGACTGTCAAGGCATACCACGTGTTCTTGCTCCATGAGGACGCTTTGTAACAACTCTGCGTGAGGCTTGCGCCGTTCTCCAAACCACCGATAGCTACGATCGTGCCGCCTTGCACATAGAGCTTGTAACCGCCTTCGGTATTGGCGTCAATCGCCACTTCGGGACTCGTCGCACTAATAGCATATACAAGACCACCTTTGATATAGCAGTTACCGTTGGCGTCGATGCCGTCATTATTGGTCGAGTGGGCATATACCATACCTGCGCTGATGGTCAGATGACCTCCAGCATTAAGTGCATCGTCCGCCGAGTAAGCATAGATCTGTCCCCCGCTGATGGTCATCGCGCCTTTGGACTCGATGGCTTCTGGCGAAGAGGTGGATGAATTACCTCCCCAATGGTTACCGTTGGAGGACGCAGATGCTTTGGACGTGACGGCTATAACGCCATCGGAAATAGCGAGATCACCTTCCGCTTTGATACCTTTGTATTGGCAACTGATGCTGATCGAACCGCCGGAGATATAGATGTTACCGGAATCTTCGCCCTCGTGGTCGGTAGTCTGACCGGTAGAACCGGTAGTAGTGTCCTCGATGTCGCATTGCAGACCATCGTCACCGATACCGGAAAGGGTGATAGCACCGCTTTGCATCAGGAAGAACTGCTCGCAGTTGATCCCGTCACCCACGGACGAAAGGACATTGATAGTTGCATTCTTGACGGTGATATATTCGCCAGCCTTGATTCCGTGTTTGAGATTTCCATACACATTGAGCGTACCTTTCTGGGCAAACTCCGCATGACCTTTGATATACAATGCACCCTTCTGCGAACCCGTCGAAGCGTCGCGCAGCGTGCTCGTTGTGCCGGTAATGACCTTCACTTTGATACGTTTGCTGTTCTGCACATGCACCGCTGCGCCCGAGTAAACAGGAGTCGTGTTGGTCAGCGTCAGACCGTTCAACTCCAATGTTGCTTTATATGCACCCGAGGTGTAGAACTCACCATCCGTACTCGTACCCGAGAGGTTATAGGTGATCTCCTGCGCGACGGCATCGCTTTGGGTGATACAGATGTGTGCACCACTTTGTCGGATGGTGAGATACGAAGCAATCGAAGCGGGGACTGAGATACTCGCCTCCGAGCCGTTATATACGATCCTTACTACGCTGTCATTCGTGACCTCTGTCGCAGTACCGGTTGTGTCCGTTACGGGAGTGGTGGTGTCATTGCCACTTTGACCGGACGTGTTGGTAGGTGGATTTTGATCCGCACAAGCAGCTGTTATCATCCCGATTGCCAATGCTGCAATCCATTTCATCATTCTCATTTGTACCTCCAATTTTAAGTGTTTGAAAATCGGCGACAAAATTACAACTTTTCGCGCACATGCGCGTTACCTTTTTATGGGAAAATATATACCAAAAGTAAGATTTTTGCAAAAAAAGCTTGTAAATATCAAAAAAAAGCAGTAATTTTGTCGTCGGATTTAATGAATGAAGGAGTAAAGGGATATGGAAACAAGACGTATTTTTGAGGAGGCATACCACACGATAGAAAAGAAAGAAGTGGCGGTGATACGCAATGTACACGGTTTTCCTGTTTATGAAAAAGATATTATCTCACCCTATCTGATGCTGTTCATCTGTCATTCCGGCTCGTCGCGCGCATTGTATGACATGCAGGAAGTTGTCTTCCGGCCGAATGAAGTGGCGATGATTCTGCCAAACCATATCATACGCCCTATTGATAGCAGCCCGGATTACTCTATTACCATCATTATGCACTCTATCGCTTTTGAGCAAGACATGACACAAAGGCGGATGACGCATGACCGGAATAAGTTCCATAAAACGCCTGCTTGCCGGCTGACCGATGACGAGATGGCGCAATACATGAAAGCGGTCGAACTATTGGAAATTATTAGCGAGACGCCTGTTTCCCGCTATCCACACCGCCACGACATGCTCCTGTCGCAGACCGATATCATGACGGATATGTTGGATGCGTGTCGCCGTGATATGGATCAAGATGCGAAGCCTATTGACCGCAATCGTTCTATCTTTAACGTCTTCTGTAACCAGGTGGCAATCCACTATCGCCAGCAGCATGAGGTGGCTTTCTATGCGGAAAAAGCGCATCTTACAACGCGCCATTTCTCGGTAGTTATCAAGGAGGTGGTGGGTGTCTCTGCCAGCGATTATATCGAGCAGTATTTGGCTACGCAGGCGAAGAATCTGCTTTCTTCCCGTCCGGATTTGTCCGTACTGCAAATAGGTGACCACCTTGGTTATGCCGATTCCTCCTCTTTCTGCCGTTTCTTCAAACGCGCTACAGGTCTCTCTCCACGTGAGTTCCGCGAAAAAAATTGCAAATAATTTGCGTATATCAAAAAAAAGTAGTAAATTTGCAGCCAAATTCGAGTTTTTCTTAAACGATGACACTTTTACTACAGATTATCACGCTTATCGGTTCCGTAGCAATGCTGATGTACGGAATGAAGGTGATGAGTGAAGGCCTGCAGAAGATGGCGGGTAGCAAGTTGAGCAACGTGCTCGGAACGATGACTACCAACCGCGTGACAGGTGTGTTGACGGGTGCGTTTATCACGGCAGCCGTTCAGTCCTCTACAGCGACGACGGTTATGACGGTGAGCTTCGTCTCGGCGGGCATCCTCTCGCTGGCGCAGGCTATCTCCGTGATCATGGGTGCGAACATCGGAACGACGTTCACGGCGTGGATCATGGTGCTGGGTGGCGGTTCGTTTGACCTGCGGTTAGTAGTGTATGCGACGATCGTGCTGGCTGTGGCGCTGATCTACACGAAGCGGAATGCTAACCTCGGCGATTTTCTGATCGGTCTGTCGCTGATGCTGCTCGGTCTGACGACCCTGAAAATCAATGCAACGGAGATGCATCTGGATGAGATGACGCCGGTTAGGAACTTCTTTATCGCGACGTCCTCTTGGGGCTACGGGAGCTATTTCCTGTACCTGTTAGTAGGCGGTATATTGACGTTTGCAGTGCAGTCGTCGGCGGCGATCATGGCGATCACGATGACCCTGTGCTCGACGCACGTGCTGCCGATAGACATGGGTATATCGCTGGTCTTGGGCGAGAATATCGGTACGACCATCACGTCGAATATAGTAGCGCTGTCAGCGTCCGTACAGGCTCGTAGAGCGGCTCTGGCGCACTTGGTTTTCAACCTCTTCGGCGTGGTATGGGTGCTGGTTGTGTTCCGTTGGTTCGTAGGCGGTGTATGTGAGTTATGGGGCGTCGATTTCACGCCGGGTCTGCCGAGCGATGTGTCTCCGGACAAGCTGAATGCCGTCCTGGCGACTTTCCACACGGCGTTTAACGTGACGAACACCTGTATCCTGATCTGGTTCATCCCGGTATTGGAGAAAGTAGTGACGGCGATCATCCCGTCGAAGCCGGAGCAGAAAGATACGGACAGCCAGTTGCGGTTCATCTCCGGCGGCTTGATGTCCACGTCCGAGCTCTCGATCCTGCAGGCATGGAAAGAGGTGCATGTCTTCGCCATCCGTACCCAACGTATGGTCGGCATGATCCACGACCTGTACCACGAGGAGGACGATACGCAGTTCACGAAGATCTTCTCCCGCGTGGAGAAATACGAGGGTATATGCGACCGAATGGAATATGAGATAGCGAACTACCTGAACCAGGTAGCGGACGGTAGGCTCTCCGACCAATCCAAACATGAGGTACACAAGATGCTGCGTATCGTGAGTGAGTTGGAGTCCGTGGGTGACGCGAACTACAACCTGTCGCGTTATATCCGCCACAAGCACGACTCGCATATCCGTTACACGGAGTATCAGGACAAGAACGTAGAGATGATGATGTACCTGCTCAACGGCGCAGAAGCCAAGATGGTTGAGGCCCTAGAGCATGTGAGCATTACCGAGGACGAGTTCCTGGAGATGACCAACATGGAGAATGAGATCAATAACTTCCGCGATGAACTGAAGGCGCAGAACATGCAGCATGTCACCGAGAAGGAGTACGACTACACCACCGGCGTGAACTACATGGATATCATTCTCGAGCTCGAGAAGATGGGCGATTATATCATCAACGTAGAAGAGGCTGTGTACGAGCATAAGCACGATAAATAGTGCTTATTGCTCGTTCAACCATTGAATAGAAGAGGTATAGATCTTATCGAAATCCGTCACCGCTTCGAGCGGAAAACCAAAGACGAGGGTCTTGTTCTTCGGTCCCTTGAATCCCACAGCGGCGGGACAACGCATATCGCGGTAGGTAGCCATGACAGCGGCGCCTTCCGCGATTTTTAATCCCTCCGGCGTACAGGTGAAGAGCTGTTCCTCGTTCGGAGTCAAGAGCAGTTGGTAATGCCTCTTGCCGACGATCCTGCCGGAGCGTGTCGCCCTTGCGGCATAGAAAGAAGCATGGAGGTTCTGAGCCGCCCATTGGGGATCGATGGCGCTGAAATGGTCGGTAGAGAGAAGCAGCCGTCCGCCTTTCGCCAGATAGGCAGCGAGCATCGCTTTCTGGGTCTCTCCTATGGGCTGACGCTGGCGACCGCAGATATAATCAACCATCTTAAAACGCTCGTCGGGTTCGGTCATGAGCCCTGCGGTTGTGGAGACATAACTGATCTTCATTTGGCGTAAGGCATGGCCGTGACGCATGGACCAGTCACGGGTGTTTCCGACGGTCAGCTGGCCTGCATGATCGCGATAACAGGCACCCCAACCGCAGTTGTCGTCATTGGTCCAGAGACTTGCACGGCGGTAGTCCCATTGCTCGCCGATATACGCGCAGGAGAAATAGCTCTCGCAAGCGTAGGTACCCGGGACGATGCCCGCAAAAGTGCTGTCGGCAAACCAATCGGGGCCATAGACGTCATCGAAAGCATCGACGATAAGTACCATTTGGTCATTTGCCGTTTGGTCATTGAGGTAGGCGCTGACCATCGGTCCGGGCATACTCAGTCCGCCGTCATTTCCCGCGACTACATAGCAGTCGTACTGCACGCCGCGCTGGAGGTTGAGCTTCAGTTCGGTCTTTTTCTCCACCTGTTGGATGTCCCATTCGCCCTCGTCCGCACGCACATACACCATATAATAGGTCGGCGTGGCGGATGGCTCCAATGGGTCTATAGGTGCCTTCCAACGGACGGTACCGTTCGGGTCAATCGCCATCTCATGCACGGGCAGGGGCTGTACGACAGCCTCTTTGCCGTTGAGATAGCGGAGGATGCCTTTATAGACCGCACGGCATGCCGCAAAACGGAAAGCGGGATCGAGGCCGTAACGCATGTCCGCCATGTTCTTATGACTCAGCAGCTCGAGGATGATACTCGGCACGACGGGCACACGGCTCTCGCAGTAGTTCGCCTCTTTGAGTTGGCGGCGTGTCCATTCGGGCGCCAGGGTACGCAGGTCCTCGGTGATCTGGGTCTGGATCCAGTCGCCTAAGTTACGGTTCGCTTTCTCGCGGTCCTTGCCGTTCCTAAGTACGGTGTTGCCGTCGTCGTCCTTCGCCGTATAGATGACGAGGGTGCCGACGATGGTGGTGTCATCGCCGCTGTCGAGTCCGTCGGTATGGAGCGCTACACAGAGGTCCACGTCCGTCTCCAGGGAGTTGACCCAGAGGCCGCGGGACTTCATGTCGTCCTTATACTCGTTGCCGTCGTAGAGGTCCCAGAGGGCAGAGTCCGTCTTCTGATGCTGCAGCCAGTACCGCGCACCTTCGGCCCATCGGGGCATGCCGGAGAGACCCGGATGGCGCTCGTCCAGCCCCGCACGAGGCGAGAGGACGTTAGCTCCGGCGTTCTCCAGCATACGGGTGATATGCCGCACGTACTCCTGGCTATAGAGGTCTTCTACGGTTGTCCAAAGTGTCGCGCGCTGCCATATCCACTCCGCCCGGTCACGGTTGTAATAGAGGCCATGGCTGGGGTAGAGGACGATGTTGCGCTCCGTGAGATCCTTGCCCTTGTTTGGCGACGAGGAGAGACCCCGCGCGCAGTCGGTAATGAGCGTGCGGACATCTGTTGAGCCAGCGTAGATAGTGACCTTGCCGTTCTCATGACCGAGCGTCCAGAGGCTGACCTTGCGGCAGAGCCGGTCGAGGTTCTCCTCTGTCCATCGGAAGTCATGCAAGGTCTGGTTGGTTCTGACGGAGACGTTATTGCCGCTCACGCGGAGCTGTTTGACCCGCACGGCAGGACTCCACAGGCGTGAGAAGCCCGTGTATGCCATCAGCGAGTCACCCAACTCCCGCATGCCAATCTGCGAGTAGGAGAGAGGAGAGCCAAGAGCCAAGAGAAGGGCAAGAGCAATTATTTTTGATAAATCAAAAATCCTCATCGCTCAGATCGCTGTTGGCTTTGCGGCTCTTGAGAGTAGCCTCCTGATAGGACTTGAGCAGGTCGGACGCCATCTTCTCCTGATAGCTCTCGACGATGTCATAATCCCTGGCGTCGTTCTCCTTGAAGACCACACGGATCTTGGTGATGGAAGAGCCGCCCTCGAGTTTGCTGATCACTTCCGGTGCGACCTCATAGATGGTCTCCGTCCAGTACTTGGTGATGGTCGCGCGTGCCACTTTCTCCGTCACTTTGTTCTTCTTCACCTCGCTGCCGGCAACGCGGTTGAGACGGACATTCTTGCCGTCGGAGAACTTGATGAGGATACGCGATGCGTCGGTGAACTCGTTGAACTCATTGGTGTTGACCGTCTTGAGGATGAGGGTCGTCACGTCCGCACCGTCCTTGTGCTCCTGGCAGAAGGCGATCTGCGGTTTGAGGTTCTTGTTCACACTTGCATCTACGTGAATGAACTTGCCACGCTCGGCAGCATTCATACTCAGCGCTATAACCAGCGCTGCGAATACAGAAAATACCTTTTTCATACGTTTGTTTTTATTTGTTGTTAATTTATGTTGTTTGTCATTTGTCTTCCTCTGTTGACAGGTCTGACGCGGTATCCGGCGGCTCGCAGAAGTTGCAAGAGCCCTTTCTCGCCGCCTAGATAGACGGCATTGAGTGTGATGAACGCTCCTCCGTCCGCCAGGTAAGGTTGGAGCCGCTTGACCCATTGTTGGTTCCGGGCGCAATAGACCTTGTAATCCGAATAGGATAGGGAGGTCGTGTTGTTCGGTCCCTCAACCTGATACGCCAAGTCTGTCAGCCGCCCGTCGCGGTACATGTCCCGAATGGCGCGTTCCTGCTTGACCTCGTTCTCCGGGTACTCGATGACTTTCAGCAGCTCCTTGCATTGCCAGTGGAAGGGCTCGCGGTCAAAGAGCATGTACATCGTCTCGCCGATATTATCCAACCCCACAATCGGGATATTCCTCTCCAGCGCCACGGATTCGAAGAAATTCTCCATCGATTTCTGGTCGTCATACCCCAGCCATTGCTTCATCAATTCCGTCCGAAACATCTCCGTCAGGTACGACGGTTTCATCCGGCATAACTGATCCAAACCCATGCCCAAACTGATACGAAGAGCGTTGTCAATATACTGATACTCGCTTTCGCTGTAAAAATTCGTCAGTTTGACAGAATCCGGCAGAAGGGCTGCCTGACGCAAAGCGGCGATGGCTTCGTAGTCCTGCATGGCAAATTCCGTGATCACTTTGTTGCATCGGGAGAAGCACTTGAAGACGTTCGGAATGGTGTCAATAAACTGCATCTCCACGTACCGGTTTGTGGCCAGGATATAGGACTTGGAACGGGTACCTTTGCCGCTGATCTCATACAGCACCTGCGCCTGTGCGGGACTCAGGAATACTTCGCTAAAGGTGCAAAGAATAAAGACTACTATGTATCTAAAAATTCTCAATTTCAACTATTTAAATCTCGTGATGAGGTTATACGCCTGATATATTCCTAACTCTCCGGCCTTGCTCAGGTCCGCGAGCCCTTTCTCGTTCTCGCCGATAAAGACATACGTCAAGCCCCGGTTGAAATAGGCTTCCGCAAAGTCATTATCCGCCTCAATGGCCTTCGTGTAGTACCGGATGGCCTCCTGATAATCCTTCCGCGCGCAGAGGATATTGGCTTTGTTATACAGCGCAAAAGAGAAGTCCGGCTGCAGGGTCAGCACATGGTCGTAATCCCTGAGTATCAATTCGTTATCGCCGTCCATCATGCGGTACCGCCAGTTGGCGCGGCAGAAGACGATGATGGGTTCGAGTTTCTTGTTGGCAAGCCTGAGTGCGCGCGTACAGTCGTCCACGGCGCTGGCGTAGTCCTTGATGATGGCGAACTCCATCGCCCGCGCGAGGTACAGGATTGCCGAGGGGGCTTCGTCCGTGAACTGCGTCAAACGGTTGATGTTCGCAAAATGATAATCCACCATCTCCGCCGTGAGCGTCAGCTCTTGCGCGGTGAACTTCAACGCCGCGGGAAGGACCTCGGCTTTGTTGAGTTCATCCACGAGCGGGTGGTAGTAGTTCGTGCGCCTGAGGCTCATGTCCTGGCTGTAATAGGAGAGCACGATATTCGGCTCGTTGACGACGTCCTGGTGCTTCTTCTGGATCGAACCACGGGTCTGCGAGTCGTATTTCTGCTCCTCGTCGGGTATGTCAGTCTGGTCTTGCGCCGTAGTGGTGGAGAACTCCTTACGATGGTCTTTCTTCTGCGGCTGGGCATCGGCGATCAGCAGGTCTGTATTGGGCTGCGAGGCCTGCTGCGACTGAATCTGATCTTTCTTCTGCTCCAGGTCATACGCCTTCTGGCGGTATTGATAGGAAGTCTTCGTGAGACCTTGCTTGTCTGCTGCCTGCGAGGCGAGATAGTATGCCGGCAGGAAATACGGATAGCGGGCAATCAGCGAGTCCATGTCTCGGACGACGGCTTTCCATTGCCTCAGTTGCATCTCGACCAAGCCGCGCTGGTAGCGCATCTCCGTCCGTTCGGGATCCAGCGAGATGGCGGTATTGAGGTCCTCCAAGGCGCGGTTGTAATCGCCCACCTCCTGCCGCATCACGCCGCGGTTGTAGTAGCAGTCCGCCTCTTTCGGGGCAATCTTCACCGCCTGGTCGTAGTCGCTCAACGCCCCGCGGTAGTTATGACGGTGGTAATGGATGATACCCCGGTTGATATAGTCGCCCGCCCATTTGGAACCTAAGTTAATCGCCTGGGTCAGCTGGACATACGCCTCGTCTTCGCGATTCAGCATGAGGTTCGTCACGCCGAGAGCCGACCACACAGCCGGGTTGGTCTTGTCGTACTGAGAAGCCTTCTCAAAGGCCTCGAGCGCCGTCAACGTATCTTTCTTGAGGATGCATATATGCCCCTTCTCGCCCCATACGGAAGCCGATTGCGGTTCGCGTTTGAGCATCTGGCTGATGTCCTCCAACGCCGCGTCGTAATGCTTCATCTGCGCACGTGTGTCCGCGCGTAATAACATATAGGTGCGGTTCTCCGGCGAGAAACGAAGTGCCTCCGTATAATCCGCCTCCGCCTCTTCCAGACGGTTCAGTTGGCGGTAGATATACCCGCGGGCATAATAGCAACCCGGCGAGAAAGGATTGCGCTCGATAGCAGCATTACAATCCCGCAAGGCACCCTGATAATCCTCCAACTGGATCTTCGCGATTGCCCGGTAGAAATACGGTTCGCTCAGGTACGGTTTGAGGTGGATGACCTGGTTGAAATACTGGATGGAGAGCACGTAATCCTCGAAATACAGGGCATTCCGCCCGATCGCGGTGATGCGGTCGGTGTTCAGCTGGGCAAATGTACAAAGGGACAATGTACAAAGAACAAGGGTTAATATGTGCTGTTTAATTTTCAAATTACAAATTTCTCTCCTCCCCTTGTGGGGAGGTCGGGTGGGGTTTTTATTTACATCCTTCGTTCGGGTCAAACCATGCGGGAACATCAAACTGCTCCTCGGACGAGTAGCCCAAATCCGGGTCTGCCAACACTTTCTGCATGTACAGTCCGCAGATAGGCAACGCCATCGAAGCGCCCTGTCCCTCTGCCATACCATCAAAATGTATGCCACGATCTTCGCCACCGACCCACGTGCCGCTGACGAGCGACGGCGTGAAGCACATGAACCATCCGTCGGAGTTATTGTTCGTCGTGCCTGTCTTACCGCCCATCGGTACCGTCAGACCGTATCTGTAGCGCATCCGGACACCCGTTCCGTGATCGACGACCGCGCGCAACATATAAATCATCTTATAGGCGGTCGTCTCGCTGATGATCTCATGTGTCCGCGGGGTGAACGAACCGATGATATTGCCGTTGCTGTCTTCGATGCGGGTGACGTAGAGCGGTTCGGTACGGATTCCTTTGTTGGCGAAAGTCGTGTAGGCGTCCACCATCTCCTCGACGCTCACCTCGCACGGACCCAGACAGAGCGAGACCACGGGGTCTAACTCGCCCTGGATACCGAAGGACTGCATGATCTTCACTAATTGCTCCGGCGTGAAGAGGGACATGAGGTACGCGGAGATCCAGTTGGACGAGTTCATCAAGCCCCAGGTCAGCGTGACCGTGTCGCCTCGGTACTTGTCGTGCGTGTCGCGCGGCGTCCATTCGATGCCGTTGGCGTCGATGAGGGTCACGGGCTCGTTGACTGTCTTCTCGCACGGCCACATGCCTTCGTCCATCGCGAGCGTGTAGAGGTACGGTTTGACCGTCGAACCCACCTGTCGGCGACCTTTGGTCGTCATGTCGTATTGGAAATGCGCGAAATTCGGACCGCCCACATACGCCTTCACATGACCGGTATGCGGGTCCATGGACATGAATCCGCAACGCAGGAAACTCTTCTGCCATTTGATCGAGTCATACGGGCTCATGACGGTATCAATCATGCCGTTTTCGTACGTGAAGATCTGCATCTCACGCGGGGTCTTGAATGCTGCCATGATCGAGTCCTGGGAGCACCCCTCACGTTTCATTATTCGGTACCGGTCGGTCTGCCTGATCGAGCGGTTCATGATGCCGTCCACTTCCTCCTGCGTCAGCGACCGTGAGAAAGGTGCGTTCTTCTTGCGTTTGAGTTCCTTGAAGAAGGATTTCTGTTGTGCCTGCATATGCTCGCTCACGGCCTCCTCGGCATACCTCTGCATCCGCGAATCGATGGTCGTGTAGATCTTCAGACCGTCCTGATAGATGTCATACTTGCTGCCGTCCGGCTTGCGGTTTTTCTCGCAAAAACCAAACAGCGGGTTGTTCTCCCATTGCCATCTGTCCAAGCGGTATTGCTGTTGGTTCCACTCGGAATAATCGCTCTCTTTGGGCTCTTTGGCGGTCAGCACCACGCGCAGGTACTCGCGGAAATAAGGAGCGATACCTTGCTTGTGATCCACCGAGCGGTAATGCAACTCCAAGGGCAGCGCCGCGAGCGAATCGCGCACGGCCGCATCGATGTAACCGTATTTCTCCATCTGCCCAAGAACCGTGTTACGCCTTCCTGTAGCGCGCTCCGGATGGCGGACGGGGTTGTACAGCGAGGGGTTCTTACACATGCCTACAAGCATCGCCGCTTCCTCCATCTTCAGATCCTTCGGAGTGGTCGAGAAATAGACCTGCGCCGCCGACTGAATTCCCACGGCGTTATACAGAAAATCGAACTGGTTGAGGTACATCAGCAGGATCTCGTCCTTGCTGTAGAGCCGCTCCAGCTTCGTGGCGATGACCCATTCGATGGGTTTCTGCATCGCGCGCTCGAAGATATTGTTCGCGCGCGGAGACCAGAGCTGTTTGGCCAGCTGCTGGGTGAGGGTAGAGCCACCGCCCGCACGGCCGAGTTTCAATACCGCACGGAACATCGACTTGAAATCCACACCCGTGTGGTCATAGAACCGCACATCCTCCGTCGCTATCAGGGCATTAATCAGATCCGGCGAGAGATCCGAATACTGCACGCCGATACGGTTCTCATAGCGGTAGTAACGCCCCAAGGACTGCATGTCCGAGGAGATGATCTCGCTCGCAAAAGAGTTCTTCGGGTTCTGCAATTCCTCCAAAGGAGGAAGATAACCCAACGCACCTTCCGTAATCAGCCAAATGACCAGAAACGCCACGGTAATTCCGCCGAAAAACAAGCTCCAAAACCAAATCAAAAATGGTTTATACCAACTTTTCCAATTCATATCATCAATTCTTCAATTATTCGATTTAATACATGCAGGCCTTCCTGCGTGGCGACCAGCCGTCCATCCTCCGTGAGCCGTAAGAGACCCGAAAAACGGTCCAATCCCGCGACCTGCCCGCGACCTGCCCGCGACCTTTGAGTATCGTCAAGGCGGATTCCTTTACTCGTTCTCAGCCCCAACATGATCCGCTCGTTATACATATCCTTCTCGCTCAGCGTCTCGCTTTCCCGCACTAAAGAACCGCCCTCAATGCCCTGTATATAAGCGTTCAGGTCGCTGGGGTTCCAACTCCGAGCGGGAGGCAGATAACTGTGCGCACCGGCGCCTATGCCGACATACGGCGTGCCGTCCCAGTAACTGCTGTTATGCTGCGCCTCGTAGCCTGGCAACGCGAAATTGCTGACCTCATAATGCACGAATCCCGCCTCTTTGAGCCGCTGGCAGAGGGTGTCGTACATCGCGTTCTCCGTCTCTTCATCTACAGCTTCTATCTCGCCTTTCTCCAGCCTCTTCGTCATCGCAGTCCCGTCCTCGTACATCAGGCCGTAAGACGATATATGTTGTACTTTCAGGCCGAGCGCCGTCTCGATATCTTCCTTCCATCGCGCCATCGTCTGCGTCGGCAAGGCGTACATCAGGTCGATGGAGAGGTTTTCAAAACCCGCCTCCTGTGCCATACGAACCGCTTTGATCGCTTGCGCGGCGTTATGCCGTCTTCCGATGAGTCGCAACAACTCGTCTTGAAAAGACTGAATGCCGATGGATAACCGGTTGACGCCGGCTTCCCGGATAGCCTTGAGGTACTCCGCCGACGCGTCGCCCGGGTTCAGCTCCATCGTCACTTCCGTAGCATCCGGTGCTCCGATGGCCTCAATCATCCGTCGTATATGCGAAGCCTCCAACGTGCTTGGCGTGCCACCGCCGATATAGATCGTCCGGATTGCTCCGGCTTCTTCACGCCGTTTCTCAATCTCCTTCAACACCGTCTCAACATACGCCTCACGCCGCTCCAAAAGGGTGGTGGAGAAGAAGTCGCAGTACGCACACCTGCGCACGCAAAACGGTATATGTATATAGACGCCCGCCACTATTTACTTCCCCATAGGAATTTCATCCAGTCTGCCATCTTCTGTTCTTGCGGGCTGCCTTGAGCCTGCCAGAATTCCCTTCCAACCAACTCGTCCGGCATGAATTGTTGCTTGACAAAATGGTTCGGAAAATCATGCGCATATTTGTATCCGTCCGAGTAACCAAGCTCTTTCATCAGACTCGTTGGCGCATTTCTCAGGTGCAGAGGTACGGGCAGATTGCCGGTTTCTTGTACTACGCCAAGGGCAGCGTCGATAGCTAATATGCCGGAGTTGCTCTTTGGGCTTGTGGCTAAATAGATAGTGGCTTCTGCTAAGGGGATTCGTCCTTCCGGCCAGCCGATTTTTGTCAGTACGTCGAAACACGCATTGGCTACCAGCATTGCATTCGGGTTCGCGAGCCCTATGTCTTCGCTCGCGGAGATGACTAACCGCCGCGCAATGAACTTCGGATCCTCGCCGCCTGCAATCATCCGCGCCAGCCAATAGATGGCGGCTTGCGGGTCACTCCCGCGGATGGATTTGATGTACGCGGAAATGATGTCATAATGCATCTCGCCGTCCTTGTCGTACGCCACGGGGTTTTGTTGCAGCTGTTTGGTGACGGTCTCGTTGTCGATGACCTTGACGCCGCTGTTGCTGACTAACTCAATGATATTCAGTAACTTACGCGCGTCTCCACCACTATACCGTAATATTGATTCCGTCTCTTTGACTGTGATACCGAGCGACCGTATATACTCGTCTTGGGTCATCGCGCGGTCCAGTAACTCTAATAGATCCGCCTTCTCTAAGGATTTCAGTACATACACCTGACACCGGCTCAGAAGCGGCGTGATGACCTCAAACGACGGGTTCTCCGTGGTGGCGCCGATCAACGTGATCGTGCCTTCTTCCACCGCTCCCAAGAGGCTGTCTTGCTGGCTCTTGCTGAAACGATGGATCTCGTCAATAAAAAGTATCGGACTGCGGCTGTCGGCCGGCGCAAAAAGACCGCTGTTCATGACCGACGTGCGTTTGGCTTTGTCGATCACGTCGCGTACCTCCTTCACGCCGCTCGTAACGGCACTCAGCGTGTAAAACGGTCGTTGTAACTGATGGGCGATGATTCGCGCCAGAGTCGTTTTGCCGACACCCGGAGGACCCCACAAAATGAACGAAGCGATATTCCCGCTCTCGATCATCTGCCTCAGGATCGCTCCTTCGCCCACCAGATGTTTCTGCCCTATGTATTCGTCCAAGGTCTTTGGCCGAAGTCTCTCTGCTAATGGCAACATAAAGTCATTTACAATTTGGTCATTTTCAATTTTCTCATTTGCGATTCACCAGCTCTCTTGCCGTCTTAAGTGCCGATTCGCTTACTTCGTTTCCGCTCAGCATCGTGGCTATCTCTTGTATCCGTTCGTCCTCGTTGAGCCGGCTGATATGCGTCTCGGTTCGTTGCGCCGTGTCGGCTTTATAGACCTTGTAATGGTTCTCGCCCAACGCAGCTATCTGCGGCAGATGGGTGATAGCGATGATCTGGCGGCTTTTCGCCATCTCCCGCATGATAGAAGCCATCTGGGTGGCGATATTCCCACTAACACCGGTGTCTATCTCATCGAAGATAATGGTCGGCAGACCTTTCGTATTGGCTATCAGCGCTTTGACGCACAACATCAGTCGGCTGATCTCACCGCCGGAAGCCACTTCGCTCACGGCCCTCAGGCTCTGATTGAGGTTCGCAGCAAACATCAGCTGCACCTCGTCGCAGCCTTTCGGCGTGAAGTCTTCCGTCTTCGTGATCGGAATCTCCACTTTGGCGTGCGTCACGCCCAAACGTTGCAATCCTTCCTCCAGGCTCTTGCATATCTGCGGCACCACGGCTTTGCGGCTCTTAGTCAGCGCCTCTCCGGCTTGCTGAAGGGCTTTACGCTCTTTCTCTGCCTCTTTCTTGGCTTGCTCGATATCGAAATCGAAACTGTCCATCCGCTCCACCTGTTGCGCCAACATGTCACGCTCTTGGATGAGCTCCTCGACACGCTCCACACCGAATTTCTGCAATAACTCATGCAAAGCTCCGATACGTTCTTCGACCCACATCAGCCGTTGCGGGTCCATCTCCACGCGTTCCATCTTTCGCTCGGCCTCTTCTGCGATGTCTTTCAACTCAATCCGCACACTCTCTAATCGCTCTTGCAGTTCCGGTGCTGCATCTTCCAACTGGCACGAACGTATCGCCTCTATGGCGCCGCCACCTTCCATTCCGCCATTCAAGGCGAAGGTAGCAAGCAACAAAGCGTGCCGGATTTCCTCTGCATGACTCAACTGATACTGCTCTTGCTCCAACTCCTCCAACTCGCCTTCCTGCAGTTCCGCATCGCTCAACAACTTATATCGATATTGGATATAATCCGCGTCCTGACGGCTCTTGCGAGCTAACTCTTGCAATTTGTGCAACTGCTCTTGAGCCGCCATATACCGCTCATACTGAGCGCTATAGCCTTCTAAAATCGCCTCATTGGCGGCTATCGCATCGACTACCTCCAACTGAAAATCCGCGTTCTCAATCAGCAGATTCGCGTGCTGCGAGTGGATATCTATCAGCCTGTTCGCCAGCGCTTTCAGTTCCTGCAATGTCACTACGCTGTCGTCCACAAACGACCGACTCTTGCCGTTGGCGTACAATTCCCGGCGGATGATACCTTCATCAAACTCCGCCTCGATGATGCATTTGTCCTCGCCGTCCGTAATCGACTTACTGTCCGCTCGGGCACCCAACACCAACGCCAACGCACCTAAGATGATACTCTTTCCGGCACCGGTCTCTCCGGTTAACACCGAGAATCCATCGCTGAAATCGATGTCCAGATGGCTGATCAGCGCATAGTTTTGTATATGTAAATGTTTTAGCATCCTCTAATCCCCTAATCCCTTAATTCTCATTCATCCGGTCATACGTGCCTTGCCGCGTCGGGTCGATATCCACCAACAAATCATACACCTCTTTCTTCTCTTTGTCCGTGCCTTTCTTGAAGATATCCACCAACTCATCGGCTTTGGCATCCAGGAACGTGTTGATGACGTAAGTTGCCGGGCGCGCACGATATGCCTCTTTCAGCACAGAGATACCCTCTGCGATGCGGGCTCTGCCGTTGGTCACATTGCCGCTCATCTCGTCCAGTCCCAGCCTGTGATACTCGTAGTAATAATTCCGGTACTTCTTAAACGCCTCGTCTAAAAGGTTGTTAATCAGCGCATAACGGTTGCGGTTGCTGTCAAATGCCAGCCATCCTTTCTGCTCGGAACTCTCCATGCTTGCGCTCTGACAGGCATTCACAATATTCTCGCATTGCTCGAAGAACGGCGTGCCGCCCAGACGCTGGTAACTGTCCATATCATGCCCGATAATCAGATAGCAGTAGTACGCCAACATCGCCGTCAGGTTTGTTGTGAACTGATTCTGCTGGTACTCGATGCGGTCGAACTCCTGATATGTGAAGTTGAAATTGCGGTCCACGAAATTGAGGAGCGGGGTAGTGTACGTCGTGCCATATACCGGCCGGCGGCTCTGTAACGTCATCTCGCAGCTGTACATGTTATCCGCCACCGCCTTTACTACCAGCATCATACTGCACTCGATCTTCTCCTGCTCCGCAAAAGTCATATTTGTCCAGCGGTTCTGGTTCATATACTCCTCGATGGCGGATTTCAGGGTCTCATACACTTGTTTGTTCGATCCCTCGATCTGGTCGGAATTGATGGTCACGGTACAGTTGATCTCCTGCGCACGAAGAGAAGCAATCCCGATGAGACTTACGAGAAATATGGCTATATATCTAAATTTTGAAATCATAAACTTGAAATCCTAAACTTGAAATTATTTCGTAATCGAAATCACTCCTCCTGTCTTTTCGCTGAACTTGATCTTCGGCAACTCAGCCCCCGTAAACAACTCTTTAGGCAGGGCTACATCGATACCGAACTGCGCCATCGGTACAACTTTGCTGTTGATCAACTCGTCGTTGTAGTACACCAAAGCTTGTGCGCTGCCCGGCAGGTTATATACAATCGGAGAGAGCTCCGGTGCATTCTTGTCTTTCTTCGCTTTCTTGCCGTTGTCTTTTTTGATCAACTGATGCACGAACTCCACATTGATCTTAATCTTGTCTGCATCCACATTATCTGCACCCGTAAAGCCGTTCTCCTCCGAGAAATAGAGCATCTCGTTCCAAAACTTGAAATTCTCTCCGTACGGACAGCTGCCCACATGCTTATGCTTGATCTCCGTGGTCACTTTGCCTGTAAACAGCTCTACTAACTGCTTCTCCTGACGCTTTAACTCCTTGAGGACCAACTCCATGGCCTGCCCATCCGCCGGCGCGTGTTCCACTTCGCCGTTCAAGAGATACATCCTCGTCTCACGGATACGGAAGATCTGCTTTGCCACAGCTTGTGCCTGTGCCCTCAAACTTTTGGCACCCGTATTGCCTGCATCCACTATCTCCTCGGTATAAGGTAAGACTTTTGTAGGACTAATCCTAGACCATTCAGCCTCTTTTTCAGGACCCTTCTTGTGCTCTTTAGGCTCCGGCGGCAGGTTATAACCCACCAACAAACCCCGTTCGTTGATGTTAACCAACTGCCACGGCATGCCGTTCTCCGCATAGATCACATGCGGCCGATTCAGGTCCACCTGCGTGTGTGTACCGATCTCTACGCCTTGGAAAGCATAGGTCGTCTTGTCCTCTTTAATGGCGTCTTTGATACCTAATAACTCCTCGGCAAACGCCGCAAACTCACCCGCTTCTTCACGTCTTTCTTCATACGTGAAATCCAGCCGAACACTGGTCTTCGGGCTGTAATACACCATTTCAGACTTACCCGCCTCGTGGTAATTGTCATTCAGATTCGTCAGCGCTATAGTTAATAGCACCATTAAAAATGTTTTCATATCTTGTCTCTAATCACTAATTCACTAAACTTTCAACCTTCCCAAATCTTCCAAGCCGCTTTGGCTTGTCCGTACAGCATTTCCATGCCGTTACGGATAATAGCTCCCTGCGCTTGGCCTTTCTGTAGGAACAGCGTCACTTCGGGGTTATACACGCAATCGAACAGCAAATGTCGTGCCGAAAGCATCTCATACGGAATAGGAGGATACGTATCCTCTTCCGGTGCCATGCCCAACGGCGTACAATTGACGATAACCGTGTATTCCTTCATCACCTCTTCCGTCAAATCCTCATAACCCAACATGCCTTCTTTCGGCGTGCGGCTGACAAGAGAAGGGGAGACGCCTAACTTGCTCAATCCATAACAAACGGCTTTCGATGCTCCGCCGGTGCCCAGAACCAAGGCTTTTTTGTCACCTTCACGCAGCAACGGACGAATTGATTCCATAAAGCCCAAACAATCCGTGTTGTAACCCACACGCTTGTGAATCACATTCACTGCCCCTACCGCTTTCGCTGTGTCGTCCAGACGATCCAGATACGGAATAATCGTCTGTTTATACGGCATGGTGACATTCATACCATCCAAAGTGTCCAGAAGACTTTCGACCTTCGACTTTAGACTTTCTTCTTGTATAGGATACAAACTATACTCCGCATCGATCTGCTCACGCTCGAACTTCTCATTAAAATACTTCGCCGAGAAAGAGTGAATCAGCGGAAATCCTATGATACCAAAGTGACGCATAATTTTCCTTTTTTTATTATTGCTTGGTGCGTCTTCGAAGTGAAAACTTTACCGCCTTCTCCCTTCTGCAACGCATCGTAAATCTTATCAATTTCTGCAAATCCGCACTCGCGAAGACTTTCGTACAACCGTGCGATTCCTGCTTCGCGTGTATCTCTGCCGTTTAATATGTCTATATATCCTTGCACGTATTCTGCCGTCTGAGCCATGTGTTCGATCTCCGCTTTAGTATAACTCTTCAGCTGTTCGCGGATGGCATTCCGGCTAATAGTGGTGTCGCTGTTCGTGCTGTCGGTCACCCATTCCAGACCTCTCTTGTCGCGCAAGTAATGTTCTATATAATCCCGCGTGGTGCAAAGTAGCGGACGCACAATCGGCAGACCCTCTTTTACCATCGGATTCGGACTGATCGGTCGCATTCCCGCCAGACCTCTGAGTCCCGTTCCGCGTTTCAGATTCAGCAGGATCGTCTCCGCCTGATCGTTCTGATGATGCGCTACTGCAACTGCCTGACAACTATGTTTTCTGCCCACTTCGTCAAACCATTTGTACCGCAACTCTCGTGCCGCCATCTCTATACTAATATGGAGCGCGTGCGCGTACGCATGTGTGTCAAAATCCGCCACTTCTATCTCCACGCCCATCTTCCCGCAAAGCTCTCGTACAAAAGCCTCATCACGGTTGCTCTCTTCACCCCGAAGGTGAAAATTACAATGTGCCGCAACACATCTATAGCCTGCACGAAGCAGCACATCCAATAATCCCACGCTGTCCGCTCCGCCGCTCAAGGCCACCAACACCGGCTTGTCTTTGTCCAACAAACCCCGCTGGCGAATATATGTACTGACACGCCGTAACACTTATAAACTATCCAAATCAACCAACTTATTCACAATCGCATAGATCGTCAAACCCGCGGTAGAGTGGATATTCAGCTTGCGGGTGATGTTTTTCCTATGCGAGATGACCGTGTGCGTCGAGATGCACAGCACATCGGCAATCTCTTTGTTGCTCAGGCCTTTTACCACCTGAATCAGCACATCTTTCTCCCGTTCGCTCAACTCTTCGCTCTCGATAGCTTGCACATCGGTCTTGATTTTCCGCTTACCGTTTTTTGCGCGCTCCAAAGCCGGCCTGAGAATATCATCCTCAATCGCACAATGGTCGGCGAAATCCTGCTCCGTGTGCCATAAATCACTCATCACTCCGACTAACGGGTACCGCACATGAATATGCAGGCTCTCGTCCGAAGTGGTCTGCGTGTCGTCCTTCGGGAAATACTTGATAATCAACTCTTTGATCTCACTCAGCTTACCCGTGATTCGCTCGTCGTCATGCTCGTGCTCCTCGTATTGTCCTGCGTTCTCATGCTCGATATGCGTGCGGATCTCCTGTACAAACTCGTCGTAGCACCGCAAGATCAGCATCGGTATCTGGCTCTTCGGGTTGGCAGGATTGATGGCTTCTATCAAAGCCTGGCGAAGCCGAGGAAGACGAAACTCCAGAAAATAGGTATGAGCATGGTGTAAATATCGCTGCAGAGTATCTAAATCAATCTCTGCCGGTAACGCACGCTGGCGGTATAACTTGAAATTGACAACCGTCAGGAACGTCGGAGTATGGACGCCGTGCTCTACACAGACCTCATCTATACTCTTGTCTCCCACACCCACATTCAGCCCGAAACGGCTGATGATTTGGATGGCTTCTTCTTCGTGCGCCATGAGGTCGCACATCTTGTCTTGAGCTTTATACATTGCCTAATCCTCTATATTTAACGCGGTGAGGCTGAACGGCTTCTTCGCCTAACCGCATCTTCTTGTTCTCTTCGTATTCCGAATAACTGCCTTCGAACCAGAACACCTTACTGTCGCCCTCGTACGCCAGAATATGCGTGCAGATACGATCTAAGAACCAACGGTCGTGGCTGATCACGACGGCGCAACCGGCGAAGTTCTCTAATCCTTCTTCCAACGCCCGCAAAGTATTGACATCTATATCGTTCGTCGGCTCGTCTAACAGCAGTACATTCGCTTCGCTCTTCAGCGTCAAAGCCAGATGCAGTCTGTTCCGCTCACCACCGGAGAGCACACCGCATTTCTTCTCCTGGTCTGCGCCGGTGAAGTTAAAACGACTCAGATACGCACGGGCGTTAATCTCCTTGCCGCCCACGCGGATGAACTCCGTGCCGCCGCTGATGGTTTCAAAAACACTCTTATTCGGGTCTATATCCGTGTGTTGTTGATCCACATAACCGATTTTCACCGTCTCGCCCACGCTGAACGTACCTTTGTCTGCTTTCTCTGTGCCGATAATCATGCGGAAAAGGGTAGTCTTTCCCGCTCCGTTCGGACCGATTACACCCACAATGCCGTTGGGCGGCAACATGAAGTTCATGTCTTCAAACAGCACTCTGTCGCCAAAAGACTTGGCTACGCCTTCTGCATTGATAACCTTATTTCCCAGACGCGGACCGTTAGGAATGAAGATCTCCAACTTCTCCTCGCGTTCTTTCTGCTCCTCATTCAACATCCGGTCATACGCATCCAGACGTGCTTTCTGCTTCGCGTGACGCGCTTTCGGAGCCATGTGAATCCACTCCAACTCGCGCTCCAAGGTCTTACGACGCTTGCTCGCCTGTTTCTCTTCCTGCGCCATTCGGTTGGTCTTTTGCTCCAACCACGACGAGTAATTGCCCTTCCAGGGAATTCCTTCTCCGCGGTCTAACTCCAAGATCCAACCTGCCACATGATCCAGGAAATAGCGGTCGTGCGTGATACAGATCACCGTGCCGGCATATTGCTGCAGGTGTTGTTCCAACCAGTCGATGCTTTCTGCATCCAGATGGTTCGTCGGCTCGTCTAACAGCAGCACATCCGGTTGTTGCAACAACAGACGACACAACGCCACGCGTCTCCGCTCTCCTCCGGAGAGGGTAGTGACACTCGCGTCATCCGGCGGGCAACGAAGAGCATCCATCGCGCGGTCGAGTTTCTGGTCGATATTCCAGGCGTCCGCAGCGTCTAACTTATCCTGCAACTCTGCCTGTCGTGCTAACAATTTGTCGAAGTCTGCGTCGGGTTCTGCAAAAGCCGCGTTGATCTCATCGTACTCCTTGAGCATATCCATAATCGGCTGAACACCTTCCTGTACGACCTCACGGACGGTCTTGGATGCGTCCAACTTCGGGTCCTGCTCCAGGTATCCGACACTGTAACCGGGGCTCCAAACAACCTCGCCCTGGTACTCTTTCTCAATACCGGCGATGATCTTGAGCAGGGTACTCTTACCTGCGCCGTTCAGACCGATAATACCGATCTTTGCGCCGTAAAAGAAACTCAGATAGATGTTGTTCAACACTCGTTTCTGTGGACCGAAATTCTTACTCAGTCCCACCATCGAAAAAATAATCTTCTTATCGTCTGCCATAAATCATAAATCATAAATTACAAATCATAAATCATAAATCATAAATGCCGAAGGCTTAATTGTATTCTGCCTCTCGCGCGATCTACATCGACCACGCGCACTTTCACATGCTGATGCAGTTTGACCACTTCCTGCGGGTTGCTAATCCGTCGGTCGGCCATTTCGGAGATGTGTATCAATCCGTCCTTATGCACACCCAAGTCCACAAATGCGCCAAAAGCGCTGATATTCGTTACGATACCCGGCAACACCATTCCTGCCTGCAGATCGTCGATCGTGTGCACGTGTTCGTCGAAATGGAACTCCTCTGTCTCGCCGCGTGGGTCACGTCCGGGTTGCGCCAACTCCTTCATAATATCCGTTAGGGTGGGCATGCCCACTTCGGCTGTCACATATTTATTCAAATCCACTTGCTCGCGCAGCTCTTTCTTGGCAATCAAGTCCGCCACCGAGCATTTCTGGTCTTTCGCCATCTTCTCCACGATGCCGTAACTCTCCGGGTGTACAGCGCTGTTATCCAATGGATTAGCATCTTTCAATCGCAAGAAGCCAGCCGCTTGTTCAAAAGTCTTTGCACCTAATTTCGGCACTTTCAGCAACTCTTTGCGGCTACCGAACGCACCATGTTCTGCGCGGTAATCCACGATATTCTGCGCTAACATCGGTCCCAAACCGGAGATATACGTCAACAGGTGTTTGCTGGCGGTATTGACATCTACGCCCACGTAGTTTACTACGCTCTCTACCGTTTGTTGCAGGCTCTCGCGCAACTCCGTCTGATCGACGTCATGCTGGTATTGACCCACACCGATGGACTTCGGCTCGATCTTTACCAACTCTGCGAGCGGGTCTATCAACCGCCTTCCGATACTCACCGCTCCACGAACGGTTACATCTTCATCAGGAAACTCCTCCCGCGCAATCTTGCTGGCGCTATACACCGATGCCCCGGCTTCACTCACCACAAAGATCTGCGGTCTATTCTCCCTCCCTTGTGGGGAGGGCTGGGGTGGGGTTATTGCCGCTCTGACCATCTGTTCGCATTCCCGGCTCGCGGTACCGTTACCGATAGCGATGGCCTCGATCTTGTATTTCTCGATCAACTCCTGCAACTTCTGTGTGCTTTGCAGGTTATGCAGATAGATGACGTCTTGCATCAACAGATCGCCTTGCTCATTGAGTACCACGGTCTTGCAGCCCGTCCTAAATCCCGGATCGAGCGCCAACACGCGTTTCTGACCTAATGGCGCACCTAACAATAGTTGCCTCAGGTTCTCCGCAAAGACCCGAATCGCCTCTTCGTCCGCTTTCTCTTTCGAGAGTGCGGCAAACTCCGTCTCGATAGCCGGTTTCAGAAGCCGTTTATAACCGTCCTCCATCGCCAACTCTACTTGATACGCGGTGTCGTTATTGGCCCGTAGCCACAAGTGTGCTAACTTATCCAAGGCTTTCTCCGTATCCGGTGAGATGTCCACCCGCAGGTATCCTTCCGCCTCCGCACGCCGGATCGCCAGTAACTGATGGCTCTTCACATGCTTAAGCGGACACTTGAAATCAAAATAATCCTTATAATTCTGCGCTTCCGGCGTGTCACACTGGGTCTTTACCGCCTTGCTACTCAATACTGCAGTATAACTAAACTCGCGGCGAATGGCATTACGGCTCTTTTCGTCTTCCGCTATTCGTTGGGCAATAATATCCCGTGCACCTTGCAGATCCTCCTCGTTTGGCAACTTCATCGGCCGTTGTTTGAGAATCTCCTCTGCCAGCGGCAATAAGCCCTTCTCAATCGCTACATCGGCACGCGTCTTCCTGTGCGGTTTGTAGGGGAGGTAAATGTCCTCCAACTCCGTCGCGTCCCAACATTCTTCAATGCGCTTGCGCAGTTCCTGATCGTCGTTTCCAAGTTCGTCCAAACGCGCATAGATGGTCTCTTTGCGTTTGGCGAGTTCCTGCAACTTCCCGTATTGCGCCTGAATAGCGGCAATCTGAACCTCGTTCAGACTTCCGGTCTTTTCCTTTCTATAGCGCGCGATAAAAGGAATGGTCGCTCCTTCGTCCAGCAACGCCACAGTCGCAGCTACTTGCCGCTCGGCAATACCAACTGCGCCTGAAATAATATGTGAAAATTCGTTATTCATTTTTTATCTCCCTTCCTTTTAAGGAAAGGTCGGGGTTAGGCTCTCTCATACTCCGCAAACGTGTAATCGTACGGGTTCTTCTCGTCCGCCTCGTGCCGCTCTGCGCTGATTTGTTTCCATACCGCCGGATCGATAACCGGGAAGAACGTATCTGCGTCCTCCCAACTATGATGAATATGCGTGATATAGAGTTTGTCTGCACGCTCCATCATTTGCCGATAGACCATGCCGCCGCCAATAACGAAAGCCTCTTCTTCGCCTTTGATCTTTGCCTCCATCTCGTCCAAGGAATAAACGGCTTCGGCGCCTTCAAAGGTCTTGCCTTGCACATCCGTCAAAACGATATTCCGCCTATTGGGCAGGGGATGTTTGGGCAGCGAGAAGAAGGTTCTTTCGCCCATCATAACGGTCTTTCCGGACGTAATCTCCTTGAAGTGTTTCAAGTCCGCCGGCAGGTGGCACAACAGATCACCTTTCTTTCCGATCGCATAGTTCTCTGCGATAGCTACTATAATGGAAATCATAATTCGTAATTCGTAATTTGTAATTAAACCGATACTTGTCCCGCGATGTGTGGATGCGGGTCATATCCCTCTAATTGAAAATCTTCGTACTGAAAGCTAAATAAGTCTTTCACCTCCGGATTGATGATCATCTTCGGTAAAGCCCGCGGCTCACGCGTCAACTGCAGTTTCACCTGCTCCAAGTGGTTCAGATAGATATGCGCATCGCCGAGTGTGTGTACGAAATCGCCGCACTCCAGACCCGTAACTTGCGCCATCATCTGCAGCAATAACGCATAGCTGGCGATATTAAACGGCACACCGAGGAAGATATCTGCGCTGCGTTGGTAGAGTTGCAGACTCAGTTTGCCATCCGCCACATAGAACTGAAACAAGCAGTGGCAGGGTGGGAGAGCCATCTTCTCCACTTCCGCTACATTCCACGCGCTCACCATCATCCGGCGGCTGTCGGGATTTTCCTTGATCATCTTTACTATATTGGCTATCTGATCAATCGTACCGCCGTTATAATCCGGCCACGAGCGCCACTGATGCCCATAGACGGGACCCAACTCGCCGTTCTCATCCGCCCATTCGTTCCAGATCCTCACGCCGTGTTCCTGCAGATACTTCACATTCGTGTCGCCCTGTAAGAACCACAGCAGCTCATAGATGATGGACTTCAGATGCAGTTTCTTGGTCGTCAAGAGCGGAAAACCGTCCGCCATCTTGAATCGCATCTGGTGACCGAACACAGAGATTGTTCCCGTGCCCGTACGGTCATGTTTGATAGTGCCTTCGTCCAGCACGCGCTGGCATAAATCTAAATATTGTTGCATAAATTATCAATTATCAATAATCAATTAATAGAGTTTATAGGTTGTCTTTAGTACCTTAAATTCCGTCCGACGGTTGATCTGGTTGCATATCTCCTGCTTGTCTTCCGTCAGCCCGGTGATAAACGCCTCGTCCAACTCCTGCTCCACAGGAATCCACGGATACTGCTTATTCAGCGCCTTATCGGCTTTCACAGGTTTGCTCTTGCCATAACCCACCGGCGTCAGACGCTCTTTCTCAATACCTTTCTGGATGAGGTAGTCGCAGCAACTCTGCGCACGTTTCTGACTCAGCTCCTGGTTGAACGCCTCATTACCTTTCATATCCGTGTGTGCGCTCAGCTCGATGGTGATATTCGGGTTGTCTTGCAGCAGTTTGACAAGGCGCAACAACTCCGTCTCACTCGCTTTGGTAATCTCCCATCTGCCGAACTCATAGAAGATGTTCTCCATCTTAACAGGCCTGCTGATCGGGCTTAGCGTGAAATTGAGCGTATACGTCTTGCTGTCCTTCAGGTTCAGCGTCGTCCATTGCTCTCTGGCATTCAGATGGCCGCGGGCGGTGGCTAACATCACATATTTTACCTCTTTCTGCAACTTGATCTTATACGTTCCGTCTCTCCGCACATTAACGCGGCTGTTCGTACCATCGCTGCCCACTACATGCAGCTTGGCGTCCGAGAGCGGGTTGCCTTCTTCGTCGCTCACGGTACCTTCTGCGATGAACTCCATCTCCGGCAACCGGAAACTGTAGATCTTGTCAAAACCTTTCTTGTCGCCTCTGTTGGAAGAGAAGAAGCCGTCCTGGCTCTCACCCGCAAAAGTGATTCCGAAGTCGTCTCCCGAGCCGTTAAACGGCGCTCCCATGTTATAAAGCACCCAAACCGTCGTGTCTTTTGCCGTCGTGTCGAGCGTCGCTTTATAAATGTCCAGACCTCCGTAACCCGGATGTCCGTTGCTGGCAAAATACAGCGTTCCGTCGGCATGTACATACGGATACATCTCATCCGCCGGCGTGTTGATGCCTTTTCCGAGAGGATGGGCGTTCACCCATTCCGTACCGTCTAACTCTGCCATCCAGATATCTTTTCCGCCTTCACCTCCCATGGCGTCACTCACGAAATACAAAGTATCGCCCGTGGGGTTCAGAGCCGGATGACCGACCGTAATCGAGCTGTCCGCAAAAAGCTTCACTTCCTGCGCTTCGCCCCATTCTCCGCTGGCACGCTCGCTCTTGTAGATCTTAGCGCCCAGATCTTTTCCGTTAATCGGCTTCGAATAGGTGAAATACATCGTCCTGCCGTCTTTGCTAAAGCAACAAACACCCATCTCAGCGGTTCCGGATCCTTTGCCGCCCGTAGAATCGTTCTTCTCTGTTTGCTCCTCTTCCGGTGCGTCGTACAGTCCTTCCGCGAGAACTATTTCTTCCCATTCTCCTGCCGCGTTCTTCCTCGTCTGGTATAGTTGGAAGAGCTGCTGTCCGGTCACGTTACTCGGTCTCTTCAGCTTCTTCGTGCCGCCTTTCTGCTTCTCCTGCCGGTTACTGGTGAACATCAACGCATCGTTCTGATCGCCGATAAACATCGGTGCGAAGTTACTTGTGCGGCGCTGATTGAACTCCTTCGCTTCGGCGATCTTGTACCGCGATCCTTCTTTCTTCCACTCCTCTATCTTCGCGCACGCGTATTGACCGGCCTGCGCAACATAGTTATCCGGATGGGCCTGGAGATACAATTCATAGTTCTTGGCAGCATCTTTATACTTACCCTGATACTGGTACGCCATGCCGGCATGCAAGAACACCGTCGAGTCCTGCAGGAAATACTTGTTACGGATGGCATTTTGGTAACAATTGACCGCTCGCGGGTTATTCAAAATCCGATAGCACTCGCCTTGTTTGTATGCCACATAGCCTTTCAGTTGCTTCTCCGTCTTGGACGACAACCGCCCGTAGCATGACTTATAGATATCCGCCGCGGTATAGTACTCGCCGATAGCAAATTTCTTATCCGCTCGCTTGATCCGCTTCTGAATACTACATCCCGGCAGTAATATCATCCCCACCAAAATTGCCAATAATGAATATTTGTAGATTCTGCTATTCATTTATGTCTTTATTCCTTATTCCTTTAGCGACGCGGTCTTTATTCCAAACTATGTACTACAAGTCCGCTGCGCAGTTTCGGTTCAAACCACGTCGTCTTCGGCGGCATGATATTTCCGCTGTCAGCGATGTCGATGATCTGCTGCATGGTAACGGGGTAGAGTGCCAATGCCATCTTCATCTCGCCGCTATCTACACGTCTCTTCAGTTCGCCTAAACCCCTGATTCCGCCCACGAAATCAATGCGTTTGTCCGAGCGCAGGTCTTTGATGCCGAGGATCTTGTCCAAGATGAGGTTACTCGAGATCGTCACATCCAGCACGCCGATCGGGTCTGCGTCATTATACCTTCCTTCTTTGGCGGTCAACGAGTACCATTTTCCGCCCAGATAGAGCGAGAAATTATGCAAGCCTTTCGGTTTTACTGCGCTGAAATCGTTCGATATCTCGATATCTCGATATTCCGATATCTCGAAATCCTCTTTTAACTTCTCAATGAATTCCACCTCGCTAAGCCCGTTCAGGTCCTTCACCACGCGGTTGTAATCAATAATATTCAGTTGATCATCCGGGAAGCACACCGCCAGGAAATAGTTGAACTCTGCGTTCTTGTCTCCTGTTGCTTTCTGTTTCTCCGCCCCAACACCGGCAGCTGCAGCCGAACGGTGGTGCCCGTCGGCAATATACATAGCCGGAATCTCAGCAAAAATCTCCGTAATGCGGGCAATCGTCTGCTTGTCGTTAATCACCCAGAACGTGTGGCGGAAGCCTTCCGGAGCCGCTACAAAATCATACTCCGGCGTACCTTTCGTCACTTCTGCTACAATCGCGTCCAAGTCCTCACGATGGGGATAAGCAAAGAAAACAGGCTCCATGTTTGCGTTTAACACCCGCACATGCTTCATACGGTCTTCCTCTTTGTCCTTACGCGTCAACTCGTGCTTCTTAATGCGTCCCTCCAGATAATCATCCACCCACGCGCCGACAACCAGACCATACTGCGTCTTCGCTTTCTCACCTGCCAAAGCCGCTCCGGTAGCGTTCTCCAGACCTTCGCCTTTAGCCAAAATCGTTTGCGCATACACGTAGTATTTCTCCTCCTGGTCTTGAACGAGCCATCCTTTCTCTTTGAACAGCTTAAACTGCTCAACTGCCGCTCCATACACACGCTCGTCGTGCTCATCCGTTCCCGGCGCAAAATTGATCTCCGGCTTGATAATATGGTACAAACTCTTCTCGTTGCCTGCAGCTTCTGCACGTGCTTCTTCACTATTCAGCACGTCGTACGGCCTGCTGCTCACTTGCTCCACCAACTCTTTCGGCGGACGTATTCCTCGAAATGGTTTAATCTTCATAAGATTATTTGCGATTTAATAAAATAACTAAATAGCCAAATGGTACATAAATGGTACATGGTACATGAACAAATGGTACATCAGACCTTCTTCTCCGTAGCCGCTGCAACATTAGCGCCCATCGAGCAACTGCCGTTAAACTGCGCACCCGGCTCTACTACCAGGATCTTCGTCTGTACTTCACCCTGGATCTTTCCGCTTGCACGCAACGACAACTGCTGATTGCAAGTGATCTTACCGTCCATCAGACCTAATATCTCTGCGTTCTGGCAGTTCACGGTGCCCTTGATCTTGCCCGCTTCGCCAATAACTACTTTGCCTGTACATCTCAACTCCCCCTCAATCGTACCATCAATACGAAAATCGCTATCGGCACTAATATTACCGACGATCTTACTTCCTGCGGTCAGCGCATTAAACATCAAACCGCCTTGTTGCTTGTCATTTGCCATAATTCCTGTATTTTATAAATTATCGTTTTTTTTTTAGCCGTCTTCCGTGTGGCTACTATATTTCTTTTTTTTAGCCGTTTTTTTTGTGGCTATTTTTTTATACTATTTCATTTTGGTGTTTGCTAATCAGCTTCACGCTGTACTTTCTTAGCTTGTTAAAGCCCCAAAGGAACACGATCATCGTGATTCCTGCCACGTATTCCGGCATCGCACCCATACTCATCAGTACGCCGTCGTACAGCCCGTGCGCCATCATCGGCATGAACCACGCCAAAAACATATTCCGCTTTCTCTTTGCCGGATCCCCGAAAGTAGCCAAACCATAGAAAAATCCCATGACTACACCGAAGAAGAAATGCCCCGGAACCGCAAAAAGCGCTCTGCTCACGCCGATAGAGATCCAACTGCCGTCTTCCAAACCCTGCATCAGATACCCGATGTTCTCAAATCCCGCAAAACCCAGACCGATACAAGACGCATACACGATTCCGTCCAAACGCTCGTCATAGTACGGATTTTTTCTCAGCAGCAACCATAGCATCAACAATTTCGCACTCTCCTCCGGTATACCTGCCTGCACAAATGCCTTCAAAAAGCCCGTTACCCAACTCGTCACTTCCATCTCCCCGAACGGACTCATCACAATAATGACCAGCAAAGCCGAAATCACGCCATAGCACAATGCCTTCAGCAGCCATACCAACGGCTCCGGCTGCCGCATATCTTTGATTAGAATATAAATAAAAAGCAGTATTACCGGCGCTAATGCCGCCGCCACCAAACTCCAAATCATAACGCAATATCCATTATTTTATCTCTCTATCTCTCTTAACTCCTCTCCTCAACCTCTCTTTCTCAACCTCTCCTCTTCCCGTCTTTCTATTCCTTATTTATTGTTGTTTTACGGTCAGTAACTCTCCTTTCCGCAAAATTGCGTGCAAAGTTACAACTTTTTTTTGACATACGCAAGCCCGCGCGCGTTTTCTTTAATTTTTTTATGAAAATCCCTTCCATACCCGTCGCACACTCTACACCTCCTTTTTCGACCCCAAACAACTCCATTTACTACCCCAAATAAGTATCTCACCATAGGATCACCATAAGATGACCATAGGATCACCATAGGATGAATGCCCAATTTTGTCATTTATGCAACTTTTACTATATATACGTAGTATATATACTTTTTATTTGTCATCTTTCAAAAATAAGACTCATTTCATCTCCTGATTCCCTTCCTTAACAACCTCTTTTTATAGCAAAAAAATGAGAAAAATTACGAAAATGATGGCATATGCTTGCATATGTCATATTTTTTTAGTAACTTTGCACGCAATTTTTGAAAACGTATGAAATCTATACTGTTAGCGATAGTGTTTTTGATGGTGGCGATGATGCTGCTATGCGTGGGTGTGATCTTTCGTAAAGACCATTCTTTCCGCTCGCAACACATCCACCAGAACGCGCGTCTGAAGAAGGATAAGATCCACTGCGCGAAGACCCTTGACAAAGAGGCTGAGCGTAAATCCGCCCAGAAATTAAATATTTCGGAGCTTTAGCTCTGCATAAAGCGGCCTATTCCGGCCTAAAAAGGCCTACAAAAAGTAAACAATAAAAAAACAAAATAACAATGAACAAAATTAGTATTATCGTTGAATCGATTTTGGCAGCAGGAGTTGCTGCGCTGTTTATTCTCTTTTTTACGTACAATCCTTGGGCAAAGAAGTCTGCTAATGCAGAAGTGGAGGCACAAGGTGATTTGCTGCCGATCGCGGTAGTGAATACGGACTCCATTCTGACCCACTACACCTTAGCGGTGGAGAGTTCGGATAAACTGCAATCCCAGTATGAGGAGTCGATGGTTAAACTCGATACGAAAGCCAAAGCTTTCCAGAAAGAGTATGAGACTTTCCAGCAGGACGTGCTGAACTTCCAGAAAAAAGTAGAAGCAGGTGCTTTCCTGAGCCGTGAGCGTGCAGAGAGTGAGCAGAGCCGTTTGCAGAAGAAAGAGCAGCAGTTGGCAGCCAAACAGCAGGATCTGGAGAACCTCCGTCAGCAGTTGAGCGCAGATTTCATGAACCAGCAAGCCGCTCTGACGCAGCAGCTGCAGGATTCTGTACAGGCATACTTGCGTGAGCTGAACGCAGATGGTCATTACCACCTCATCCTCAACGACGCCGTCTTGATGAACAAGGTTGCCGGCTACGATATTACCGATGAAGTTGTAGAAGGTCTCAACGCACGTTATGCGAAGTAAACTACTTGCTATAGCACTCCTGTGCGCGCTGAGCGTGTCTGCACAGCGAATCCCTCAGGCGATTGAGTATTCGGAGATTTATGACTTCATCGAGGAACTGACAACCGATGGAGTGATCTCCTCCAATGCGGCAATCAAGCCCTATACGCGAGATGCTATCGCCCGGATGTTAGCCGAGGCGCAGAGTAAAGACTCGTTGCTCAGTAAGCGACAGAAAGACGACCTGCAGTTTTACATGCAGGACTATGCGCTGGAGCTGGACACACTCCCCGTTTATTACTCGTACGGGCATAGGCATGTGACGCAATGGATTACGCCGGTTTCCAACCTCTCGTTGGCGGATCCGAGTCTGCATATTCTGACCAAAGACAAGATCTTCAAGATGCGTATCCGTCCGATACTCGGCATGGATCTGTATGCCAATAAGAAAGGTGTGATCTCGCATCGTTGGTATGGAGCAGAGATTCAGATGGACATCGCGCATCACCTCTCTATCTGGGGTTCCATCCGCGATAACAGTTGGCGGTGGGTGAAATATAAAGAATCCTATTACCCTGATTCATGGTCGCAATATAACGGTCCGCGGCTGACCCAACCGACCTTCCTGAATAATCTGCCGGGTGTGCAATACAAAGAAGTGTCGCACGGCAAGGGAGGCGATTTCTCGGACTCACGAGGCGGTATATCGCTTTATGCCTGGTGGGGTAGTATTGGCGTACAACGGGAACGTATCCAATGGGGCGATGCGCAACATGCGTCGAATATCCTTTCTGCGCATAATCCCGCCGTTCCGATGGTAACGCTGCAACTGACGCCGTGTAAGTGGTTCCAGTTTGATTACTTCCACGCGTGGCTGCCGTCCAATGTGATGGACTCGACGTATTATTACTCGGAGGTGTCTGATGAAGGCGTGATTAAGAAGAACTATCGCCCTGCCAACAAATTCATGGCAGCGAATATGTTCACATTCATGCCGATTAAGTATATTCAGTTCTCCATCGGAAACTCGATTGTTTACGCCGAACGCAATGTGCAAGCAGCATATTTCATTCCGATTGCGTTCTTCAAATCGCTGGATCACCTGCTGACCAAAGGCATCAACTCTGAGAACCAGAACTCGCAGGCTTTTGCAACCATTACGATTCGTCCGACAGACCATCTGCGGCTCTACGGATCGTTCTTTCTGGACGAGTTTAAGTTGTCGCGCTTGAAGAAATCCGACCCGCAGAAGAATCCTATTTCTTACTTGGTGGGCTTTAATTGGAGCGGCTGGCCGGTAAAAGGTCTGTCGCTTCGCGGAGAGTTTATGCGCTCGTATATCGCTTGTTACACGCACTCGATTGCAGTAACAGATTTTACATCTAATAGCTATAATATTGGCCATTACATGGGCGATAACGCGCAATCGATCTTCGTGCAATTAGCGTACCGTCCTGTACGTGGATTGAGGCTGGTTCTGGATTATACGAATGATACGAAATATAACTCGTATGATTATATTCGCCGCAATATAGGCACTATCATTGCTCAGAAACCGTTTGCGGAGAAGATCTGGCGAAACGACGAGATCAACTTCCGGGCAATATACGAAGTCTTTAATAACTGCTATGCGCATGTGGATTTTACCTATAATAATACGCGTGCGTACGCTCCTAAATCGGCACGAGTGCCGGGAGAAGACCGCGGATGGAATGCCGACGGAACCTCGCAGGAGCTGAGCGGCGATGCGCTGGTGAACTATTATCTCAACAAATATACACCCATTTATCTGCAAGGCAAGAATTTTACGGTGACTTGCGGATTGAGCTTCGGATTCTGATTCAGGAATTACGTAATTACGGGATAACGTCATAACGAAATAACGAAAAATTAGCTATATGAAAAAAGAAATTCAATTCTCCCTTGTCTATCGTGACATGTGGCAGAGTAGTGGTAAATACGTGCCGCGCAGAGATCAGTTGGCGAAGATTGCGCCGGTGATCATCGACATGGGCTGTTTTGACCGTGTGGAGACCAACGGCGGTGCGAGTGAACAAGTGAACCTGCTATACGGCGAGAACCCGAACTTGGCGGTTCGTACGTTCTGCAAGCCGTTCAACGAGGCGGGAATCAAGACGCACATGTTGGACCGTGGTCTGAATGCGTTGCGTATGAATCCGGTACCGGCGGATGTGCGCCAGCTGATGTACAAAGTGAAGCACGCGCAAGGAACCGACATCACCCGAATCTTCTGCGGCCTGAATGACCCGAGAAATATTATTCCGTCCATCAAATGGGCGAAAGAAGCAGGCATGACTGCGCAAGCAACAATGTGTATCACCTATTCGAAAGTGCATACTGCAGAGTATTACATCAACCTCGCAGAGCAGCTGATAGAAGGTGGCGCACAGGAAATCTGCCTCAAAGATATGGCAGGTATCGGCCGTCCGGCGATGCTTGGAAAGATCGTGGCGGCTATCAAGGAGAAACATCCGGACATCATCATCCAATACCACGGCCATTCAGGACCGGGATTCTCTGTAGCTTCGATGCTCGAAGTAGCGAAAGCCGGCGGCGATGTGCTGGACGTAGCGATGGAGCCGCTCTCTTGGGGTAAAGTGCACCCGGATGTGATCACTATTCAGGCGATGCTCAAAGATGCAGGATTCCTTGTAAAAGACATCAATATGAAGGCCTATATGGAGGCGCGCAGCCTGACGCAGTCGTTCATCGATGATTTCCTCGGGTATTGGATTGACCCGAAAAACGCATTGATGACTTCGTTGCTCGTGGGTTGTGGTCTGCCGGGAGGTATGATGGGTTCGCTCATGGCGGATCTCAAAGGCATGCACGCAGCTATCAACGCCAACCTCAAGAAGAAAGGCGAACCCGAACTCTCCGAAGATGAACTGCTCGTACAACTCTTCGACGAGGTACAACGCATCTGGCCGATGCTTGGTACGCCGTGTCTCGTGACGCCGTTCAGCCAGTATGTGAAGAACGCTGCGCTGATGAACCTCTTCAGCCGCTCGATGGGTGAGAAAGATTTCACGCGTATGGATCCGGCGATGTGGGGTATGATCCTCGGCAAGTCCGGTAAGTTGCCGGGAGAGTTAGCACCGGAGATTATCGAACTTGCCAAAGAGAAAGGCTTTGAGTTCTACACCGACGACCCGCAGAAACTCTATCCGAACGTGCTGCCGCAGTACATCAAAGAGATGAAAGAACTCGGTTGGGATAGGGGACAGGACGACGAGGAGTTGTTCGAGTTCGCTATGCACGACAAACAATACCGCGAGTTCAAGTCCGGCATCGCCAAAGAGCAGTTCAACAAGGATCTGGCAGAAAGAATACAGAAAGCCGGCAAAGAAGTGCCGGAAGAGCTGCGGAAATATATAGCCTCTCCCCAGCCCTCCCCTGAAGGGAAGGGAGCTTCCGCCGACGACATGGCAGCCGTGGCTATGGCATTGCATCTGGCACAAGGCAAGCAGCATAAAGAGGGTATCATCGAGTTGCCGAACGTACATTCGACCGCTTGGAATCATAAGTATTATACATTGAAATAGACAATCAAAATACATAATTATATGAAAAAATATAATTTTAACGCAGGTCCGTCGATCCTGCCGCAAGAAGTAATCAAACAGACGGCTGACGCCGTACTGGATTTTCAGGGTGAAGGACTTTCTATCTTGGAGATTTCTCACCGCGCTAAGTATTTCCAACCCGTTATGGACGAGGCAGAAGCGCTGATGAAAGAGTTGCTGAACGTACCTGAGGGCTATCGTGTGTTGTTTTTGGGTGGTGGCGCAAGCTTGCAGTTCTGCATGGTTCCGTTTAACCTGCTGGAGAAGAAAGCGGCGTATCTGAACACCGGCGTTTGGTCGAAGAAAGCGCTCAAAGAGGCAAAAGGTTTCGGTGAGGCAGTAGAAGTAGCTGCAAGCACGACTGACATTCCGACGGATTATGAGATTCCGCAGGATGCAGATTATTTCCATATCACGACGAACAACACTATCTTCGGAACGGAGATCAACGATGAGAAACTCGCGGAGATCTACAAGAAAAAAGGCAATGTACCTTTGGTAGCCGATATGAGTTCGGATATTCTGAGCCGTCCGATAGATGTAAGCCAGTTTGATATTATCTACGGCGGTGCGCAAAAGAACCTCGCTCCGGCAGGTGTCACCTTCGTGATCATCAAAGAGTCGTGCCTTGGCAAAGTAAGCCGTTATATCCCGACGATGCTGAATTATCAGACGCATATCGATGGTGGTTCGATGTTCAACACACCTCCTGTACTGCCTGTTTATACGGCGCTTCTGACGCTTCGTTGGCTCAAAGCGAACGGCGGTGTGAAGTGGATTGAGGCACGCAATAAAGCGAAAGCGGACTTGCTGTATAAGTGCCTTGATGAGAGCAAGTTGTTCATGCCGACCATCTCTAAAAAGGAGGATCGCAGCCGCATGAATATCTGCTTCGTCTTCAAGCCGGGCTACGAGGAACTGCAGGACGATTTCTTCAAGTTCGCTACGGCAAAAGGCATGGTGGGTATTAAGGGTCACCGTCTGGTAGGCGGTTTCCGTGCTTCCTGCTATAACGCAATGGACCTTGAGGGTGTACAGGCTCTGGTAGATTGCATTAAAGAATACGAGAAATTACATTAATCGAAATATCGTTATATCGATATATCGAAAAATCGAAGAATTATGAAAGTATTAGTAGCAACAGAGAAACCTTTTGCGAAAGTGGCCGTGGACGGCATTCGCGAAGTGGTGGAGAGCGCAGGTTATGAACTCGCTCTCTTGGAGAAATATACAGACAAACAGCAGTTGCTGGACGCTGTAGCGGACGCAGACGCACTCATCATCCGTTCGGATGTGGTGGATGCCGCCGTGTTGGATGCAGCCAAACAACTGAAGATCGTTGTTCGTGCCGGAGCAGGTTATGACAATATCGATCTGGAGGCGGCTACAGCACACAAAGTGGTAGCCATGAATACTCCGGGTCAAAACAGTAATGCCGTTGCCGAATTGGCTTTAGGATTGATGGTATATGCCGTTCGCAATCTCTATAATGGCACCTCCGGTACAGAGTTGAAGGGCAAGAAACTCGGTATTCATGCCTTCGGAAACGTCGGAAGAAACGTAGCGCGTATTGCGCAGGGCTTCGGAATGGAGGTGTATGCGTACGATGCATATTGCCCGGATGAGGCGATGACGGCAGCTAACGTGAAGCCGGTTCACTCCGCCGAGGAGTTGTACAAGACTTGCAACATCGTGAGTCTGCATATTCCTGCTACGGCTGAGACCAAGAGCAGCATCAATCATGATCTTGTTAACCTCATGCCGAAAGGCGGTATTCTTGTCAATACCGCGCGCAAAGAAGTGATTGACGAGGAAGGTCTGATTGCGTTGATGCAAGAACGTACGGATCTGAAGTACATGACGGATATTATGCCGGTTGCGGATGCGAAGTTCCGTACACTCTTCGAGGGACGCTATTTTGCAACGCCGAAGAAGATGGGTGCGCAGACTGCAGAGGCCAATATCAATGCCGGCATCGCTGCTGCAAAGCAGATTGTGGACTTCATCCAGAACGGCAACACCCGTTTCCAAGTAAATAAATAAACGAAATGTCGATTAGACGAACAATAGGAATAAGTATCCTTTTGCTGCTTGCAGCCGTTTCCCATGCCTCCATTATAGAGTGTGTGGGAACGGCTACGCAAGTAGTGAACGGAAATGATACTCTGTTTATTTTTAAGGATGAGATACATCTGCGCTCGACTATCGGGAATGTGACTTGGTATGATGCCGATGGCAAACCGGTAGCTTCCGGCACTGATGAGATTTATCCGGATGAGGGTGGGTATTATGTATCGGATGGCATTACTCAATCAACTCTGGTATATGTGTTCTTGTATTCCGAGCCAACGAGTATGGAACTCTCCGTGGCAGCCGATTGCGGCGGTACGACTCTGACGCTAAAGGGCGACACGAAGCCTCTTACTTATACGCGCTTGGATGGTACGCAAGGTTCGTATGCGCGCGCGTGTTCCATAGATTATAATGCGCTCGCGTGGAATACAGAGGAGTGGGTAGATTCTGCAGCTACGGTAACTTCGACCCTTCGTCCTGTTTTTATGCTGCCTGCTCTTTATGGCCCGACGCCTATTAAACTCTGTTACGACCAGACCGTCCGTGAGGCATTAGGAATGGATTCGGCGTGTGTAGAGATCGATGTACCGATAGATAGCATTAAGGCAGTAAAGATGCAACTCATGTCGTTGGCGACAACCCGAGGCAAAGAGGGAGAGAAATCCAATGAACGCAACCGTCCGACATCCCAGGAGCTGATCGCTTCGTCGGAATATAGCGGTCCGTTGGAGGTGGCGTTTTATTCGAATCCCACACCTGCAGCGCAGTTCTATAAATGGTCGATTTATCATTCGACGGAGTTGATCGTCACGCGTAACGACAAGGACATCCGTTATACCTTCTCGGAGCCGGGTTCATACCGTGTGGTATGTGCGGTCAATAATGCCACTTGTGCGTCCGACTCGATGGAAGTGACGGTAGCTGTCGCGGAGTCGTATCTCGCGGTACCGAATGTCTTTACGCCTAATGGCGACGGTAAGAACGACGAGTTCCGCGTGGCGTACAGATCGCTGCGGGATTTCCATATATGGGTCTATAACCGTTGGGGCAAGTTGGTTTATGAATCGACCGACCCGGCAAAAGGGTGGGATGGCAACATCAACGGCCGTCCGGCAGCAGAAGGAGCGTATTTCTATGTGGTACGGGCTATGGGAACGGACGCGGCTAAGAATGCATCGTTTATGATGAAGGCTTCGTATAACAAGAAGAAACTCAACGCCGATGAGTCTGTCTTAGGCATCTATCAGATGTCCGGCGACATCAACCTCCTCCGGGGGAAATAATATTAACTTCGGTATATCGACAGACCGATATATCGACATATCGAAATTATCAATGAGAAAATTACTAACTATGGCTCTTGCCACAACTGTTTTAGCAGCTACGGCTGCAACCAACCCGTTCTTCGAGTATAAGAACTGGAAAACGCCGCATGGCACGTATCCCTTTAACGAGATTCATGCGGAGCACTATATGCCGGCCTTTGAGGAGGCCTTCAAACAAGGTCTGAAGGATATTGACAACATCGTGAATAATCCTGAGGCCCCGACTTATGCCAACACGATCGAGGCGTATGAGGCTTCGGGAGAATTGCTGACCGTTGTCGCCGGTTGTTTCTATAACCTCACCAGCGCAGAGACTAACGACACGCTGCAGCAGATTGAGATGGAACTCTCTCCGAAATTGTCGGAGTATTCCTCGACGATTCGTCTGAACGAGGGCTTGTTCAAGCGTATCAAAGCGGTTTATGACCAGCGTGCCAAACTCAAACTGAACAAAGCGCAGTATAAGCTGCTGGAAGATATCTACGAGTCGTTTGCCAATAACGGCGCAAACCTGAGTCCTGAAGATAAGCAGACTTATCGCGAGTTGAGCGCCAAACTGAGTCAGCTGACCCTCCAATACGGTCAGAACGTCCTCAAGGCAACCAACGCCTGGACGATGCTGATTACCGATGAGGCGCTCTTGGCTGGTCTGAACGATGACACCAAGGCGATGCTTCGTGCTAACGCAGAGAAGAAAGGACAGGAGGGCTGGTTGCTGAACCTCAAACCGACGACCACTATCCCTGTGATGCAGGATCTGGACAACCGTGACATCCGTCGTGAGTTATATATGGCGAATGCCGGTAAGTGTGTCGGAGGTGAGTTCGACAACACCGGTCTGATTGTGGAGATCGTGAATACGCGTCTGGCGCTTGCGAAGCTCTTTGGAAAGAAGATGTACGCGGAAAAATCGCTCTATAAGACCATGGCGGAGACTCCGGAGAATGTATATCGTCTCTTGGATCAGCTGCGTGACGCCTATATGCCGGCTGCGCGCGAGGAAGTGAAAGAGTTAGAGGACTATGCTCATGCGCATGGTTTCTATGCGGCACATCTGCAGCCATGGGACTTCAGCTATTATAGCAAGAAACTCAAACAAGAGAAATATGCCATCTCCGATGATGATCTGCGTCCGTATTTCGAGCTGGAGAATGTGAAGAAGGGTGTCTTCGGGCTTGCGGAGAAACTCTATGGCCTGAAATTCAAGGAGAACAAGAAGATTCAGGTGTATAACCCCGAGGTGACGGCGTATGAGGTGTTTGACGAGAAAGGCAAGTTCCTTGCTGTGTATTATGCTGACTTCCATCCGCGGGACGGTAAGCGTGGCGGCGCATGGATGAACGACTTCCAGCCGCAGTATATGAAGGGAAAAAAAGATCATCGTCCGCATATCGTGAATGTGATGAATTTCACTCGTCCGACGGCGGACAAACCGGCTCTCTTTACGTATGATGAGGTGCGTACGTTCTTGCATGAGTTCGGTCATGGCCTGCATGGCATGCTGACTCGCTGTCAGTATGCTGCGCAGAGCGGTACTAATGTGCCGAGAGATTTTGTGGAGCTGCCGAGCCAGTTCAACGAGAACTTCATTGATGAGAAAGAGTTCCTGGATACCTTTGCAAAGCACTATAAGACAGGTGAGAGTCTGCCGCAGGAGTTGCTCGACAAGATGCACGCTTCGCAGACGTACCATGCTGCTTACGCTTGTGCGCGTCAGCTCAGCTTCGGCTATCTCGATATGGCATGGCATACCTTGGAGAAACCCTTTGAGGTAAACGAGGCTATCGGTACTGTGGAGTCCGTCGTTCGTTTCAGCGATGAGGCAATGGAGCAGGTACAGGTTCTGCCGAATGTCCCCGGAACACAGATGTGCTGCGCGTTCACGCATATCTTCTCCGGCGGTTATGCCGCAGGTTACTATAGCTACAAGTGGTCAGAGTTGCTCGATGCAGATGCATTCTCCGTCTTCAAGGCTGCACAAGCGAAGAACGGCTCTATTTTCGATAAGAAAGCCGCAAAGCGTTTCCGCGAGAACATCCTGGAGAAGGGTGGAACCGAGAAAGCGATGGATCTGTACAAACGTTTCCGTGGCGGCGAACCGACCATCAATGCCCTCCTCGAGCGCGACGGCATCAAAGCTGTAGAGATTAAGTAATTTATTTGTACCAAATAAGGTATAATTAAATACAAATATCAAGAAAATGGCACTTTTATTTGCAAGTGTCATTTTTTTTGTGTACCTTTGCACTCGCAAAGGAGTTGCTACAACTTCTTTGCATGGCAGTCCCACGCTTGGGTGTCTGTATAGATATGTAGAGGGTGGGATTGCAGACATATTAAAAGGCGTTTACTAAACGCTTGTTTTTGATCAATTGAAACGTAGGAAACTTCAATTATTGTAACTCGAAAACAAGGCAGTGGTAGATGCCCAAGGGTGTTTATACACTCGCACGTACTTGTTGTACGTGTGTAGTAATGTATATACACAGCGTGGGTTTCTGCATTGCTTATTCGGTTACAAAGGTTCTTCCTACGACCTCAATTGACGGATAAGCAATTAAAGAGATCCGCGTTTTTGATGGTTAAAAAACTCTATTTTCGATTTCGCAATCTCATCTTGTATGGGATCATCGGTGGCTTTTGTGCCGCGCTTGACTTCGGCGTATATACTGCGCTGTGTTACTTTGAGATTATGCCCTATCTGTGGGCAAACATCATCAGTATTCATATGGGCATCTTCATGTCCTTTATTCTCAACCGCTCCTTCAACTTCAAGGTCAAAGACAAGACGACGCAACGTTTCTTGTCTTTCTATGCCGTGGGCTTAACCGGCTTGGGAATCAGCGAGTTGATGCTCTATTTGATGGTCACGCTTGGCGGCATGAATGAGCTTCTCTGCAAACTCATCTCTATCGTTGTTGTTGCTCTGATACAATTCATTTTGAATAAATATATCACCTTCAAACGAAATACTAATGGATAAGATCTATTTTGTGCTTCCTGCTTATAATGAGGAGGCAAACATCGAAGAAGTTATCGCCCAGTGGCATCCTATCTGCGAGAAAATCAACGCAGAAGGCAACGAGGCTCATTTGATCATCGCCAATGATGGCAGCAAGGACAAGACTTTTGCTATCATGCAGAAACTGCAAGCCAAGTATTCTCTTCTCAAACCGCTTGACAAACAGAATTCCGGACACGGAGCAACGGTGCTTTACCTATATCATTATGCCATCAACAACAAAGCGGATTATATCTTCCAGACCGATAGTGACGGACAGACCCTTCCGGAAGAGTTCTGGCAGATGTGGAATAACCGCGGCAACTTTGATTTTCAAATCGGCACTCGCGGAGGCAGACAAGATGGCGCAAGCCGTGTCTTTGTGACGAAAACGCTTCGTTTGGTAGTTTGGCTGATGTTCCACGTATGGGTAAAAGACGCCAACACACCTTTCCGTTTATTAAAGGTAGATAAACTCATCCCCATCCTTAATGTAATCCCGCAAGACTATAACTTGGCGAACGTAGCCGTCAGCGCGATAGCCGTCCGCTGGCATTATAACATCGGTTGGTATCCCATTACTTTCCGTCCTCGCCAAGGAGGTGTCAACTCCATCAACATGAAGCGTATCTTCAAAATCGGCATCAAAGCATTAACAGATTTCAGGACCATTAATAGGAATTTACGATGAAAGAATTGATTAGACGCGAGTGGTTATACTTGCTCATGATTATTGGATTAGCGGTACTTACATTTATGCAGGTATCAACTTTCCGATTTGGTTTCTTTACAGCTTATGACGAAGCATATTTCTTGCTTAAACTGCAAGAAGCGTACGACATGAGTTGCATTACCGGAAAGAGCCAGTGGAATTTAATTGCTGTACATTGGTTCTCATTTTGGGATCTAACCAGCAAATTCTACAATTCCTTAGCTGCCTCCATCCTCATGTGGTTTTCGACGATTTTAGTAACCATCATATCTTGCGTCTTATTTGATAAAAAGCGTGTAGTTAAATACTTCGCTCTATCGTGGCTGTTTTTGTTCGGACTTGGAGATAGCATGCAATATGTGTCTATGCAAACAGCAGTCCTTACATGGGCACTTTGCGCGTTCATGTTATTCTACAAAAGCGAAATCCCATGGAAAAAAGCACTCTTTGCTATTCTTTGCGGAATATGCTTAGGGTTCTCGTTATTCATCATTATTCCTGCTGCACTAGTTTTGCTCGCGTGCGTGGCTTTGGTAATCCTTATTTCATATTGGGGAAATTGGCAAAAAGCGGCATTATACATCGGTTTCGGTATTATTGGCGTTTTGCTGACTTGCATTTATATGCACGTTGTGGTTTGTCCTCTGAACGACATCTTGGATGCAATGTTATTCACGGCGACCTATATTGGTAAGAGTGGCTATCACTACGATGGAGCAAGTTTTGTATTACAATACGGATTATTCTTCCGCGATTGTTTATTCGTGATTCTCGCCTTTGTGGGCGCATATTGGCTTTCTAAACGTATTGATAATAAATGGTTTGGAGGCATGTCCTATGTAGTGATGATTCTTGTTTATACCCATTACCAAGTAAAGCCTCTCATTTCTCCTTCTATGTTTGCGATGAGTATTCCGCTTATTCCTTTCCTTTTTGGCGATTTGCAAAACTTTAAATGGAGCGATCTGAAAAATGCAGAAACATGGTTCTACTTATTTATCTTTGCTTATCCTCTTCTTGCGTCCTTTGGAACCAATACTGCTTTAAGTGGTCGAATTCATTGCTTCGTTTCTGCATGGTTGTTCTTGTGGTTTGAATACGAATACAAACATCCGCAAGAGGATTACAGACGAGTATATGCGGCTGTACTTTTGCTGTTTATAATACCCTTATCCGGAACATACAAAGCGTACATGAATCGCGATGATTCGCACCATTTTACGCGTGGCAATAAGTACTTTGCAGAAATAGCTCTAACAGAGAAACAAGCAGATTATTTTAATAAGGTGTACGATATTTTGGAGGATTACAACTATCAACCCAAACAATCAGCTGTTTTAACTGCTTGTTATGATTATTGCTGTTTGTATGCGTTTGATGCTGTAAATGCAGCAAACTATCACCAAGTACAGAACTTTGCTTATTTCCCCAAAGAAAAGATGATAGAACCCGATTTCATATTCCTCTGCAAATGGGATTCCATTGTTATGGCGAAAGATTTAGAAGCAATGCCTTGGGGCTGACCGGAGGAGTTTGATAAATACTATGTCGGTACTCCAGAACCCGATGGAGCACCTTGGGTAAATCATCCGGAATTAGAAACACGTCATGTATATTGTCGTAAGTCCTTAATGAAAGCACAATGATCCATTACGATTACCTTATAGTAGGTTCCAGCCTCTATGGAGCAACCTTTACAAATCTTTTGGATAAAATGCCGCTATTTTATGGAAAATAGTACAAATTGAAGATTTTTTCGTAAAGAATCGCAGATTTTTCTTGCAAGAATCGGAGATTTTTTGTACCTTTGCAGCGGATTTCAAAATAATCGTGCCAGAAGGCTAAGAAAACAGCTATGATAGTACGTTCACAATGTCATGATTTTATTGCCAGGTTGCAAGAGCCGAGGCGAACAATTCAAGTAGTTGCAGGTCCGCGTCAAGTGGGCAAAACAACAATGGTCAAGCAGGCACTCCAACAGTTAGAAATACCTTCTCGTTTCTTCAATGCTGACGGTGTAGATGCGGATGACAAAGAGTGGATTGCCACCCGATGGGAGGAAGTGCGTGCGTTGTTACGCTTCAATCACTATGACGAGATTATCCTCGCCATTGATGAGATCCACAAAATCAACAACTGGAGCGAGCAAATCAAGCGCGAATGGGACGATGACACCTTCCATGATGTGAATATCAAATTGGTATTGATGGGCTCATCTCGTCTGCTTCTCAAGAAAGGGCTTACCGAATCTTTGGCCGGACGATTTGAGATCATTCCGATGGGACATTGGTCTTTTGCTGAGATGCATGAAGCCTTTGGGTGGAATATAAATCAATATGTCTATTTTGGCGGTTATCCGGGCAGTGCTCCATATATCAATAATGAAACGCGTTGGCGCAAGTATATGCGCGAGTCTATCATCTCACCGGCGATAGAGAAGGATGTGTTGCAAACCACATTCATCTACAAGCCTGCCCTCATGCACCAACTTTTTCACCTCGGCTGTGCCTATTCCGGAGAATTACTGTCCTACAATAAGATGCTTGGCTTGCTTCAAGATGCCGGCAATGCTACAACCTTGGTCAATTATCTGGAAGTATTAGGCGAAAGCAAACTGCTTATCGGTCTGCCCAAATATGTGATGGACGCTTCGCGAAAGTACCGCACGATACCCAAGCTGCAAGTCTTTAACAATGGGCTGCTAACTGCTTTAACGGATGGTATCTCGTTTGAGAAAGTGAGTACAAATCCCAAACAATGGGGACGCTGGGTGGAGTCGGCTGTAGGATGTTTCCTGCTGTACAAAATGGATGAACTGGAAGGAGAGTTGTATTACTGGCGAGAGAACGATGAAGAAGTTGATTTCGTGGTGCGTCGCGGTGATAAATTATTGGCTATCGAGGTCAAAAGCGGCAGACGGCAAAACAACATCGGTCTTGGCACATTCATGCAGCACTTTCACCCGCAACACTCGTTGGTGGTCGGAGGCAACGCAATGCCGCTGGAAGATTTTTTTTATGGAGATATTGAAAGTTTATTGTAATGAAATACGATTATCTCATAGTTGGTTCAGGTCTCTTTGGAGCAACATTTGCGTACAAAGCACGCCAAGCAGGCAAATCTTGCCTTGTTATTGACAAACGTCCGCATTTAGGCGGAAACATCTATTGCGAACAAACCGAAGGCATCAACGTCCATAAATACGGCGCGCACATCTTCCATACTTCGAACAAAGATGTCTGGGATTTTGTCAATTCCCTTGTGCCCTTCAACCGTTACACCAACTGCCCGATTGCCAATTTCTATGGGGAGTTGTACAATCTTCCTTTTAATATGAATACCTTCTCGCAGTTGTGGGGTGTACGCACTCCCGATGAGGCAAAAGCGAAGATTGATGAGCAGCGCGCGGAAGCATTAGCTGCTCTTAATGGGCGAGAACCGCAGAACTTGGAAGAACAAGCCCTTTGCTTAGTTGGCAAAGATATATTCTACAAACTCATCAAGGAGTACACAGAAAAGCAATGGGGTAGAGACTGCAAAGAGTTACCGGCTTTTATCATCCGTCGTTTGCCGGTTCGGTTCGTGTTTGATAATAATTATTTCAACGATACGTATCAGGGTATTCCTATTGGCGGGTACAATAAGTTAATCGCTGCGCTGTTAGAAGGTGTGGAGGTTAAAACGGAGTGTGATTTCTTTAAGGAATACAAAGATTCATGGCGTGAGATAGCAGACCAATTGGTCTATACCGGACCGATTGACGAGTATTTTGATTTTCGTTTAGGTCGGCTCGATTGGCGCACGGTAACCTTCCAAACACGCGTAGAAAATACCCCGAACTATCAAGGAAACGCCGTTATAAACTATACTTCGCACGATGTGCCTTATACCCGCGTCATCGAGCACAAGCATTTTGAGATGTTCGGGCAAGCCGTTTATGATTGCCCCAAAACCGTCATTAGTGAAGAGTATTCCACCGAGTACAAACCCGGCATGGAGCAGTTCTATCCGGTGAATGACGAACGTAACAACTCCCTCGCTGACCAATACCGTGCTCTCGCGGCTCAGGAAAAGGACGTCATTTTCGGTGGTCGCCTAGCCGAGTACAAATACTACGACATGGCTCCGGTTATTGAGAAAGTCCTCAATATGCTTATTTAGTACTTTCATCCTTTTCCCGGCATGCCAAGCCGTTTGTATAAAAATTTGCATGAGATTCTTGATACACTTGAGACTCTTTCGTCTAATTTGCTCATTTTCAGACGAATCGTTGACATTTGGAAATCTTAACTGTCTCAACTATCTCAACTTTCTTACATCATTTTTTTTGTTCTAACCGTTTTAACATTTTGGGGATGAAACGGTCAAAACGGTCTATGTGGTCATGTCTTTTTTGTCGTATTGACCTCCGTCCAAACCGGCTCAAATCAGCTCCGGCGAAAGTCCAATCGTTAGTGATAAGTTAGTGATTCGTTGGATATTCGTTAGTCATTGTACTACCCAATACGTACCCAAAAAGGATTAAAACAACGAAAATCCCGCGACTCGAGAGAGAGGCGGGATTTTATATAGTTAAGAGGTCCTTTTAAAAGCGAAAACAGCCGTCATCGCGACGTCTGTTTTTCTAAGGTATTAGTCTGTTTATTTAAGGTACAAAAAAGATTGGTCTTGTTTGTCTTTGGACTCTCAATAACAACCCCCATTTTGCTAACTGTAGTTGTCATTTTCAAATCCGATGCAAAAGTACTGCTTTTTTTTGATATGACCAAATCTTTTTTTATGTTTTACAACATATTCCACCAAAAATCTCAATTTTTTAACGTTTTTTGCACAATTTATGGGGTAAATCACAATCTTTCCAGCTCAATTACTTCCAAATTGTCAATTTTTGATCCATCGATGGTGAATCTCAAAAGTGTCTGGCAGGGTTGCCATCCTTGTTTTCCTGCTGCTCCGGGATTCATGGTAAGGAACTTAAATTGGTTATCGTATTGAACTTTTAATATATGGCTATGCCCGCAGACAAATAAGTCAATGACATTTACCATTTGGTCATTTACCATTTGTTCATTTATTGGGTCATTTGGCATTCGGGCATTTTTTGCTTCGAGACTTTTGCGGAACCAGGGAATGAGCCAGGGGTTGTATTTGCCGGGATAGCCGCCAATATGTGTCATAAGGACGTTTACCTCTTCTACGCGAAAGCGGTAGAACTCAGGAAGGGAGTAGCGCACATCGCCGGAATCCATGTTTCCATATACCGCGCGCGTGGGTTTGAACTCCCGCAGGGCTTGTAATACTTCCGCGGAACCTATATCACCGGCATGCCAGATCTCATCGACATCCTTGAAATGCTCAAAGATGCGGCGGTCTAAAAGACCATGCGTGTCGGATAAAATGCCAATCTTTGTCATACCATGTACGATTTAATCATTTACCATGTACCATTTATTTTCTCGTGAGACCATCTATGGTAAATATGGCTGCTATGATAGCAATAATAGCTATGGTGACAAAGAAGACTACGTCTCGAAGGTCTAAGACTCCGCGGGAAAGGGCAGAGTAGTGATCCTGCAATAATACCCAGTAAAGCACAAAGCAACTCAGCGCACCGGAGATGAAACAAACAATCTGGCTTTTGCTGAACGTAGCGCAGAGCAGACCGATCGCCATAAATGTACCCGACAAAAGTATCAAGCCTATGAACGAACCCAAGAAGGCACCGCTGTCCAAGTTACCCATCGGTTCTGCCATATATGCCACTACAAAATAGTGAACGAAACAGGGTAACAGGCCGATCAGAACTAATGTCCATGCCGCAAAATACTTACCGAGCATTATGCGTGTAAGCGAGATGGGCTTCGTGCGAATAAGATCCCAGATGCCCGATTGACGCTCTTCGGAAAGAAGTCGCATGGTTAATGCAGGACAGAGCAACATGAAGAGCCATGGCGATAATTGGAAGAGTCCGTCCACTTGGGCGTACCCGGAATCAATGATGTTCCATTGACCCGGGATCACCCAGAGGAAAAGGCTGATCGCCAATTGATACAAGCCTATGACGATGTACGCAATCGGCGTTGAGAAATAATATGTAAGTTCCTTCTTATACATTTAGTGTTTCACTTCAAGGTTCTTGTTCACCGGGGTTTTCGGGAAGAAGAGCCAGAAAGCGATGGCAACGACGAGGGCAAAGCCGGCGAAGATAAACCATGCTTCTCTCCATCCATCCCAAACAGCCATAGGACCTTGTGCGGTTACTTCTTGAGCCATGACAAGTTTATTGATGATAGCCTGTGCAGAGAGCGTACCGATAGTAGCGCCAAAGCCGTTGGTCATCATCATAAAGAGACCTTGTGCAGACGAACGCTGTGCTTCTTCTGTCTCCTGATCGACGTAGAGCGCACCGGAGATATTGAAGAAATCAAAAGCAAAGCCATAGACGATGCAGCTGAGGATGAAGAGTATCACGCCGGGGAATCCCGGGTTTCCGGCTCCGAAGAAACCAAAACGGAAGACCCACGCGAACATCGCCATAAGCATGACGTTCTTGATCCCGAAGCGTTTGAGGAAGAACGGGATTGCCAAGATACAGAGCGCCTCGCAGATTTGCGAGATAGAGATGAGGATATTCGCGTGCTGAACACCAAAGGTGTTAGCAAACTCTTCGATCGCGCCAAACGAGGTAATGAAGGGGTTTGCGTACGAATTGGTGACTTGCAGACACATACCAAGCATCATCGAGAAGATGAAGAAAAGCGCCATCTTCTTTTGTTTGAAAAGCGCAAAGGCCTTCAGACCGAGTGCCTCTACGAGGTCCACGGAGCCTTCTGTCTTTTTGATTTCACAAGCCGGAAGTGTGAGCGAATATGCGGCTAAGAGAATGCTCAGACCGCCGGAAACGACAAACTGCCAAGGAGTAGCTTGGAAGCCGAGCAGGTCAATACACCACATAGTTGCGATGAAGCCCACCGTACCAAACACACGAATCGGTGGAAAGTCCTTCACGGTATCCATTCCGGCTTTGACGAGTGCGTTAAAGGCTACGGAGTTCGTAAGCGCGATGGTCGGCATGAAGAATGCTACGGAAATCGTGTAGAGCGAGAAGAGGGTAGCAAAATGTACATCTGCCGCCGTATAAGCGTAGAGGCCTGCAGCACACATGAAGAGACCCGCTAAGGCGTGGCAAAGGCTGAGTGTCTTTTGCGCCTGAATCCAGCGGTCCGCCACAATACCCATCAACGCAGGCATGAAAAGGCTGACGATACCTTGGATAGAGTAGAACCAACCGATGTGCTGACCCATACCTTGTTTGAAGAGGTATGTTCCCATTGAGGTTAAGTACGCGCCCCAGACAGCGAACTCCAGGAAGTTCATGACGATGAGGCGGATTTGTAGTGATCTGTTTTTCATATTGATTTGATTTTACTGGTTGTCCTTGTTTCCTAAGAATCCTAGGATCCTAGAATTCCGAGGTGAAATGGAAGGTAATATGTTTATAGTCCTGCTGCGCCATGGAGAGGACGTACGCGGAATCCGCCATGAAGACATCGCGGCCTTCTTTGTCCGTTGCCATATATTGCGCTTTGCGTTTCTTGAAGGTGTCGAGTTCGGCATCGTCGTCGGACTCAATCCAGCAGGCTTTGTACATCTGAAGCGGTTGCCAGCGGCATTTGGCCTGATACTCGTGCTCGAGACGGTATTGGATGACTTCAAACTGCAGTTGTCCCACCGTTCCGATAATCTTACGGCCGTTGAGTTGGCTCACAAAGAGCTGTGCCACACCTTCGTCCATAAGCTGGTTGATACCTTTCTCCAGTTGTTTCTGTCGCATCGGGTCAGCATTGTCGATGTATTTGAACATCTCCGGCGAGAAAGAAGGAAGTCCCTTGAAATGCAGTTTCTCTCCTGCTGTGAGCGTATCTCCGATCTTGAAGTTACCGGTATCGGGAAGACCCACTACATCGCCTGCAAAAGCTTCATCGACGGTCTCTTTCTTCTGTGCCATGAAGCAGGTCGGAGCGGCAAAACGCATCTGTTGGTCCTTGCGCACGTGATAATAATAGGTGTTGCGCAGGAACTTACCGGAACAGATCTTGAAGAAAGCAATGCACGAGCGATGGTTCGGATCCATATTGGCATGGATCTTAAAACAGAAAGCTGTGAACTTATCTTCCATCGGTTCCACGGTGCGCTCTTCGGCTGTCACAGGAAGAGGGGAGGGGGCGTTCTCTACTAAGAAATCCAGCAGTTCCTGCACACCGATGGTCTTGTACGCCGAGCCGAAGAAGACAGGAGCCAAGTCACCACGAAGGTATGCTTCTTTGTCAAACTCCGGATATACGCCATCAATCATCTCCAGATCTTCTTGCAGTTTCTCGGATAGTTCTGCCGGGCGATTATTGAGCGCGAAGACAGACTCGAATTTTAAGCCTTGTCCGTTCGCCCATGTGACAGGTGTACAATGAATACCCAATTCTTTCTCCGCTTCGTCCATTAAGTCGAACGGATCTTTGCCTTCGCGGTCCATCTTGTTCATGAAGACCATGACCGGTGTCTTACGCATCCGGCATACTTCCATGAGTCGGCGTGTCTGCGTCTCGACACCTTTTGCGGAGTCGATGACGACGATGGCTGAGTCAACCGCGGTAAGCGTACGGAAGGTGTCTTCCGCAAAATCCTGGTGTCCCGGGGTGTCAAGGATGTTGATATGATGCCCAGCGTAGTCAAAGCCCATGACAGAAGTAGCCACAGAGATGCCACGCTGTTTCTCTATCTCCATCCAGTCGGAGGTAGCGGTCTTACGAATCTTATTGGATTTAACCGCTCCGGCTACGTGAATAGCACCTCCGTAGAGCAGGAGTTTTTCTGTCAGGGTCGTTTTACCGGCATCCGGGTGCGAAATGATCGCAAAAGTGCGACGTTTTAATATTTCGTTTTGGTCAGAAGATGGGAGCATTAGCGTAATGTGGCGCCAAATTTGTCCTCAAAGGTCTTTTTGAGGCGGTTCATAATGTTCTCAATCTGTGTATCTTTGAGCGTGTTCTCCGCATCCTGAAGGATGAAGGAGAGTGCATAAGACTTCTTGCCTGCTTCGAGGTTCTTGCCCTCATAGACATCAAACAGATAGACGTTTTTGAGGAGCTTGCGCTCGGTAGCAAAAGCTTCGCGGGCGAGGTCTGCAAACTCGATGGATTTATCCACGAGGAGCGCAAAGTCACGTTTTACCTCCGGATATTTGGGCAGGTCGTTGATAACTGCTTTGTATTGCTTGTTCTGCTTGAGCAGTTGGTTCCAATCGAGGTCTGCGTAATACACCTCTTGGTCGATATCAAAGGCTTTGAGTTGCTTACGCGCCACGATGCCGATGAAGCCTAAAGGCTTGCCGTTAGCGGGTTTGAGGACGAGTCCGTCGGAGAAGAGTTCGTTCTCCAAGCGCTCTACGGTCACTTTCTCGATGTCCACACCAAGGCGCACAAGGATATTGTTGACATAGGCGTGAAGTTGGTAGAACGTGGTTTTTTCCTCTTTGCGAACCCAGCTCTGCGCTGCTTTGTTACCCGTGAGCCAAAGACCGATATGCGGTTCTTCGGAGTACTCGACAAGCGAGTTCTCGGGATTATGCTCACGCGCGGCAGGATTGGCATGGAAATGATAGCAGTTGCCGAACTCATAGAACTTGAGGTCGCTGTTCTTGCGGTTGGCGTTACGTGCGATGGACTCAAGTCCGCCGAAGAGAAGCGTCTGACGCATCACACCGAGATCTTGGCTCAGCGGATTCATGATCTTGACACAAGTGTCAAGCGTGAGTTCGGTTAACGGCTCGTAGTATGCAATCTTCGTCAGCGAGTTATTGAGAATCTCGTTGAAACCCTGTGCTGTCAGCTGCTCCGCAATCTTACGACGCAGTTTCTCAGGATCGGGTTTGATGCCGTACGCAAGGCTGGTGTTCAGTTTCTCCGGGAACTCCACATTGTCATAGCCGTAGATACGGAGGATATCTTCCACTACGTCGCACTCGCGCTGTACGTCCACACGGTAGCGGGGAACGGCAAGTTGCCAAACAGAGCCGTTTTTGCTCAAGATCTCGATCTCAAGAGCATTGAGGATCGTTTCAATCGTTTCCTCGCCGATGGCCTTGCCGATAAGGCGGTTGACGCGGTTGATATCGATGGTCACAGACCAGGGTGAGAGTAGCGTAACATCTGCTGTATGGTCTAGGATTGGTCCGACAAAAGTCCCTTTTGCTACTGATTGAATAAGCAAAGCGGCGCGTTTGAGGACATAGAGTGTGTTGCAAGGATCACAGCCACGCTCGTAACGGAAAGATGCGTCGGTCTGGAGCTGGTGTCTGCGGCTGGTTTTGCGGATGGTTACGGGGTCGAAATAAGCGGACTCCAGGAAGATATTCTTGGTGTTTTCAGTCACACCGCTCTCGAGTCCTCCGAAAACGCCGGCGATACACATTGCTTCTTCTTTGTTGGCAATCATGAGGTCGCGTGCGTCCATTGTACGCTCTACGCCATCGAGGGTTACGAATTTATCGCCTTGGTTCGCATAACGAACGTGGATCTCGTTACCTTTGATCTTGTCGGCATCGAAGGCATGGAGCGCTTGTCCCATCTCGTGCAGGACGAAGTTCGTGACATCGACGATGTTGTTAATCGGGCGAAGTCCGATAGCGAGAAGGCTGTTTTTGAGCCATTCCGGCGATTCTTTCACTTCTACGCCTTGGATATATAGACCCGAATAACGCGGAGCTGCGTCCGGCGCTTCTACAACTACTTTTATCGGCGATTCGTTGAGGTCTAACTTAAATTCGTCCACAGACGGTTTGGTAAGTGCCACTTCCTGGCCGTGCGCCTTGTAATAGGCATAGAGATCGCGTGCTACACCATAGTGGGAAGCTGCGTCTGAACGGTTCGGAGTAATATCCACCTCGATGATGGTGTCATTCTCAATGTGGTAATAATCGGCTGCTTTCATACCGACCGGAGTGTCAGACGGCAGAACGATAATACCGTCGTGGCTGGTTCCGACGCCGATCTCATCTTCTGCACACAACATACCGAAGGAATCCTCGCCGCGGAGTTTGCCTTTTTTGATCGTGAAAGACTGATCACCGTCGTAGAGGACGGTTCCGATAGTAGCCACAATGACTTTTTGTCCGGCAGCCACATTCGGTGCGCCACAGACAATAGGTAAGGGTTCGCCCTCGCCGATGTTGACGGTTGTGAGATGGAGATGGTCGGAGTTAGGATGGGGAACACAAGTCAGCACTTCGCCCACGACGAGTCCTTTGAGACCGCCTTTGATCGTTTCTACCGCTTCTACGGTACCCACTTCCAGACCGATAGAAGTAAGAATTTTCGCTACTGTCTCTGCATCGTCAGGCAATGCGATGTAGCGTTTTAACCATTTGTAAGATATATTCATTTTTCAGTAATATTTATGCGTATTCACAAATTGCGTGCAAAGTTACGCAAAAAAAATGACATACGCAAACAAAAATAGATTTTTGTAGATTTTTTGTTTGGGGATTGATGAATGGCAAGAAGGAGTGGGGAAGTTGTGTTCTCACGTGTGGTCGTGCGCGTATGAAGGGCTAAAACGGGCATAAAGGGCATATATTTACGTTCTAAGCGCATGAAAGTTTTCTATCGGGGTTCAGTCGGAAAAGAAAGAAAAATCAAAAAAAATGAAAAAATATTTGCACATGTCGAAGATTTTTTGTAATTTTGCAGCGCAAAATGTGTGGACTAGGACGACCTAGGATGACCTAGGTAGACCTAAGTTGACCTAAGAAAGCAAGAAAATAATTAAATAAACAACAATACAAAATGGAAGAAAACAACGATTTGATTAAGAATGATCACATCATTCCTGTGAAGATTGACGAGGAAATGAAGTCCTCGTACATCGATTACTCGATGAGTGTGATTGTGAGCCGTGCGTTACCGGATGTGCGCGACGGTTTCAAGCCTGTTCACCGCCGTGTGCTATTCGGAATGAACGAGTTGGGTAACACCTCGGACAAGCCGACGAAGAAGAGTGCACGTATCGTGGGTGAGGTAATGGGTAAGTACCACCCGCACGGTGACAGTTCTATTTACGGAACGTTAGTTCGTATGGCGCAACCTTGGGCAATGCGTTATTGCCTGGTAGATGGTCAGGGTAACTTCGGTTCTGTTGATGGCGATGGAGCAGCTGCAATGCGTTACACGGAGGCCCGTCTGTCGAAGTTGGCAGAGGAGATGCTCCGCGACATCGACAAGGATACCGTAGATATGCAGAATAACTTCGACGACAGCTTGAAAGAGCCGGTTGTGCTGCCTTGCCGTTTCCCGAACCTGCTGGTGAACGGCGCAAGCGGTATTGCTGTCGGAATGGCGACGAACATGCCGACGCATAACCTGAGCGAAGTGATTGACGGCTGTTGCGCGTACATTGATAATATTAAGGCGCGCATGCATGACGCGAGCGTGCAAGAGATCACGGTGGAGAACCTGATGGAGTATGTGAAAGCTCCGGATTTCCCGACCGGCGGTACTATCTACGGCTATCAGGGCGTTCGCGACGCTTTTGAGACCGGCCGCGGAAGGATTGTGATTCGTTCAAACGCTGACATCGAGACCGATGACAACGGACGTGAGCGTATCATCATCACGGAGCTGCCGTACGGCGTTGTGAAGAGCGATCTGGTGAAGAATATCGCAGAACTCGTAAACGACAAAAAGATCGAGGGAATCGCAGATATCAACGACCACTCCAAACGCGATATCCGTATCGTGGTGGAGGTAAAACGCGACGCAAACGCACAGGTGGTTTTGAATAAGTTGTATAAGTTCACCGCTCTGCAGTCGAGCTTTGCAGTAAACAATATCGCACTGGTGAAAGGTCGTCCTATGTTGCTGAACCTCAAGCAGTTAATCGGCCACTTCATCGACCACCGTATGGATGTCGTAACCCGTCGTACGCGCTATGAGTTGCGTAAGGCAGAGGAGAAAGCGCACATCTTGGAGGGCTTGATCATCGCCGTAGATAATATCGACGAGGTGGTTCGTATCATCCGTGCGAGCCGCACTCCGGCAGATGCGCAAACTAACTTGGAGAAGCGTTTCAATTTGGACAATCTGCAGTCGAAAGCTATCGTAGATATGCGTCTGTCGGCTCTCACCGGCCTGCGCATCGATGAGTTGAAGGCCGAATATGAGGAGATCGAGAAGTTGATCGCTCATTTGAATGAGTTGTTGGCAAGCGAGGAGATGCGTTACGACGTGATTAACGCAGAGCTTATCGAGATCAAGGACAAATACGGCGATGAGCGCCGCACGAAGATCGTGAAGATGGCGACGGAGTTCAATCCGGAAGATATGTACGCCGACGACGAGATGGTGATCACTATTTCTCACCTGGGTTATATCAAACGTACTCCGCTGGCTGACTTCCGTCAGCAGAGCCGTGGCGGTATCGGTTCGAAAGCCGGTAGCGCACGTGATCAAGACTTCATCGAGAGGGTTTATCAGGCTTCGATGCACTCGACGATGATGTTCTTCACGGAGATGGGTCGTCTGTACTGGCAGAAGGTTTACGATCTGCCGGAAGGCAACAAGCAATCCAAAGGCCGTGCTATCCAGAACATGATCAACCTGCAGAAGGGCGATAAGGTGCGTACCTGTATCAACGTGAAGGGCTTGAATGACGCAGAATATGTCAACAGCCACTTCCTGATCTTCATCACCAAGAACGGATTGATGAAGAAGACGACCTTGGAGTCATATAGCCGTCCTCGCACAAACGGAATCATCGCATTGGGTCTGCGTGAAGGTGACGAGTTGATTGGCGTTACTCTGACCGATGGCGAGAGTGAGATGTTGGTTGCTTCGTACAACGGTAAAGTCGTTCGTTTCAACGAAGGCGGCGTACGTCCGATGGGCCGTGGCGCAACGGGTGTGAAAGCAATTACTTTGGAAGAAGATGGTCAAGATCGCGTGATTGGCACGGTTTGTGTAGAGAAGGGTACAGACAAGACTATTCTCGTCATTTCGGAGAACGGCTTTGGTAAACGTACGCCGGTGGATGACGAAGAAGGCAACCCGATCTATCGTGTGACGAACCGTGGCGGTAAGGGTGTCAAGACCATTGAGATAACTGAGAAGACAGGCCATCTTATTGGTATTGAGGCAGTTACCGATGCAGACGACCTGATGCTGATGACCAAGTCCGGAACGGCTATCCGCATGGATATCTCAACCATCCGTCAGACCGGTCGTGCAGCTCAAGGTGTCAAACTGATCGAACTCCAGAAACGTAACGACAGCCTCGTCAGCGGTTGTATCGTTCCGAAAGAGGAGGAAGAAAATGGTGACGCTCCGCTTAATGATGAGAATGATGAGAATGATGCAAATGATGCAAATAACAATGAAACAAACGAATAAGTTATGAAAAAGAGTTTGATTTTGGCAGCATTAGTGCTGGTAAGCGCAGGCTGCTTTGCACAGAAAAACCCGTTGGTAAAGAAAGCTAAGAGTTATGCGATGTCCGAGACTCCGGATTTCGGAGCTGCTCGTTCCGCTATCGAAGAGGCACTCGCTGCTGAACCGACTGCAGAGACCTATTACTGGGCCGGCATGATTGGTTTTCAGGAGTTGCAGCAAGAGAACTACAACCAGATGATGGGTAAGGGTGTTAACCAGGCTAAGGCAGGTATTGCTGTTGAGGAGAGTTATGACTACTGGCTCAAGGCAGACGAGTTGGCTATGATTCCGACGCTGGATAAGAAAGGCCGCGAAGTAGTAGATCAGAAGACCCGTAACAACATCGCCAAGAAGATGCTGGAGTACTATAAACAGCAGGAGTTGGTGAAATATGGTATCTATCTGAACGAGCAGAAAGACTACGAGGGCGCTTTCCAAGCATTCCGGAAGCATATTGCTATTCCTGACTTGGCGATGATGCAGGATGCCAAACTGCAGAAAGAGATGCCGCGCGACACGACGTACACCCAATACAAGTACTACGCAGCCATCTTCGCCGTTCAATCCGAGCGTCACGAGGATGCGATAGCACTGTTGGAGGATCTGAAAGACGGCGATTATGAGGGTATCTCTGTAAACCAATTCCTCTATCAGGAGTATGTAGCGCTGAAAGATACGGCTAAGTTCGTAGCTACTTTGCAGCATGCTATCAACCGCTTCCCGCAAGAGACTTGGTTCCTGCAGAACCTGATCAACTACTATATCTACTCCGGCCAGGAGCAAACGGCGGTTGATTACCTGGCTCAAGCTATCGAGAAAGAGCCGAACGTAGCGCAATACCACCATATCAAAGGTAACCTCAATGAGAACCTTGGTCACTACGAGGAGGCTCTGAAGGACTTTGACAATGCGCTGGCTATCGATCCGAAATTGGCTGATGCGATGGCAGGCAAGGGTCGTGTATATTACAATCAGGCAGTCAAACTGAACGAGGCTGCTGCGCTGATCTCTGACAACAAAGAGTACAAGAAAGCGCTGGACGAGATGAACGAGGTGTTCCGTAAATCATTGCCGTTCTTCGAGGAGGCACATAAGATGGATCCGCAAGATCGCAACTACATGCAGATTCTGAAGGGTCTGTACTATCGCTTCCACATGGACGATAAATACAACGCTATCAACGAGGAACTCAATAACCTCTAATGGGACGAATACTCGCAATAGACTACGGTCGTAAACGCACAGGATTAGCCGTTACGGATGCACTCCGCATAACGGCTAATCCGCTGCTTACGATTGAGACGAAAGAGTTACTGGGATGGCTGCAGGAGTACTTCACCAAAGAGCAAGTGGACGAAGTGGTGATCGGTCATCCGACGCAGATGAACGGTGAGGAATCGGAGAGTATGAAGTATATACGGCCGTTTATGGGGCAATTCAAAAAGCAATTTCCCGAAAAACCTATAACTATGTACGATGAGCGCTTCACATCGGTGTTGGCGCATCAGGCGATGCTGGCCGGAGGCATGAAAAAGAAGGACCGGCAAGACAAAGCCGTGGTGGATAAGATTGCCGCGTGCATCATTTTAGAAGGCTATTTGGAGAGCCTTCGTTAAAGTGTAATTAGTATATGATTTTACCTATATATTTGTACGGACAGCCGGTACTTAGAAAACAGGCTGAAGAGATTGAACAAACGCCGGAACTGAAACAGTTCATTGCGGATATGTATGAGACGCTGACGCAGGCAGAAGGTTGTGGTCTGGCGGCTCCGCAGGTGGGTAAGCCATGGCGGTTGTTCGTAGTTGATGGTTCGGAGTTGGCAGAGGATTATCCGGAGTGTAAGGACTTTAAGCGCGCATTCATTAATCCGGAGCTTCTGGAGACAAGCGAAGAGACTTGTACATATAGCGAAGGGTGCCTTTCGCTACCGGGGATAAGTGAGAATGTTGTCCGTCCGGCTACTATCAAGATCCGCTATCTGGATGAGAATTTCAAGAAACATGAAGAGACGTTTACGGGCTTTCAGGCACGTATCGTCCAGCATGAATATGACCATTTGGAGGGTCATGTGTTCACCGATCGTATCTCACCCATTCGCAAGACATTCACCCGTAACAAATTAATGGCGATTGCCAAAGGCAAGGTGGGAGCACGTTATAAGTATAGGAGAAATTGAAATTTCTAATTTGTGATTTGTAATTTGTGATTTATGGATTGGTTGAATGTGATCATAATGGGCATCGGTCTGGCGATGGATTGCTGTGCGGTTTCGGCTGTGCAAGGCATGAACCAAGGCAAATGGCACCCGCGAGCAATCCTGATGGCGGCTATTTTCGGCTGTTTCCACATGGGAATGCCGATTATCGGCTATTATGCAGGAAACTTGTTTGTGGGCTTCATGCAGACTTATGCACCCTGGATTGCGTTGATTCTATTAGGATTCTTGGGCGTAAAGATGATTTGGGAGTCCTTCCATGACGAACATAAAGATTCCAAAACAGCCAACTGGCATGTGACGAATCTGCTTTTGCTGGCTGTAGCGACAAGCATAGATGTGTTAGCGACCGGATTGTTGTTTGTACCGTATCCCGAGTGGCTTTATCCGTCCGTTGTGACTATCGGCGCTATTACTGCGGCTTTTTCGTTGGGAGGCTATCTGTTAGGCGCATTCATCGGTAAACTGAAACTGAATATGGAACTGGTGGGCGGTTTGGTGCTCATCGGTCTGGGCATTAAAATCTGGGCAGAAAGCTTCTTATGTTTGTAATAGGAGAGAATACCTTAGTTTCGCTGGACGTGCTGGAGAAAGAGTTCTGCTGCGATCTGGACACCTGCCGCGGATGTTGCTGTATAGAAGGCGATGCCGGAGCTCCGCTGATGGCGGAAGAGGAGGAGAAGATACAAAGTATCTTACCTGTCTTACTACCCGGCATGACGAAAGAAGCAAAGGCGGTAGTGGAGAAACAAGGAATAGCCTATAATGACCCATCCGGCGAGCGTGTGACATCCATCGTGAATGACAAGGATTGTGTCTTTGCACGCACGGATCATAACGGATGGTGTTACTGCCTGATAGAAAAGGCCTATAATGCGGGATTGATAGATTTTAAGAAGCCCATCTCATGCCATTTATACCCAGTGCGGCTGACGCAAGTAGGTGAATATACGGGAGTGGAGTACCATCGATGGGATATCTGTCATTGCGCTCGTATCAAAGGAAAGAAACTGCATTTGCCGCTATATCAGTTCTTGAAAGAGCCGTTGATACGTCGGTTTGGCGAGGCATGGTATGAGGAATTGGAATTAACTGCAAAAGAGTGGAAGAAACAATGCGAGCAGAAATAATAACGATAGGAGACGAGTTGCTGATCGGCCAGGTGGTGGATACCAACTCCGCATGGATGGCCGAACGGCTGAATGAATGCGGAATAGAGTTGTTCCAAGTGACCTCTGTCCATGATAACCGCGAGCATATTATTGCGGCGCTGGACGAGGCTTTCGGGAGAGCCGATATTGTCCTGACTACAGGAGGTTTGGGCCCGACGAAAGATGATATTACCAAACATGTGTTGTGCGAGTATTTCGGAACACACCTTATTGAAGATATGCGTGTGCGCGCGCACATACATGAATTATATAAGGAGCGGCCGGATGTACTGAACCGTTTGACGGCTACGCAGTGGCTCGTGCCTGAATGTGCGGAGATATTGCCGAACAGAGTAGGTAGCGCTCCCTTGATGATTTTCCATAAAGGAGAAAAACTGCTTGCTTCCATGCCCGGCGTGCCGTATGAGATGAAGATCGCGATGGACGAACAGATTCTGCCGTATATCCAGCAATCAGTATTCAGCAATCAGCAATCAGTTATTCTGCATCGGACGTTGCAAGTGACGGGTATCCCGGAGAGCTCACTGGCGATTCTGTTGGAGGATTACGAGAACGAGATGCCATCTGATTTGCATCTGGCTTATTTGCCCAAAGATGGAATCATTCGTCTGCGATTGTCTTCTTATGGTGGAATGACGGAGAAGGAAATAGACGCGTGGTTCGGGCGTCTGAAGGAGTTGACAAAGGATTATTTGATTGCCGATACGGATGAACCATTAGAGGTGATAGTCGGCAAATTACTGAAAGAAAAGGGAGCGACCATCGCTACAGCGGAATCTTGTACGGGCGGTAAGTTAGCATCACTGCTCAACAAACATGCCGGCAGTTCTGCCTTCTACTGGGGCTCTGTGGTGAGCTATGACAACTCTGTCAAAGAGCAGGTTTTGAATGTTCCTGCAGAAATGATAAAGACGCACGGGGTGGTAAGCGAAGAAGTAGTTCGCATAATGGCAGAATCCGTTCGCAAACTAATCGGAACGGATTTCGGTATTGCCACAAGCGGCATTGCCGGTCCTTCCGGAGGCTCGGAAGAGAAGCCCGTAGGCACCGTTTGGATGGCTTGGGCTACCCCGAAAGGCACATATGCGGAGTGTTTCCATTTAGGCAAACTGCGCGAGCAGATAACCGATCGGGCATGTATGAAAGCTTTAATCGGTTTGTTGAAAATACTAAAAAACGAATAAACCATTTATAGAAAATGTATTCATTGGAATCATTTTTGTTTCATCCTTCAATCACGCAGTCCCTTTTATGGTTGACAATAGTGATGACGATAGGTCTTTGGCTTGGTGAGAAGGCAAAGATCCGGCAGTTCTCGTTAGGCGTGACTTGGGTGTTATTTGTGGGAATCGCGCTGGCTTCTTTGGGCGTGAAGATTGACCATTCCGTGGCACAGTTTGCCAAGGATTTTGGTCTTATTCTCTTTGTTTATTCGATAGGTCTGCAGGTCGGACCCTCTTTCTCTCCGTTTAAGAAAGGTGTGTTGCATCTGAATATGTTAGCAGCGGCAATCGTGCTGTTAGCATGTGTCTGCACAATTGTCTTGCATTATATCACAGGTATTGATATGTCCACTCTGGCGGGAGTCATGTCCGGTGCAACGACCTCAACCCCTTCTCTGGCGGCAGCACAACAGGCTTATTTTGATCTCAAAGGTACGACGAACCCGGATATCGCAACAGGTTATGCCGTGGCGTATCCGCTGAGTATAGTGGGTCTGATTCTTGCATTTGAATTGGTTCGCAAAGCGTTCCGAATCAGTCTGCCGGAGGAGGAGAAACGTTTGAAAGAAGCAGCTAAAGCAACTACGGAAGAGCCTATTTGTGTCGATATAACGCTGAATAACCCGCAGTTAGACACCATGACCTTGGATGAACTGATGCTCATATGCCCGGTGAAAGAGATTGTAGTCAGCCGTGTTATCCGTCCGGATGGATCGGATGAGTTGGTTAATGAGCAGACTACCTTCCAAAACGGTGACACGCTGCGTATCCTGACAGAGCAACAGTATCTCAACTCGTTGCGTCTGCTTGGAAAGATGAAGGATTATGACCTGCATGTGCAATCCGAGAAATCGGACCACTTGATTTCCCGACGGATTGCAGTGACGCGGCCGGAATGTAATGGCAAACGTATTCGTTCCTTTAATCTCCGCCAGCAATACCATGCAACCATTACACGCGTCAGCCGTGCCGGTATTGACCTTCTGGCGACTCCGGATATGATTCTTCAGCTGGGCGACCGACTGATGGTGGTCGGTAATAAAGAGGATGTCAGCAAAGTGGCGGATACCTTTGGAAATGAGCTCAAAAGGCTCGACGTACCGCATCTGCTGCCGATTTTCTTTGGTATCGTATTAGGTATCTGCGTTGGTTTGCTGCCAATTCCTATTCCTGGCATGGGCACGACCTTCAAACTTGGTCTGGTGGGCGGTTCACTTATTGTTGCCATCCTCATCGGGCATTACGGACCGTATTATAATATGGTCACTTTCTCAACAACTTCGGCCAATATGATGCTTCGTCAAGTCGGTCTGACGCTTTTCCTGGCGGCTTTAGGTCTCTCCGTAGGAGAGAATTTTGTTCCGACGGTGGTGAACGGCGGATACATGTGGATCGGTTACGGTTTTCTGATTACGATTATTCCGCTTCTGATAGTAGGCGCAATCGCTTATAAATGGCTGCACATGAACTATTTCAATGTTGTTGGCCTCATGGTCGGATCGATGACATGCGCCATGGCGCTTCCTTATGCGCAGTCGCTTTCTAACGAGAATAACCAAGCCGCTGTATGTTATGCCACGCTGGCGCCTTTCACTACTTTCCTGCGCGTCATGGCGGGTCAACTGATTGTGCTGATTTTCTGTAGTTTTACCACTGCGGATAGTATCCAGCCGCAGATATTACCCAATACCATCAATACAGCCATCGGCGAAGAATACGGGCCGACGCTCACGATTGACGATAACACCCTCTATTTTGTGGGGCTCAATCGCAGAGAGACGAATATGTCCGAGGATATCTTTGTCTCGCGTCGCGACAAACGGACAGGAGAATGGAGTAGTGCTCAGATCGTTCCGGCACTTAGTACGCCTTATCGCAATGAAGCCCCCACCTCTGTTTCCGGAGACGGCAAGACGATGTTGCTTTTTGTAGAAGGACGGATGTGTTTCTCCCAGCGCGGGCCATACGGATGGACAGAACCTCGTCCGCTGCCATCGTACCTGCAGTTAGGTAACTGGCAAGCCGATGCGCAAATCAGTGCCGATGGGTCGGCCTTGCTTTTTGCTGCCAATTATCCGGCAGAAGGAGAAGAACGTGCTTCGCTCAATATCTTTGTCTCGGAGCGCGATGAGCAAGGGCGATGGGGCAAACCTTATTCCATTGGTTCGGTCATCAATACATCGGGAATGGAGCGATCGCCTTTCTTGCATCCGGATATGAAAACGCTGTATTTCTCGTCCGACAAAGAGGGGACAATAGGCGATTTGGATGTGTGGGTGACAAGGAGGCTCAGCGACACCTGTTGGACATGCTGGTCGGAACCGGAGAACCTCGGTCCGCAGATCAACACCACCGGTCGCGACTGTTGGTATAAGATTTCCACGGATGGCAAGTCGGCCTACTACGCACAGAAAAACGGCCGCCGGCATGATATCTATTCCATCACACTGCCGGAGGATAAACGCCCGGAACCGATTACCGTTCTGGCAGCTAATGAAGCGGTGGCGATCAACAATTTGCTTTTCGAGACCGGCAGCGATGTGATCATGCCTTCTTCTTTGCCGGAATTGAAACGTATAGCAATGTTTATCGCAACCTATGGATACAATGTTCGTTTGGCAGGTCACACGGATAATGTCGGTCAGCCGGAAGCGAACAAAACACTCTCACAGGCCCGCGCAGAAGCCGTTAAACGCCAGCTGGTGGAGTACGGATGTGCAGCCGAGAGTATTAAGGCCTTTGGTTATGGCGACCTCAAACCTGTGGCTTCCAATGAGACCGAAGAAGGTCGCGCACAAAACAGACGAGTAGAAATAACATTATATTGATATGAAAAAGACAATTTTAGCCCTGATGGCATTCTTGCCTATACTGGGCATGGCGCAAGAGCGGATTATGGTAGTTGCAGATCCGCATGTCCTGCCGCAATCACTGATCGCTGAGGGTAGTGAAGAGTTTGATGCCATGATGGCAAAACAGCGGAAAATGTTGGACCTCAGTGAGGCAGCTTGGATTGCCATGATGGACACGGCGATGAAGTATCAACCGTCGTTGTTACTCATTCCCGGTGATCTGACCAAAGATAGTGAGAAGGCCTCTCACGAATTGGTCGCAAATTCTCTTCGCGTATTAGAGGAGGCGAACATCAAGACCTTTGTCATCCCGGGAAACCATGACATTGGAGGTAAAGCATACCGCTATGAAGGCAACCAGAAAATCACGGTAGATAATCTTCCGGATGAAGAGTGGGAGAGTACCTACTCATGGATTTACGATAGTGTCGTAGCCAAAGATCCGTCTTCCCATTCGTATTTAGCAGAGCCTCTGGATGGATTATCTATCTTAGGTATCGATGGCGCGCATAACACTGCCGGCACAGGTTGGTTGTCCGATGAGACGCTGGCATGGATTTTGGCGCAGGCGGATAGCGCGTGTGCTAAAGGCAACACCATTATTGCTATGTGTCATTGGCAGATCCTGGAGCATTTTGATAAGCAAGGTTCACTGGAGAGTGCTTGCCGCCTGAAAAACGCCGATGCTATCCGAGACAGCCTGATGCACCATGGCGTGCGGCTGCTTCTGACCGGACACTTCCACGTTAACGGCATCACCACCTTCCGCGACACAACAGGTCTGACCAACGATTCTATCGTCGAGATCACTACCGGTTCGCCGATCACTTATCCGTGCCCCTATCGATGGCTCACGCTCTCGGAGGATAGGACGCAAGTGCAAGTTCAGACCGATGATATCATGGCTCTGGCTACGCAACCGGACCTGCTTCCTTATAGCCGAGAGTGGATGAGAATTCATACGCAGAATATGATTCCGGAAATGACCCTCCGCGCATGGCGGAAAATTGATGAAAACTGGGATAAAGTGGCGCCTTATATAAGTTATTTGCCGGTTTCGGCCGCAGTGATAAAAAATGCACTGCCACAAACGGATTCGGCAAGGATAGAAATTACGAACCGATATTTGGGCTCTACAGTAATCGACCTCTATCTGGTACATAGCGAGGCAAACGAGGCGCAGAATCCCAAGTCTGATTCTTTGGCAAATGAGGTTTATAACGGCATGGACGGAATGGTAATGGAGATTTGTAGTTCGAATTTTGCTCTCACAGCCATAAGTTCGTTCCTGTCAATCATGGCACAGGAACTGGCACGACCGATTGTACAATCCTTGGTGGAAGACATCACGCATTATGGCACGGCTCGCGCAGATCGTACAGATGATTTGAGCCTCATACTTCGTATTAACGAACAGGATGAACAAGCCATAGAAACAATCCAAAAAAATACAGACGAAGTACAGAAAATCATCCTTAATGGCCAAATGTATATCCAAAACGGAGACAATTTATATACCCCGCAGGGACAAAGATTGTGAATAATGAAAATAAATTTGCATAATTCATAAAAAAGTAGTACCTTTGCGGAAAATTTATGTAAATACATAAAATAACAAAATATCATTTAATTTTTTTTAATTATGAAACCCACACACATTGAGCATTTGGGTATTGCAGTAACCTCTATCGAAGAGGCTGCTCCCTTCTTTGAGTTCCTTACCGGGAACAAGTGCTACAGCATTGAGGTTGTAGAGGACCAGAAAGTACGCACAGCGTTCTTCAAGGTTGGTGAAGTAAAAATCGAGCTTCTGGAGCCGACGAGCCCCGAGTCCACAATCGCCAAGTTCATCGAGAAAAACGGTGGCCGCGGCGGTGTTCACCATGTTGCTTTCAACGTGGACAACGTAGCAGATTGTCTGGCCGAGTGCGAGGCTGCAGGTATCCAACTCATCGACAAAGCTCCGCGCAAAGGCGCTGAGAACCTGATGATTGCTTTCCTTCACCCGAAGAGCACCAAAGGCGTTTTGACAGAGCTCTGCCAACAGCCGAAATAAATGACCAAATTGTAAATGACAAAATAGTAAATGTCTTTATGGATCAAGAGAAATTAAATAAACTGGTTGAGAACCGCGAGAAGGCTATGGCCGGCGGCGGTGAAGCAGCTGTAGAGAAACACCATGCCAAGGGTAGCTACACCGCTCGTGAGCGCATCAACATGTTGCTCGACGAGGGTTCGTTCGAGGAAGTGAATATGTTCCTTACCCACCGCTGCCACGATTTCGGCATGGAGAAGAAAGTGTTCCTGGGCGATGGCGTAGCTGTTGGTTCGGGTACTATCGACGGCCGTCTGGTCTTTGTCTTCGCGCAGGACGCAACGGTAATCGGCGGTTCGCTCTCTGAGACCATGGCGCAGAAGATCTGCAATGTCATGGATCAGGCTATGAAACTCGGTGCACCGATCATCGGTCTCAATGACTCGGGTGGCGCGCGTATCCAAGAAGGTGCTTGCGCACTCGCGGGATATGCAGAGATTTTCGAGCGTAATATTCTGGCTTCCGGCGTAGTGCCGCAGATCTCTGTGATCTTCGGCCCGTGCGCGGGTGGAGCAGTATATAGCCCGGCTTTGACCGACTTCATCATGATGACCGAGCAGAACTCTTATATGTTCATCACCGGTCCGAAGGTAGTGAAAGCCGTTACCGGCGAAGATGTTACCGTTGAGCAACTCGGTGGCGCAAAAATCCATGCTACCAAATCCGGTGTGACCCATTTTGTGGCAGCTACCGAGGAAGAGGCACTCGCAGAAGTACGTCGTCTCGTTTCTTTCATTCCGCAAAACAACATGGAGGAGGCTCCGGTAGTGGCATGCACGGATGACATCACCCGTGTGGACGATAACCTCAATGAGATCGTGCCTTCGGATCCGAACAAGCCTTATGACATGCATGAGATCATCAACACTATCGTGGATAACGGAGATTTCATGGAGGTGCACAAAGATTACGCAAAGAACGTCATCTGCGGTTTCGCTCGTTTCAATGGCCGCTCGACCGGTATCATTGCTAACCAACCTTCTTGGCTGGCAGGTGTGCTGGACTGCGACGCTTCCCGTAAAGCCGCTCGTTTCGTACGTTTCTGCGATGCCTTCAACATCCAGATCCTGACCCTCGTGGACGTTCCGGGCTTCCTCTGCGGAACCGGTCAAGAGTACGCAGGTATCATCGATCATGGAGCAAAACTGATGTTCGCTTATGGCGAAGCGACCGTTCCGAAAGTAACCATTACCGTTCGTAAGTCTTACGGCGGCTCGCATATCGTGATGAGTTGTAAGCAACTCCGCGGCGACATGTGCTACGCTTGGCCGAACGCTGAGATTGCAGTAATGGGTGCGAGCGGTGCAGTAGGTGTTCTCCAAGCCAAGGCTATCAAGGCCATCGAGGATCCCGAAGAGAAGAAGAAATTCATCGCCGAGAAAGAGGCGGAATACAAAGATCTCTTTGCATCTCCGTATCAGGCAGCGAACCGCGGATACATTGATGATGTCATTGAGCCGCGCTACACCCGCAGCCGCATCATCCGTGCGTTCGAGATGCTCCAGACCAAACGTCTGACTAACCCGCTTAAGAAACACTCTAATCTTCCTCTGTAATTATGGTTTTATTAGCAGTTACAGCAGATACATGGATCGTAACCGGCTTAGGTTTCGGTATCGTGCTTGTGCTCCTCTTCTGCCTCGTGTATATCCTCCAGTTCTTTGGATGGGTGATGCAGAAAGCAACAGCTCCAAAGGCACCGAAAGCCGAGAAGCCTGCTACCGAAGCTCCGAAAGCGCCTGTTAAATCGGCAGAGCCGACGGACGAAGGAACGAAAGCCGCTATCGCCATGGCTCTGGCTCAGGCGGGTGATGAAGACATCGCCGCTATCGCTTATGCGCTCCATCTGGCGCGGTTTAGCAAACATGATATCCCCACGCCGATGATCTCGCTCAATCAACACGAGACAGCGTGGAATACTAAATCAATTGGAATGAACAATGTCGGCTTCTGATAACTGATGGCTGACGACTGAAAACTTTTTAAAACAATGAAAGAATTCACATTTAAAATCAATGGCGCTGAGTACAAATGCGCTGTAGAAGAGATCGAAGCCGGCAAAACGAACGTTACCGTGAACGGCAAAGTATATACCGTAGAGACCGAGGCTCCCGCAGCTCCGGCTCCCAAACCCGCTGCTAAACCGGCTCCTGCTCCTGCGCCAAAGCCCGCAGCTGCTCCGGCTCCTAAAGCTGAGGCTCCGAAACCCGCTGCTGCACCTGCTGCCGGACTCCAAGTGAAGAGCCCGCTGCCCGGATCGGTTATCAAAGTGCTGGTATCGGAAGGCCAGGCTGTGAAGAAAGGTGACACCCTCCTGACTCTCGAGTCCATGAAGATGGAGAATGCCATCATGGCGGAACAGGATGGTACCGTTAAGCAGATTGCCGTAACCCCCGGCCAGAACGTAATGCAGGACGATTTACTCGTAGTTTTAGGATAATATGAACATCTTGGAATTTTTTCAAGGCATGGGATTCATGCAGATGACGTGGCAACAGGGTATTATGCTTCTGGTGTCCTTCTTCCTGTTGTACCTTGCCATTCATAAGAAATACGAGCCGCTCTTGCTGCTCCCGATCGCGTTCGGTATGTTGCTTACCAACCTCCCGGGCGCAGGCATGTTCCATGATGAGTTATGGACCGCCTTCCTCGACCCGTCGAGTCCGACGTACCATTCTTATGGGGCTATCCTCAAGGGCGCCGGTCTGCTGGATGTGCTCTATATAGGCGTTAAGGCAGGCGTTTACCCGTGTTTGATCTTCATCGGCGTAGGTGCTATGACGGATTTCGGTCCGCTGATTGCGAACCCGAAATCGCTGATTCTCGGCGCTGCTGCCCAGATCGGTATCTTCGTGACCTTCCTCTGTGCGAATCTCATGGGCTTCACCCCTGCCGAGGCAGGTTCTATCGGTATCATCGGCGGAGCGGACGGCCCGACGTCTATCTTCCTGACTTCCAAACTGGCGCCGCATCTCTTGGGCCCGATCGCTATTGCGGCTTATAGCTACATGGCGCTCGTGCCGGTGATCCAGCCGCCTATCATGCGTGCGCTCACCACTAAAGCGGAACGCGCGATTAAGATGGGTCAGCTGCGTCCGGTGTCGAAGACCGAGAAGATCGTCTTCCCGATCATCATCACCGCTATCGTGGCTCTCATCCTTCCGGATGCAGCGCCGCTGATCGGCTGTCTGATGCTCGGTAACCTGATGAAAGAGTGCGGAGTAGTGGAGCGTCTGTCTAAAACGGCGCAGAACGAACTGATGAACATTGTGGTTATTTTCCTCGGTCTCTCCGTAGGCGCAACGGCTACCGCCGGAAGCTTCCTGACGCTCAAGACACTCGGAATCCTCACAATGGGTATCGTTGCTTTCGGTTTGGGTACTGCAGGCGGTGTGTTGCTCGCCAAGTTCATGAACCTCTTCCTCAAAGAGAAGATCAACCCGCTGATCGGTTCTGCCGGTGTTTCCGCAGTGCCGATGGCTGCGCGTGTGTCGCAGACAGTCGGTCAAGAGGAGAACCCGTCGAACTTCCTGCTCATGCATGCCATGGGCCCGAATGTAGCGGGTGTCATCGGTTCTGCCGTTGCTGCCGGAGTGCTTCTGACGATGCTTGGATAATTGTCAATTATCAACTATCAATTGTCAATTATAATGTCCAACCGACAGATAGGATCTTTAGTACTGGTAATAGCCATGATTATCGTGGCTATTTCCGTACTTTTTACCAATAATCTGGCACGCTCGCTCCAGCAGGAGGAACAGAAGAACATGGCCGTCTGGGCGGAGGCTACACGCCAACTCATCCTCGCTGACGATGACGCGGATATCGATTTCGTCTCCTCGATCATCGAGGGCAACACTACGATCCCTGTCTATATCTGCGATAGCGAAGGAAATATCCTGGCAAGCCGCAATGTGCCGGAGGGTAAAAAAGGAGTGGGAGAGCATGGCCCGATCGAGTTATCCATCGCCCCGGGCGTCACCCAGTATATCTACTGGGACGACTCCAACCTCCTGACCAGCCTTCGGTATGTGCCGTACGCCCAGTTTGCGCTCATCTTCATCTTCATCGCCATCGCCGTGATGATTATGCTCACGGCGCAGCGGAGTGAAGAGAACCGCCTCTGGGTTGGGCTTTCCAAGGAGACAGCACATCAACTCGGCACGCCGATCTCGTCTCTCAATGCATGGCAACAACTTCTCGCGGATAAGTATCCCACGGACGAGTATGTCCCCCAGATGAAGCGGGATATCGACCGCCTGCAGATGATCGCAGACCGCTTCCAGAAGATCGGTTCGGAGCCGACGCTCAAGCCGGAGAACCTCATCCCGGTTGTCCGTTCTGCCATCGCTTATATGCGGGCGCGAACCAGCAGCCGCATCACCATGGATGATGCCTCGCTCGAAGGAGTGGAGAGGATTGTCATGCTCAACGCACCGCTCATGCAATGGGTCATTGAGAATATGCTCAAGAATGCCGTGGACGCTATCTCCGGTCAGGGAACGATCTCTTTCCACCTCCATGAGAACGAACATGACATCATGCTCGATATCACCGATTCCGGAAAGGGCATCGACGCAAAAGCCCAGCGTCGAATATTCGAGCCGGGCTTTACTTCCAAAGACAGGGGATGGGGATTAGGACTGCCACTCGCCAAACGTATCGTTGAGCAGTATCATGGAGGCAAACTCCTCCTCAAGCATTCTCAACCGGGCGTCGGAACGACCTTCCGCATCGTCCTTAAAAAGGCCGAAAACAGTTGATCCACTGCCGCTCATACTGGCATAAAAAGCGCCTGCGTCCAGCAGACGCTTTTTTATTGCAGCTATCACCGGATGCCCCGGAAAGACCGTTTCCTCAAAATCATTCACGAAAAGACCGGCTTCGCCTAACAGAGTACAGACCGGCTTCGCCTGACAGAGCACAGACTTGATTTGACCTGCTACCTCCGGATGTCTGGTAATGCCGGAATACGCTTCGCGGGTTGAGACACCCTCATCCGGCTTGATCAGAACGATCCGGATACCCTTCATATCTAACTCAATAGGCGTCAGTTTGTCACCGATACCTTCCGCAAAACAAGGCCGGTTATAGATAAAAAACGGACAATCAGCCCCTAAGACAGCCACTTCAGCAGCCAACTGCTCTTTACTGAGCCCCAACTCAAAAAGCTCATTCAACGCAATAGCCATATGTGCTGCATCGCTGCTGCCGCCGCCTAAACCCGCGCCAAAAGGGATATTCTTCTTGAACCGAACCGCTACATTTCTCACTTTCGGGTACTTCGCCTTCATCAGTCGGTAACACTTGACAATCAGGTTATCCTCCGCCTCACAGTCCACCGCAATCCCTTCCTGAGTAAAAGAAATCTGAGGGCTGATAGCTGATGGCTGAAGGCTGGTAACCTCCAACTCATCGTGCAGCCCATAAATCGGCACAAAAATCGTCTCAATGTCATGATAACCGTCCTCGCGTTTACGGATGACGCGGAGACCTAAATTGATCTTGCAGTTTGGATAGAGTAGCATAACCGTT